>JANRJP010000036.1:0-43424 GCA_033763905.1 Gemmatimonadaceae bacterium
GCCGGGTTGCGGACGACGTCGACGACGAGCGGTGACTACTCGCAGTTGGCGGTCGCTGGTGTCGCACTGGACCGCGAAGGGCTCGTGCAGGTGAACGACACCCTTCTGCGCGAGGCGCTCACCGACGGTACGAACGGCGCAACGCTGATGGATACCGTCGGGACCGCGCTCAAGTCGACAGCCGATCTGCTGACCCGCATCGGCGACGGTCCGGTCTCGGTGCAGCTCTCGAGCATCGATGGTCGTGTGACTCGGCTGACGCAGCGTCAGACGGTCGCGCAGGACCGCGTCGAGGAACTGCGCAAGCGCTATATCCAGCAGTTCACCGATATGGAGCGCGTCGTCAGTCAGTTGCAGCGGCAGAGCACGTCCCTGACGTCGTCGCTCTCGGCCCTCCGCGGGAGCAATCGGTGACGCACAAACTGCTCGACGGGCTCGCGGACGGCGTCGAACGGGTGCTGGCGCGGCTGGTCGTGGATGCCACGACCGACGGCGCCAGCGCGCACCCGACGCTGGAAGGTGCGGTCGAAGCGATCGAAGGGACCGTGGCCGCCCTGCGGGTGCCGCTCGAGACGTACGAGCGCAGCTACAACGCGGCACCGCCGGCGGATCGCGCGCGGCACGCGGCGCGGCGCGAGGCGCTGGCGGCTGCGGCGACGCGCGCGCTCGACGTGCACGCGCAGCTGCTGCTGCACGCCGAGCACAAGCGTGATGCCGTGCGTGAACGGCTCGCGGATTTGGGCCGCTCGTCGTCCGGCGCGATGGCGTACGCGTACGCGACGCAGATCGTGCGCTCAAGTCCTCGCTGACGCGCCCGATGCTCCGGTGAGACGTCTGATGGCGGCGTCCGACGTGACGACGCCCAACTGATCTGGAGGACCCGTGGCCTACGCAGCATCCGCATCCAAGTATCTCGAAGCCGAAGTGCTCGGCCGTTCCAAGGAATGGCTGGTCCCGCTGCTCTACGAGCACGCCATCGCCAGCCTGCGCCGTCTCGCGATCCGCTTCGACAGCCAGGACATCGCCGCGATCGCCAAGGAGCAGGACAAGGTCGCTCGCATCATTGGTGAGCTGCTGATGACGCTGGATCACGAGAAGGGCGGGCGTATCGCCTCCGATCTCGCATCGATCTACAGCTTCGTGCTCACCGAGCTCCACGGGCTCGTCCGGAAGCGCAACAAGGGGCAGGTCGAGCGGATGGCGCGAATGCTCGAATCGCTGCACGACGCCTGGGTTCAGGCGGCAGAAGAGGTTGCCCCGCGCCGCGCCCGGGCCAGCTGACCGGCGCTCAAGTTTCGCGATCCGCGGTCGATACCCCTCAAGGTGGACCGCCTCCCTGTACCCCGCCGCGACGCCCGCGACCCGAATTCCGGGTCGGGGGCGTCGTCGCGTGCGGAGGTCCGGATGCAGCTGTTCGAGCGCTGTGCCGCCTTGCTCCTGGCCGAGCTGGACGCCCGCGAGGCTGGCGACCGGCTCGGCGCCGAAGCGCTGCGGGCCCAGCGCGATGCCCTCCGCGACGCCTGGGAGCAGATGGGGGCGACGCCCCCGACAGGCGTGAACCGGGTCGCGGACTCGGAACCGCCAGCCTTCGGCGACGCCCTGCGCGACGCCACCGTGGAACTCGAGCATCGCGAGGCGGTTGACTTCGCCCTCCGCGAACGAATTCTGGCCCTCGGGGCCGCGGTGGCTCGGCAGATGCCGGAACGAGCGCGGGCGGCGCCGGCAGCAGGCCGACGGATTGGAACGGGCGGGACCGCAGATCGCGGTCCCGCTGCGACATCCTCGCTGGACATCACATTCTGAGTATTCCACACCCGAGTACACTCAAGTTCCCGGGCGTGCTGCCGATATACGACTTACGGAGGTACCACCAATGAAGATCAACGGACCGAACACCCCGATCACCCCTGCCAGCCTGACGCGCGATGTGCGCGACGCTGGGCAGACCCCGGCACGCCAGAAGCCGGCGGACGTGGACACCCAGCGGACCACGCCGCGCGACTCGGTGTCGATCTCGGCTGAAGCCCGCAAGCTGGCGGAAGCCCAGGGCAGCGAGTCGACGCTCTCGGCGGAGCGTGCCGCCGAGATCAAGAAGAAGATTCTCGAAGGCGCCTACAACTCGGCCGATATGGCGGGCAAGGTCGCTGAGCGCATCCTGAAGTCCGGCGACGTCTGATCGCCGGCTTCGCAACCGTCCATTCTTTCACGGGCACACCGATGAAGTTCCTCGTCGTCGACGATTCAGCCACGATGCGCCGGATCGTGCTGAACTCGCTCCAGCGCATCGGCTACAACGACTTCGTCGAGGCGGAGGACGGTGCGGATGCGCTGGCCAAGTTCGACGGATCGATCGGGATGGTCATCACCGATTGGAACATGCCGAACATGTCCGGGACCGATCTCGCGCGGGCGCTGCGCGGGCGTGCGGACGCGGCGCACGTGCCGATTCTGATGGTCACGGCGCGCTCGGTGCGCGAGGACATCATCCTCGCCCTCGAGAGCGGGGTCAACAACTACATCGTCAAGCCGTTCACTCCTCCGGTGCTCAAGGAGAAGATCGACGCGTTGCTGACGGCCAAGGCGGCGTGACCGATGACGAACCGTGTGGATGACGTCTTGCACGACTCGGAGGCGGCGCTGCGTCTAGTCGACGCGGAGATCGCCCGAGTCAAGCAGCAGGACGGGTTGAGCCCCGAGGCTGCGCCGGTGGCGACGCTCGTGAATGAACTCAGTGCTTTCGACAAGAGGCCGGCCATTGTGCTGCTCCCCACGATCCTGAACAAGGCGACGGAAGAGATCCGCGCGCTGCTGACCTCGCTCAAGGACAGCCGGAACGCGATCGAAGCCGCGACGATCGGTCGACTCGAGACCACGCACAGCAAGCTCAAGGAAGTCACGTCCGCCACGGAAGTCGCGGCCACCGACATCCTCGACGGCCTCGATCGCGCCCAGGCGCTGGTCGACAAGCTCGACGCGTGCGAAGACGACAAGGAAGCGGGGCGCGCGATCCGCAACGAGCTGCGCGATGAGCTGTTCACCGCCACGACGCACCTCCAGTTCCAGGACATCACGACGCAGCAGTTGAACCACGCAGCGCGTGTGCTCGTCGAAATGGAGCAGCGGCTGGCGGAGGTCGCCCGCGTGATCGATCCGACGGGCAGCGACCCGGCGAATCTCGTCGCGGAGATCCCAGACGAGAAGACGTTCGATCCGAACGCCACCACGAAGAACGCCGATGTCCGCCAGGCACTGGCGGATTCGGTCTTCAAGCGGACGGGCACGCAGGGCTGACCTGCCGCCACGCACCGCGATCGCGAGCGCCGGCGTCCTTCGGGACGCCGGCGCTCGTGCATTTCCCCCGCGCGATGGCGTTCGCCGCGATCAAGTACCCGGCGGATGCTCCGATACTCGGGGAGACCGAACCCCGACGATGATGTCTTCTTTGCTTCCTCCCGTGCCCTCGCTCGACGAGCTGGCCGCCTATCTCGTTCCTCTCGAAGCCGACGATGCGGATGGCGTCGAGCGGCTGCGCTTGGCACTGCACGCGATGACGAGCTCGGTCGACCTGCCCGTCCGCGCCCGCGTCCTGCTGGACGAAGCGGCGCAGGCGGTCGATGCCGCGGCGACCACGGGCGCGGTGCAGGCCGCCCTCGATACGGTCGCGCGACTCGTGGAGGACGCGATGCAGGGGCTGAACCTCGAGGGCGCTCCCGTGGCGCCACCGACGTCGGCTCCCGCCAGTGAAGCCATCGCCGCGCCGCCGGCGCCGCCGGCGCCCCCGGCGCCGCCGGCGCCGCCGGCGATGCCGGCGAGTCTGGCGACTGGCGTGGCGATTCCCACCGATGAACCGTTCCCGGACGATGCGGATCGCGATCTCCTCGGTGACTTCATCACCGAGAGCCGCGAGTCGCTCGCGGCGGCCGAAGCCGCGCTCCTGGCGCTGGAGGGCAATCCGGACGACAGCGAGTCGATCAACACGGTCTTCCGTGCCTTCCACACGATCAAGGGCACGTCGGCGTTCCTCGGCCTCGTTCGCGCGTCGGAGTTCGCGCACCACGCCGAGTCGTTGCTCAGTCGCGTTCGAGACCGCGAGATCCAGTTCACGCCGCGCGTCGCCGATCTCTCGCTCAGGTCGTCGGACTTGCTCAAGGAGATCCTCGACGGCTGCGAGACGGGCATCAAGACCGGTCGTCTGCCGATTCCGTCCGCCTACGCGTCGCTGATGCACGCGGTGATGGCGATGGTCGAGCTGAGCGCGGACGAAGTCAACGCGATGGTCGACGCCGCGCCGACCGGGGCGTCGTCCGTCGCGGACTCGCCGGCGTCGGCGGTCGATGCTCAGCGGATCGCCCTCGTCTCGCACCCGACCCCGGCGGCCGCTCCCGCCCCGGTGGTGGCGGCGCCGTCTGCGGCGCCGTCTGCGGTGCCGGCGGCCAGCAGCCCCAAGCTCGTCGTCGAGGCGACGAAGAGCGCGTCGGCACCGACCGCGGAAGCCACGGTGCGGGTGCGCACCGAGAAGCTCGATATGCTGATCGATATGGTGGGCGAGCTCGTGATTGCCCAGAGCCTCATTGCCGGCGACTCGGCGATGTCCACCAACACGCAGCACGACCTCGTCCGCAAGGTCGCCCACGCCGGCAAGATCGTGCGCGAGTTGCAGGATCTCTCGATGTCGATGCGGATGGTGCCGCTCCGCGCCACCTTCCAGAAGATGACGCGCCTGGTGCGCGACGTCTCGCTCAAGGCAGGCAAGTCGGTCGAATTCGTGATGAGCGGTGAAGACACCGAAATCGACCGCAACATGGTCGACGTTATCGGTGACCCGCTGGTGCATATGCTTCGGAACGCGATCGACCACGGCATCGAGATGCCGGCCGATCGCGACCGGATGGGCAAGCCGCGGCAGGGGGTGGTGTCGCTGACGGCGACGCACGCCGGCGGCAATGTCGTCGTGACCCTGAAGGACGATGGGCGCGGCCTCGATCGCGGGCGCATCGTCGCCAAGGCGATCGAGAAGGGCCTGATCGCGAGCGATACGGGGATGACCGATCAGGAAGTGTACCAACTGATCTTCGCGCCGGGCTTCTCGACCGCCGACAAGGTCACCGACCTGTCGGGACGCGGCGTCGGGATGGACGTCGTCAAGCGACACATCGAGTCCTTGCGTGGTCGCGTCGAGATCGACGCCACGCCTGGCCAGGGCACGACCTTCACGCTCAAGCTGCCGCTCACGCTGGCCATCACCGACGGCATGCTCGTCCGCGTCGGCACCGAACGGTACATCGTGCCAACGCACCACATCCATATGTCCTTCCGTCCCGAGCCGGGTCAGATCTCGACCGTCACCGGCAAGGGCGAAGTGGTCCTGTTGCGCGGCGAGCTGATGCCCGTCGTGCGCCTGCACCGTCTCTACGACGTGCCGGATGCCACGCAGGATCCGACGGCCGGTCTGCTGATGATCATCGGCGACGACGAGCGCCGTCAGGCCCTGATGGTCGACGAACTCCTCGGCCAGCAGCAAGTCGTGGTGAAGTCGCTCGGGCAGAGCGTCGGCAAGGTCCAGGGCGTCTCTGGTGGCGCCATTCTGGGCGACGGCCGCGTCGGCCTGATTCTCGACGTAAAGGAGATCCTCGGTCTGTTCCGCGGAGAGGAGCCGGCGCGCGCCGCTGCGTGACCGGGTCCCCCGCAAATCCTGTGCACTCACCTTCGATGCCTACCACTCGTCCGCGCCGCTCCATTTCGTCACAGCTCCGGAAGACCATCGGCATTGCCGTCGCGATCTGTGCGATCGCAGGCGTCCTCGGGATCGCGGCCAGTACGACCATTGCACGCAACAGCGAAAAGCTCGCGCAGAACTTCGTCGTGGCGTTGTCGACCATCGCCGATCTCACCGGGGAGCTCGGCCGCGCCGATCTGGACGACCGCGTGCTCGCCGCCGGCACCGATCTCTTCGGCGCTGAACTCCGGAAGGCGAACAGCGACGCCCGTCTCGCACGAATTGATACGCTCCACCAGACCTTCAACGGCCTGATCCTCAGCGACTCGCTGAAGACGATGTGGGCCGCGTACACGACGAAGTACGCCGCGTGGCGGGCTGCCGTGGCCAAGGGTGACGTGCAGGGCGCGGAGGATGCGTTCCGCCGGATGTCGTCGGCGCTGGCCGCCGCGCGACAGCTCAAGGGGGCACACGCGGCGGCCGAAGCCGAGAAGGCGAACCGGACCGCGGCCCAACTGACGGTCGCGACCGCATTGACCCTCGTGCTGGCGATGTTGCTGGCGATGTATCTGGCCACGCGCACGGCGCGCCGCTTCACCGCCCGCGTGACGCTGATCAACGAACGCGCGCAGGCCTTGGCCGGCAATTGCATCACCGGACTCAATACGGCGGTCGACGGGCTCGCGCGCGGTGATCTGAGCGGCAAGGTCGTCCCCACGACGCAGCTGCTGGCGCTCACCGATGCGGATGAAATCGGCGATTTGAGCCGGGCCATCGACGGCATCATCAGCAAGACGCAGGAAACCATCCAGCGCTACGATCAGGCGTCTGACGCGCTGCGCTTCGTGATCACCGAGACGACCCGCGTCGTCGATGCATCGCGACAGGGCGAGCTGCTGGTGCGGGCCGATGCGGCGTCGCTCCAGGGGTCCTTCCGGACGATGGTGGCCGGGCTCAACGAGTCCCTGGACAACATCACGATGCCGCTGGCGATGGTCGTCGAGGTGCTCGAGAAGCTCGCGGCGCGCGATCTGTCGGCCCGCGTCGACGGCGAGTTCCGCGGCGAATTGGCACGACTGAAGGACGCCACCAATCGTGCGACGGTCCAGCTGGCCAACGCGCTGCAGGAAGTCGCGGCCGCCGCACAGGAAGTCGCCGGGGCATCGGACAGCATCGCGAGCGGGGCCGAGCAGCTCGAGCGCGGGACCACCGCGCAGGCCAGCTCACTCGAAGAGGTGTCGGCGTCGCTGCAGGAACTCGGATCGATGTCGTCACAGAACGCCGGCTCCGCCAAGGAGGCTCGCGCAATGACCGACGAAGCGCGCGAGACCGTGGCGAGCGGCAAGGCCGCGATGGAGCGACTCGCCGAGTCGATGCGCGGCATCAAGCAGGCGGCGGACGAAACCGCGAAGGTCGTGCGGGCGATCGATGAAATCGCCTTCCAGACCAACCTGCTCGCGCTCAACGCCGCCGTGGAAGCGGCGCGGGCCGGCGATGCCGGTCGCGGCTTCGCGGTGGTGGCGGAAGAAGTCCGCTCGCTCGCCCGCCGCTCGGCGGAGGCGGCCAAGACGAGCGCCGAACTGATCGAAGGGTCGGTCACCCGCGCCGACGAAGGGGTGCGCCTCTCGAGCGATGTGGCCCGCCAGTTCGTCTCGGTCGACGCCACCGTGAACTCGGTGGGCGCCGTCATGGCGGAGATCACCGCGGCCTCGGAGCAGCAGCGCGAAGGCGTGCAGCAGATCGCACAGACCGTGCAGGGGCTCGCCCAGCTCACGCAGGAGGCCGCCGCGAGTGCGCAGGCCTCGGCGAGCGCCAGCACCGAACTCGCCGCCCAGGCGGACCAGCTGCAGGACCTCGTCTCCGGATTCTCGTTCCGCAGCGCACCGGCGAGTCCTCGCGCGGTGTTAGCCGCCGCGGATTGAGCCGATACTCCCGTCACCACCCTCTACGCCAGAGTCACCGATGTCTGACGCAACCGCCACTGCACCGGCCGCCGCACGCACCGGCGGCAAGTTCCTCACCTTCTTCCTCGGGGGCGAGGAGTACGGGGTCCAGATTCTCCGCGTCCAGGAGATCATCGGCCTATTGCCGATCACGCGTGTGCCGCGCCTGCCGGGGTTCATCCGCGGCGTCGTCAATCTGCGCGGCAAGGTGATTCCGATCGTGGATCTGCGCGCGAAGTTCGGCCTCGCCGAAACCGAGACGGCGGAGACTTGCATCATCGTCGTGGCCATCCGCGGCGTGCACATCGGCGTCGTCGTCGACCGCGTCAGCGAAGTCGCCGACATCGCCGGCGCGGAGATCGAAGACGCCCCGGACTTCGGCGCGTCGGTCGAGACCGAGTTCCTGCTCGGCATCGGGAAGGCGCACGGCAAGGTCCGCCTCCTGCTCGACATCGAGCGCGTGCTGTCGTCCGAGGAGTTCGCGCAGGTGCGCGAAGCCGCGCCCGGCGTCGGCGCCTGAGTCACGACACCCGTTCTGTGACCGTCGTGTCGCATCCTGCGTATTCGCTCGCCGGTCCCGAACTGGGCGCGGACGAGTTCCGAGCCATCAGTGCGCTGGTCACACAGCGCGCCGGCATCCAGCTCCCGCCGGGCAAGGAAGGGTTGGTCCGATCGCGGTTGGCCAAGCGCCTGCGGGCGCTTGGGCTTCCCGACTTCAAGAGCTACATCGCGCGGGTCACCACCGACGACGACACGGTCGAGTTGCAGCAGCTGCTCGACGCCATCAGTACGAACAAGACGAGCTGGTGGCGCGAGTCGGCGCACTTCGATCTGCTCGCCGAAGAGGTCGCGTCGCTCAAGCCGACCGCTGCGCCGTACACGGTGTGGAGTGCCGGATGCTCGACCGGTGAAGAGCCGTACACGCTCGGCATCGTGCTGTCGGAGGTCCTCGGGTCGTCCGACAAGGCCCGGATGCTGGCCACCGATCTCTCCACCCGAGTGCTCGACAAGGCGAAGGCCGGTCAGTACACGCAGGAGGAGCTCGAGGGCGTATCGCCCGCCCGTCGCGCCAAGTGGTTCACCGCGTCGGGCACGACCTTCACGGTCACGCCGTCGCTGCGCCGGATGGTCTCGTTTGCCCATCTCAACCTGATGGGGCCGTGGCCGATGAAGGGGCCCTTCGACGCGATCTTCTGCCGGAACGTGATGATCTACTTCGACAAGCCGACCCAGGGTCGCCTCGTCGAGCGATATCGCCAGTTGCTCCGACCCGGCGGCCTGCTCTTCATCGGGCACTCCGAGTCGCTGACCGGGCTGTCGCATCAGTACCAGTACGTGGCGCCAGCCGTGTACCGGAAATGACCGCACTCGCCGTGGCGCGGCCCACCAAGGTGATCGGTGTGGCCGATATGAAGGTCTCCCGGACGGTCGGGGACGTGCTGATCACCTACGCCCTCGGCTCGTGCTTGGGGATTCTGGTGCACGATCCAGTGGCACAGGTCGGTGGCCTATTGCACGTGATGCTGCCGGACAGTTCCATCGATCCGCTGAAGGCGCAGGCGAATCCGGCGATGTTCGTCGACACCGGCGTGCCGAAGCTCTTCAAGGCCTGCTACGAACTCGGCGCCAAGAAGGAACGGATGGTCGTGAAAGTGGCGGGTGGTGCCCATCAGGGGACCGACGAGTCGGCCGACCGCTTCCAGATCGGCAAGCGGAACGCGGTGCAGTTGCGGCAGCTGTTGTGGAAGAACGGCGTGATGATCAAGGCGCAGGACGTGGGCGGCATCCAGCTGTCCCGCACGGTCTCTCTCGAGATTGGCTCGGGAGATGTCGTCATCAAGCTCAACGGCGGCGAAAGCCGCCCGCTCTGACGACCGAGGGACATACGATGCAATTCAACATTCTGATCGTGGACGACAGCGCGGTGATGCGCGCGATGGTCCTCAAGACGCTCCGGATGACCGGTCTGCCGCTGGGTGATGTGCACCAGGCGGCCAACGGCGCCGAGGGACTCACCAAGGTGTCGGACGAATGGATCGATCTCATTCTCGCCGACATCAATATGCCGGTGATGACCGGCATCGAGATGATCGAGACGCTGCGGAGCCGCGACGAAACGCAGCAGATCCCGATTTGCGTGATCTCGACCGAAAGCAGCGAGACCCGCATTCAGTGGCTGGCCGAGCGCAACGTGGCGTTCGTGCACAAGCCGTTCACCCCCGAGACCCTTCGGGCCACCATTCTGCAGGTTACCGGAGTCAGTGATGAGCAACTCGTGGCAGACGCCACTGCATCGGGCGGCAGCAACGACTTTTGAGGAGCTCGCGCTCCTCGTGCCGATCGACGTGCTCGACGACGAGCAGCGCGCTGCGCCGCTCGCGCCGGGAATGGCCGTCGATTTCGAAGGGCCCTACTGCGGGACGCTCGAGATTCACGTCACCGAGAACGTGCTGCCGGATATCGCGGTGAATATGCTGGGCGCCTTCGACACACCGTCGGCGGACGATCAGCGGGACGCGCTCGGCGAGATGGCCAACGTGATCACCGGGAACGTGCTCCCGCTGCTCGCGGGCTCGGCGGCGGTGTTCCGCCTGCATCCGCCGCGCCGCGTGGACGTCCGCGCGACGGCACCGAACGCGACCGTCGCCTTCGGGCTGGACGGTGGCCGTGCCGAGATCCTCCTCCGTGCGACGGAGGCGGCGGCCTGACGGCCGCCGATCCATCTGTGATTCGCGTACTCGTCGTCGATGATTCGGCACTGATCCGGAAAGTGCTGTCGGAGGAGCTCGCCAAGGCGGGGGATATCGAGGTCGTCGGTACCGCGATCGATCCCTTCGTCGCGCGCGACAAAATCCTCAAGCTCTCCCCCGATGTGCTGACGCTCGACGTCGAGATGCCGCGGATGGACGGGCTGAGCTTCCTGTCGAAGCTGATGCGTCACCATCCGATGCCAGTCGTCGTCGTCTCGTCGCTGACGCAGGACAAGAGCGAGATGGCCGTGCACGCGCTGGCGCTCGGTGCAGTGGACGTGATTCCGAAGCCGGGCTCCTCGTACGCGGTGCCCGACGTCGCCGGTCGACTGGTGGCGGCTATTCGACGAGCGGCCGTCTCGAAGGTGCGCCGACACGAGGTGGCGCCGCCGACTGCGGCAGCGCCCAAGGCCAGCGCCGGGGCGGCGCCGATCGAGTTGCCGGCCGTGGCGCTCGAGACCACCCACAAGGTGCTGGCGATCGGTGCCTCGACTGGCGGCACGCAGGCGATCGAGCACGTGCTGCGCGAACTGCCGGCCACGATGCCCGGCATCGTCATCACGCAGCATATGCCGGTGCACTTCACGGCGGCCTTCGCCGAGCGGCTCAACAAGGTGTGCCGTCTTGAGGTGCGCGAAGCCAAGGACGGCGATGCGATCGTCCCCGGCGTCGCGTTGGTGGCGCCCGGCGGCAAGCATATGCTCGTCCAGCGCAACGGCGCCAAGTACCAGGCGCGAGTGAAGGACGGGCCGCCGGTCCATCATCAGCGGCCGGCGGTGGATGTGCTGTTTCAGAGCGTGGCGCGCGCGGCGGGTGCCAATGCCGTCGGCGTTCTGCTCACGGGGATGGGGGCGGATGGCGCAGCGGGATTGCTGGAGATGCGACAGGCCGGTGCCCACACGATCGCGCAAGATGAAGCCACCTGCGTCGTCTTCGGGATGCCGAAGGAGGCGATCAAGCTCAATGCGGCCGCCGATGTGCTACCGCTCACCGGGATCGCGCGCGAACTGGTGAAGGCCTTCGGCGGGTCGCTCGCGGCGGCGTAGCGCCGCGTAGTAGCATTGGGGGATGCCTCCCATCCCCCGAGCGACGCCGCGCAGCCTCGCCCTCGCCGCGGCGACGCTGCGCGCGAGTGATCCCGCGATTGGCGCCGTCATCGATCGTGTCGGGCCCTGCACGATGCATCGCGCGCGTCGGCGCGGGTCGCACTTCGAACACCTCGCGTCAGTCATCGTGTCGCAGCAATTGAGTGGCAAGGCGGCCGGGACGATCTACGGCCGCTTCGAAGCGCTCTTTCCCGACCAGACGCCGGACGCGCGCCGCCTCACCCGGATCACCGATCTGCGGCTCCGCGAGGTCGGCTTGTCCCGGCAGAAGGTCGCGGCCATTCGTGATCTCGCGAGTCACGTGCGGGCGGAGGCGCTGCCCCTCGATCGCATCGACACGATGCCCGACGACGAGGTGATCGCGTCGCTGACCCAAGTTCGCGGCATCGGTCGCTGGACGGCCCAGATGTTCCTGATGTTCCGCCTGGGTCGCCTGGATGTGTGGCCCGAACTCGACCTGGGGGTGCAGAAAGGCGCGCAACGCATCCTTGGATTGCGGCGACTGCCCGACCACAAGGTCACGGCCGCGCTCGGCGCGCGGTGGGCCCCCTACCGCTCCGTGGCCGCGTGGTACTGCTGGCGCGCGCTGGAACTCGAGGGGTCGTAACGCGCCACGTCAAGCGTTGCCTGCACTCACGAGGCGCTCTACTATTGCCACTGCGGCCCCGTGGCGCCGCCTTCACCCTCGTGTGCCCGCAATGACTCTCGTGCTCGAAGGTTCGCTCCATCGGAAGTGTGGCGGTCGATACGCCCTGACGGTCGAGACGGTCACGCTCCGCGTCAGCGGAATGGCCGCCACGGTCGAGCGCGGCGTCCTCCGTTGCAGCCAGTGCGGCGACGAGCACCGCACGGTGGAGCAGCGCGAAGCCGCTGAGCAGGCGGCGGTGGCTGCGGTGCGTACCCAGCACGGATTGCTGTTGCCGCGCGAGATCAAGCAGTTGCGTGAGCGCCTGGGCCTGACGCACGAGCAACTCGGCGATTTGCTCTACGGAGTACCGCGGAGCGTCGTCGAAGGATGGGAGCGCGGTCGCTACGTGCAGAATCCCGAGGCCGATGCGCTGCTGCGCTCCCTCGATGATCGCCCGACGCTGGAGCTCCGCGCCGCCAAGGCCGGCGTCACCTTGCCGATCCTGCTGCCGCTTGATGCGCCGGCGGCGATTCCCGTCGTGGTCGGCGCGGACCTCCCGGTGTCTGGCACCGTGGACCGCCGCGCGCCGGGCCACGCGACGTACGCGACGGAACTGCACGCGTAGCACGAGCAGTTCATCTCGCGACCACGCGTCGCGGGATCGCGGCGCGGCTTCGCCCCGCACCATGCCGACTTTCTCCCGTACGCTGCGCGTCCCCGTGCCCGCCGCCGAGCTCTTTGCGTGGCACGAGCGGCCCGGCGCGTTCGAACGACTGAACCCGCCCTGGCAGCCCGTACAGGTTACCCACCGTAGCGGTGGTATTCGCGATGGCGCGCGCGTGGTGCTCCGTGTCCCGATCGCGGGGCCGATCGGCATTCCGTGGGAACTCACGCATCGGGACTACATCGCGGGCGTGCAGTTCCGCGACGAGCAGGTTCGTGGTCCCTTTGCGCGCTGGTCGCACCTCCACGCGATCGCGCCCGATGGTGCGGGCGCCAGCATTCTGACGGACACGATCGACTTCGCGGCACCCTTCCCGCTGCTGGGTGGCGCGCTGGTCGACGCGGTCCTCGTCGCTGAGCTCGACCGGCTCTTCCGCTATCGGCACGCCGTGACGGCCGGCGATCTGCAACGCCACGCGGCGTATCCCGGAGCGCCACTGCGCGTCGCCATCTCGGGGGCCACCGGGCTCATTGGTTCGGCACTCGACGCGTTCCTTACCACCGGCGGACATCGCGTGCACCGCATCGTGCGCGGGGCGCCCGACCCGACGCGTCCCGATGCGGACATCCGATGGGATCCCGCGCGGGGGACCATCGACGCCCACGCGCTCGAGGGCGTCGACGCCGTCATTCATTTGGCCGGTGCCTCGGTGGCGGAGCGCTGGTCGGACGCGCATCGGGCCGAGATCCTCACGAGCCGCGTCCGGTCGACGGAACTGCTCGCCCGCACGATCGCCGGTCTGACGCGCAAGCCCGCGGTGTTCATCAGCAGTAGTGCGGTTGGCATCTACGGCAATCGGGGTGACGAGTCCCTCGATGAGACCTCGCTGGCCGGCGCGGGATATCTCGCGGACGTCGGTCGCGCCTGGGAATCCGCCGCCGAGTCTGCGCGAGCGGCCGGTGTGCGCGTCGTCCATCCGCGCACCGGGATCGTCCTGGCCGCTGCGGGGGGCGCGCTGGCCAAGTTGGTGCCGATTTATCAGATCGGCGGCGGTGGCCCGATCGGGCAGGGCCGCGCCTATCAGCCCTGGATGGCACTCGACGACTGGCTGGGCGCACTGCTGCACGTGCTTCGCACGCCCACCGTGCACGGTCCGGTCAACTTCACCGGACCAGCGCCCGTCCCGCAGCGTGAGTTCGCCAAGACGCTCGGCGCGGTGCTGCGTCGCCCCGCGATCGCGCCGGTACCGCCGATGGCGCTCGCGGCGATGTTCGGTCGCGAGATGGCGAACGAAGTGCTGCTCAGCTCACAGCGCGCCTATCCGCGCGCCCTCGAGGCTAGCGGCTTCGTGTTCCGCCACGCTACGCTCGCTGACGCGCTGCGATTCGAGCTCGGTCGCCCCGACTGATCGGCGGCGCGAACGCCGCCGATCCATCGGGGCGTTACGCGCCGCGCACGCCCACTGGTACTCGCCCGTGCCAGTCGGTGAGCTGCTGGAACTGATGCGCCGCGGCGAGCGCCTGCGCTTCGCCCCAGAGCGGGCCGAGGAACGTGATCGAGACCGGCGTGTTGTCGTCGCGGAATCCGTTCGGGACGATCACCGCGGGATGTCCCGTGAAGTTCGTGGCGATCAACTGCTGGGAGTTGGTCGGCGCCACGATCACATCGACATCACGGAACAGCGGCTCCCACAGCGCCATCGCCTGCGTACGTGCGCGATTGGCGTTGAGGTAGTCGCTCGCCGGCAGGAAGCGGCCGAGGCGGAACGTCGTGGGCCACGCATTCGGGCCCTGCTGTACCATCGTGCCGACCTCACCGGATCGGGTGATGCCGTCGAACGCCGCTGCGGCTTCGGCATTGAGAATCACACGCAGCAGGTCGTACGGGAACGCGGGGAGCTCCTTGGACACCAGCGCCGCGCCGCCCTTCCGCAGCGCCTCCAGCGAAGCGTCATCGAAGGCCTTGGTCGGCCGCTCCTGCTTGAAGAGCGCTTCGAAATACCCGACGCGCAGATTGCGGAGCGAGCGCGTCGCATCCCACTGGTACGGCCGATCCTGCGCGGTCGGGTCTGCTCCGTCGCTGCCGTGGATCGCGTGCAGCACGAGGGCACAGTCTTCGGCGTTGCGGGCAATGGGCCCGAGCTTGTCCATACTCCAGCTCAGCGCCATCGCACCAGTGCGCGGCACGCGACCGAAGGTCGGGCGCAAGCCGCTGACGCCGCATCGCGTCGATGGCGAGGAGATCGAGCCCAGGGTCTCGCTGCCGATCGCGAACGCGAAGATGCCGGCCGACACGGCGGACGCCGAACCAGCGGACGAGCCGCTCGATCCCTGATCGAGCTTCCACGGATTCTTGGTGGTGCCGCCGAACCAGATATCGCCTTGTGCCAATTCGCCCAGCGACAGCTTGGCGGTGAGCACCGCACCGGCGGCTTCGAGCCGCTGAATGACCGTCGCGTCGGCGTCGATCACGCGGTCCTTGTAGAGCGAAATCCCCCAGGTCGTCGGGGCGCCCTTCGCGGCCAGCAAGTCCTTGGCGCCGAATGGAATGCCGTGCAGCGGCCCGCGGAACTTGCCGCTGCGGGCCTCGGCGTCGAGCTCGCGCGCGCGCGCCAGCGCGCGATCGGCCAGCGTGTTGACGGTGCAGGACAGCCGCGGGTCCAGCGTGCGAATGCGGTCGAGCGACAACTGGACGAGCTGCTCGCTCGTGACGCGTCGGGCGCGCAGGAGTGCGCCGAGCTGCGGGATCGTCGCAAAGGCAAGCGCCGTGGCGTCCGCCGGGTCGGGCAGGCGCGCGGGCTTGGCCACGGCTTTCGGTGCCTGCTTCGGCGACGGCGCACCGGGCACGCTCGCACTGAATTGCACCGCCGGGGCGACGTCGTTCGGAATCGTGAGTCTGTACAGCGCTGCCTGCTGGCGGACCTGCGCCTTGAGACGCTCGAGCAGCAGCCCGCGATGTTCGTCGGTCAACGTGATGCCCGCAATCTCCTCAGCCGCGGCGATGCTCGCGGCGGTCACATCGGCGCCACGGGCGACGTCGGCCCAGAGGACGCCTGGCAACAGCGTGCCCCCCAGTCCCAGCGATCCCATCACGGAGAGAAAGGCGCGGCGATCAGCAGAGTCGAGCACGGACGGCACCTCGGAACAGGGGGGGGCAGAACGGAACTTCGCGAGTCTCGGCAAGGTATGCGGGCGAACGTAGTTGTGAATACGTTTCCGCACGCACCAATCGAGGTCTCGATGTCACACGTCCCGTTCCGTCACATCCCGCGCGCGGCGGCTGCCGCCGCGATCGTCTTTGCCGCGACGGCGATGCCCGTCGCCGCACAGGGCGGCCGACCCACGCAATTGCACATTGAACGCACGTCGTCGACGCAGATCGGTGCGCGGGCGGTGTTCAGCACCGAGAAGCCCGACGGCTGGGGCTACGGGGTGCAGGCGCGATTCCCCGTCGACTGGAACCTCGCGGTCGAGCCCTCGGTCGATATCTGGTCGATCAACGGCGCGTCGACGTATCAGGTGAACGCCGACGTGGTGGCGTTCGACCGCCGCGGATGGTTGTACGGTCGGTTGGGGCTCGCGTACCACAAGCCCGAACGGGTGGACGGGCACTACGGTCTCAACCTCGGTCTCGGGAGCGACCTGCCGTATCTGTTCGAGACGCCGCTGCGGCCGTTTGTCGAGGCGCGGTGGAGCGTCATCCACGGGAGCGCCCCGCTGCGCCTACTGCTCGGCGCCAACATCGCGCTCGGTCGTCGGTGATGGGTTGGCGGACGGCCGTCGTTGCGCTGACCGTTGCGCTCGCCGCCTGCGGCGGATCGCGCGACGAGCCAGCGCCGCGAACGCCGATCGCCACGCCGCCTGCCCCTCCACCGGGGACGCCGTCCGACTGCGTGCTGGCCGAGCGGTGGGAGCCGTGTCTGGTGACCAAGCGCCTCGAGAACGCCGGGTTGGTCCCGCAGTTGCTCGACAGCGCCGCCACGCTCCCGATGTTCAATCGGCCGGTGTGGCACTACCAGCTCGGACGCGGGGAATTGTTCGTCGTCCTGTATGCCGACAGCACGGCACGTCGGGCAGATCTCGCAACCGTCGACTCGTTGACGGTCTCGCGTCGGGGCGCGGCGGCCCACCCGTGGTCGATGCCACCCTTGCTTGTCACATCGCGCAATCTGGCCGCCGTGTTGCTGACCGAGAGCCAGCATCTGGCGGTGCGCGTCGAGGAGACCTTCACCGCAGGGCTGCCCTTGCTCGCCCCCAAGTGATGCGATGCCACTGATCGCCTTCGACTCGTTACCCGACGACGCGCGGGTGTGGGTCTTCGGTTCCTCGCGCGCCTTGGCACCCGACGAACGGACGCGACTGTTGGAGGAGGTGGACCGCTACCTCGGCGCGTGGAAAGCACACGGGGCCCCGCTGACCGTAGGTCGCCAGCTCCTGCACGATAGGTTCCTGGTGATCGGCGTCGACCAATCCACCGCAGGTGCCAGCGGGTGCTCCATCGACGGCTTGTATCGCACGCTCCAGCACCTCGAGGCGGCGCTGCGCACCGTCCTGCTGGCTGGCGGGCGCGTCTTCTGGCGTGACGGCGAGCGCATCGCCACCGGCGACCGCGCCGCCTTCACCCAGCACGCGGCGGCCGGCGCCGTCAGCGCCGACACCCGGGTGTTCGATTTGACAGTGACGACGGCCGAAGCCTTTCGCGCAACCTTCGAGCGGCCGGCGCGTGCGACGTGGCACGCGCAGTTACTGCCGCCTCAGCGCGGCGCCGACGCGTTCGTGGAGCAGTAGCCGTTCAGCTTGTGCGCGCTGCCGTCGCAGAAGGGCTTCTTGGTGGAATCACCACAGCGGCAGAGTGAAAATGCCTTGCCCGGGGTCAGGGCGATCGGCTGCCCGTCTTCGCCGAGCAGCGTGACGTCGCCTTCGACCTTGATCGAGCCGTTGGCGCGGAGCGTGAGAGTGACGGACATAGACGTCGGTGCGGGAAGAGGAGTGGACGGTCAGGCGCGAAGATAATCGGGCTGCCAATCGCGAATCTGCCGCTTGACCGCCTCGCCGTTCGCGAGCTCGCCCGCGAGGCACCGCTCCACCAGTGCCGGGAGCTCGGCATCGCTCGCGAACCGCAGTCCGACGAGTTGCCGCGTGCTGAGCGCGCTCGTGCGCGGCAACAGCGCGGCCGGCAGCACCTCGCGGAGTCGGAGGCGCATCTCGAGCCGAATGATGCGATCCTGCACGCGATTCGCCATCACGCGCGCGACGAGGAGCACCAGCAGGAGCGCCAGCGCGAGCACGACCAGCACGGCGGTCTCGAGGGCAGGGCGCCGATAACACGCCCAGATGGCGAGCATCAGCGCGATCCAGGTCGCCGGCACGGCGACGCCGAAATAGTATCGCGGGAAGTTGCGATGGGTCTGATACGTCTGGGACACGGCAGGATTCGGGCTGGGGGGTGCCGCGTCAACCGCGCGGCGTGGTGAGTCGCGTGGCAATGCGACGGGCCGACGTTGCGTCGGTCGTGATCAGGGGAATGTGCAGGTCGTGCAGCACGGCCTGGATGCCGCGAAGCACAGCGTCTCGCGCCGTGGCGTGCAGCGGGAAATCGGCGGACGGGACCCAGTACACCGTCTCGAACTCGAGGCCTTCCGGTGTCGGCGCGCGCAGGCCGGCCCGCTCGAAGCGGAGACCACCCACCGACTCGATGGTATCGCGGATCCGCGTCGGCAAGGCGGCGAGCGCGTCCGGCGTCGCCGCCGGATCGAGCGTGTGCACAAAGAGCACGCGACGTTCGGTGCGCCGCTGCAAGTTGCGAATCCGCGCCTTGAGCAGTTCCGCATTGGCGAAGACGATCTGCTCGCCATCCAGCGCCCGCACGCGCGTCGTCTTGAGACCGATGTGCTCGACCGTGCCTTCGAAGGCATCGACCGCGATCGCATCGCCGACTTCGAACGGCTTGTCGAGGACGATGCTGAGCGAGGCCAGGACGTCGCCCAGCACGTTCTGCACCGCCAGCGCCACGGCAATACCGGTGACCCCGAGGCCGGTGACGAGCGCCGAGATGTTGATGCCGACGTTGTCGAGCGCCACCAGCACCAGCACCATCCAGACGCCGATGCGTCCCGCCAGCGATGCCGCCTCGATTGCGGTGCGGCCGGAGTTACCGCGGGTGTCCAGGGTGCGGGCCAGCCACAGACGCCACAGCGCATTCGACCAGAGGCCGATCTGCCACAGCGTCAGCAGCAGCAGGCCGTGTCGAACCGCACTGGCGGCACGCGTCGGCAGCGGCACCAGTGCGAGCGCGATGCTGGCCGCCACCACCACGAGGTACCAGCCGCGGGTGCGCCGCAGGATCTCGACGATCGCGTCGTCGATGACCGTCTCGGTGCGGGTCGCGACGGCGTCGAGCCGCTGGACGAGCGCGCGGCGGCCGAAGCTCAGCGCGACCCACGCCGCAGCGCCGGCCGCGGCCCCAGTCAGCCAGGTCCCGACCGGAATGCCGACCAGCTCGAGGTCGAGGAACTGTTGCGGGAGGTCGCGCATCGTCAACATCAGCCGGTGTAATCTACTCGGTCCCGGTCCGGCGAACCGGGAACCGGGGTCCGAGCGTTAGAGTAGAGCCAGACGACCCCGCGCCTTCCCTTTCGTCACCGCCGATGCTCATCCGTCCCGCCACCGACCTTCCCTCGTCCGACATCACCCCCGAATCGGCCTACCTGGACCGCCGGTCGTTTCTCGGGCGCTCGGCCGGTGCGCTGGCGCTCGCGGCGCTGGCCCCTCGCGCCCTGCCCGCGATGGAGTCAGGCGTCGCACAGCAAATCGGCAAGGTCACGCAAGGCGAAGACCTGCGCGCGGAGCTTACGCCGTACGATGACGTGACCACGTACAACAACTACTACGAGTTCGGGACCGACAAGTCGGACCCTGCCGAGTACTCGAAGGATTTCAAGACCAAGCCGTGGACGGTCAAGGTCGATGGGCTGGTGAAGAAGCCCTTCGACCTGCAGCTCGAAGACCTGATCAAGCCGTTCAAGCTCGAGGACCGCATCTACCGGCACCGCTGCGTCGAGGCCTGGTCGATGGTGATCCCGTGGCAGGGGTTTCCGATGGCCGACTTGATCCGCAAGTGCGACCCGCTCCCCGGGGCGAAGTTCGTGAGCTTCCAGACGCTCTTCGACCCGAAGCAGATGCCCGGACAGCGTCGCGCGATCCTGGCCTGGCCGTATGTCGAAGGCCTGCGCCTCGACGAGGCGATGCATCCCCTCTCGTTCGTCGCCACCGGCGTGTACGGGAAAACGATGCTGCCGCAGAACGGCGCGCCGCTTCGCACGGTCACGCCGTGGAAATACGGCTTCAAGGCGGCCAAGAGCGTGGTGCGCATCACGTTCTCTTCCACGATGCCGAAGACCACCTGGAGCGAGGCCATCCCGCAGGAGTACGGCTTCTACGCAAACGTGAACCCGGAAGTCGATCACCCGCGCTGGAGTCAGGCGAAGGAGCGCCGCATCGGCGAGTTCCGTCGTCGCGAGACGCTGCCCTTCAATGGCTACGCGGCGCAGGTGGCGTCGCTCTACAGCGGGATGGATCTCCGCCGCAACTACTGACCGTGTCGTCCGTGGCCGGGAGCGGACCGGTGGAGGCGCTGCGCGCGTTCACCGCCCCGCGGTGGCTCAAGCCGCTCGCGTTCGTGCTGGCGTGCGCACCGATCGCGTGGATCGTCGGCGCGGTGCTCAGCGATCTGTTCGCGGGCACGCGACTCCTCGGCTCCAACCCGATCAAGCGCGCCGAGCACTTCAGCGGCGAATGGGGCATCCGCTTTCTGCTCCTGTCGCTCGCGGTGACGCCGACGCGGCAACTGCTGGGCTGGAACTGGCTCGCCAGTTGGCGGAAGATGCTCGGCCTCTTCGCGTTCGCGATGATCAGCGTGCATCTGCTCGCGTGGGCGGCGCTTGATATGGAGCTCAACCTGCAGGATGTCGTCGAGGATCTCGTCGACCGATGGTACATCATCATCGGGATGACGGCATTCACCCTGCTCGTTCCGCTCGCGATCACTTCGACCACCGGCTGGATCAAGCGACTCGGCAAGCGCTGGGTGACGCTGCATTTGCTCGTCTTCCCGGCGACGTTGCTTGGTCTGGTACATTTCGGCATGGCGCTCAAGAAGGATCTGATCGAGGTCGTCCCGTACGCCGCGGCGGCGGCGGCGCTGGTGGCTTGGCGGGTCGTGCGGCGCACTCGGA
This sequence comes from Gemmatimonadaceae bacterium, assembly GCA_033763905.1. Taxonomy (GTDB): domain Bacteria; phylum Gemmatimonadota; class Gemmatimonadetes; order Gemmatimonadales; family Gemmatimonadaceae; genus JAJTHG01. The sequence continues at coordinate 21,041 of JANRJP010000036.1, forward strand.
CGGCGTGACCGGCGCCGAGCGGCGCCAACGGCTCGGGCTCGCGATGACGGCCGCTGGTGCCGCGCTCGCGGCCGTCGCGTTCGTCGCGGCGCTGCTTGGCGCGGCCACGCTGGCCCCGTGGGGGCTCGCCGGCGGCATCGCACTGCTGACCGGCGGGATGTTCGCCCTGCGCGCAGGCGCCGGCCGGCTCGAGGGCCGCGTGGCGATCGGCATCACGATGCTCTGCCTCGCGGCCTTCGCGCTGGCGCTCACGGCGTCGCGCGACGCATCGGGGCGCGTGCCGCTCGCCACCTGGTGGATTGCCGCGTTGCTCCTGGGCGTCCCGGGCGTGGTGCTCCCGTTGGCGTGGCGTCGGTTGATGGACCGCTCGTGAATTCGATGCCGGGCTTCGGCGCGATGCGGCCGATGCTGATTGGCGTGATGCTCGCGTACTTGGCGGTCATCGCGGCCGTCGCCGTGTGGGCGTCGCGCCGAACGAGTACCACGAGTGACTATTTCGCCGCCGGTCGTCGGCTCGGTCTGTGGACGCTGTCGATCTCGTCGATGGCCGCGACGCTGTCGGGCTTCGCGTTCATCGGCGGGCCGGGGCTGGTCTATCGGCTCGGGATGGGCGCCGTATGGATCGTCCTGCCGGTCACGATTACGGGCACGCTCAGCGCCTGGGTCCTGGCCGAGCCGCTGCGGCGATACGCGGAAACGCACGGTGCGGTCACGATTCCCGGGGTGCTCCGGGCGCGCTATCAATCGCCGGTGGTGCAGGGCGTGGCGGCGGTGGCGATTGCACTCGCGGTGATCGCCTACACGGCGACCAACACGCTTGCGCTGGGCCTGGTCCTCGAGGCGGTGCTCGGGCTCGACCGTGCACCGGCGCTGTGGCTTGGCGCCGGCATCACGCTCGCCTATTCGGTCGCGGGGGGCATTCTGGCCGGCGTATACGCCGATATGGTGCAGGGTGCGGTGATGGCGGTTGCGAGCGTGCTCATCTGCTGGTGGGTCTGGGCGGCCGGCGAACGCGTGGGCGGCTTCGGCGCCGCCATCGGCGCGGCCGATGCCTCGTGGTTCACGCCATTCGGGACGATGTCGCCCTTCGCCGCGATGAGCCTCTTCTTCGTGTTCGGGCTGGGGACCCTCGGGCAACCGCACGTCCTGCACAAGTTTCTGATGGTGCGCGACCGGGCAGTCCTCCGCTGGTTCCCGTTGGTATCCAATGCGGCGATGCTGGTCTCGTTGCTGCTGTTCGTTGCGGTCGGTGTGGCGATGCGGGGCTTGGTGGCCGCGGGTGCCGAGGCCCCGCTCAGCCGCCCCGACGATGCGACGCCCATCTTTCTGCTGCATCACACGCCTCGGTTGGTCGCCGGGCTCGTCTTTGCCGCAACGGCGGCCGCGATCATGAGCACGGTGAACTCCTTCCTCTCGGTGGGTGCGGCGGCGCTGAGTCGGGATCTGCCCGAGGCGCTCGGGCGTCCCGCACCGGACACGCTCACGACCGCGCGCCTGTGGACGATCGGCATCGCGGTGGTGGCGGCCATCGTCGCGGCGGCGTCCGAGGCGGTGGTCGGCTTTCTTGGCATCTTCGGCTGGGGGCTCTTCGCCGCGGCACTCGTCCCGGCGCTCGCCCTCGGCCTCAACTGGCCGCAGGCCACGGCGCGCGCCGCCGCGGCGTCGATGCTGACTGGTGTGCTCGTCACCTTGGCCGTCGAGTCGGCGTCGTGGTTCAAGCAGGTGGCGTTGCCGCCGGGCGTCACCGGGACGGCGCTGGCACTCGTCGCCTCGTTGTGCGTGTTCATCGGCGTGACCTTCACCTCGCCCGCGTCGACACATGCCTGAGCCGCGCGTGGCCTTTGCCGTCGCGGCGCCCGGGCTGTCGCCGATTCTGGAAGCGGAGGCCAAGGCGCTGGGGCTGTCGATCCTCGGGGCCGACGACGCGGGCGTGCGATTCGTGGGCGACGCCGCGTCGGTGCGACGCGCCAACCTGCATCTGCGCACCGCCACGCGCGTGCTCGTCCGCATCGCGGCGTTCGAGGCGCGTGGATTTCCGGAGTTGGAGCGCCGGGCGCGGCAGATCGTCTGGTCGCCCTGGCTGCTCCGCGGGACCGCCGTCCGGCTGCGGGTCACGAGCAAGAAGTCGAAGCTGTATCACACGGCCGCAATCGCCGAGCGCCTCGAGCACGTCTTGGCCGGGCACGGCGTGGAGGTGCATCGCGGCGTAGTCGCGGCAGACGAGGACGACGATACTCGAGACTCGGCGGAGCAGCTGCTGGTCGTGCGGGTCTATCGCGATGCGGTCACGATCTCCGCGGACGCCAGCGGCGCGCTGCTGCACCGGCGCGGCTGGCGACTCGCAACGGCCAAGGCGCCGATGCGCGAGACGCTCGCGGCCGCGCTGCTGCACGCGAGTGGCTGGCCCGGCAACGTGCCGCTGGTCGATCCTTTGGCCGGTAGCGGCACGATTGGCATCGAGGCGGCCACGCTGGCTCGTGGGCTCGCACCCGGGTTGCATCGGCGCTTTGCCTTCGAACAGTGGCCCGAACACGACGCCGAGGCGTGGCAGTGGGAGCGTGATGCCGTGCGCGAGGCCGCGCTCCCGCGTGCCCCGGCGCCGATCGTACTGAACGATCGCGACGCTGGAGCCATTGCGGCCATTCGAGCCAACGCCGAGCGCGCCGGGGTGCTGGGGGACCTCGACATTCGTCACGGACCTGCGACCGCGGTGGAGTATCCGCTCGCGCGGGGCTGGATCGTGTCAAATCCGCCCTACGGCAAGCGGGTGACCGGGGGGGCCGACCTGCGCGACCTGTACGGTTCGCTCGGCCGTGCCTGGGCGCGCCGCGCGCCGGGGTGGCATCTTTCGCTGGTGTGCGAAGGACCGACGATGGCGCGAGGCTTCGGTATCCCGCTCGCGCCGCGCGTCACGACCCGCAATGGCGGCTTGGCCATCGCGTTCTGCAGTGGAGTCATTCCCGAGGAGATCTGATGGCGCGAGTCGAACAGGTCAGCATTTCGAACGGCGGCGTTCCCAAGCGCGCGATCCCCGAAGCCCGGGTGACGCGTGACGGCTTGGTGGGCGATTGGCAGAACGACCGCAAGCATCACGGTGGTCCGGATCGCGCCGTGTGTCTGATGTCGAGCGAGTTGATTGCCCGGCTCAACGGGGAAGGGCATCCCATTGCCCCGGGGACGACGGGCGAGAATCTCACGCTCTCGGGCGTTGACTGGCCGACGCTCGAGCCCGGGGTGCGACTGCGGATCGACGGGGCGGATCCGGTCGAGCTCGAAGTCGTCCGCTATGCGACGCCGTGCAAGACGATCAAGGAGTCATTTGCCGGCGGACAGTTCGAGCGGATCTCGCAGAAGACGCATCCCGGTGAGAGCCGCATCTACACGCGCGTGCTGCGCGAAGGCGTGGTGCGGGTAGGTGATCCGGTGCAGATCCTGCCGGTCGCGGCGACTGCCTGATGGCGCGCAGCGCGCGCGTCAAAGGGCGTCCAGCGCCCGATGAGGATCGCCAACCCAAGCTTTGCGCGCGCTGCGGTCGTCCCTTCGAGTGGCGCAAAAAATGGGCGCGCGACTGGGCCACCGTGAAGTACTGCAGCGACAAGTGCCGAATGGGAAAAGCGGCGTCATCCTGAGGGATGACGCCGCGTGCTTGCGTCGCTGGCGGTCGGCTTAGCGTCGCGCGGCGCGCAACTGACGGTCGAGATCCGCCGCCAGGCGGAAATGCGCCCGAACCGTCGGCAGCACCTGCGTCAGCAGCGCCTTGAGTTCGGCGTTGCGCGTCGACGGGATCAGCGTGCCCTCGAGCGTTTCGAGCAGCATCGCGTGATAGCGGAGCTCGTTGGCCGCATACCAGCGGTTGAACTCCGCCCCGGTGAGTTCACGCAGGGTGTCGCGCTTGGCCTCGGCTTCGTCGCGCAGGTCGAGGGAGATCTGATTGTCCGCGGGGGTCAGACGGAGCTTCGTTGCCAGTTGGCCCGCGAGCGTGTTCACCCCTCCGTGATCGCGCTGCATCATTTCGCCGAACTGCTTGACGCGGCTGTCCGACGACTTCGCGGCGGCGATGCGACCGTAGCTGATGTCCATCTCGTTGGCGGCAATGACGATCGCGGCGATGTTCGCATCGCTCAAGGCGGCATTCGGCGCCGCACTCGGCGCCGGCGTCGGCGCGGCCCCCCGGGCGCCTCCCGCACTCGGTGCTGCGGCCGGTGGCGCCGAGGGTGGAGTCGGCGCTCGCTTCCGCCCAAAGCAGCCCACCACGGCCAGTGCCGCAACCGACAGAACCAGAGGCGTCCGCATCAACATCAGAATTCCACTCCCGTCACGAAGTTGAGATGGCGCACGACCTGCGTACCGGCCGCATAGCCGGTCGCGATCCTGCGGTACGATACTCCGAAGAGCGGCAACCCGCCGGGTCGCCACGTTACGCTGCCCTCGCACTGCCGATTGTGGCGCCGGAGCGGGGTTTGGGCGTCATCGGGGTCCGACACGCCGCAGCCGCCAACGACCTGCAGCGCGTGCACGGGCGACAGGACGACTTGCGCCCAGCCCCCGACATCGCGAAGCGGGACGCCACCGGTCCCGAAGCTCTGCGACACGCCACCGCCGCCCAGCCCACGCAACGCCTCGCCGCGATACCACGTGCCCCGCACCTCCAGCCACTCCGCGAGCGGCGCGTGCAGCATCACACTCACGAGCTTGGAGGCGATCTGTTCACCGGTCGCGCGCTGCACCCAGCCATAGTGCGTCCCAACGCCGAGGAGTCCCGCGCGCTCGTCGTCACCCCACCGCAACGCCACACGCGCCTGCAGACTGGGCCGCTTGGCCCGTTCCGCCGCGTCGATCCGATCGACGCTGTCCGCGCTCATCGCTTCCCCCGCCCACGGCGCGGTGACCGCCCCATCGAGGGCCAACCGAATCGGCCCCGTCGATTGCACGCCTGCGCGCACTTGTGGCAACCAGAACCAGAGGTGTCCCGCACCGGCAAACAGGGGCAACCCGATCGCCGACGTCGTGACCGGCACCACGTCGCTGGTGAGGGGCGTGTCCTGGCCGAGTCCCAACGAGCCGTGCGCCCACTGCACGGTCGCGGTGGCAATGCGGAGGCGAGGCTCGGGGAACTGGCGGCGGCCGCCGCTCCCATCCTGTACGCCGCCGAAGAGGTCGGCTTCGGCCCGCGCCGATACTTGGCCGCCCCACAGCGGCTGGCCGCGCAGCGACAGGGCGAACGTGGTCTGCCGGAAGCTGCCACCGGCCGAGCCCGAAAAGGCCTCCGGCGACCCGCCGGGTGGGGTCAACGGCGCCAAGGCGACGGTCGGGACGTCGTTCAGGTTGGCACGCCCGTCGGTCACGAACCCGTTGGCGAGGACGCGTCCGCTGAACGTCAGTTCCGCCGTGGACGAGGTGCCCGCCTTCTCCCGGGCGAGCTGCGCGACCTGCTGTCGCAGCATCTTGAGCAGTTCTTCGGTTCGCGCGATGCGATCCGCGACCGCCGCGAGCGAGTCGGCGAGGGAGTCGGCCCGCGTCTGGGCCTCCAGGGCTGTCCCGACGAGGGGCGACCCGAACAGGCCAGCGCCCAGGACAAGAAGTGTGATCCACATCCTTGACCGTTCACCCCCCCGATCCGTAGCCTCTGGAGTGATCCAATTGTCGTCTGGGCGTCGTCGCACGCTTGCTCTCCTGATTCGCGCCACCGTAGGCGCCTGCTGGGTTGCCCCCGCGTTGGGGGCCCAAGGGGCGGTGTCGGGGCAAGTCTCCATTGCCGAGCGTCCTGGCGAAAGTACTGACGATCTGGGCAACGCCGTCGTCACCCTGGAGGCGATCGGTGCCGCCCGCCCCCGGTTGGCGCCGACGAAGGCGCAGATCGCGATGGAACGCCGGCGCTTCACGCCGGGCGTGGCGGTCGTCACGCCCGGCAGCACGGTCGAGTTCCCGAACCGCGACGGCTTCGACCACAACATCTTCTCGAACGATCCCGGCTCGGAATTCGATGCCGGCCAGTACGGGCGCGGCGAGAGCTACGGCGTGACCTTCCGGAAGGCGGGGGTCGTGCCGGTGTTCTGCAACATTCACTCGCGGATGGTCGGACACGTGTACGTGACCGGGACGCCCTACGTGGCGCAGCCGTCGGTCGATGGTCGCTGGAGCATCGCGCGCGTGCCCGCCGGCAAGTATCTGCTCCGCGTGTGGCACAGCCGGACGCCCGCGCTCGAGCGGGAGATCGTCGTCGCCGCCAGTGGCGTCGATCTTGGCGCGACGCCGCTCGACGCGCGCGGGTTCAAGTTCCTCGCGCACAAGAACAAGTTCGGACAAGACTACAAGTCCACCGGCGAGCGCTACTGATGGGCGCGCGTCGGGACGCCCTCGCCCGCTCATGAGTCTTTCCTGGAAGATTTTTCTCGGCACGGCCGTCGTGATTGCGGTGGTGCTCGGCGCGACGATCGCCGTCACCGACCGCGCGGCCAACAAGGCGAGTATGGCGGCCCTCGACGACGCGCTCGCGGCCACGCGCGCGCAGGTGGAGGCCGTACTCGACGCTCGCCGCAGTTCGCTGCAGGGCGGCGCGGCGTCATTCGTGCAGGGCTCCGGCTTCGTGTCGAGTCTCTCGCAGAAGAAGACCGAGAACGCGTTCGATCAGGCGACGGAAGCCGTCACGATCATCAGGGCCGACTGGGTCCAGCTGACCGACGAATTCGGTGTGCGCCTGGCGCGAAGCGACTCCGCCTCGGCGCCGCCGGACACGCTGACCCGATCGGCCTTGATCAGCGGGGCGCTCGAGGGCGACGCCGTGAGCGGCATCGTCGAGTCGCGCGGCGCCCTCGCGCAAGCGGTGGCCGTGCCGGTGCGTGAAGGTGGCACCGGGCGCATCGTGGGGTCGCTGATGGCGGTGCGCACGATCGACTCGGTGTTTGCGCAGCGCATCGTGCGGCAAACGGGCGGGAACGTGCAGCTCGTCGTGTTCATCCTCGACGAGAATCTCGTGCCGGCGGTGAGCGTCACGACCATCGGCACGCCGAATGAGTTGACGCAACTCCTGCGCAGCCGCGAATGGAAGCCCGACTCGGCCGGTCGGCTCGGACACGTCGAGCTCCCGGTCGGCGCCGAGCAGTTCGTCGGGCAGGGCGGCCTGCTCTTGAGCGCGAGCGGCACCCCGTACGGCGGATTTCTGGCGCTGCGCTCGGCGGATGCGGCGCTGGCGCCCTTCCGCGCGCTGCGCACGACCCTGCTGGCGACCGGCGGCGCGGCGATGGTGCTCGCGTTCTTCGTGAGCTTCGTCGGCGCCCGGACCGTGACGCGACCGGTAAAGTCGCTGGCCGGCGCCGCGCGCCGCGCGGCCGAGGGCGACTACCTCACCGAACTGCCCTCGGCGGGCAAGGACGAAATCGGCACGCTCACGACCGCCTTCCGCGCGCTGCTCGCCGACCTGCGCGAGAAACAGGAACTGGTGGATCTCCTGCAGGCCGACGAAGCGCGTCGCACGGTGCAGCTCGATGCGATGAGCGGCACGCTCCGGATGGCCGCCCTGCAGCCCGGCGCGCTCGCACCGGGCGCGCGGTTCGCGCGCCGATACGAAGTGAAGGAAGTGCTGGGGGCCGGTGGGATGGGCACCGTGTACAAGGCGGTCGACGCCGAGCTGGGCGAAGTCGTCGCGATCAAGACGCTCAAGGCCGACTTTGCCCAGCAAGATCAGAGCGCGCTCGAGCGCTTCCGCAGCGAGATTCGCCTCGCGCGCAAGATTTCGCATCGCAACGTCGTGCGGACGCACGACATCGGCGAGTCCGACGGGACGTACTACATCACGATGGAGTACGTCGAAGGCCGTTCGCTCAAGGATCTCATTCGGCAGCGCGGCGCGCTCAAGCCCTCGGCCGTCATCACGATCGGCAAGCAGCTGTGTCGCGCACTCGAGGTCGCGCACGAAGCCGGGGTGATTCACCGCGACATCAAGCCGCAGAATATCGTGCTGGGTCCGGATGGCGTGCTCAAGGTGATGGATTTCGGCATCGCGCGGTTGGCCAAGCGCAGCGAGGGCGTGACCCAGGCCGGCATGGTGGTAGGGACACCCGAGTACATGGCACCCGAGCAGTTCCTCGGCGACGACGTGGATCCGCGCGCCGACGTCTACTCGGCGGGCGCCGTGCTGTACGAATGTCTCACCGGCCAGCTGCCGTTCACCGCCGACTCCCCGATCGTGCTCATCACGAAAGTGCTCGACGAGGACATTGTACCGCCCAGTCAGATCGTGCCGGGCATCTCGCCTGCACTTGAGGCGACCGTCTTGGCGGCCTTGAGCCGTAGCCGCGACGAACGGCCTGCCACGGCGGAGGCGCTGTTCAACCTGCTCGTTGCGGCCGAGGAGGAAGACCGGGTGGTGATCGCGTCAGCCCCAACGCCCGTCCGGGGGAACGCGGTCATCGAAGCGGGGCGCGCGTAGCGGGTTAGTTTTCCGGGATGCAGATCCACTCGACGATCTTCAACGACGGCTATCTGGCCGAGATGCTTGCCGCGTACCGCCGCGATCCCGCGTCGGTCGATGAGTCGTGGCGGCAGTACTTCCGATTCGCGGAGTCGGTGAGCGGCGGGGCCGCTCCCGCAGCGGGCGGCACCGATCCCGACGTGCTGCGAAAGACCGCCGCCGCGATGGCGCTGGCCCAAGGCATCCGGCAACACGGCCATTTCGCGGTGCCGCTCGATCCCCTCGGGAGCCCGCCGCTCGGCGCCGCCGAACTGACGCCCGAGTTCTACGGCATCACCGAGGCGGACCTCGCCGTGGTGCCGGGCTCGGCGCTTGGCTTCCCGCATATGGCCACCGCGCGAGAGGTCATCGCGCGGTTGCGGCTCCGCTACGAATCCGCGATCGGCATCGAGTACCAGCACATCTCCGATGAAGGGGAGCGGGAGTGGTTCCGGCAGCAGCTGATCGCGCAGACGCTGTTCCGCCCGTTGACGGCTGACGAAGCGAAGGACGTCTTGCGGCGCTTGATGATGGCCGACGGCCTCGAGCGATTCCTCGGCAAGACCTACGTCGGGTACAAGCGCTTCAGTCTCGAGGGCACCGACGCGCTGATTCCGATGCTGGACCACGTGATTCTCGAGTGTGCCAATGCCGGCGCGCGGGAAGTCGCGATCGGGATGGCGCACCGCGGCCGTCTGAACGTGCTGGTGAACATTCTCGGCAAGCCGGCATCGGCATTGTTCGAAGAGTTCGAAGGGCGGCATCCCAAGGGCGGCCCCGACAGTGGCACCGGTGACGTGAAGTACCATATGGGCTACGAGGGAGGGCGCGACGTCGGCGGCAAGCGCGTGCGGCTGCGGCTGATGCCGAATCCGAGCCATCTGGAGTTCGTCAATCCGATCCTCAATGGGCTGGCGCGGGCCGACCAGCGGGTGCGCGATGCGGCGCCGGGGACGCGTGACGAGCGCGCGGTGGTTCCCGTTGTGATCCACGGCGACGCCGCGTTCCCCGGCGAAGGCATCGTGCCCGAGACCTTCAACCTCTCGGCGCTGCGCGGCTTTCGGGTTGGTGGCACGGTGCACATCATCGTCAATAACCAAATCGGGTTCACGACAAACCCGGGTGATGCGCGCTCGACGCACTACGCGTCGGATCTGGCGAAGGGCTTCGAAGTCCCGATCCTGCACGTGAACGCGGATCGTGCCGGCGATTGCATTGCCGCCGTTCGTCTGGCCTGCGCGTATCGCGCCGCCTTCGGCAAGGACGTGCTGATCGACCTCGTCGGCTACCGTCGCCACGGACACAACGAAGGTGACGAGCCGACGTACACCCAGCCGGTCCGCTACGCGAAGATCAAGAACCATCCCACGCCGCCGCAGGTGTGGGGGCGCAAGCTGGTGGCCGACGGCGTGCTCGCCGAGTCGGACGTCGCGGCGATGGAGCGTGACGTGATGGCCGCGTGGCAGCGCGACTACGAGGCTATCAAGCAAGGCGCCAGCGTTGCCCACGCCGCACCCGCGCCGGCGGTGGCGCGGCCGGCAGCCCCGCAGCGCACCGCCGTGGCGGCGGAATCGCTGATCGGGCTCAATGAGCGCCTCCTCACGCACCCTGCCGACTTCACGCCGCACCCGCGGCTCTGGAAGCAGCTGGAGCGTCGCCGCGAGGCCGTGGGCGCCGCCGGCGGCATCGATTGGGGGCACGCCGAGGCGCTGGCGTTCGCGTCGTTGCTGACAGAGGGGACGAGCATTCGTCTCGTCGGGCAGGATGCGGAGCGTGGCACGTTCTCGCACCGGCACGCCGTGCTCCACGACGTCGAACGCGACACCGTGCATACGCCGTTGCAGCACCTGCCCGGTGTGACGGCCAGCTTCGAGGTCTATCCGTCGGCACTCAGCGAGACCGCGGTGATGGGCTTCGAGTACGGATATTCGGTCGCCGCGGCCGATACGCTGGTGCTGTGGGAGGGACAGTTTGGCGACTTCGCCAACGTGGCGCAGCCGATCATCGACCAGTTCATCGTCGCCGATCGGTCGAAGTGGGGACAGGACTCGTCGCTGGTGCTGCTGCTGCCGCACGGCTACGAGGGGCAGGGGCCCGAGCATTCGAGCGCGCGCTTGGAGCGCTATCTGCAACTGTGCGCGGAAGACAATCTGCGCGTGTGCTACCCGACGTCCCCGGCGCAGTACTTCCACGTCCTGCGCCGTCAGGCCCTGTGGCAGGATCGCCGGCCGCTGGTGCTGATGCAGCCGAAGTCGATGTTGCGACTGCCGGCGGCCATGAGCACGCTGGCTGAGCTCAGCGACGGCGGGTTCCGCCACGTGATCGACGATGCGCGCTTCGCGGCGAGTGGCGCGGAGGGCGTGCGGCGCGTGGTCTTCTGCAGCGGCAAGGTCTACTACGACCTCGTGGCCAAGGAGCCATCGGCGGATGTGGCCGTCGTGCGGGTGGAGCAGCTGTATCCGTGGCCGGCGGCCGAGGTGGCAGCCGTGGTGGATCGCTACGCCAATGTCGAAGAAGTGGTCTGGGCACAGGAAGAGCCCAAGAACGCCGGCGCCTGGACCTTCGTGTACCCGCGGCTCCGCGTGAGCACGGGGAATGCCCTGGAGTTGCGCTACGTCGGCCGACCGGAGCGTGCCAGTCCGGCGGAAGGCTACGCGAGCGATCACACCGAGGAACAGAGCCGGATCGTGGCGGAGGCGCTCGAGGTCAAGGCGAAGCGTCGCGCCGGCGCTCGAACGTGATCGGGCGCGACCTTCGCCGCCGCGCGGGCGCGGTGTTGGGGGTGCTGGGGACGTCGTTCGCCTGCGCGACGGCGTCCCTTGCCGTGTCGGGGACGTCGCTGGCGGCGCAGCCCACCGATGCGGCCGCACTCGACGAGGTGGTGCGCTCGCTCGGCGTGACGACCCGCGTGTTGATGATTGCCGCGCACCCTGACGATGAAGACACGCAGCTCTTGACCTGGCTGGCCCGGGCGCGCGGCGTGGAGACGGCGTATCTGTCGCTCACACGAGGTGACGGCGGACAGAATCTGATCGGCAACGAATTGGGCGAAGCTCTCGGCGCGATCCGGACCGAGGAGCTGCTCGCTGCACGCCGGATCGACGGCGCGCGGCAGTTCTTCACCCGCGCGTACGATTTCGGCTTTTCGAAGACGCCGACCGAGACCTTCACGCATTGGCCGCGCGATACGGTCTTCGGCGATGTGCTGCGCGTCGTGCGGTCGTTCCGCCCGCACGTGATCATCGCCGTCTTCAGCGGCACGCCGCGTGATGGGCACGGGCATCACCAGGTGAGCGGCCTGCTCGCTCGACAAGCGTACGAGGAGTCCGGCGACACCGTGCGGTACGCGGCGGCGACGTACGGCGCGCCGTGGACCGTGGCCAAGTTCTATCGCGCGGCGCGGTTCCGCGCCGGTGATGCGTCGCTCACCTTCGATGTCGGCGGATACAGTCCCCTCCGCGGGCGCGGGTACGCCGAGCTGGCGGGAGAATCACGCAGTCAACACAAGTCGCAGGGCTTCGGCGTGTTGCAGCGCAAAGGCTCGGTTCCCGACTACGTGTTGCGTGAAGCCACGCGGGTCAATTCCGACGTGGACGCCAAAGCGGAGCGCGACCTGTTCGACGGGATCTCCACCGGGTGGGCGCGACTGCGTGGGGCGCTCGGCGAGGCCGCAGCCGATTCCATGCAGCGCGCCGCCGAGGCGCTGCGGGAACGCATCGACTTCCGCGCACCGTGGCCCGCGGTGCGCGCCTTCGTCGAAACCTTCGATCGTGTGACCGCGACGGCGACCTGTGCGCCACGCAGCCCGTCCTGTGATGACCTCCGCGCCACGCTGGCGGGAGCGCGAGCGCGACGCGACCAGTTGCTGGCCATCGCGTCGGGGCTCGCCCTCGAGGCGACCGTGTCGCGTGGCATTCTCGCTACCGGTGACACGCTGGTGGCACAGGTGACGCTGCACAATCGCGGTGTGGTGCCCTTGCGGTGGCGCGGGCTGCGCGCGGATGGTCGCGTCGCCGTGCAGGCGATGCTCGCGGACACGACGGTGGCGCCCGGCGCGAGCGTGACCCGCGCCGTTCGGCTGCGCGCCACCGGCGAGGATGGTCCGTGGTGGCGACGTACCACGCGAGACGCCGACTGGTGGCGGGAGGCGATCGGCGCCTCGACGTCCACGGCCGACGGCTGGTCACTCGTTGACGATGAGCGCGAGGGCACCTCGCGGCTGATAGCCCAGGTCGAGTGGAGCGGCGGAACGTCGGTTGCCGCCGAGATCGCCGGGCCGGTCGTGCATCGATTCGCGGATCCGGTGAAGGGCGATCAGCAGCGGGCGCTGATGGCGGCGACGCCGGTGTCGCTCACGATGGAACGCGCGGCAGCGTACGTGCGCGCGCAACAACCGATCGCCCGGACGATTCGCGTCACGCTTCGCAGTACCCGCGCGGACACGCTGCGTGGGCGGGTGGAGCTGCAGTTGCCGGCAGGCCTCTCGGCACCGAACGCGGCCTCCGCCGTGCTGCTGCCGCCAGGTGCCGTGCGGACACTCGAGTTCGAGATCCGCGGCACGCTGACGCCCGGGGCGTACACCATCTCGGCCGCGGCCGTCGTCACCGGTGGGGACGGCGTCGAGCATCGGATCGCGCACGGCTTCGATCGCATCGACTACGATCACATTCGCCCGCTGCACCTGCGACGTCCGGCGTCGCTGACGCTGACGAGCGTCGAACTGGCTGGCCCTGCCGGCGCGTCGATCGGCTATATCGCGGGGGTCGGCGACAACGTGCGCCCGATGCTCGAAGATCTGGGCTACCGCGTGACGACGCTCGATCCCGCGCAGCTGGGGCGTGAGCCGCTGCGCCGCTTCTCGGCGGTCGTCGTCGGTCCTCGGGCGTACGAGGCGCATCCCGCGTTGCTCGCCAACGCCGATCGGCTGCTCGAGTACGCGCGCGACGGAGGAACCCTCGTCGTGCAGTATGGCCAGTACGAGATGACGACGCCGGGGGTGATGCCCTATCCGGTGACCATCGCGCGGCCGCACGATCGCGTGACCGAAGAGGAGGCGGCCGTGACCGTGCTGCGTCCGGAGCATCCCGTCCTGACGACGCCCAACCGGCTGTCCTCGGTCGATTGGTCGGGCTGGGTCCAGGAGCGCGCGTTGTATATGCCGCGCACCTTCGATGCACGCTATACGCCGCTGGTGTCGATGCAGGACGCTGGTGAAGACGCGCGCACCAGCGGCATTCTCGTCGCCCCCGTCGGACGCGGTGTGTACGTGTACAGCACGTTGGCGTTCTTCCGGCAGCTGCCGGCTGGCCATCCGGGCGCTGCGCGGCTGTTCGCCAACTTGCTGTCCACCACGCCCCGTCGCGTGATGCGGACCGTGCCGTGACGCGTCTCGGTGCCTGGGGACTGGCGGGCGCGTTGGGGGCGGCGCTCCTCACCGGCTGCGCGCGCGATTCACGCACGGTGCTGACGATTTACACGCCGCACGACGTGGCGTTGCGCACCGAGATCGAAGTGGCCTACGAACACGCACACCCCGATGTCGATGTGCGATGGGTGGAACTCGGGTCACAGGGGATCATCGATCGACTGCGCCGCGAACGGAACGCGCCGGTCGCCGATCTCTGGTTCGGAGCGCCGGCAGATCGCTTCGAGGTCGCGGCGCGTGAAGGCCTGCTGTCACCGTACACGCCCACCTGGTCGACGCAGGTCGGGCCGGCTGGGCGGGGGCGCGATGGCTCGTGGTTCGGAGTGTTCCGGACGCCGCTCGTCTTCGGATACAACACCGAAGCGGTACTCGCGGCCAACGCGCCGCGCCGATGGGAGGACTTGGCGTCGCCGGCCTGGCGCGGCCGCATCGTCCTCCGCGATCCCCGTGCGTCGGGGTCGATGCAGACGATGGCTGCGGCGATCCACGTGCGGGCCGTCCGCGAACAGGGGAGCTCGGCCAGTGGTGCGTCGTGGCTCTCGGCGCTCGACGCCAACGTCGCTTCGTATGCGGCCTCGCCCGCTGCGCTGTACCAGCAGCTTGGTCGTAAGGACGGTGTGCTGACCGTGTGGAATCTTCCCGAGCTCGCGGCGTTGCGCACCGGGAGCAAACTGCCGGTGGCGTGGCGGGTACCCGAAGACGGCGTCCCGGTCGTGATCGACGGGATCGCGCTCGTGGCGGGCGGCGCCGCGCCCGACATCGCGCGAGACTTCTACGAGTTCGCCACGTCGACGCCGATGCTGACGCGGATTGCCCGCCGACTCGGCCGGTGGCCGATGCGCGAGGATATCCCCGCCGATTCGCTACCGGTCTGGGCCCGCGACGCCCAGCAGTCGTGGCGGGTGCTCTCGCTCGACGGCGCCTTGCTGGCGGACTCGATCGACGCCTGGATGCGGCCGTGGGTGGCGAGAATTGCCGCACGTCCGACGCCGGCGCGGCGGCGCTCGTGAGCACGCCGTCGAGCGGCCGCTTGCGCGTCGTCATCATTGGCGGCGGGTTCGCGGGTCTCGCGGCGGCGCGGGCGCTGCGGCACGCGGCGGCTGATGTGACGGTCGTGGATCGCACGAACCACCATCTCTTCCAGCCGCTGCTGTATCAGGTGGCCACGGCGATGCTGGCGCCAAGCGACATTTCGGTGCCGATCCGCTGGATTCTCCGGTCCGTGCGCAATGCCCGGGTCGTGCTCGGGACGGTGACCAAGATCGATCTTGCCCGTCGCGTGGTCGTACTCGACGAATCGGGCGATGAGCTCGCGTATGATCGGCTGATCGTCGCGGCGGGGATGCGCAACCAGTACTTCGGGCATGACGAATGGGAGGCGCACGCACCCGGGCTCAAGTCGCTCGACGACGCCCTGCGCGTTCGGCGGCGGTTCTTGATGGCCTTCGAGCGCGCCGAGACGGCGCCATCGGAGGCGGAGCGTCGGCAGTGGTTGACCTTCGTGGTGGTTGGCGGCGGGCCCACGGGCGTCGAACTCGCCGGAATGTTGCCCGAGGTGGCGACGGCGTTCCGCAGCGAGTTCCGCCAGATCGACCCCACGTCGTTGCGCGTGATTCTCTTGGAGGGCGGGCCGCGCCTCCTGGCGGCGTTTCCTCCCGCCCTGTCTGATCGGGCCAAGCGGGACTTGGAGTCCCTCGGGGTCGAGGTGCGGCTGCAAGCCGTCGTCAGCGCCATCGATGACGACGGTGTTGTGCTGGCCAACGGGGAGCGGATCGAAGCGCGGGAAATCTTCTGGGCCGCGGGGATCGCGGCGTCGCCACTCACCGCAGACCTGCAGGCGCCAACCGATCGTTCCGGGCGGGTTCTCGTCTCGCCGGACCTGTCGGTGCCCGGTCAGCCGGAGGTGTTCGTGGTTGGCGATCTCGCCGCGATCCCGCGCGAGGGCGGTGGGTGGGTGCCCGGCGTCGCGCCGACGGCGAACCAAACCGGACGACACGCGGCGCGGATGATTCTGGCGGATCTCGCCGGCCAGCCCCGTTCGCCGTTTCGGTGGTTCAACAAGGGAGACCTGGCCACGATCGGCCGGCGGCGCGCGGTCGCTACCGTGGCCGGCGTGAACGTCGCAGGGACGCTCGCCTGGCTGCTGTGGCTCTTCGTTCACGTGCTGTATCTGGTGGGCTTCCGGAACCGTCTGTCGGTCCTGCTGCAGTGGGGGTACGCATACCTCACCTTCCAGCGCGGCGTCCGCCTAATCACGGGGTCTGACACCGACGAGTACCCGGCGG
This sequence comes from Gemmatimonadaceae bacterium, assembly GCA_033763905.1. GTDB lineage: Bacteria > Gemmatimonadota > Gemmatimonadetes > Gemmatimonadales > Gemmatimonadaceae > JAJTHG01. The sequence continues at coordinate 37,200 of JANRJP010000036.1, forward strand.
TAGCGCACCACCGACCCTGAGTGGTTGCCCGTTCGGCACGCACCCGACGCATTCGCGTGCTCCCCCGATTGTGCGAAGCCGCGCCGCGCGCTTTCTTTACTTGTAGAAATTGCCCGTCGACGCTGGCGGTGCGCGAATGTCATTATCCTCGCTGCACCATCAGATATGCCCGAACGCACCAATCGCTCGTCGCCCACGCCGCAAGAGCCGCCTCGCACGGCGGAAGAACTGCGTCGGCTGACCTCGGGCTTTCTGCACGAAGTCAACAACGCGCTCAATCCCGTGCTCGCCGCGGCCTTCTTGCTCGATCAGAAGGCGGGCGATGTCGCGTCGGTCCGTGAGATTGCTGCGCAGCTCAAGCGCACCGCGGAGGATCTTGGGCGTCAGTCCCGGTTGCTCGGTACGGTGCTTCGGGCTGGGGCCAAGCGCTCGCCGCTCCCACCGGACGTGACCGTGCAGCGGGGGACACCGATCGGGCTCGAGTTGCCGCCGGTCGATCCTGTGACGTCGCGAGGCCTCGCGGCGTCGCCGTCTCCGGCGATCCGCGTGCTGATCGCCGACGACCAAGCGCAGGATCGCTCGCTGATGCTCGACGTGCTGCAGGCGTTCGGCCACGTCGTCGTCGCGCAGGCGACCTCGGGTGACGATGCGATCGCGCAGGCGGGGACCACCTCGCCGGATGCGGTGCTCCTCGACGTGCATATGCCCGGGGTGTCGGGCATCGAAGCCGCCAAGCGCATTCGCGAGGCGTCGCCCGATACGGCGATCGTCCTGTTCACCGGTGACGCGACGCTTGAGTTGAGCGATGACGATCTGGAGCAGACCGCCGCCGTGGCCTTTCTGGCAAAGCCCGCGGCGCCCAAGTCGCTGGATGCGTCGTTGCGCGTGGCGGTACGCAAGGCGCGCGAGCTGAAGGCGGCGCGCGAGGAGGCGGCCGACGCCAAGCGCCAGCTCGCGAATCGCAAGCTCATCGATCGCGCAAAGGGCCTGCTGATGGCGCGGATGTCGATCGCCGAGCCCGAGGCGTATCGGTTTCTGCAGCGGACCAGTCAGAACCGAGCCGTGCCGCTCGTCGAGATCGCCCGCATCATCGTCGACGGCGACGGCGCCCTGAGCTGACGGCGCGGGCGCTACGTCGCCGCGGGCGGACGCGCGGCGCGCTGCGCTGACTCGACGGCACGGCCCACACCCGCTGTCATCGGGAGCGTCAGTGCCACCAGCGCGGCCGAGGCGATGAACGGCCACGAAATGCCGAATTCGAAGAGCACCCCCGCCAACGCGGGGAATGCCACGCGCGCAAGGCCGCCGAAGGTCTGCTGGACACCAAGGATCAACCCGCGCTCGGACGTGGCAATCACCTTCGACAGCATCGCCGTCACGCAGGGAAAGGTGAACGCGGTCCCCAGCGGCATCAGCGCCGTGGCCAACAGCAGCACGGGAATGGTCGGGGCCAGCGCGATGCCAAGTACTCCAGCCGACAACATCACGGTGCCGAGACGCGACAAGCGGGCTTCGCCGAGCCGATCGACCATCTTGCCCAGAATCAGTGCCCGCGTCACCACGCTGATGATGCCGACGTACATGAAGACGTAGCCGATCGTCCGCTCCGTGATGTCAAACTTGGCGTTCAGATAGAGGGCGAGCATCGCCGTCACTCCCTGAAATGCGCCCATCGCGATCGCGTAGATCCAGATCAACCGTGGGGCGATCTCGCCCGGATGCGATAGCACACGCAGCACGGCGGAGCGCGACGTCCGCCGCGCGCCGTCACTGCTCGACGACGGCGCGCGCGACTCCGTGAGATAGCGCCGGGCGAACAGCAGGTTGATCACGCACAGCAGCGCGGCGAGCAGGCCGGGTGCGGCGGGGCCGACCTGGACCGTCTGCCCGCCGATCGCGATGCCGGTCTGTCCGATGCTCGCCGCCCACGAGCCGAGCACGGGACCCAAGGCGACGCCGAGGTTCGTCGCCGCCGACAGCCAGCCGAGCGCTTTGGTCCGCTCAGCGGGCTCGGTGGCATCGGTCACGTAGGCCTGGATCACGCCGACCGTCCCGCCACCGGCGCCCTGCACCAGACGGGACGCGAACAGCAACCAGAGACTCGTCGCATAGCCGAAGACCACATAGGCGATCGCTGAGGCGCCGAGCGCAACCATCAGTGTTGGTCGCCGCCCGTACTTGTCGCTGAATCGTCCCCACAGCGGCGCGCTGAGCAACTGCGCGGCCGCGAAACTGGACACCAGCAGTCCGACCATCGAGCCGCCGGCGCCAAGCCGCTGCGCGTAGTAGGGGAGCAACGGCAGCACCATCAGCGTCCCGACCATATCGAGGAACGCGGTCGCCATCAGGACGTGCAGCTTGGCGGGGACCGTGCGCAATTCGCGCCACAGCAGCCAAAGCACGGCGGCGACCGTGCCACCGCCAACGACGACCACGACGGGCGATTGCCACCACCCAGTGTCGGAACCGATCACGCGGGCACGTTCACGGCGTATTCCGACCGAGGGCGGCCGGCGCTGCCGCGCGGCCTGCGAGGGTTGCCAGCGCCACGATCGTCAGCACGTACGGAATCATCTCGGTGAACTGCGAGGGCAGCGCGGCCGTCCCTTGGAGGCGGATCTGCAGCGTTTCCGCCGCCGCAAAGAGCAGACAGGCGCCCGCAGTGCGCAACGGATCCCAGCGCCCGAAGATCACCGCCGCCAAGGCGATGAATCCGCGCCCCGCGGTCATTCCCGCCGAGAACTTGTGCTGATCGAGGGCGAGATATGCGCCGCCCAATCCGGCCAACGCACCTGACCCGAGGACCGCAAGCCACCGCACGCGCGCCACCGAGATCCCCGACGCGGTAGCGGCCTCCGGCTTCTCTCCGACCGCACGCACCCGAAGACCGAACGCGGTGCGCGACAGGAGCCACCACACCAGCGGCAACATCAGCAGCGCCACGTAGCCCACCGGACTCCCGAGCCAGCCGCCACTGCCGAAGCCTTCGACGCGCGGGGAGTTCGCCGAGCTGTCGTACGCGCGGCGCAGGAGAAAGGTGGAGCCGCCATCGACGAGCAGGTTCAACGCGACGGCGGTGACCACCTGGTCGGCGCGAAAGCGCAACGTGGCGGTCGCGTGCAACGCGGCCACGGCCATGGCCGCACCAACACCGGCCGCGACACCAAGCCACGGTGCCCCGGTCGCCAAGGCGCCCATCGCCGCGCCGAACGCGCCGGCGAGCAGATAGCCCTCGAGCGTCAGCGCGATCACGCCGGCCCGCTCGCTCAGCACGCCGCCAGCCGCCGCGCAGAGATACGGTGCGGCAATGCGCAACCACTGGAAGATCAGATCGCTCATCCGTCCCCCTTCGCGCGAGGGACGGCGGCGGCCACGATGCGCCGCACCTCGGGCACGCTGGCGACGACGGCCAGAATCACCACGGCCTGCAGCACGTCCATCATTTGCTTCGGGACCAAGGCATTCACCGCCAAGCCGCCCTGCGAGAGCGTGGCGAAGAGCAATGCGGCGATACCGACACCGACCGGATGATTGCGTCCGACCAGCGCGACCGCGATGCCGAGAAAGCCGGCGCCGAAGCCGAAGCCTTCTTCGTAGTAGTACTTGTAGCCGAGCACGTAGTTCACGCCGCCCAGTCCGGCCAAGGCGCCGCTCCAGATCATCGCACGCGTCCACGTGCCGCCGAGCGAAATGCCGCCGTACTCCGCCGCCGAGGGACTCAGGCCGACCGCGCGCATCGCATAGCCGCCCGTCGTGCGGAAGAGACCGAACCACGTGGCGCCGATGGCCAGCAACGCCACGCCGACGGAGAGGTTGGCGGCCGAGCCGCGAAACGCCGGATTCACATCGGCGAAGCGCGCCACGCGCCCGGCGTTGATCGGTGCGGTATGCAGCGAGTCCGGCACGTGCAGATACTCCGCAACCGCCCAGTTGAGCAACGCGAGCACCACGAAGTTCAAGCAAATCGTCACGATCACTTCGTTGGCCCCGGTGCGCGCCTTGAGGACACCTGGCACCGCGCCGACTGCCGCGCCGGCCGTCATCGCCGCGCCGATGCAGAACGGCACGGCGAGCAGCGCGGGGACGCCCGAGGGGAGCAACAGGCCAGCCATCGCGGCGCCGAAGCCTCCGGCGGCGAGCTGCGACTCCGCCGCGATGTTGAACAAGCCAGCCCGCAGCGCCACAGCGACCGCCAGGCCGGTGCAGGTGAGCGTCGTGGCCTTGTAGAGCACCTGGCCGGCACCGTAGGCATTGCCCCACGTCCCTTCCAGGAGCACGCCCCACACCACGCGCGGCGACTGGCCGAACGACAGCATCAGGACGTCGCCGACGACGAGCGCGACGCCCAGGGCGACCAATGGCGGCAGCAGCGCGTCGGCCCACTGCGCGCGCCGAGAGACGAGCGCCGTACTCACGCGGCCGCTCCGGTCATATGAGGGCCGAGCAGTTCGGGGGTGGCGTCCGCGCCGCTCGTTTCGAAGACTAGCGCACCGCCGTACATCACGGCGACCCGCGTCGACAAGGCCAGCAGTTCGCCCAGATCGGCGCTGACGAGCAACACCGCGGCGCCGGCATCGCGCGCGGCCCGCAGCCGCGCGTGAATGGCCTCGATCGCGCCGACGTCGACGCCGCGCGTGGGCTGCGCGGCGAGCAGTACCCGCACATCGCGTCCGCCGCCGAGCTCGCGGGCAATCACGATTTTCTGCTGATTGCCGCCCGACAGCGCCCGCGCCGGCAAGAGCGCATTGCCGGGGCGGATATCAAACGCGGCGATCTGCGCCTCGGCGTGTGCCGCGACGCGCACCACGTCGAGTCGGCCGCCCTGGGTGAAGCGGTGCTGCTGGCCGAGCACGAGGTTGTCGGCGATGCTCCAGTCGAGCACCAGCCCACGGGCGTGGCGATCCTCGGGAATGTGCGCCAATCCCGCCGCGGTGCGCTCGGCCACGCGCCAGCGCGTGACGTCGCGTCCCTCCAGCAGCACCCGCCCGGCCGACGGAGTCACCAAGCCCGCGATCGCCGCGACGAGCTCGGTCTGGCCGTTCCCCTCGACGCCAGCGATCCCGAGGATCTCGCCGGGACGCACACTGAACGAGAGGTTGTCGACGACGGTACGACCAGCCGCGTTGCGGACGGTCAGCCCCGCGACCTGCAACGCCGGAGCACCGCTCACCGCCGCATTGGCCTTCGGGTCGCGCGCGGCCAGCGCCACGTCGCGACCGACCATCGCCCGCGCGATGTCGGCCGGGGTCGCGCCTGCGGTCGACAGCCGACCGACCGTCCGTCCGGCGCGCATCACCGTGACGACGCTCGCCGCTTCCAAGACTTCATCGAGCTTGTGCGTGATGAGCACGATCGTGCCGCCATCATCGCGCAGGCGGCGGAGCACGCGCCACAGATCGGTGACTTCCGGCGGCGACAGCACGGCGGTCGGCTCGTCGAGCACCAGCGTGCGCGCGCCGCGGAACAGCGTCTTGAGAATCTCGACCCGTTGTGCCTCGCCCACCGACAGATCGCCCACGAGGCGGTCCGGGTCGATGACCAGACCGGTGCGCTCGCAGAGCGCCCGGATCGCCTGTCGCGCGTCCGACAATTCCAGCTGGCCTCGAGCCACCGGTTCGTCGCCCAGCACCAGATTCTCGACGACGGTGAGCGTCGGCACGAGCTGGAAATGCTGGTACACCATCCCGACGCCGGCGCGAATCGCATCGGCGGTCGACCAGCCGGTCACGTCACGGCCGTCCACTTCCACGCGACCGCCGTCGGGACGCATCCCCCCAGCGAGAATGCGCATCAGCGTACTCTTTCCCGCGCCGTTCTCGCCGCAGATCGCGTGAATCTCGCCGCGTGCAACCTCGAGTGAGGCGCCGGCATTCGCCGTGACCGCGCCGAAACGCTTGACGATGTCGGTCAACTGAATCGCCAACGGCGTGTCGCGGGTGATGGCGTCGGTGGTGCTCACGAGTTCGGCACCCGGATCCGTCCCGCGATGATCGAGTCCCGCAGGCCGGCGAGTCGGGCGCGTACGGCGTCGGGGATCAGGGCGCGGTTGTTCGCGTCGTCCACGAATCCGACGCCGTTCTCGGCCAGCCCGTATTGCCGCACCCCGCCACGGAAGCTGCCGTCGCGCACGCGGCCGATCGCATCGAAGACGGCCGCGTCGATGCCCTTGACCATCGACGTCAGCACGAATCCCGGCGCCTCGGCGTACTGATCGGCATCGACGCC
>JANRJP010000038.1:0-6773 GCA_033763905.1 Gemmatimonadaceae bacterium
ACGCCGGTCATCGAGGTGGACGATCGTGCCGACCGGCCGCAGTCGCGGCTGGATCTGGATCGGGGGGCGGGGATGGCGATCACCGTCGGGCGGGTGCGGCCGTGCCCGCTGGCGCATCTCCGGCTCTCGGCGCTGGGGCACAACCTCGTGCGCGGGGCCGCGGGCGCGGCGGTGCACAACGCCGAGCTGCTGGTGGCGCGGGGGGTGGTGTAGGGGCTTGCGAGTGTCCCCCCCGGGACTGGGGCTCAGCGCACAGCTCTCGCTAAGGTCGCGTCAACTCGAGTCGCCATATCCCGATGGTCACCGCCCCGGACGGCGTGTATTCACGTGACCATACCAATCCATCACCCAGCGGCCTGAAGCGGCGACCGGCGATCGTCATACCCTGCAGGCGGCCTGTGCCAGCCACCACGACATCAACGAGACTGATCGTGGTTCCTTCCTGGTCCGCGCCCGACACCGCGCCAGGCGTCCAACGACCGGACATCATCAGCTCGTAGTGCGTGCTGCTTGTGTCAACGGATCGAAGCACCCACGCGGTGTCTCCCGTCGCGTGCATCACGCCGGAGACCATCGGCATCCCTGCCGGTCCTTGCGGACCGCCAGCGATGCGGAAGTCCTCGAAGGGGACGCTGTCCAAGGCAAATCCACCAACCCGCTCCCCGGACAGTCTCCACCACTCCACCCGATACCTCGGCCACTCGGCAGCGACGAGCACCGGGTCGGGACCATTGGCGAGACTCGCCGTGCTTCGACAGAGCGGACAAAAGGCGGGATTTCCGCGACCGGTTGGCCCGAACGAGCGGAGCCGGCCTCCAGTCAAGGTGAGCACGTGGAATGGCAACCCCGCCTCACCGGTCGGCTCCGGGTGGAATCCGACGCAGAGGACCTCTGCCTCCACAGTCGCGCGTCGACAGCGCGGGGGGATGACGTGCTCGGACACCAGGTCGCCAGCGGGAGCATACTCGATGGCGCGACCATCGCGGCGGGATGCCACGACGTTGTTGCCCAGGCGATAGAGTTCGAACACCCCGCGAAGCTCACCCGGGCCATCACCAGGCACGCCGAGGCTGGAGACGTACTTCCCGTCCGTGCCGTAGCGCAGGAGCCGGTCGCCCCCGGCAGCGATGGCCACGAACTCACCGTTCTCGAGTCGCACGACGTCGGTGGCGTCGTCAGGAATCAGGGAGTCGTGCTCCGAGGCCACGGTCATCACCCGCGTCACCTGCACGGTGCAGGTCGGGCAGGCCTGATAGGATCCGGCCAACGCGGCTGGCGACGCCCCCCCGCCCGAGCAGGACGCAAGGGTCAAGGTCACAGCGACGAACACCAAAGGCCATCCTCGGGGAAATTCGGAGCCTCTGCTGTTCACCGAACTACCGTTCGTCAGCCAATGCATCTGCAATCAACCGCACGAACTGGGCACTGTCAGGAACGCCGGTCAAAATCCTGCCCTCGATTAGGATGGTGGGCGTACCTGTCGCACCGACGTCAACCGCGGACTTGATGTCTCGCTGGATTCGATCGCGACCAGGTTCGTCATCGAGACACCTCGAAAAAGCCACAGAATCCGGAACTCCAGCTGAACGAGCGATATCCGTAGGGCCAATTACTCTACGCACGAGATCGGCTTGCCGTTCGTACGCAGCCGCACGGTACTCCCAGAACTTGCCGTCCTGATCGGCGCATTCAGCACCGATTGCCAAGGGCATCGCCAATCGATGTCCGTCGAGGGGCCAGTGGCGCACCGTGACGGTGATCGAATCCGCGTATAGACCCAACGAAGGATCAAGCACTCGACGCTTGAACCAATCGCACGCGGGACACTCGAAGTCTTCTAAGATCACAATCTCGACTGGACCGTTGGTACCTGGCATCTGCCGACCAGCCGCAACCGCCTCTTCCCAGTCCTGTCCACGGAGAGCGCGCTCTAGGTTTGCGAATCGTGGGGGACCTTGACGTGGGGGCACCGCGACCCGCTCATATAGGACTACCGATGTTACAGCCAGCGCACAAACAACCATCGTTCCGGTCGCTATCGCCGACCACGTCGAACTTCTGAAATCCATGTAGTCATCACCGAGCAGGAGAAAAGAGACCGAATGTTGCTGCCGCAGCCTCAATGACTGCGGCAGCAACAATTCAGGCTATGGTCACATGTCGTAGTAAGAGCACTTCATTGCGACGTAGAAGGGGCAGGTGTAGTCGTTGAGGCAGACGGGTGTGTTCATGTAGCAGCCAGACGGGCGGCGCTCGTAGCAGATATCGACCGCGCGGACTGGGTCGCAAGGCGAGCAGAACTGGTAGGGTGTGGCGCAATCTGCCGGACCGGCAGCTGCCCGCTCCGGCATCGCGAAGGCAGCGAGCCCGATCGTAGCGATTGACAGGAATCGGATCCAGAAGTGTCGCATTGTCAGAGGCCTCAGGGCGTAGGGGATGCAGGGTGGTGACAATCGAACTGGGCGATACGACTTGCTGAGGAATCAGCCGTTTCAGCGCGTTTTCCAAAGCTGTGGATGATCAATGTCTTCGTCAACCCAATCGACTTTAGGGATTTCCCTAGTCGCCGCGCTATGTCATTGATTGGCAGAAACTTGCGCTTCACCGATAACCTAGACCGACCTCGCGCTTTCTGTGCTTCCTTGCCCTGATGGCGATCAAGCCAGATCACCCCAAAGCTGTCGTCGATCGCCTCGCTACATTCTTGAATGCCCCGAGCCGTGATGCCGACCGATGATCATCCGAGAACGCGCGATGGTGCATCGCGTCCCGGTGGTGGACGGGCACCTGGTGAGCGCGTCGCTCGGCTTCGCGACCGCGCCAAGCGTGGCGGACGCGCGCGCGGCGCTGGCGGCGTTTCGTGGCGATGATGTCGTGACGGGGCTGCCGATGTCGCCAACGCCGGTCATCGAGGTGGACGATCGTGCCGACCGGCCGCAGTCGCGGCTGGATCTGGATCGGGGGGCGGGGATGGCGATCACCGTCGGGCGGGTGCGGCCGTGCCCGCTGGCGCATCTTCGGCTCACGGCGCTGGGGCACAACCTCGTGCGCGGCGCTGCGGGCGCGGCGGTGCAGAACGCCGAACTGCTGGTGGCGCGGGGGGTGGTGTAGAGCTCAGGTGGCGCTGCACACCTTGTCGCGCTGACCGGGATGTCCCGTTTGACGCGGGATCACTGCCGGAGTCGCGCCAGCACCACCGAATCCAACTGGACCAGTGACGGCACGCCCTCGAATCGCTGCCCATTCACGAGCAGCGTCGGCGTCCCGGTCACCTTGAGCCTCTCGGCCAGTCGCCATTCTCCTTCGATTGACTCGTGAGCGTCACTGCCATCGAGACACGCGAGGAACAGCGTGAGATCGTTGACCTTCACCTCGCCCGCGAACTCGATCAAGGCAACGCGGTCGGAGAGTGACCTTCGCTGCAACAGGACCGCGTCGTGGAATTCGCTGAATCGCCCTTGTTCATCGAAGCATTCGGAGGCCAGGGCGAGAAGATACTCCGGCGATCCCTGCGCGGCCCCGGGTGACACGGCGTGTACCCACCGCAGGGCGATGGCGCCAGGGTAGCGCCGATCCAGGGTGTCGAGTAGGGCGGCAAACTCGTAGCAGAAGCTGCACGTGAACGAGCCGAATTCGACGACCTGCACGGGGGCACTGGTAACACCGCGGATACTGCCGGACCGGTAAAGATCTGCGAGCACCGGAGACGCCAATCCCTTCTCGGTACGGTTGGCGGCGAGAATCGGTCGATCGCTCCGCGCCGAGCGCTGCGAGTTTTTCCACGCCAAAGCAGCAACGGCGATGAGGGCAAAGGTCAGGGTCAGCAGCAGCTCGCGCACAAGAGATCGGCTGGGTCGAGACCGATCCGCTGCGCCATCTGGCCGGGACAAGCGTTCCACGCTCATGGATATGGCAACCGGGTCCTGCGGACGACGTAGCCCGAATCGGCCTCGGACACAGTGAAGAGCAATGAATCGCCGTCAGGAACCGCCATCATCAGCGCATGGTGATCGAGAAGATAGGCCCGCACAAATCTGCCGTTGCGGTCGAAGAAGTGCAGTTCGGAGTCTAGTCGTCGATCGGGAGGACCGTCGCCCACTCGTCGGCCGTCGTATAGCCCGTAATGGCCCATCTCCGTGACGGCACAATCCAGATAGCCCTGACGCACGTCGCCGCGATCACCATAGAACAACATTCGGCCCCCTCGACGGGGATCTGGCTCGACGTGCGGCTCGAACGGGAAAGGCGCTTCGATGGCGCCACCGCTCGAGCCGTCCGATGTCACCACGTCAATTCGCCCGGCCCAGAAGAACGGCTGCAGGAGCGCGTCGAAGTGGCGGGAGTAGCACACACGACCCGAGTAGGCGTCCGCGAGGGAGCTTGAGTCGATATCCGTGCGAGGGAAGCGTCGCCAGGGTCCTTTCCCGCCAATACCTGTCGTGGGATCGAGCCAGATCGGAGCGCTGCCCCCAGGGAATCTCGTCTGAATGCCAAGTACCCGACCCGTCCGATCGGGACCGTCGGCAAAGACGGGAGTGAGTGTGTCGATCCGAACGATGCTGAATTCTGGCTTCAGGGTCGATGACCGCAGACGATTCAATCCGATTGCAACGAGCCGACGATTCCGGCCATCCAGAAAGCGGACAGAATCCGCTCGGCCTTCAAGGGTCGCACGCATCAAGTAAGGTGCGGTTCCGAAGGCGTCTGGACCGTCGCCGCCGGTGCCGAAGGACTTGATGTGGCGCCCGGTTGCTGCATCCATGACATGCAGGTGAGGGACGTTCACATCTGACACTATGATGAGGTCTGAGGTCGCGCCCAGTAGCCACGGACTGACCATCAGGTCCGCCCGACCGATCTCGATGCTGCTGAGTCGGTCAGTGCTGGCTGGATCACTCCGGAAACCACCGCCAGGACGGATTGTCGCGGTCCGGACGGACCCAGAGGATTCACATCCTGCCACGACGCTGCTCGCGCTCAGGCAGAGCGCGATCGCGAAGAAACGGGAGGCTGTACAGACCACCTGGCGCATCAATTCCCGCCACAGGCAAAGTGATTCTCGGCGTTGTGGCATGTTCCGCTCCCTGCACAGCATGTGGTGCATTCGCCGCTGGTGACCCTGCACTTCTTGTTGTTGGCGATCTGATTATTCGGGTAGGCGGTTCCCCACACGCATTTCGTCCCCGTATTGTCGGAGCAAAGGGCAGCCTCCTCCTCCGCGGCGCTCAGATCGGGAACGAGGGCGACGTCAAGGACCACACTCAGGGCGATGACGGCACAGGCCAAGCGCACGGCGCGAAGCATCCACGTCAGCATAAGGTCCTCTTGAGACTTGTTCAGGAGAAGGTGGGCGACTGTCCGGTACTGATACTGATTTACCCCCCCCAACAAGTCTGTCAAGCTCCGCGGCCCGGACGACAACGACCGCTCAAAAGCACCCGGCGACGCGCCTACGCCCCCACCACCCGATTGCGGCCCGCTTCCTTGGCGGTGTACAGCCGCTTGTCGGCGAGGTCGAGCAGGTCGTCCTTCCCCAGCCGTTCGCCCTCGCCGCCCGCGACGCCGATCGACACCGTGATCCGCGCGGTGGCCCCGCGCGGCAGGCGAATGTCCGACAGCCCCACCGAGACGCGCACCTCGTCGAGCTTCTCGAGCGCCGCCGCCATCGACGTGGCCGGCATGAGGATCAGGAACTCCTCGCCGCCGTAGCGCGCCACCACGTCCGACCGCCGCAGCGCCTCGCGCAGCACCCGCGCGAGATGCCGGAGTGCCGCGTCACCCCCGGCGTGCCCGTGCGTGTCGTTGAACGCCTTGAAGTGGTCGACGTCGAGGATCGCCGCGATGACGCCGCCGCCGGTGCGATCGACCCGCGCGACCTCGGTCGCCAGGCGATCCTCGACGTACGGGCGGTTGAAGAGCCCGGTCAGCCGGTCGAAGGTCGAGAGGCGGCGCAGCCGCGTGGTGCGCTCGACGATCGCGAGCGCGATCACCGTCATCGCCAGCAGCATCACCACCCGCGAGAGTTGCGTCGCCCAGTCGAAGCGACCGTACTCGGCCACCCCCGCGTCGAGCGCCGACCCCCCGAAAAGCGCCCACGTCCCGAAGGAGAGGGCCAGGTACTGCGCCATTGCGGCGCCTCCGGCCACCGCGCAGACGCGCGGATCGTAGCGCAGCGAGGATGCCGCGATGGCGATGAAATATGCCTCGAAGATGACGCGCGAGTTGGTGGTGACGATCGGAAAGCCGACCAGCCAGAAGAGCACCAGCCCGAGCGAGACGAACGAGACGTCAAGCGTCGCCGTGAGGAACGGCAACCCGGGACGGTGCAGCCCGCCACGCACGGCGCGCTCGAGCACCACCGCCGCGGCCACCAGCCCGACGCAGACCGTGAGCCCGACATAGTGCTGCACGTTGTCGGGATCGGCCGCCAGCGACAGCAGCGGGATCAGCAGCAGCAGCAGCGAGAGCCAGGTGCGGACGAAGGCGACGCGGAGCTCCCCCTCGCGCGCGGCATCGGCCAGCACCTCGTCCGGCGGCGAGAGGAGCCACGCCCACGCCCGCTGCACCCGGCTGCCGTCGGCCATCGGCTACATCAGCCGGTAACTGGGGCCGCTGCCCCCTTCACGGGGCGTCCAGCGCGGCCCGAGGACGTCGGTTGCCTTGCAGTCGACGCAGTTCGGCGCGTTGACGACGAGGCGGTCACCATCGCGCTCATACACCCCGGCCGGGCACATCCGCACGTAGAAGTCCGCCACCTCGGCCGGGACGTCCTC
>JANRJP010000045.1:0-9828 GCA_033763905.1 Gemmatimonadaceae bacterium
CTTCATGAAGAAGGGGCGCGTGCGGTTCCGCGGGCGCCAGCAGTCGGGGAGCTTCTAAGGCGAACGGCCGCCGGTCCTGCGGGACCGGCGGCCGAATCGCTCACACCAGACGCACCAGATGATCATCGTGCTGCTCGGCCCTCCAGGGGCCGGGAAGGGGACGCAGGGCGAACGACTCGCTCTGCGTCTTGGCCTTCCCAAGATTGCCACCGGCGACGTGCTGCGTGCGGCCGTGAAGGCGGGGACGACGCTCGGCCTCGAAGCCAAGGGCTTTATGGACCGCGGCGACCTCGTGCCGGATGCCGTGATCCTCGGCATCATGAAGGAGGCGCTCAATGCCCCCGAGAACGCCAAGGGAGCGATTCTCGACGGCGTGGTGCGTACCGTGCCGCAGGCCGAAGGGCTGCAGGCCGCGCTGGCCGAGATCGGCAAGCCGCTCGGCGCGGTGCTCAACTTCGACATTGCCGACGGCGAAATCGTCTCGCGCATCTCGGGTCGCACGGTGTGTGACCAGTGCCAGAAGACCTTCGCTGGCCGCGTGCCGGGCGAGGCCTGCGGCGGCACCGATTGCCCCGGCACGGGCACGCTGGTCCGGCGCAAGGACGACGAACCCGAGGCGGTGCAGCGGCGGCTCGACGTGTATCGCGCGCAGACCGCGCCGGTGCTGGCGTGGTACCAGCAGGCTGGGGCGCCGGTGGTGACGATCAACGCCGTCGGGTCGCTCGAAGACGTCGAAGCGCGCGCGGTTGCGGCTCTGCGCGTCTGACTGAGCGGATGATGCAGCTCAAGAGCGCGCGGGAAATCGCGGTGATGGCCGCCGGCGGCGAGATTCTCTCGGCGACGCTCGCGCACGCGGCGTCGCTGGTGAAGCCCGGCATCACGACCTGGGATCTCGATATGGAGATCGAGCGCTTCATTCGCTCGCACAAGGGCGCGACACCGGCGTTCAAGGGCCTGTACGGGTTTCCCGGCAGCGCGTGCATTTCGGTGAATCACGAAGTCGTGCACGGGATTCCGTCGAAGCAGCGCACGCTGGTGAACGGGGACATCGTCACCGTGGACATCGGCGTGAAGTACGACGGCTACTACACCGATTCCGCGCGCACGATTGCCGTGGGTCAGATCGACGGTGAGTCGCAGCGCCTGCTCGACGTGACCAAGGCGTCGCTCGAGGCCGGGCTCGCGGCGTGCGTGGCGGGAAATCACTTGGGTGATGTCGGCCACGCGATTCAGACCGTGGTGGAAGCCGCTGGGTTTTCGGTCGTGCGCGAGCTCGTGGGGCACGGCGTGGGCTCGTCGTTGCACGAGGAGCCGCAGGTGCCGAACTACGGCAAGCCCAAGCGCGGCGTGAAGCTCGTGCCCGGGCTGACGCTGGCGATCGAGCCGATGGTCAACGCCGGTCGGGCCGAGACCAAGACGCTGGCCGACAAGTGGACCGTGGTGACCGTGGACGGCTCGCGCTCGGCGCACTTCGAGCACACGGTGGCGATTACCGCCGACGGGCCGCGCGTCCTGACGCGCGCGGCGTAAGGCCCGACCGCCGGCCGCCGCTTACGGCGGACAGGCGGTCGCGAGTCCGCCCAGTACCCCGCTGATCACGCTGCGCGACAGGGCGCAGCTGCTGACGGCAATTGCAAAGCCGCCGGTGTTCAAGAGCCCGGTGCCGGAGAGCGCGCCGGTCGCCAGCACCGGCGTCAGCGCGGTGACGCCGGCGGGGTTGGCGATGCGCAGGTTGCGGAACTGCTGGCTGCCGGTGACCGGCGAGACCATCGAGATCGTCGCCGCGCTCGATCCGACCATTGCCGTGACGTGGGTGCCCGACGGGACGAAGGTGCGTGCGTCGCCATTGCCGGCGTTCGTCGACGCGAAGTTGCCGCCGACGCGAAGCTCTCCCGCGGTCATCCCCGACTGGACGACGCCGCCGGAGAAGAGCACGTTGCCGCGGACATCGAGCAGGCTCAGCGGGTCGGACTGCGCGACGTAACCGTTGTCGATCACCGAGAGCGCGCCACGAATGATGGCCGTGGTCGCGCCGATCGTCAGCGTGCCGTTCCGCACGCGAACGGCACCGGGGTAGTCGGCGGCGGTCGAAACGGTGCGTGCGTTGTTCACGTCGAGGAAAGGCGGCGGCGCACCGGCGACGTCGGGGAACGTGGTCGAGGTGCCAACGAGCGACAGCACGGCAAGTCCCGCGAGGCTGCTCCCAGCGACGGTGCTCACCGAATCACTGACGGTCAGGGGCTGTCCGCCGCCAACGATGGTTGGCGTGCGCACCAGCAGATCCCCCAGCGCTCGAACGGCGGAACCCAGCGTGACTTGGCCCGACGGCTTTTCGATGATCAGGTTCGTGAATTGCTGCTGCAAGCCGTCCCCGGGCGATTGCAGCGTGATGGTCTGGTCGCCGGCGCCAAGCAGCCGCACCGTGTGGCCCGCCGCAGGAATGAAGGTGCGGGTATCACCGTTGTTCGCGTTGAAGACCTGGAAGTTGCCGCCGACATCGATTCGACCGTTGGCGAGCAGCGAACCGCCGACGCCACCGCGCAAGGTGACATCGCCGGCGACCGCGATGGCGCTCGCGGCGTCGGGCTGGGCGATGTAGCCGTTGTCGATCACCGAGAGCGCACCGCCGATCGTGAGCGTCGCGCCACTCACGGTGGTGATGCCATCGCGGATTCGGATGGTGCCGGGGTAGGTCTCGTTGGCCGCCACGCTGCGGGCGGTGTAGATGTCGAGCAGCGCCGGCGCCTGCCCGCGCACGACGGGGAAGGTGGTGCCCGAACCAATGAGCTCGATGCGCGCGACGGCCGACAAATCGCTGCCGACCGCGGTCGCGAGGCTGTCGGTGACGCTGATCGTGCCGGCGGCCGCAACGACCGTGGGCGAGCGCACCGTGAAGTGGCGGCGCATCTGCGCGTTGGTCGCGAAGGTCACGGGCCGATCGGTCTTGTCGATGACGAGCGAGCCGAAGGTTTGTCGCAGCGAGATGCCGGGTGACGCGAAGCTGACGGTCTGTGCCCCCCCGCTATAGAGCCGCACCGTGTGCGCGGACCCGGCATCGAAGGTGCGCGTGTCGCCATTGTTGGCGTTCTGCACGGTGAAGTTGCCGCCTACCTCGAGTCGGCCGGCGACGAGCCCGAGGGCACCGGGGGCGCCGCGGAAGAAGACGGTCTGCGAGCAGCGCACCACACTGCCCGCGTCGGGCTGTGCCAGCTGGCCGTCGTCCCGGATGTCGAGATCTCCGCCGACGAACAACGTGGCGTTGGTCACCGTGAGGGTGCCGCTACGGACACGTAGGGTGCCGTCGAAGCTCTCGTTGCTACTGACGGTGCGCGAGCTGTAGAGGTCGAGGGTGTCCGGTCGAAACCCACGGACCGATGGGAAGGTGGTACCAGTACCGACGAGCGCGACCAAGGGCACACCACTCAGGTCGCTCCCGATGACCGTGCTCATCGAGTCGGTCACGCTGATGGTGGCGCTCGCCGTCACTGGCGTCGCGGAGAGCACTCGGAAGTGCCGGCGGATCTCCACCGCACTGGTGACGGCGACGTTGCCACCCGACTTGTCGATGAGCAGCGAACCGAGCACCTGGAGCAGGCCGGGTCCGGGCGACTGCAGGCTCACGGTCTGCGCGGCGCCACCGGACAGGCGGAGCGTATGGGCGGCGGCGGCGGGGAACGTGCGTGTGTCCCCGTTGTTGGCGTTCTGCACGGTGAAGTTGCCGCCGACGTCCAGCACACCGTTCACGAGGCCGAGGCCTCCGGGGCTTCCTCGGAAGAACGTGTTTCCCGAGACACGCACGACGCTCCCGGCATCGGGTTGCGCGAGGAGTCCGTCGTCGCGGACGTCGAAGGTGCCGCCGATCGACAGCGTGGCAGCGCTCACGGTCAGCGTGCCGCTGCGTACCCGGACGTTGCCGGCGTAGGACTCGTTGCTCGCGACGGCTCGGCTGTTGAGCAGATCGAGCACGGCTGGCGGCGTTCCGCGCACGACCGGGAAGCTCGTGCCGGCGCCGAAGAGCGAGACCAGTGGGACGCCGCTCAGGTCGCTACCCAGCACCGTGCTGAGGGAATCCTGCACCGACAGCGTTCCAGTGCTCGTGACGGTGGTGGCCGACAGCACGCGGAAGTGTCGGCGGATCTCCAGCGGGCTCGCAAACGCGACGGTGCCTCCGGACTTGTCGATGAGCAGGGAGCCAAGCACCTGCAGCTGACCGGGACCCGGTGACTGAAGACTGACGCTCTGTGCAGCGCCCCCGACGAGCCGCACGGTATGCGTCACCGCCGCAGGGAAGGTCCGCGTGTCGCCGTTGTTGGCATTCTGCACGGTGAAGTTCCCGCCGACTTCGAGCACACCATTCGCGAGCCCAGTGCCGGCGACGCCACCGCGGAACTCCGCGTTGCCTTGCACGGTGATGCGGCTCGAGGCGACGAGTTGTTCGACGTAGCCGTTGTCGATCACCAGCAACTGACCGCCCACGGCCAAGGGTGCCGGTCCGACGGCGAGCGTTCCAGCGCTCACCGTGACGTCGCCCGTGGTTGCCACCGTGTCGACGACGGTGGCGCGACCGCCGGCGACCAGCAGGCCCGGCAATGCGCCGGCCACGGAGACCGCGGCGCCCGACGACACCACGCGGCCCGTGGTCGCCGCCACCGAGGCCCCGCGCGCACTCCAGCGCGCCGTGACGGTGAGGTCGAACGCGCCGATCGACACGGCGGCCCCAGGGCCGATCTGCACGCTGGCTACTGTCACGGCGCTCGTCAGCGTTGGCGTGCGCGGGCCCGGTAGCAGCGGCACCAATACTGAATCGGCGGCAGTCGGTACGCCCGCCGGTGCCCAGTTGTTGGGCGCGCTCCAGTTCGTGGTGGCGTCGTTCCCCACGAAGATGCGCGTGATGTTCGGCAACTGCGTCACCACGACGAAGCCGACCGGCGTGGGCGCACGGAACTGCACGCTGCGCGCGCTGACTTGCGACGTGGCGCCCGACGCCCCCGTGCTCGCTGTGACACGGGCCACGCCCGCGGAGTCGGTGACGGTGGTGTCGACGCTGAGCCCATTGGCGAAGGTGCCGTCGCCGGTCAGTTGCCACGCCACGCGCGAGCCCGCGATCGGGCGCGCGGCGCCGTCTCGCAGCACGACGGCGAACGGCGAGGCCAGCGCGGTGCTGGACGGCGCAATGCCCACCGTCGCGCCTTGCGCGACGAGCTGCGCGGCGCCCACCACGCGAATGCGGCTCGAATCGCGGAGGCCGTTCGGCGTGCGCGCCACGATCCACGCGTCACCGTTGGCGCGGGCGCGGACGCGTCCCGTGGTGGAGACCGTCGCGATGGTGGTATCGCTCGAGCTCCACGCGATCAGCACCTGCGGCACCGGCTGCTGCTGCGCGTTGGTGGCGCCCGCGGCCACGACAACCGAGTCGGTGACTTCGATGAGGCCGCTCCGCGGCGCGACCGCAAGCGTGGTGGCATCGAAGCCGGGGCCGCGATAGCTGACCGGAATCACATCGACGGGCGCATCACCGGC
The DNA here is from genome assembly GCA_033763905.1 of Gemmatimonadaceae bacterium. Classification (GTDB taxonomy): domain Bacteria; phylum Gemmatimonadota; class Gemmatimonadetes; order Gemmatimonadales; family Gemmatimonadaceae; genus JAJTHG01. The sequence continues at coordinate 5,521 of JANRJP010000045.1, forward strand.
GGCGCGCGCGGTGACCGCGGCGGAGCCTTCGAGGACCAGCACGCTATCCGCAAGGACGCGCAGGTCGGCCGTGAGTTGTTCGCCGATCGCGGCCGGAACGGTCAGCTCGAGCCGCAAGGTGTCGGTCGTGCTGGGAAACGCGGCTGTGGTGTCGCGAAGCAACGCTTGTCCGCGCCGGACGCGCACCCGGACGGCGGTCGCGCGGAGGGACGGGAAGCCCTGCAGGGTGAGCGGTTCGGTGACGACGGCGCCAAGCTGGAGCTGCGCGGCGCCGGCGCGTGGCGCGGTGGGCAGGTCGGTGCATCCGCTGCCGACCGCGAGCAGGCCGAGTACTGCAAGGAGGGGGCGAGTGGTGCGCGGGGCGTACGGGGCGAGACTCGGCATCCCCGCAATCCTCCCCCGGGGCGGCCGGACCGTCAAGGACGCAGGTCACACTTGCCGACGAGTGCGGCGAGGCGCGGTCGGTCCCGTCCGGGCTAAGTGCTTTCGGTCCCGTCCGGGCTAGGTGCTTTCGGTCACGTCCGGGTCAGGCGCGGGAACGGGCGCGTCGTCGGCCGTGCCGGCCTTGGTGGCGCGGCCGCTCTGCCGAAGGGCCTGCCGCAACACGAACTCGATATGACTGTTGAGCGACCGCAACTCGTCCGCCGCCCAGCGCTGCATCGCGTCGTGGACGGCGGGATCGAGCCGCAGGAGGAACGACTTCTTCTCAGCCACGGGGATCAGGCATACAACGACCCCGTATTCACCACCGGCTGCGTCGAGCGTTCCGAGCAGAGCACCACGAGCAGGTTCGAGACCATCGCGGCTTTCCGCTCTTCGTCGAGCTGGACCATCTTCTTCTCGGACAGCATTTCGAGCGCGTGCTCGACCATCCCCACCGCGCCTTCGACGATCTTCTGTCGCGCGGCGATGATGGCACTGGCCTGCTGCCGCTGGAGCATCGCCTGCGCGATCTCGGGCGAGTAGGCGAGGTGCGAGATGCGCGTTTCGATCACTTCGACGCCCGCCTTCTGCAGCCGATCCTGCACGGCCGCCTGCAGCGCCAGCGAGACCTCCGTGGCGTTGGCCGACAGCGATTCGCCACCCTTCTCGTGCGAGTCGTAGGGGTAGCCCGTGGCGATCGTGCGGAGCGCCGCTTCGCTCTGCACGTTCACGAACTTCTCGTAGTCGTCGACCTCGAACAGAGCCTCGGCGGAATCGACCACCTTCCACACGACCACCGCGCCGATCTCGATCGGGTTGGAGTACGCGTCGTTCACCTTGAGCTTGCTCGTCTCGAAGTTCCGCACGCGCAACGAGACGGCCTTCTTCGAGAAGAACGGGTTGGCCCAGAAGAGGCCCTGGGTCTTGACGGTGCCCTTGTACTCGCCGAAGAGCGTCATCACGCGCGCCTCGTTGGGCTGCACGGCGAAGAGCCCGGTCGAGAGCACGAACGCGACGAATCCGACGAGCGCAATGACGATGGCCATGCCCGGCCGGTCGGCCTGCGCGGCTTCGTAGATGCGCCACGCGCTGACGCCCATCGTGCCAAGGGTGAGAGCGAGGACGAGGAGCCCGTTGGGCGCCTTGTATTCGATTTCGCGGAACATTGACGTGATCCGGTTGAGTGATGTCTAAATGATATCACTCCGGTATCGCCCGTCAAGGGCTTGTGCTCCGGTGTCCGTTAGCCGCTGAGCGAGGCCTCGACCCGCGCCGTGGCGCTGCCGGCGGCCGCAGCGGCCCGCGCCAGGCCGGCGGTCGTGGCCACTGACAGGCGGTGGGCGACCGCTGCGTCGGCGAGGTCCTTGAGGTTGATGCGGACGTTGTAGGCTGCCCCGGTCGCGGCGGCGTGGGCCAGCAGGGCCGCCACGCCGGCGTCGCTCGCCGCATTCACGTTGCCGAATTCGGCGGCTTCCGCGGCTAGCTCGGCGGCTTCGGCGCAGGCGATCACCGTTTCGAGCGGGACTTCCGACGCCACGAGCAGCGCACGCTGGATTTCGGCGTCGCGCGCCTCACCCGCAGGGAGCTTGTAGGCGGCGCTCACCGCCGCGTAGGCGTCGGCATCGCGCGTCACCAGCGCGGCCAAGCGCGTGCCGAGCTGCGCTGCGCGTACCGCGAGATCCTGCATTCGCGCCTCGACCGCCGCGTACTTCTTCTTGCCGATCGTCACCCCGGCGACCATTTGCGCGAGGGCGGCGCTGAGCGCGCCGACGTGAGCCGCTACCGACCCACCGCCCGGCACCGGGGCCGAGGACGCCACCGACGCCACGAAGCCCGCCAGAGACGGTCCGCCAGCCGCGAGTTCGCGGACGCGATGTTCGAGCACCATCGACTTCGAGAAGCCCCGCAACTGCAGGTGCCGTGCGGCCGCGTCGAACAGCGCCTGCTCGGGAATGAGGCCGACGAGTTCGCTCCACGTCACCGACACGCCCTGGGCCGCGGCTTCCATTTTGACCATCTCGAAGGCGCGGTGCACCGGCGTCTGATCAATGTCGACCAGATTCATCGACACCTGCGCCTGCCCGTCCACTTCGAGGCCGAGTCCCTTCACGTGGCGAAGGCCGCCGCTGGAGCCGCGCACCGCCTTGGCGACGTCCTTGGCCACGGGCAGGTTGCGCGCGTCGCCGAGATACACGTTGTACGCCACCAGAAACGGCCGCGCACCCGTCACGAGCGCACCGGCGGTGGGGTGAATGCGCGCCGCGCCGAAGTCGGGCACGCGATTCGGGTCGGTGGTAATCGCGTCGCGCAGGCCTTCGAACTCGCCGCGGCGAATATCGGCCAGGTTCACGCGGTCCGGCCGAGTGGCGGCGCGTTCGTACAGGTACACTGGGATCGACAGCTCACGCGCGACGCGCTCGCCCAGGGTGCGCGCCAGGCCGATGGCGTCGGCCATCGTCGCGCCGTCCAGCGGAATGAAGGGGCAGACGTCGGTCGCGCCGAGTCGCGGGTGTTCGCCCTTGTGCTGCGTGAGGTCGATGCGCCGGCTGGCTTCGGCAACACCCGCGAACGCCGCATCGGCGGCGTGCGCGAGTTCGGCGACGAAGGTGATCACCGTGCGGTGGTGGTCCTTGTCGCTCGAGACGTCGAGCACGTGGACCGAGGGTACGGCGGCGATGGCACCGCGGATGGCGGCGATGACGTCGGGATTGCGGCCGTCAGAGAAGTTCGGAACGCACTCGATCAAAGGCATGGGTTACTCGCGATTGGTGCGGTCGAGAATCCAGGGATGAAACGTCGGGGTGCCGGCCACGATGGAGCCGCGTTCGATCTTCTTGTGCGCCCCGTGGCGGTCGGTCACGATGCCGCCCGCCTCGCGCACCAGCAGAATGCCGGCAGCGACGTCCCAGGGATTGAGCGTGAGCTCCCAGAAGGCTTCAAAGCGGCCACAGGCGACATCGGCCAGATCCAGCGCGGCAGCGCCCGCGCGGCGGATGCCGCTCGAGCGCTGCAGCACCGGGCGCAGCGAGGTGAACCAGGCGTCGATCTCGTCGGCGTCGCGGAAGGGGGCGCCGGTCGCGAAGAGGGCGCGGTTCTCGTCGGTGATCGACGACACGCGTATGGGCTGGCCGTTGCGCCGAGCCCCGCCGCCCGCGGTGGCGGTGAACAGCTCGCCGGTGGGGATGTTGAGGACGACGCCCGCAACGGGCTCCCCGTGGAGCAGCACGCCAATGCTGACGGCGTACCACGGGAAGCCGTGGAGGAAGTTGGTGGTCCCGTCGAGCGGATCGACGACGAACACCGGACCCGCGGCGTCGAGGGCCCCCGAGGCGCCGGTCTCCTCACCGACGAACACGGCGCCGGGATGATGGTGCTGGACGATCTCGGCGATGGTGTCTTCGGAGGCGCGGTCGGCGGCACTCACGTAGTCGCTCGGCGCCTTCATCCGGATGTTCAAGGCGTCGGGGCGGTCGGCGAAGCTGCGCACTACGTCCGCCGCGCGGGTGGCGGCGGCCACCGCGGTGGCCAGCAAGGCGCGGTGCGGATCGCGCGGCGCGGGTCTATTTTCCGAGGATGTCACGCGTCTTCAGCGGCATTCAGCCTTCGGGCGAGCTGCACATCGGCAACTACCTCGGGGCCGTCAAGAACTGGGTCTCGGTGCAGCACCAGTACCCGAGCTTCTTCTGCATCGTGGACTATCACGCGATCACCGTCGCGTACGAACCGGCAGCGCTGCGGGCTCGGACGCGCGAGCTCGCCGTGTCGCTGTTCGCTTCGGGGCTGGACCCCGCCGTGTGCCGCGTCTTCGTGCAGTCCACTGTGCCGGAACATACCGAGCTCCAGTGGATCTTCAACACGGTGACGCCGCTGGGCGAGCTCGAGCGG
>JANRJP010000049.1:0-7955 GCA_033763905.1 Gemmatimonadaceae bacterium
CGGGGTGATCGTCAAGCAGATGCTCCAGAAGGTCCGGATCACCGATCCGGGCGAGACGGAGTTCCTCGAAGGCGAGCACGTCGACAAGGCGGTGTTCCGCGACGAGAACGAGCGCGCGAAGAAGAAGAAGCAGAAGCCGGCGGTGGCCGAGCCGCTGCTCCTGGGCATCACCAAGGCCTCGCTGACCACGCAGTCGTTCGTGTCGGCGGCGTCCTTCCAGGAAACCACGCGCGTGCTCACCGATGCTGCGATCCGCGGCGCCAAGGACGACCTCCTCGGCCTCAAGGAGAACATCATCATCGGGCACCTCATTCCGGCCGGCACGGGCCAGTACCGCTACAACGACGTCGAACTTGACGGCGATGCGGTGCCGGTGCTGCCGCCGCCGGCGCCGGAACCGGCGTTCAATCCGCTGGCTGATCTGCCGGCGTTGAGCGACTCGTTCGCAGGCGGCGACGACTACTAAGCGTCGCAGCAGTGGAGCAGTGATGACGCCCCGGTAACCAATAGGTTGCCGGGGCGTTGTCGTGGTGCCGCGGTCGGCGTGCCGAAGCGGTCGGCGTGCTGAAGCGATCGCGGCCAGCCGTGCGTAGCTTCCGACGACTCTCACCTCTCCCGACAATGTCCCGTCTGTTCTTGCTCGTTGCGGTCATTCCGGTGCTGGCATCGGCGCAGTCATCGCGTCAGTCCGCGAAGCCCTATGTCCCGCCCGCCGGGCAGTGGGAGACCCGCGCGCCGGCGTCGCTTGGACTCGATGCCGCCTGGCTCGACAGCGCGGTGGCGTTTCATCGTGCGCGCGAGATCAAGAACCCGCGCGATATGCTGCAGAACCACGAGCAGACGTTCGGCCGCGAACCCTACGGCAACGCCGTGGGCCCGACGATTCCGCGCGGTGATGTCTCGGGCGTGGTGATCAAGGGCGGTTACGTCGTCGCGCAGTGGGGTGATCTCACGGCGGTGGAGCAGACGCACAGCGTCACCAAGTCGGTGCTGAGCGCGGTCGTGGGCTTGGCGGTTGACCGGGGGCTGATTCGCAGTGTGCGTGACACGGTGCGCCCATACGTGGCGCCGGTGCTCGCGCTCAACGCGCCGCCACAGCCAGGTGAGGCGCCGCGAGCTGGCGATTTGCTCGATCCCTTCGGGTCACCGCACAATCGCCGCATCACCTGGGACGACCTGCTGCGCCAGACCAGCGACTGGGAAGGCACGTTGTGGGGCAAGCCCGAGTGGGCCGATCGTCCCACGGGCGACCCCAACACGTGGCGCACGCGTCCGCGCGAGACCCCTGGTGCAAAGTTCGAGTACAACGATGTACGGGTGAACGCGCTGGCGCTCGCGGCGCTGAGCGTGTGGCGTCGTCCGCTGCCGCAGATCGCGCGCGATTCGCTCTTTTCGCCCATTGGCGCCTCGCCGACGTGGCGGTGGTTCGGCTACTCCACGAGCTGGGTGGAGCTCGATGGCGCCGCGGTGCAGAGTGTGTCGGGCGGCGGCCACTGGGGCGGCGGGTTGTTCATCAGCGGCTGGGATATGGCGCGCTTCGGCCTGCTCGCGCTGCGCAACGGCCGCTGGGGGGATCGGCAGGTGCTGAGCGAGGCGTGGATGAACTACTCGCGCACGCCGACGCCGGCGAATCCCGGCTACGGAGTGATGAACTGGTTCCTCAATGGCGACGGCAAGCAGTTGCCCAGCGCGCCGCGCGATGCCGTGGTGCACTTGGGCAACGGCACGAACCTCATCTACGTCGACCGGGCCAACGACCTGGTGGTCGTGGCCCGGTGGATTCAGAACGATGCGATGGACGGGTTGATTGGGCGGGTGCTCAAGGCGATTGAACGGTGATGAGGGCCGCACCTCTGTCTGAGACCTCACTCCCCACGACTACACTCGCTCTGTTCGATTCGTACCCAATCACGAGACGCTGAGCGGTCAACAGGCATAATGTCAGACCGTTTATCCAACGGTGAGTGATGTCAGACCTCTTGTGTCGGGGATGCACTGCACAACACCGTTGTCTAATCCAGAGTCAACAACGCGGCAGGCTTCACGATTCAGTATACAGGAGAAGGCAATGAGTACCCCCCCCCGCATAGCACTCGCCCTCAGGACTGTGCTGCTGCAGCTGACGCTGTCGATTGCGTCGTACGGCTGCGCAGAGCGTTCGGTGGATCGCTACGCACCATCCGAGCCGACGGCGCGTCTCCAGAATGTTGAGACTGTGCGGTATGTGCCCAATCAATACTTGGTACGGTTCACCGGGCACTTGACTCGCAGCGCGCGAGACCAAGTAGCGCGACGGGCACTCGGTGACGTCAAGGGAAAACTTCTCGCCGTTCTGCACTCAATCAACGGTGCCTGGGTCGAGCTTGACGCAGAGTCGCTTCGGCTGCTAAGAGCACGAACGGACGTAGTGTCAGTCCAGCCGGATGAGGTGGTGCCGATACTGTCCGCTTACGACAGCTCAATCGCGCCTAGTCCACGGTGGACGCTCGACCGCGTAGATCAGCGTGACCTACCGCTGCAAGGAAGCTACCAGTTCAACAAACGCGGCTTGGGAGTCCACGTCTGGATCGTTGACACTGGCCTCGATATCACAGATCCGGATATCGCCGCAAACGTAGACCAGTCGACCTACATGACCATCAACGGACTCAACCCGTTTGCGCCCTGCGACCCGCACGGAACCGATGTTGCAAAGGCGGCCGTAGGGCGCGTCGGAGTAGCGCGTGGTGCCACACTTCACGCTGCTCGTGTCGACACAGACTGCTCTGGCTCGCTAAGCAACGGAGCCATCATCTTCGCCTTGGAGTACATTGCCGACAACACGCTGAGGCCTGCGGTGGTGAACCTCTCCCTTGGTCGGCGGTGCTCACTGTTCACATGCTTGTTTACCGTGGAGTCCGCAGCTGAGTATGCGCAGTCGAAGGGTGTGACAGTGGTTGTTTCAGCGGGCAACGACGGCGGCGATGCCTGCGACCAGTCTCCTGCAAGGCTGCAGAGCCTTATCACGGTTGGAGCGAGCACGCTGTCGGATGCACGAGCCGACTACCCGGGACTTTGGGCCTCGAATTGGGGTGCCTGTGTCGACTTGTTTGCGCCTGTCTTCCCCAGTGGAGGTACGTCGGCTGCGGCACCCGTCGTCGCGGGCGCTGCAGCGTTGTTCCTGGAGATGTTCCCCACCGCGTCGCCGGCGACGGTTCAGGCAAATCTGGTTGCTAACGCGACCGTCGGGCGATTGGGCCCGAACTTGGCGGGAAGCCCGAACAGGCTGTTGTATACGATGCAGCGGACGTTAACGGCGGCTATCTCGGGGGCGTCGCACATCGGGCCGTTCACATCGTGCGCTTGGTACGGTTCTCACGACGGGGGCTACCCACCCTATGTATACAAATGGTACAGGGATCAGGTGCTTGTCGGTCAGTCGACGTCATACAGTATCGAGGCAGGCGAGAGTGCAGGCTTCGCACTGGAGCTCAGGGTCGAAGACGGCAGAGGGAACATCGCGTCGTCCGCACGAGCGGTGGCGTTTGATTCCAACAATGGGGGCTTTGTATGCCAGTAACTCGTGCATTAGGCGGAGGCCGGGCTGTGACGCTCCATTTTCTAACTTCGGCACGTGCTGCTTACCGTCAGGTTTCGTTCTTGTTGTTCGCGCTAGCGGCGTGCGGCCGCGCATCAACCGCACCGGACGACGACCCACCGCGGGTGAACGTTGCGGCGGTAGATGTCCCCGCCGCCGCGCAGTCGGGCACTGTGCTCTCGATCTCAATCAGTGGATCGGTCGGCCGCGACGGCTGTAACCGCATCACCGAAGTTTTTCGGGCCGTCACGCAGAATCTCGTGGAGATTCGGCTCGTCGGTGGGCGCACGGGGAGCGGAGCCTGTCTGCAAATGCCCAGGCCATTTACGCATGTGGAATCGGTCACGATGCCCGCTGCCGACTCCCTGCTGATTCGCGTAATCGGCAGCGATACCACACGCCGAGTCGTCAGGCGCAGTCCGATCTAGCGTTCCTCGGCGGTACTACACCGAGCGCACGACTGCATCATCGTGCGCTCGGTCACCGCGCCGACTCAGGCCTTCGCGCCCGTATCGTAGATGAACCGCTCGTGCACGATGTGATCGCCACGCCACGTCTGCAGCGCGACCTGATCGTACTTCACGCGGTTGCCGTCCACGGCGGTGAAGTCCATCGTCCAGCGAATCGCGGCGTGGTCGCCCTCGACAACAACGGGGCCGGCCGAGGCGCTGTGGAACTCCTTCACGTACGCGACGAACTGCTTCTCGCGCTCGAGGTTGGCGGCCTTGCCGACCGTCGGGGGATTGAGGTTCTCCTGCATCTGGACGTCGTCGGCGTAGAACTCCTGCACGGCCTCGAGGATCTTCCCCTGCAGGACGTGGTCGATCAACGACTGGACGCGTTCGCGGCTAGGCATTTTGATGAGTCTCGGTCAAAGCGGTGAGGTCGGCCGTCAGCGCCTCGCGCGCCGCGGCCAGGGTGTCGATCAACTGCTGCAGCTGCTCGGGCGAGAGCGCCCGCGCCAGCAGACCATCCGCCTCTTCCATCACCGGATCGAGCGTCTCAAGGAGCTCGAGGCCGGTGGCGGAGATGCGGCAGTGCACTTGCCGACGATCGGTCTTGCAGGGAATGCGCTCGACGAGCTGCTTCGCCTCGAGGCGATCCACCAGACGCGTGATGCCGGGGGCCTGCTCCAGCATTCGTTCCGCGATCTCCAGCGTGGGCAACGGGCCGTTGGCACCACGGAGAATCCGCAGCACGTTGTACTGCTGCAGCGTGAGATCGTGGGGCGCCAAGGTCGCGGCGCCGAGGCGCCGGAACAGATCGGCGGTCCGGAGCAGTGACAGCGACGCTTCCTGTGCTGCGTTTCGGAACGGCCGAGTCTGCCGGATTTCTTCCTGCAATCGACGAGGCATATCAATAGTCTACGCATAGTCCATTGACTAGTCAAGTATTTCTTCGGCCCGTGCTTGAAGCTGCAGTGGATTCGGCGGAATCGGCCACGGCGGCCGTCCGCGCCGGCGCCGACCGGCTGGAGCTCTGTGGCGACCTTGGCGTCGGCGGAATTACGCCACCAGACGCCCTGTTGGACGGCGCGGGGAGCCGCTTTGGCGTGCCGGTGGCAGTGATGATTCGCCCGCGGGGCGGTGACTTCACGTATACCGCCGACGAACGGCGACAGCTGGCCCGCGATGCCGCGCGCGCTGCCGTAGCCGGCGCGGCCGCGCTGGTGACCGGCGGACTCACCGCCGCTGGCCTCCTGGACGCGAACGTGTTCGAATCCGTGCGCGACGCGGCGCCCAACGTGCCGATCGTGTGCCATCGCGCGATCGACCGCACGGCGGATCCGCTCGCGGCGATCGAGACGCTGCGCGGACTTGGCATTGCGCGGGTGCTCACCAGCGGAGGCGCACGTACCGCGTGGGAGGGTCGCGACACGCTCAAAGCAATGGTCGCGGCGGCGGGCGACGGCCTGACGATTCTGGCCGGCGGCACCGTGCGTGCCGACATCGCCGCCGCATTGGTGGCGCACACGGGGGTCCGTGAACTGCACGCCGACGGCCGCGACGCGTCAGTGCTCTCGGGGTTGGTCGCGGTGCGATATTTCTCCGCGTGACCCTCGTTTCGCTTTCTGATGTCGGCGTCGAGTTCGGCGCGACGACCCTGCTCTCCAATGTGACCGTCACGATCGGTGCCGGCCAACGCTGGGGTATCGTCGGCCGCAATGGCGCCGGCAAGTCCACCTTGCTCAAGGTCATCACCGGCGCGCTGGTGCCGAGCCGAGGCTCGGTCGCGCGCCAACCGAACTTGCGCATCGCGCTGCTCGATCAGCATCGCGACTTCGGCGCTGCGGCCACCGTGTGGGATGCCGCGGCGGCCGGATGGAAGGAGATCATCCAGCTCGAGCAGTCGATCGCCGAGCAGGCGATGCGGCTCGCGGAGCTGGGCGACAAGGTCACCGACGCCGATCTCGATCGCTTCGGGCGCGATCAGGAGCGCTTCGGCCATATGGGCGGCTACGACTACCACGCCCGCGTCGATGCTGTGCTCCAAGGCCTGGGCTTTGATCCCGCCGATGCCGCCACGCGTCCGTTGGCCTCGCTGAGCGGCGGCGAGCGTGGTCGCGTCGGGCTCGCGGCGCAGTTGGCGCAGCCCGCCGACCTGCTGCTGCTCGACGAGCCGACCAACCACCTGGACCTCGACACCATCCAGTGGTTGCAGCGCTACCTCGCCGAGTTGGACGAGACTGTGCTCGTGGTCTCCCACGACCGCGCGTTCCTCGACGACATCGCCGATCACGTGCTGCACGTGGAATCAGGCACCGCGGTTTCGTACAAGGGCGGCTATTCGTCATTCGTCACGCAGCGCGCCGAACGCCGCTTGGCGCTCGAGCGCGCGGCGGAGCAGCAGCGCAAGTTCGTCGCGAAGGAAGAGGACTACATCCGTCGCAACATTGCGGGACAGAACAGCTCGCAGGCCAAGGGGCGGCGCTCCAAGCTCGCGCGCTTGCCGCGGCTCTCGCCGCCGCCGGGCGAAGCCGGCGCAATGGCGCTGCGTCTCGAGATCGCGGATCGCGGCGGCGATCAAGTGCTCGTCACCGACAAGCTGCGCGTGACCGTCGGCGACCGCGTGCTCGTCGACAATGCGACCTTCACCGCCCGTCGCGGCGATGTCGTTGCCTTGGTCGGCCACAACGGGGCGGGGAAGAGCACGCTGATCGCCACGCTGCTCGGCGAGCGCACGCCGGCGGCCGGCGAAGCCCGGGTGGGCGGCTCGATCACCCCGTCGTGGTTCCGTCAGGACCTTGCCGATCTGCCGCTGGATCGATCGATCTACGACTGCATTCAGGACGTGCGGCCGCTGTGGGCCCGCGGCAACATCCAGGCGCATCTAGGCTCGTTCGGCTTCTCTGGTGACGAGGTCTTCCGTTCGACCTCCACCCTGTCGGGTGGCGAACGCTCGCGTTTGGCGCTGGCCTTGATGGTGCTCGAGAAGGCGAACTTCCTCGTGCTCGACGAACCGACGAACCACCTCGACGTCGAAAGCATCGAAGCGCTCGAAGACGCCATCGAAGAGTACGAAGGCACGGTGCTGCTGGTGAGCCACGATCGCGCGTTCCTGCGCGAACTCGCCACGCGCGTGTGGGCCTTCGACGGCACGCGCCTCGAGGACTTCAACGGCCCATTCGTCGAATGGGAGCGGGCCGCGCAGGCGCGGGCGGCGGACCGCGCGCAGGCCGCCGCTGCCGATGCCCGCGTGCAGCGCGAAAAAGACCAGAAGGCCGCCGCGGCGGCGAAAGCCGCGCGACAGAAGGGCGCCCCCGATCGCAAAGCGCTGCAAAAGGCGGCCGAGTCCGCCGAACGCGCCGCAAGCGACGCCGAGGCCAAGGTCGAAGAACTCGAAGAGGCCCTCGGCGCCTTGCAGTTGGCACCGGCGACCGCCGAGACCGGTCGCCGGCGAAAGGCGTTGGAGCACGAACTCGCTGCGGCACGGCGCGCCGCTGATGGCGCGTTGCAAGCGTGGACCGATGCCCTCGAAGCGGTCGAGCGCGCCCCGTGACTGAGGCGCACGCGGCCGCCGCGCGCGAGCGGGGGCTGATGGTCATCGCCGCGTTCAAGCTGACCGGCGCGGTGATGCTGACCATCATTGGCCTCGGGGCGCTGCACCTCTTCCGCAACGATGCGGTGGAGGTGGTCGCGCGCTTCGTCGATGCACTCGGCGCCGACATCAAGGGCGAAATCGTGCGCGATGTGCTCGCAAAGGTCGCGGGCATCCCGCCGAAGCGCTTCGAGCAGGTCGGGTTCGGGGCCTTCGCCTACGCGGCGGTGCTGATCACGCAGGGCATTGGCCTGTTGCGGCGCCAGCGCTGGGCGGAATGGCTGACGGTGGTGATGACCGGCTCGTTCCTGCCAGTCGAGATCTACGAACTCTGGAAGGG
>JANRJP010000063.1:0-4221 GCA_033763905.1 Gemmatimonadaceae bacterium
CTGATCGAGTTGCTCGTTGGCGTAGCCGAAGGGCAGATCCCCGACGCTGGCGTAGAGCCGAGAGCCGTGCGGATCCCGACCGTGCTCGTGCCCGAAGGAACAGCCCGACACGGGATCCACCGGCGGGTGCCAGGTCGGATAGCGCTTGCCGTCGTCGGCGACCGTCGAATACGCGTTGTGCACGTCGGCGCTGCATTCGTTTGTCGCGGTCGCTGCGGGCCGCCATAGATCGTAGGCGCGTGCGCTGCCGTTGACGGCGTCGCGCGCGCGATCCGGACTCGTGGCGTTGTCACTGCAGCCGGCGAGCACCAGTGCCACCGCCGCCAAGAGACAGGCGGCGGCGACGAGTCGCAGGTGTTCGAAGCCGGAATTGGCGCGAGGAGTGTGCGGCATCGGAGATCTCCGTCAGAAGAGCGACAGGGCGAGTCCCGCTTGGGCGAGCCCAAAGCGGGCATCGTCGGCGAGCGAGAAGCCGTTGGCGGCACGGAGTCGTGCCGGGGTCGTCGTCAGCATCGCGATGTATGGCGTCAGCGTCAGGCCGTTCCGCGCCGGCAGTTCCCAGCTCACGGTGAGCTGCGCCGAGAGCGTTTGGGCGCGCAGGACGAATCCGCCGTCATCGACGCGATAGCCGAGCCCACCGACACCGCCGGTGATGGCCAGCGGCTGAAAGCTCCACGGGTACCAGCGGGCGATGACTTGCGCACCCAAGGCGGTCTGGTCCAATCCACTGGCAAAGACATCAAGCCACGCGAGGCCTTGCACGCCGACGACCAACTGCGGCTTCACCGCGTAGCCGACAGCGGCGTTGGCCGCCACGGCCCGCGACGCGGTGGGACGACAGATCGCGCATCCCAGTCCGCCGGTGGCCGAACTGCCGCCGAGCTGCGCCCACCAGCGCGTCGGATGCGCGTACCACGCCGGCTGCAGGCGACGAATCGGCGCCGCGACGGGCTTGGGTGCAATCACGCCCGGCTCGCTCGTGGCCGAGGTGACCGTGCTCGCCTCAGGTACGCGCGCCTTGGGGCTCGCGCGCGGCGTGGCGCGCGGGCTTGCCTTCGGCGTTTTGGATTGTGCCATCGCGACGCCAGCAGCGCTCAACCACAGCAGTGCTGCCGCGGCGCCAGCCAAGTAGCTCGACCGTCCCATCGTGCGCTCCGTCGTGCGGGTTCGACGAAGAGGCTAGGGTCACCGAGACGGCGACAGCGTCACGCGACGGGAATGGACTCTCACGCCCCGAAGCAAAGCATCGGGGGTCGCCGCCGGTGTGACGGCGGCGCCAGCGATCGCACGACGATCAGATCTTGAACTGGATCGTGTAGGCCAGTTGCCGACGCACGATCGACGGGCCCGTCGTGCTGGTGACCACGACCTTGAGCAGGTTGTGCAGCTCCCAACCTGCGGTGAACTGTCCGTAGGGCACGGCTGACGCGGAGCCGGTGATCTTGCCGATGATGTCGGCGTCGTGCCGGATCATCCCGGCGCGGGCGGCGAAGGTGACTTCGCCCAGCCACTTCTGTGTGCCGCCTCCGTACAGAATCAAGCCGTTGTCGAGCAGCGGGAACGCCCCGCGCGGCGACAGCGACATTGCGCCGCGCAGGTCCCCGCCCAAGGCCAGCGACCAGCCTTCCCCGCGCAAGAACGCGAATGGTGCCATAAAGGCCAGGGCCAAGTCGCCACCGCCGAGCAGGAATCGATCGAGCGCGGATCGCGCCGCCGCGGTGTCGCTCGACGGCGCGCGGGCATTCCACACGATGGTCCACGAGAGACGCCCGTAGTCCACGTAGTACTCGAAGAGATCGATGTTGGCGCTGGCGCCGCGACGATTGTCGTACGTTGCCGTTGCGCCGCGCAGATACCCCAGTCGCCCACCACGCGCGCCGTAGTAGAGCTTCGCATCGTCGATCGACCGAATCGGCAACCATCGTCGATCCGCCAACCGTTGTCGCGAGTCCAGCATCTTGCCCAACGAATCGACGTGCCGCAGGAAGCGCGCGGCGACCTCGGCTTCATACGCACTCGAGCGTTCGAGCGAGGTCCGGACGACGCTCTCGTTGCCGCTCTTCGCGAGGCGCTCGGCGTCCTGCGAGATGCGCTCCGCCTCGCGCAGGTCGCGGACCGCATCGCGGCCCAGCTCCACCGCACGATCGCGCACGTCTTCGGCAATCACACGCAAGGAATCCTTGCGCACCTGCTCGCGGGCGATCGTCTCCGTCAGCGCCGCGACGACGACCGCGCGCTCGGACGAATCGCGGACGCGCCACCGCGCGACGTCGAGCGAGTCCATCCGCTTGAGGCTGTCGAGGGGCGGGCCCAAGGGCAGCGCCTCGAGGGAATCCCGCGTGCCCTTCCATCGGCCGAGCTCGATCGAGAGCGAATCGGCGCGGATCGCGAGCTTGCGAGACGAATCGCGCAGCGACGCCGACTCGGCCCGGTGCTTCTCGGCGACGGCGCGGAACTCCGCCGCGCGCTTTTCGAAGTCGAGCACGACCTGGGCCACCGACGGCACCGCCAGCGCGACCTGCGCGAGCGAATCGGCGCTGCGCTTGCGCGCGGCGGCGGAATCGCGGAACTGCTTCTGCTGCGTGCGGAAGCGTTCCTGTTCCTCGGTGGGGATGGGTCGGTAGATCGGCGGCAACACTTGCGCGTGCGCCGTGCGGGCGGTGGCAGACAGACCGAGGGCCACCGCCGCGCACCACCGCAACAGCCGAGCGGTCACGGCGCCAGTGCCGCCGCGGCCTGTCGGACCCGTGCCGTCGCCGCGTCGATGCGCGACGCGACGTCCGCCACTTCACGCGCCGCGCGCGCGGCGTCCTTGTCGCGAATGGCCTCCGCCACCGACGGGAGCGCGACATTGGCGTAGCCGTTGTCGCGATCGGCAGCAAAGATCAGGTTGCGCACGCGTGGACGACCCTCGAGTCCCGGCGTGCGTGTCATCGCCGCTTCCACCGTGCGCGCAATGGCGTTGGATGCGTCAAGTCGGCTACGCGGCATCCCGAGCGTCAGCGCGGTGGCCTGCGCCAGACGAAAGAGATCGCCCGCCGTGGCCAACCCCTGCGCCGCTCGCGTGATCGGCGCAACGTCCACGGTGATGCCCGCCTTTTCTGCCGCCGGCTTGAGCCGTTCGGTGATGGCGCCGATGTAGCGACCCAGATTGCCGAAGTCGAAGGGCATCACGTCGGCGTTGGCAAGCCGCGCCAGCATCACGGCGTTGAGCTGCGCCGCGCTCCGGTGCGCGCGGTAGCCCGGATCCGCGAACTTCTCGATGAAGGTCCAGGAGTCGTACTGCGAGTGGTACACACCCCCCGGTCCACCGAACCCGAAGTCGAACGACGGAATGCCGAGGTAGTTGTAGAAGCCGAAGAAGTCGGAGCCGCCACCGAGATCGCCGAAGCCCATCTGGCCGTTGGTGCGGGCCGACCAGACGTCGCGAATCGAGCCGCTATCGCCCGGCGTCGGATGCGGCACCGCGCCCGCCGCCGCTCGCACGAAACCGTGCAACGTGGCCGTGGCCGACGCACCGAACGCGCGGCCGCCGACGGTGCCGTCCTGGTTGAGATAGGCCACCGCCTTCGCCGACAGCGAGTCCGCCTGGTGCTCGGCCCATTCCGTGCTGCCGACGATGCCCCATTCCTCGGCATCCCACGTGGCAAAGAGAATCGTGCGATTCGGGCGCTGGCCGTTCTTGGCGGCCTCGGCGAGCGCGCGCGCCGACTCGAGAATCACGCTCGTTCCCGAGACGTTGTCGGTTGCACCGGGTCCCCACGCATCACGGTGCCCGCCGGTGATCACCCACTCGTCCGGGTGTGTCGCGCCACGCAGGATGCCGACCGTATTCTCGATGCGCTTCACCCATCGGTTCGACGGCTCGAAGAACACCGCCACTCGCGCGCGCACGGCGTCGGTCCCTCCGACGTGGTAGCGGAAGGGCAATCCGCCCTGCCACGACTGCGCCGGGATCGTTGCGCCGCGCAACGGCTCGAGCAGCAGCTGCGCGTTCGCATAGCCGATCGGGACCACCGGGATGCGCGGCACCGCCATCGAGTCCACCGGAATGCGACGCGCGCCGGGCAACGACGGATAGCCCGGCGTGGATGGATCGCCCTGGCCGTTGTAGACCGACCCGCGCTGCAACGACTGCGGATGCCGCATCGGGCCTTCGGGGTACACATCGCCTTGCACGAAGCCGTCATCCGCCGGATCCGAGTACAAGAGGAGCGCCAC
>JANRJP010000068.1:0-44860 GCA_033763905.1 Gemmatimonadaceae bacterium
GGAGGGCTTCGAACAACTCGTCTTCGCTGAACGGCTTGCCCAGCGCGGTGACCGCGGGCAGCGCGGCCATCGCCACGCGCTGCGCGTCCGAGAGTTCGCCGGAGACGAGCAGGACCGGCACATCGCGCCCCTCGCGCCGCAGTTGCGCGGCCAGCGCCAATCCGTCGTGCCCCGGCAGGGCCACGTCCGTGACGACCGCAGCCAGTCGCTCGCCATAGCTGGCCGCCAACGCGGCCGCTTCCGCAGCGGTCGCGGCCAGGAGCGGGAAACACCCGATGCGCCGCAGCAACAAATCGGCGAGCCCGCGAACCCCGGGTTCGTCGTCGACGTACAGGACCATCGGCTGGTGGGTGAACTGTCGGCGACGCGACGTGGCCGATACGCGAGAGGCGGCGTCTCCTTCGACCGGCAAGTAGACGCGGAAGGTCGAGCCACGCGACGGCTGCGACTCCACCGCGAGGAAGCCGTGGTGGCCGCGGACCAAGCCGTGGACGGTCGACAAGCCCAGTCCGGTCCCAGCGTCCGGACGCTTGGTGGTATAGAACGGATCGAAGATGCGTTCGATCGCCGCATCGGGAATCCCGCTGCCGGTATCGGCGACCGAGGCGACGACGTAGGCACCGAACGACTCCGGCGTCGGCGACACGTGCCCGGGGGGCGTATCGTCCACCTGCGCGGTCGTGACCTCGATC
The DNA here is from genome assembly GCA_033763905.1 of Gemmatimonadaceae bacterium. GTDB lineage: Bacteria > Gemmatimonadota > Gemmatimonadetes > Gemmatimonadales > Gemmatimonadaceae > JAJTHG01. The sequence goes on from JANRJP010000068.1 coordinate 693, forward strand.
GCGATACGGCCGCGCTCGCTAATCGCATCGCGCGCGTTAAGCGCCAGATTGAGCAGTACTTGGTGCAATTGTGTCGGGTCGCCGAGCACCTTGGGCAGACCATCGGCGACGCGCAGCGACAGCGTGATCTCCTTTGGGAACGTCGCCGTCGCTAGCTGATGCACCTCGCGCGCGATGTCGCCGAGATCCACCGCTTGGTGCGCACCGCCAGAGCCCCGCGCGAACAGCAGCAGTTGGCGCACCATCTGCGTGGCGCGCCGCGCACTGGACTCGATGACTGGAATGAACTGCGCCGCGTCTTCGTCGGCGTCGCGCAGCGACTCGGCACCCAGCACGATGGGGGTGAGGGCGTTGTTGAGGTCGTGCGCGATTCCGCCGGCGAGCGTCCCGATGGCCTCGAGGCGCTGGCGTCGATTGGCTTGGCGCTCGAGCGTGCGCAACTCGGTCACGTCCTCGCCGCTCGACAGCGTGCCGCTGATCGCACCGGTGGCGTCGGTGAGCAGTGCGTTGTGCCACCGCATCAACCGACGCGTGCCATCCTCGGCGACGAGCTCGGCTTCGAAGAACTCCGCATCGCCGCCCACGCCGCTCAGCAGCGCCGCGATCGAGTCGCGCGGCGAGGATACGCCAGGCGCCGGGGGGGCAAAGCGCGTGAACCATTCGGTACCAAGGACGTCATCGGCTTCCACGCCGAGCAACTCGCAGCCCGCGCGATTGAGCATCGTCACGCGACCGGCAGTATCGAGTGCTACGAGTACACTCTGCACCGTGTCGAGGTAGCGCTGGGCCTGATCGCGCGCGCTGCGGAGCGCTTCGCTCGCCCGAATCATCTCGGTGACGTCGATATGCGTCCCCGCCATCCACAGTGGCTGACCGTCTGGCGTCCACTCGGTCACCTTGCCTCGATCGTGCACCCAGACCCAGCCGCCGTGTTTGTGCCGCATCCGCGCGATGCAATCGTAGTACGCACTGTCCCCACGAAAATGGGCCTCCAGCAACCGGTTCGATGCCGCGAGGTCGTCGGGGTGGACGAGCCCCATCCACGTGCGAATCGACAACGGACCGAGCTCAGCCAGCGAGTAGCCGCAGATCTCCGCCCAGCGCTCGTTGTGCCGCGTCTCGCCCGTTTGGACGTTCCACTCCCACGTCCCCGCGCGAGTGCCTTCGAGAATGTCCGACAGTCGCTCGCGCGAACGCTCGAGGCGCAGCTCCGCGCGCCTGCGATCGGTGATGTCAACTTGACTCGCATGAAATCCGGTGATGACACCGTCGGAATCGCGCAGCGGCCGGATGTGCAAAGTGAGCCACACCTGCGAACCATCCTTGCGGTAGTTCAGAATATCTTCCGTAATTGGCTCACCGGCGCGGATCGCGGCGGCGATGCGCGCACGAACCACGGGGTCAGTACCCGCGCCCTGCAGCATCTCGGACGGCCGACGGCCCAGCATATCTGCGAGGGTGAAACCGGAGCCCCGCACGAAGGCTTCATTCACCCATACCACTCGCTCAGCGGCGTCGGTGACGACCAGGGCCGTAGCGCCTTCGGCGGCGACTCGCGCCAGCAACTTTTCGTTCACAGCGTGGAGATCACTCTAGTTAGCCCACCATCGGGCAACGTTGTCAAACTGCAATGTCGCGTCCCGATCGCTCTCGGGCAACGTGGGTTGGACGCACGGGCAGGCCCCCCGACAGTCCGAGGGGCTCAGGCGGCGTCGCGCCACCTCGCGACGGCGAGCTCCGTCGGCGCCACGCGGCCGGTCCGCTCGAGTTTGCCCCAGCTCGGCGACCAGCCACGAATCGCCGCGAGGCACGCGCGCACCAGCGCGACGTAGAGCATTTGCCGGTACGCGATCCGCTGCAATGGCGCGAGCAACACCGGCCAGAGCGACTCGCCGCGCTCGAACGCCAGTCCGACCAGTGCCGTGAGCGCATCGATGAGCAGGAACACGCCATAGAGCCCAACCACCGGGGCGGCGTGTCCCCAGGCGGCGTGCTCGCCGAGCGCCGGCGCCTCGAGTGCGAATCGCACCAGCGTGGCCACGAGCGCAATGTCGGCCGCTGGCGCCAAGAGCGGGAACAGCAACTGGAACAGCGCGATGTTCGGCAGTCCCACGGTGCCGATGCCGCCGGCGGACCGTCGCCCGAACGCCGCCCCGTGCTTCCACACGCACTGCAGCGTGCCGTAGCTCCAGCGGAATCGCTGACGCTCCAACGCGCGCAACGTTTCTGGGGCTTCGGTGTAGGCGATCGCGTCATCGGCGTAGGCCACGCGATGCCCCGCGCGCAGCAACGTGATCGTCAGGTCCTGATCTTCCGCCAGCGTCGCAGAGCTGACGCCCCCGACGGCACGCACCGCGTCGCGACGCCACGCGCCGATTGCGCCGGGCACGACGGTGATCGCATTGAGCAGCGTGAAGGCGCGTCGATCGAGATTCTGGCTGGTGATGTACTCGAGCGCCTGCCAGCGCGTGACGAGATTCACGCGGTTACCGACCTTGGCGTTGCCGGCCACCGCGGCGACCGACGGATCTGCCATCGGCGCGACGAGTCGACGAATCGCGTCCGGCGCCAGCAACGTGTCGGCATCGACGACGACCACGACCGTCCCGCTCGCCGCATCGAACCCGTGATTGAGGGCGACGGCCTTCCCGCCGTTGGCTTGCCGCAGGACGCGCACGCGGGCGCGCTCGTCGCCCGACGCCCGCGCGCGCTGTGCCGCGGCACGTGCCGCTTCGGCCGTTCCGTCGGTTGACCCGTCGTCGATCACGAGGATCTCGAGCCCGGGGTACTCCTGCGCCAGCAGCGAGTCGATCGTCCGACCGATCACGCGCGCTTCGTTGTAGGCGGGCACGAGCACCGTGACCGACGGCGGGCGTCCCGAGGTCCATCCGATCCTCGGCGTCCGGCGAGCGCGGGCGCGCCGGAGTCGCTCGATCGTGGCCAGCAGCGCAATCCCCACCAGCCGCGCCGTGCCAAGCACCAGCGCGACGGCAAACACCATCACCAAGACCCACTGCACCACGCGCGCGACCCCCAAGGCCGCGACATCGAGCCAGCGATGCGCTTGCTCTGCGGCCGGGACTTCGGGCAACGCCGCCTCGACGGGTGCGTCGAGCAAGCCGGCGACGGTCGTGAGCGTGTAGCCGCGGGCACGCAGCGAGTCGACCAGGGGCCCGACCGCCGCGACGGTGGGCGTGCGGTCCCCACCGGCATCGTGCAGCAGAATGATGCGTCCGTTGGACAATCCATCGAGCGCCCGGCGTACGATGCGTGCCGGATCATTCAACTGCCAATCGCGCGTATCGACTTCGAGCGCCGCCGTCCGCAGCCCGAGCTCGGCGGCAACCGCCATCGGCATCAGCCGCTCGGCCGTGGCGGGACGGGCATCGCCGATGTACGGGGGGCGGAACAGACGCGGCCGCCGACCAGTGACGGCTTCGATCACTCGACCCGCGGCCGCGAGCTCCACCCGCACGGCGGCGGCGCTCATTCCACCGAGATCCGGATGCCCGAACGTGTGGTTGCCGATTTCGTGCCCCTCGTTGACGATCCGCCGCGCAATCGCGGGATGATCGACCACCTCGCGCCCGATGACGAAAAAGCTCGCCACCGCACCGCGCGCTGCGAGGGTATCGAGAATCAACGGGGTGTAGTCGGCGTTCGGGCCATCGTCGAAGGTCAGCGCCACGCGCTTGTCGCGCCGCTGCCCACCCGCGCGATCCACCCGGTAGCCGCCGGGCGGGACCACGGTCTGGGCGCGGAGGACATCGCCTTGAGCACTCTGGACCAAGGTGCGGCGCCCGGCGCCCCGCGACGCGCTCACCGCCAGCACCTCCCCGTCGCCATTGAGCACCGAGACACCCGCGTCCGGGATCTCGGTGAGCGGAGCGGCTGAGGCGGCAACACCATCACGACCCAGCACGCGCCAGATCGAGGGATCCTCCGTGCCCAGCCGCCAGATCGCCACGCCCGCCGCCCCTGCACCCAGCGCGCCACGCATCTGGTTGAATGCAGTGACCGCATCGAGATACCACACCTCGTGCGTGACACCCGACGCATCGCGCCAACGGCCCCAGGGCGTGCGCTGCCCTTCATCGAACCACGGGCCGCCCGCGGCGGCGCGCGCGAGTGCGGCCCCCTCTGCCGATGACACCGTCACGCCCGTCGACCGATCGGACCGCCAGTGGTAGCCGTACTGTCCGACGCCGGCGATCAATCGCTCGACCGGGACCGCTCGCGCGAAGGCATCGAACTCCCGAGCAAACCACGGCTCGCCTGCGACGCTCCCCGGCGCACTGCTCCCCGCGTGCTCGTCGTAGAGCATCGGCATCACGTAGTCCGCGACCGCCGCGTACTGCGCGATCGGGTATCGCTCCGTGGCGCTGGCCGGCACCGCCACGCTCACGGTCGCGCCCAGCGGTTGGAGGGCGGCCCGCAATTCGCGAATGAACGCGAGCACCGCAGGGTGTGACCGCGGCCGCACCAACTCGAAGTCCACCATCACGCCGCTCAGCTGCTGCGTCCGGACCGCCTCGACCAGCGCGTCCACGGCGCGCGCGCGTCGGCTGGGCTGCAGCACCAGACCGTCGACCAGCGCAGGGTCGAAGCGACCCACGCCGTAGTTCGTGAGCATCAGATGCGGCGCGACCTCGCGCGTGCGGGCGCTGGCAAGGAGATCTGGGTCGAGTGTGATGCTCACCGCGCCGGGCGCCCCGCGGCCGAGGAATGCCCCCTCGATGATCACCCAGTCGAGCCGATCCCCGATGCGCTCCAGCGACGCGCGGCTGGCCGGATCCCACTGCACGGCGAAGGCCGCCGTGATCGGATCACGAGCGCGGGGCGCGGCCACCGCCGGGCGGCGCGCTGCGGGACATTCGATGGCGGCTGCGGTACGGCACTGCACGGTTGGTGCCGCATCGCCGGCAACCGGCGACGTCGCAACCACCGCCGCGTTGGCCGTCCCAACGGGGATCAGGCCCATCGGCGGCGGGCGGAGCACGCCGAGGGCGAACGATCCGCCCAGCAGCAACGCCAACACCAGCAGGACGCCGGCGGCGCGCCGCGCGCGCGTGCGACGGCGTCCAGTGGGGTCGTGAAAGATGTGCACCCTTCGAGGATCGGCCGTAGCACGGCCGACTCAACTCGACGCGCATCACGCCGCGCGCGGCACCGTCAGATCGAGGGTTCCGCGCACCGCGCCGACGAGTTCCCGGACGTCGAACGGCTTGGCGACCAACCGAACGGCGTCCTGGGTCGAGACGCCCAAGTCGTGACCCGCGGTATAGCCGCTCATAAAGACCACCGCCAGCGTGGGGCGCTCGCGCTTCAAGCGCTGCGCCAGCTCCGGTCCGCCCATCCGCGGCATCAGCACGTCGGTCAGGAGCAGGTCGATGCGCTCCGGGTGTGCGCGCGCCACGTCCAGCGCGTGCGCGCCGTCGATGGCGGTCAGGACCTGATAGCCGAATCGACGCAGTGCGCGGACCGCCAGTTGGCGCACCGCGGGATCATCCTCGGCGACCAGCACCGTCTCGGTGCCGCGGAGCGAGGGCTCTTCCCGCTCGGCCGGCCCGTCCCCGCTCATGGCGTGCGCGCGAGGCAAGCGGACCGCGAACGTGGTGCCGGTCCCCAGTCGACTCGACACGTCGATCACGCCCCCCGCTCGCGTGACGATGCCGTACACCATCGAGAGGCCAAGTCCCGTGCCCTGCCCTTCGGGCTTGGTGGTGAAGAACGGCTCGAAGATCCGCTCCTGCGTCTCGGCGGACATCCCGATGCCGGTATCCGACACGCGGAGCACCACCCACTCCGCCTCGGCAACCACCTGCACGGTGAGCGTGCCTCCGTTCGGCATCGCGTCGCGCGCGTTCACCGACAGGTTGAGCACCACCTGTTCGAGCTGACCCGGGTCGGCGATCGTGATCGCGGCGTCCTCCGCCAGCTGCGTCTCGACGACGATCGCGCCGCCGACGGTGCGACGCAGCACCACATCGAGGTCGCGCAGCAAGGCGTTGCAATCGACCCGCTGGGCAACCAGCGGCTGTCGCCGCGCGAAGGACAGCAACTTGCGCGTCAACTGCGCCCCGAGGGCGGTCGAGTGGCGAATGCCCGCCAGGTCGTCACGGGCTTCGCTCGACTCGGGCAGGGCGTCGGCGACGAACTCCGCGTGCGCACTGATCGACGTGAGCAGATTGTTGAAGTCGTGCGCCATCCCGCCAGCGAGCCGACCCACCGACTCCATCTTCTGTGCGTGGGCGAGGTCGCGCTCCAAGCGCACCTGATCGGTGATGTCGCGGACCAGGCCCAGCACTTCGGCACCGTCGCGGCTCACGAAGCGCGCTTCGAAGAAGAGCGGCCGATCGCCGCGCGAGATCTGGAACTCCAACCCCTGCGGTTCGCCGGTGATCAGGCACGCCCGCATCCGTTCCAACGCGGGCACCGATACGTCGGCGGGAAGCCGCTCGGAGATGTGGCGACCGACCCAATCCCGCTCCGTCCCATCGACGGGAAATCCCTGCGGAATGTGGACCGAACGGAAGAATCCGTCGCCGCCGAGCCGGAAGAGCAAGTCCGGCAGTGCGTTGAGCACGGCGCGGTTGAGCGCTTCGGATTGCCGGAGTTCGCCTTCGATCCGACGGCGGTCCGCGATCTCCTGCGCCAGCGACGATGCCGTGGCTTCGAGCTCCACCGTGCGCTGTTGCAGGCGCGCGCGCACCTCGAGCAGCCGTTCCCGCTCCGTGGACTCGGCCAAGACCCGCGCGGTCAGATCCCGCTGATGCCCCAACACGATGCGCGCCGCGACACCGGTGATGGCGCCTGAGAAGAGAATCGTGAGGACGTGCGATTCCCATCGGGTCATGTGGGGCCACAACTGCTCGGCGAACAGCTCCTTCGCGAGCTCGAAGCACGCCATCAGCGCCAGCGACACCGCTGCTGCGGCGAGGACCATCCGCACGAGTGATCCGCGAGCGCGCATGGCCGTCCACTCCGCAGTGGCGGCGATCTCTGTGGCTTGTGGGGTCCCCGGCGACGACATAGGCGTCACAGAAGCATCGTCGGACCGGCGTCGAATCGTGCGACGGAGCGGTAACGCGCGTGTCACACCGTACCGGTGGTGGTGCGGACCGTCGAGACCGCCGGACGCACGAACGCCCCGGGGCGCAGTCGGCACCGGGGCGTTCACGACGGACAGGGCGGGATTCGAACCCGCGAGGGCCTTGCGACCCCACACGCTTTCCAGGCGTGCTCCTTAAACCACTCGGACACCTGTCCCCGAAACGTCCTCGCGCCGACGCGGCGTGAAGCCGCGCCGGCGCGAGCAAGACGGACAGGGAGAGATTCGAACTCTCGATACCGTTGCCGGTATGCCGGTTTTCGAGACCGGTGCCTTCAACCACTCGGCCACCTGTCCTGCAGTGCATCGCGGAATGTTGCGCCGACGTCTCCGACGACCCCCGCTCCGCGACAGCCTCCAAGTATAGCAACGCGGGGCGGTCGGTTCAAGCGTTCCACGCGCAAAGCACGGCGGCCCGCCGGCCACGGGGGGACCCGGCACCGTGACAACCGATTAGCGTTTGTCGATATGCGCCTTCTTCGTGCCCCCCTAGCCGCCGCGCTCCTCGCCGGCTGCCTCGACGCCCGGTCCGAACAGTCCCAGACGGACTTCGTGGACATCCGTGCCGACACCACCGTCGTTGGTCGGATGACCTTCATCGAAGCCTCGTCGCCCGACCCGCAGTCTCCCGGCGGGCTCGATCAGCTGCGGTACAACAACACGACCTCCCGGACCTACTCGCGCATCAGCTTCGCGGTCGCCGAGAACCTCACGTCGTCAGCGGACGCCTGCGTCCCGCCGCGGGCGCCCTTCGTGGATTCCGTGTTCACCAACGTCGCCCCCAACGCCGAGAAGACCGTCGTTCGGGGGATTCTGCCGGGCAGTATGCTCGTCTACGTGACCGAGGCCGTCTCCGCCGGCACGTCGCTGACGAACATTCTCGCGGGCCGCTGGACGGGGACCTACACGGAGTACACGGGGACGACCACGCGCGTGATGCCGACCTTGGGGTGGTCGCAGAGCGGCGGTCGCGTCGTCACGCGGTCCCAGCTGGGCGGCGATTCGCTGATCTTCGCGGCGCAATTGGCCAACCCACGGCCGTTGTTCCTGCAGGCGTACCCCGGCAATTGCGGGGCGTCCTACGTTGCCGACCCGACGCTCGCGCGCGTGAGTGTCACGGCCGACTCGCTGATCATCGCCGGCGGCGCCATTCCGAGTGCGGCCACGACGAGCAGCGTGCCGGATTCGTTCCGCCTGCGGCTGTCGCGTCGCCCCTGACGCGTCCGCCGCGCCTCAGCGTCGGCTGGCGAAGAACTCGCGCAGCAGTTGCCCGCAGGCCTCCGCCGCCACCCCACCCCGCACTTCGGGGCGGTGGTTGAGGCGCGGATGGCGGAGCACGTCCCCGACCGATCCCGCCATCCCGGTCTTGTCATCCCACGCGCCGAACACGACGCGGTCCACCCGAGCCAGCACGATCGCGCCCGCGCACATCGCGCAGGGTTCCAGGGTGACGACCAGCGTGCAGTCGGTCAGGTGACGATCCCCCACGACGCGCATCGTCTCGCGAAGCGCCAGCAACTCGGCATGCTGCGTGGCGTCTCGGTCGCGCATCACGCGATTGGCCGCGCGCGCCACGACGGCACCGTCACGCAGTACCACGCACCCGACCGGGACCTCGCCCTGCGCCGCTGCGACGCGCGCGTCCTCCAGCGCCATCGCCATCGCCTGCTCGTCGGTCACCGCGCCCGGTCCGCCGATCACGGGGTATAGCCGTACTGCCGGTGCAGAAACGCGAGGGTCGCGGTCGTGAGCGCCGAGGCAAAGGCCGCGCGATTGGCCGGGACATCGCGCACGCCGTCGAACGGCATTTCGAGTTGCACCGCATCTACCGGCCCATCGTCGCGCGACCCGTGCCGCTGCGTGTTGTAGCCGCCTTCGAAGTACGGATCGACGCCCGGCCCCGGGAACTGCGGACTCGGCACCCCTGCGTAGCCGGCCGCCTGCAGCAGGCCGCCAAAGCTGTGCGGGCCTCGCAGCAACTGGATGTAACTGTCGCCCGACCGGCGATCGACGGCCAAGCGTGCGATGCTGCTCCCGAGCAGGGACGAGTTGAGCATCGCATCGCTGCCGTTGAGCGCGTCGCGGGAGATCGCGTAGCCCCATTCCAATCGCGCGATGTCGTGTGCGTGGCCGTGCAGATCGATCAGCAAGCCGCGCCCGTGCTGACGGCCGATCGTGGCCTTCGCCGAGTCGATGAACGCGTGCTGCCAGCGCCACGCGCGATCGAGGATGCCGTTGCCGCCAGTCGCTTCGAGCCGGCCGCGGTTGCCGTCGTAGCGATTGCGGTGCAGCAGGTTGATGATGACGTGCGGCCGCAACCGCGTGCGCGCGTAGATGCTGTCCGACAGCCGACGCGCGAAGTCCTGCGTGTTCGCGTCATTCGTGGTGGTGCAGTCGGCGGCCTCGACCGGGCACGAGCGGAACGGCACGTTGACGGGCTGCAGCAAGCCGCCGTGCGGGGCCACCAGAATCAGCGGCATCGTCCCCGGCACGTACTCGATCCAGCCGTCGGGATCGGTCGTCGGCGTGCCGACGGCAAAGGGCCCCGTGGGGAACTCGGGCGCGTTCCCCACCGGAAACAGGGGATCGCTCCCGAGCGCACACGAGCCCAGGACGAGCGAGCCGCAGAGGACGATCAGCGAGCGCATCACCCCAAATTACAGGTGCGGCCGCCGGCGCGCCGCCCTGACGCGCGGCGCCACCCTGCGGCGCGTGGGACGACGCGCCGCGCGTCGCGCCGACTTAGCCGCGGCGGAAGACGAGCCCGCCGTCCCCCACGTCGCCGAGGATCGTCGACCCCTCCGGATACTCCCCCTCGAGCACCGCCAGGGCCAGCGGATTCTGCACCAGCTTCTGCACCGCCCGCTTGAGGGGCCGGGCGCCGAAGGCGGGGTCGTAGCCCTCGGTCACGATGTACTGCTTGGCCGCGTCGCTCAACGTCAGCGTCAGCTTCCGGTCGGCGAGCAGCGATTCCAGCTTCTTGAGCTGCAGATCGATGATGCGCCCGATGTGCGCTTCATCCAGCCGGTGGAAGACGACGATGTCGTCGACGCGATTCAGGAACTCCGGCTTGAACTGGCCGCGCAGCGCCTGCATCACCTGCCGCTCCACCGCAGCCCAGTCCGTGTCGCCGGTGTGCTCGAGGATGTACGACGAGCCGACGTTCGACGTCATGATGATGACGGCGTTCTTGAAGTCCACCGTGCGACCCTGACTGTCCGTCAGGCGGCCGTCGTCGAGAATCTGCAGTAGCAGATTGAAGACATCGGGGTGCGCCTTCTCGATCTCGTCGAAGAGAATCACGCTGTAGGGCCGACGACGCACCGCCTCGGTGAGTTGGCCGCCCTCTTCGTAGCCGACGTAGCCCGGCGGCGCGCCGATGAGTCGGGCGACCGCGTGCTTCTCCATATACTCCGACATATCGATGCGCACCATCGCGTGCTCATCGTCGAACAGAAACTCTGCCAGGGCACGCGCCGTCTCGGTCTTCCCGACGCCCGTGGGGCCGAGGAAGATGAAGCTCCCGATGGGCCGGTTCGGATCCTGCAGGCCGGCGCGCGAGCGCCGCACCGCATTCGCCACCGCCACCAGTGCCTCGTGCTGGCCGATGACGCGCCGCTGGAGCTCGTGCTCGAGCTTGGTCAGCCGCTCGCGCTCCGATTCCATCATCCGGGTGACGGGGATGCCGGTCCAGCGCGCGACGACCTCGGCGACGTCTTCGTCGGTGACTTCCTGCTTGAGAAATTTGGGTCGCCCCGTGCCGCCATCGAGCGCGGCCGATGCGTCGGCCAACTGCTTCTCGAGTGCCGGAATGCGACCGTAGGTGAGTTCCGCCGCCTTGCCCAGGTCGCCCTGCCGCTGCGCCTGCTCGGCTTCGATGCGCAGCGCTTCGATCTGCTGCTTGAGCTTGCCGACGCCGCCCAGCGCGTCCTTCTCCTTCTGCCACTGCGCGGTCATCCCCGCCGACTTCTCCTTGAGTTCGGCGAGTTCGCGCTCGAGCTTCTCGCGGCGCTCGAGCGAGACGGGGTCGTTCTCCTTCTTGAGCGCGGTGCGCTCGATCTCGAGCTGCATCACGCGGCGCTCGACCTCGTCGATCTCCTGCGGTCGGCTGTCGATCTCGATTCGCAGCCGGCTCGCGGCTTCGTCGACCAAGTCGATCGCCTTGTCCGGCAGGAAACGGTCGCCGATGTACCGATGGCTGAGCGTGGCGGCAGCCACCACCGCGCTGTCGGTGATGCGCACGCCGTGATGCGCCTCGTAGCGCTCCTTGAGCCCGCGCAGAATCGCGATCGTGCTTTCGACCGATGGCTCGCCAACGAACACCGGCTGGAACCGACGCTCGAGCGCGGGATCCTTCTCGACGTGCTGCCGATACTCGTCGAGCGTCGTTGCGCCGACGACGCGCAGTTCGCCGCGGGCCAGCATCGGCTTGAGCATATTCCCCGCGTCCATCGACCCTTCGGCCTTGCCCGCCCCGACCAGCGTGTGCAATTCGTCGATGAACACCACGAACAGGCCTTCGGCGTCGACGATCTCCTTGAGGACCGCCTTGAGCCGCTCTTCGAACTCGCCGCGGAACTTGGCGCCGGCGATGAGCGCCCCCAGGTCCAGCGAAATCAGCCGCTTGTTGCGCAGGCCTTCCGGCACATCGCCATTGACGATGCGCTGCGCGAGCCCTTCGACGATCGCCGTCTTGCCGACGCCGGGTTCGCCGATCAGCACCGGGTTGTTCTTCGTCCGGCGCGACAGCACCTGCACGACACGCCGGATCTCCTCGTCGCGACCGATGACCGGATCGAGCTTGCCCTTGCGCGCCTGCTCGGTGAGGTCCCGCGTGAACTTCTGCAGCGCCTGATACTTGTTCTCCGGCTCCTGATCCGTGACCCGATGCGCCCCGCGCACCGCCGTCAGTGCGTCGAGAAGCAACTCGCGGGTTACGCCCGCCGCCCCGAGAATGGCCTTGGATTCGGTGCCCTTCACCTCGCTGAGCGCGAGCAGGAGGTGCTCGACGCTCACGTACGCGTCGCCGAGCTGCTTGGCCTCCACTTCGGCGCGGTCCGCGATCTGACTCAGCTCGCGCGAGAGCGATGGCTGCGCACCGGTCTGCTTCGCATAGCGGGCGATCTCCCGTCCGACCGCGTCGCCCAGCTGCGCCGTGTTGACGCCAAGCTTCTGGAGGGCGGGCACGACGATGGTGTCGTCCTGCTCGAGCAGGGCCGCGAGCAGATGCGCGTCGTACACCAGCGGGTTGCCCTGCTGGCGGGCGCGAGCCAAGGCGTCGTTGTACGCCTCGGCAGACTTCACGGTCAAGCGATCGGGATTGAGCATAGTCGTCGGGGAGAGCGGGTGATGCCATTTTACCTACGCAGCGGCCGTGCCGAAGGGGCGATGCCAGCTCGGCAGGTTTCAACGCTCCTACGTGCTTGCCCTGCGTCACGGTGTCAGATACCCTGCCGTGGTGACCATCCCGATCCGAATTGTCCCCTCGCGGCCTCGGCGACCGCGGCGCGCGCTGCTGCTGCCCGCGCTCGTGGCGGTGGCGGTGCTGACGGCCTGTGGCCGAGGCGGCCCCGGCGTGATCTCGGACGCGACCTACGTGCGCGTGATGGCCGATCTGATGACCTTCGACCTCATCCGACGCGCGCGCCCGGTGCCGCCCCTCCCCGCGACGGCCTTCGCGCCGGTGCTCGGCACGCAGGTCCCGGACACGAGCTGGAAGATCCAGCGGCGCACCGACTCGTTGGCCATCGCGCGGAAGGACTCGCTGTCTCGCGACTCGATCCTGGTGCTCCACGGCGTCAGCGAAGCCGATCTGGAGGCCAAGGTGCGGAGTCTTGTCGACGACACCAAGCGCGCTCGGGCACTCTGGGATTCGATCTCGAGCAAAGCACAAACGGCCCGGGAGCAATCCCGGGCCGCTAGCGCGCCAGCACCATCTTCCTGACCAGCGTGGTGCCTTCCACTTCGATCCGATACAGATAGATCGACGCGGCGGCGGGTGATCCCGTGCTCAGGTAACGACCGTCCCAGTACGCGAGGTACGCTCCACAGGGGAGCGCGACCCCTTCCGTTGGCACATTGCCCATCAACCCTGCCGGCCCGCTGACCAGCACGGGCACCGCGACCACCTGCGACAGCAGGTTGTACACGCGCAGGGTGACACGATACGTCTTCACCGGGTCCTTGCAGGTGGCAGGGTCGCCCACCGTGAATGGGATCCGGGTATCCGTCCCGAACGGATTAGGGGCATTCTGCCCCATAGACACCGCTGGTGGCTTCTGGCCTCTATCGGTCTTCTGGGCCTCAAGCACCGACGGTCGGACGGCCGCGACCGCGCACAGCGCTCCAAAGAGCACTGTCCAGCGACGTGGCATGACCTACTCCTATCTGACGAAAGAGATGCGTGAGCGCTGCTCCGTGGCGCCGGGGGTGAAGGACGGCCGCCTTCCATACACTGCGCCCGCAGGGACGATCCGTCAATTGCCGACAGGCCCCGGACGCGTCACGGGGCGAGCGAACTAGTCGGCGACCCAGCGCTCGCGCTCCCACGCGTCCAACGCGCGAAGCGGGCGACCGTCGGCGAGGTGCTGTTGCAGATACTCGCGCAGGAGCCGCTGGTGCGCTTTGGCGGTGGCCGGATCGGCGAAGGGCGCCACCTCCTGTCCATCGGTCCACGCGAGCAGCGCGGACCGCGCCGACCACGGGAAGCGCCGGCCTCCCCGCTCTGCCGCGCACCGCGGGCACAGCACACCGCCCGCCGCGTGCGAAAACGCAGCCTCGTCGCCGCGCTCCACCGGCACACCGTCGACGGCGCAGGAGTCGAGGGCGGGCGCGACACCGAGTTGCGCCACGATGTGCCAGGCCCCGGCCAGAGTCGCGGCCGCGCCGTCGCCTGGTGCGGACGCCTCGAGACGGTCGAGCGCCCCCAACAGGGCGTCGTACACCTCCGGGGCCGCGTCGTCTCGGACGAAACGCAGCATCAATTCTGCCAAGGCGTGCGCTCCGGCGAATCGACCGAGATCCGCCGCCAAGCCGGGCCGGGTGCGCGCGAGATCGAAACCGCCCAAGGTGTGCAGATCGCGGCCGGGCTTGAGATACAGCTGCGCCGAGCCCTCGACGAACAGGTCCAGCGTCATTCGCGACGACCCCTTCGCGCGGCGGGCCCCCTTGGCAATCACCGATTGCACGCCGGCCTCGCGAGTTGCCAGCCGCAGAATGCGCGACGACTCGAGGTAGTCGAACGAATGCAGGACGATCGCGTCGGTGGTCAGGAGCGACATCAGGGGCGAAATCTACCGCCGCGCCCAACCACCGACCGCCTCGCCGCCTAGCGCAGCTCCCAGCCGCCGCGCACCCCGACCAGCACCACGCGACCCGGCTGCGCGAATCCGAACACGTGCTGATAGCTGGCGTTCGTGAGGTTCTCGATGCGCAACGTCAGGCCCGGGCGACCCGTGCGCGGGTTCTGCGGCAGTTCCCAGGCGGCGTCGTAGCGGCGGAAGGCGCCGAGCGCCACGCGCGTCGCGGGAAAAGTGCCGAAGTTGAGATCCGCCCGCTGCCCAACGTGTTGCGCCGTCACCTGCACCGTGCCCGCTCGGCCGAGGAGGCGTCCCACGGTCAGGCTGGCCTGCGCCTGCGGGCGACGCAGCAACCGGTCGCCGGCCACCAGCGCGCCGCCGGCACCGGTCCCGGCATCACGAACCTCGGTGTCGAGATACGTCCAGTTGCCGCTGAAGATGATCCCCACCGCCGTCGGATCGAGGCTCCACTCGAGTTCCAACCCACGCGCATTCGCCGACGCCAGGTTGAAGTAGTTGGGATCGGTCGCCACCGACGAGAACCGATACTGAATGAGATTCGTGAAGCGCTGATCGAACCAGGTCGCCCCCACGCGCACGAGCCCCGAGAGTTCGTGGCTCACGCCGAGTTCCCAGGTCCGCGTCTGCTCCGGAGTCAGCGACGGATTCCCCACCGTGAAGGTGGTGTTGAACTGCTCGTTGAAGTTGGGCTCGCGATACGCGGTGCCGTACAGCGCCCGGAGGCGGGTGTTGGTGATGGCTTCCCAGGTCACACCGTGGCGCATCGTGAAGAATCGCCCGAACACGCTGTTGTCATCGTAGCGGGCGCCAAGATTCACCGACAGGCGATCGGTCGGCAGCGTGAGCAACGAGGCGTAGGCCGCCGTGTTCGAGCGCCGACGGTCGAAGCGCTCCTGCGTGGGCGCGAACCGCTGGAACTGCGACTCGCCGACGTTGAGCTCGCCCAACCGCGCCACTTCCAGACCGGTCGTCAGTCGGGTCGAACGCGGCAGCGACGTCACCAGTCGCGCGTCGGCCACCCGCCGGAACACGGTGGCGACATTGCGGCTGGTGAAACCCAGCGTGTCGCCGGGCGAGTCGGGCTGATTGCTGTTGATCCCGCGCAGTTCATTCGCCGAGAGCGTCAACCG
Source organism: Gemmatimonadaceae bacterium (assembly GCA_033763905.1). Lineage (GTDB taxonomy): Bacteria > Gemmatimonadota > Gemmatimonadetes > Gemmatimonadales > Gemmatimonadaceae > JAJTHG01. The sequence goes on from JANRJP010000068.1 coordinate 16,253, forward strand.
CCCCTCGACGCGCGACGTGAGCTGGCGTCCGAGCTCCACGCCGGCGACGAGCCGACGCTCGAGCCGGAACGCGTTGCTGTCGGTGAAGGCGCCGGCGCTGTTCGTGGGCGTCTGGTAGTTCGCGTCGGTGCCGCGCAACGTGACCCGCAGGTCGTTGCGGCTTCCCGGCGCGGTGCGGAGACTCGCCGACCACGTGTCGTTCCGCCAGCGGTTGTTGAACGGACTCAAGCCCACCGCGCGGTGCGCGGCACCGCCCACCGACCAGCGCCAATCGCCGAGGGGCCCGGACAGCTCGACATCCGCGTCGCGCGTGCCGACCGTGGGGGACGGGACGTCGTTCGCGGTCGGCGCACCGGTGGTCCCCGCACGCAGCGACGTCGCGATGCGCGTCCGGCGATCCCCCTGTCGCGTGATCACGTGCACGACCCCCGCGACCGCGTCGGAGCCCCACTCGATGCTGGCCGGCCCACGCAGGACTTCGATCCGCTCGACATTGTCCGTCGTCAGCTGCCCGAAGTCGAACTGCCCGCCCGCTTCGTTCACCGCGACGCCATCGATCAACACCTTCACGAAGCGGCTTTCGCCACCCCGCAGGAACAGCGAGGTCAGCGAGCCGTTCGCGCTCTGCTGCACGACGGACGCCGACGGGACTTCGCGCAGGACATCGACCACCCGCGTGAGGCCCTTGGCGCGGAGGTCCGACGCGGTAAACACCGTCAGCGACGCGCCGGTCGCCGACAGCGGGGTCGGCGTGCGTGACGCGGTGATGGTCATCGTACCGAGCCGCGCGGTATCGCGCGTGCGATCCACGGGCGTGGCACCCTGCTGCGCGTGCACGACCGGCGCGACAGTCGCGGTGGCCAAGAGAGCGGTGCGCCACACGGGGCGCATCCACGAAGAGAGCAGCATCGGAGTCATCCAGAAGTAGGAGTTCGTGACGAACGCAACGGAATCAGCATCGGGGCGCCTACCGCCGGGTCGCGCGAGACCACGATCGGCCAGCCATACACCCGTTCCAACGTCGGGCCGGTCATCACCACGTCGGGCGTCCCCGACGCGGCCACGCGGCCGTCGTGCAACAGCACCACGGTGTCAGCAAACCGCGCGACGAGATTGAGCTGATGTGTCACCACCAGCACCGCTCGGCCTTCGTCGGCCAGCGCGCGGAGCAGTTCGAACGCCGCCATCTCGTGCGCGATGTCGAGAAAGGCGGTGGGTTCATCGAGCACGATTGCGGGCGTATCCTGCGCGAGCGCGCGCGCCATTCGGACGCGCTGCCACTCGCCACCGGACACCGCGTCGGTCGAGCGATCGGCCACCGACAGCGCGCCGGCGCGATCAAGCGCCGCGTCGACGTGGCGTGCCGTCACCGGCGCCGCATCATCCCACGGAAACCGGCCGAGCGCGACGAACTCGCGGACCGGCATCGGAAAGGCCGGCGTCTCGCGTTGCGGCACGACCGCCACGCATCGCGCCCGCGCCCGCTCGGCGAGCGACGCCACACGCGTCGTCCCGAGCCACACGTCGCCGCCCGCCGTGGCGTCCCGCGCGAGCAGGGCGCGCACGCAACTCGACTTGCCACTGCCGTTGGGACCGACGAGCGCGGTCAACCGACCGGCCGGCGCCTCGAAGTCCACGCCGCGCACCGCCTCGACGGCACCGTAGCGCACGCGCACGCCCTCGAAGCGAATCACGTCGTCACCCGACGAATGCGCAGCAGGAAGAACGGCACCCCGACCAGCGCCGTGACCGCCCCCAGCGGAATGTCGGCGGGCGACGCCACCGTGCGGGCAATGATGTCGGCGAGCACGACAACCGTCGCGCCGACCAGAGCCGACGCGGGCAGCAACACGCGATGCACGCGCGCGCCGAGCGAGCGCGACAGATGCGGCACCACCAACCCGACGAAGCCGACCAGACCGGCCGCGGCCACCGTGGCCGCCGCGACCAACGAGGCCAACAGGAAGACCCGGCGGCTCGCCGACGCGACATCGGCACCCAGCGCCGCGGCCGGCTCATCGCCAAGCGCCAGCACATCGAGCGTCCGGCCATCGCGCCACAGCCACAACATCGTCGGCACGAGGTACACGACCAGCCAGCCCACCTGCGGCCACGTCGCGTCGGCGGCAGACCCCATCATCCACCACAGCGCGCCGCGCGCGCGATCGGGCGGCACATTCGCCAGCGCCACCATCACCGCGGCGTTCGCCCCCGCGCCAACCACCACGCCGCTCATCACGAGCAATCGCGCGTCGGCCCGCCCACCAGCGACGCGCGCAATGGCCACGACGACGCTGACCGCTGCCAGCGCACCGAGAAAGGCCGCCACGGGCAACAACCCCAGCGCCGTGAGACCGACGGCATACGCCACGACGCCGCCGACCGCTGCGCCGCCACTGACGCCGAGCAGATACGGCTCCGCCAACGCGTTGCGCAGTGCCCCCTGCAACGCGGCGCCCGCCAGCCCAAGGCCGGCTCCGACGCAGGCGGCCAACACGGCGCGCGGCAGGCGCAATTGCCACACCACCTGCTCGGCCAGCGGCGACGCGTCGTCGGTGAAGACCGAGAACACCTCGCGCAACGGCACCGTCACGGTGCCCACCGACACCGCGAGTGCGATCGCGAGCAGCAGCGCGGCGCCCAGCGCCAGCCAGCGCGACAGGCTCACGGTGTGCCCGCTGGGGTGCCGCGCGCGGTCTCGAGCGCGCGCAACGTGCGGACCAGCCATTGCGCCGCTTCCCCCATCCGCACGCCTGGCCGCCCAGTGAGGGCGGTATCGGCGACGATCACGCGACCCGCGCGCACCGCAGCGAGCGCACGATAGCGCGGATCGGCCAGCACACGATCTCGCGCGCGTGGCCCGACGACGAGCACCCACGGGTCGCGTGCCACCAACGACTCGAAGCCGACCTGCGGCGACGGCGCGGGCAGGTCGCCGAAGGCGTTGCGGGCGCCGACGGAGTCGATCAACTGACTGAGGAACGAGCCCGCACCGAGCACGATCAATGGCTGCTCCCACAGGCGCCACGCCACGGTCACGCGGGATGTCTCACGCGTGTCCGCGCCGGTGGATGCGCCGGGAGATGCACCGGTGGATGCGCCGGGAGCGGCGACCGCCGATCGCGCGAGCGCCGCAGCTCGCGCGATACTGGCGAGCACCGAATCGCGCACCAACGCAGCGCCGACGGAATCGCCGAGCACGCGACCGAGCACCGTCGCGGTGGCGGCGAACTGCTCGATGCGATCGACGCGCAACGCGAGCACCGGCACGCCCGCCGCCCGCAGCCGCGCCGCCGCGGCCCGATTGTCATCGGTGGCGTAGAGCAGCACCAGATCGGGACGCGTGGCCAGCACCGCTTCGACATTCGGGCGAATGCCGGGACCGACATCGGGAATGCTCGCGGCGGCGGCTGGGTACGTGTCCCACGTCGTGCGGCCGACCACGCGCGCCGTCGCGCCCATCGTGACCAAGAACTCGGTGGTCGCCGGGTTGAGCGACACGATCCGGCTCGCCGGTCGCGTCAACGTGGTCGTGTCGCCCGCATCGTCGACCACCCGCACCGTCGATGCGGCGCTCGCGGCACTGGCCGGCGCGTCCTCGTGCGCGCGCGATGCCGTGCGATCACACGCGCTGCTGAGCAGCAGCGCGCCGGCGGCAGGAACAACGACACGACGGACAGCAAACGACACGGGCGTCCTCTCGGAAACCGGAGAAGGACGCCCAGACAGCACAACGATGAAGCTCCCGCACAGGAGGAAGCCCCATCGCGGCGCCACCGAACCCTCCCCCGAGGGCTTGCAGTGACTCGAACGGGGGTCGTCTCCTGGCTCCGAAGTCCGTCGCACCAGCGGCGGTGGGGCTTCTCCCTTCCCGACGCAACGGCGTCAGTGGGCCTGCAGAAGCACCAATCTTCGATACAGTGGCGGGGCCGCGCCGGCGTTGCACCGGCTTCCGTGTCCCCCGAACGTTCGCGGATTGTGTGCGGACGTTACCGCGGCGTGTCGCGGGCCGCAAGGCGATCCGACAATTCCGCCTTGAGCGCCGCGCGACGCGTCTGGTACGCCGCACGCTCGGCATCGCTCGGCGCGCGCTGTCGCTCGAACGCGGCGTCGAGATCGGCGATCTGCCGTGCCAACTCTTCGGCCGCATCCCCGCGGGCCGCCGCGAGTCCGCGCAGGCCGACGCTCGCCAATGGCGCACCGCGATCCGCCACCGGCAGATCATCGGACACCGGTGCGCGTCGTGCGCGAGCCGCCAAGCCTGCCAGCAGCGCGACGCCCACCGCGAGTGCCGCAATCCAGATCGTGGACGACGAACCGCCGATCCCGCGCACCGTGATGGTGCTGCCGGTCTCCACATCCTGCGCAAGCCAGCGGCGCAGCCCTCGGCCCTCGATCGTCACGCGCTCCTGTTCGACCAGGCCGCCGCCGGCAGCGACCGCCGCCGAGTCTTCCGCCAGCACCTCGAGCACCGCCGTGCGGGCGGGGACGGGAAACGCGAGCGGAAAGGCGCTCAGCGGCACCGTGTACGAGATGGCCAGCTGCCGAAGCCCGGGCGCAATCGGCGCATTGACGCGCACGCGGCCCGCCGTGAACCGCATCGCGTCGGCGGGAATATCCCCTCGACCCGCGGTTGGCGACTCCGCCGCCTCGGGCAGCACCGTCGTGAAGGTGGCCCCCGAGTCGGGTGAGACGCGGGTGGTGGGCCCGGTGTTCTCGATCTCGTACACCTCGACCACCGTGCGGCGATCGCGCCCACCCCCACGTTGCACGATCAGGTGCCGTCCACGCACGACGATCGGCGGCCCGGCGCTCGCGGTATCGAACGCGACGATGTCGGCAGCCCCCTCGCGCGCCACGGCGCTCCGCACGGGTGACGAGAAGTACGCGATGCCGTGATGCACCGACGAGACGAACACGAAGACGCCCTCTGCCGGCGCTTCACGCCAACGAAAGCGGAACGCGCCGGTGGCCGACGTGCGCACCGAGTCGAGCGGGCCGGCGGTATCGGGCGCCACGCGATGCAGGACCACCCAGGCGTTCGCCAAGGGCGCCGGCCCGCCCTCGCGCGAGACCGTCAGGGTCCCGTCGATCTCGCGCGAGACCGCCTGCGCATCGAGCGAGACCACCGCGAATGGCACGCAGACGAGGCTGGTGACCAGCCCCGCAACGACACGACAGATCGACATCACAAGCTGAATTTTCCGAAGTCTTCGGGACGCAGTCCCTGGAGGTATTCCTTCAACGCTTCCCCGTCGTCATCCGGCGGCACGCGGAGGTCGGGCTCGTTCCCTTCCCCCTCGTCGTCGTCGTCGGGCGCGCGGAGCAGCGTGTCCTGCACGAAGATCGGCGCGCCAAGCCGAAGCGCGAGTGCCAGCGAATCACTCGGCCGCGCGTCGACGGTCACCAGCTGATCCGCGCGCAGCAGATGCAGCTCGGCGTAGTACGTGCTCTGCTGCACGCGCGTGATCTGGACGCGCCGCAACACGCCACCGAGCCCGACGACGATCGACCGCATCAGATCGTGCGACATCGGCCGTTCGCGCTTGACGCTGTGCAGATGCGCGGCAATCGCCTCGGCTTCGGGCTGTCCGATCCAGATCGGCAGAAAGCGACGTCCCTCGCGTTCCTGCAGAATCACGACGTGCGAGTTGGTGCTGGCGTCGAGCCCGAGGCGGGCCACCGTGACTTCCACCATCGGTTCAGCCCGCGCCTGCGGCCGCGTCGCTCACGCGGATGCCGGGCAGGCCCAGCGCGGCCAGTTCGCGATCGCTGAAGGCCGCGCGCAGGCGCTGCCGCAGGAAATGCGTCGCTTCATCGGCGGTGCTCGCGCACATCGCGCCGTGCGCCGCCTCTGCAGCCAGCGACTCGGTCACGCCGCGCAGCACGCGCTTCACCCGAGCGACCGACGCGGCCGAGACCGAGAGATGCCGCAATCCGAGCCCGACGAGCGCGAACGCCATCAGCGGCTCCGACGCCATTTCGCCGCAGACCGCGACCTCGATCCCGTGGGCAGCACCAACCTCGGCGACGCGCGCAATCAAGCGCAGGACGGCCGGATGCAGCGGCGTGAACCGCGACGACAGGTTCGCGTTGCCGCGATCGACCGCGAGCGTGTACTGCACGAGGTCATTGGTGCCGATCGAGAAGAACGACACATCCTTCACCAGCGTGTCGGCGGCAATCGCGGCGGCCGGTGTTTCGATCATCACGCCGAGCGGAAGATCCCGCTTGAAGGGCACGCCGGCAGCCTCCAGTTCGGCCGCCGCCTCGTGCAGCAGGGCGCGCGTCCGCCGGACTTCGTCGACCGTGACGACGAGCGGCAGCATCACCCGCACATCCCCCGCGAGCCCCGCCCGCAACAGGGCCCGGAGCTGCACCTTGAAGAGCTCCGGCTGATCGAGACACATCCGGATCGCGCGCCACCCCAGGAACGGATTGGCCTCGGTCGGATACCCACCCACCGGCAACTTGTCGCCGCCGATGTCATAGGTGCGAATCACCACCGGACGACCCGCAAAGGTCTCGGCGACTCGACGATACGCGCGCAGCTGCTCCTCTTCGTCCGGCATCGTCGGTCGACCGACCACGAGGAACTCGGTGCGGAAGAGCCCGACACCTTCCGCACCGCTGGTGGCCGCCTGCTCGGCTTCTTCGGGGAGATCCACGTTCGCGCGCACGACGATCCGGACGCCGTCCGCAGTGACCGCTTCGCCCTTGGCTTCACGCGCGAGCTCTTCGGCCGCCGTCGCTTCGCGCACCGCGCGCTGCCGGTACTGCTTGACCTCGGCGGGCGTCGGATTGACGATGAGCATCCCCGAGGTGCCGTCGAGCACGGCCAGCTCGCCGCCGCGGAGACGCGTGGTGGCATCGCGCAGGCCAACGATGGCCGGCATCCCCAGCGAGCGCGCGAGGATGGCGACGTGTGACGTCCGTGTGCCTTCGTCGGTGGCAATCGCGGCGATCGCCGAGCGATCGAACTGGACCGTGAGCGACGGCGTCAGATCGTGCGTGACGAGAATCGCCCCCGCGCCGGGCGCGAGGTCGACCGGATCGTGGTCGGGCAGATCGAGCAGCACCGACAGCAACCGGATGTGCAGGTCAACCAGATCGCGCTCGCGTTCGCGGATCATCGGCTGGGCGTGGCGCGCAAACGACTGCCGCCACTCGAGGAGCACGAGATCCACCGCCTTCTCGGCGACGATGTTCTGCCGGATCAGGCCTTCGATCCGCGAGAGCAGTTCGACATCCTCGAGAATCGACAGCTGGACGTCGAAGATCGCGGCTTCTTCCGGACCCGCGTGCGCTTCGGCGCGGGCACGCACCACGAGCAGCCGCTGCCGCGTCGCGGCCAGCGCCTCGTGCAGCCGGGCGATTTCCCGCGGCACGTCGGCGGCATCGACGACGGCGTGCCGGACCTCCGGCACCTCCCACCGCAGCAGGTGGACCGGGCCGATGACGATCCCCGGCGACGCCGGACTCCCGGCGATCGCGCGCTCCACTCAGGACTCGCCGAACTTCGAGTCCACGACAAGCACCAGGGCATCGAGCGCGGCATCGGCGTCGGGGCCGCGCGCCCGGAGAATGAGCTCTGCCCCCTGTTCGGCGGCGAGCATCATCACGCCCATAATGCTCTTGCCGTTCACCTCCACGTCGTCTCGGGCAATGGTGATCTCGGACGCGAAGCGCGCGGCCGTCTTCACCAGCTCGGCAGCGGGTCGCGCGTGGATGCCCGCCCGGTTCTTCACGACGATGATGCGTTCGGCCGTCATAGGACCACGAGGGATACGAGGAGAAGCGTGACGAGCAGCGTCAGTGCCGCCGTCCAGCCGTGAATGCGTCCGTGCAATCGTGCCACCACATAGCCCGCCGGCAACGCGGCGGCGAGCACCAGCGCGCCTTCGACCGCGTCACCCGGCAGGACCCGCCCCACGACCAGCGGCAGTGCCAGCCCCGCCAGCACCGCCGCCGCACGCCCGATGTGCGCCGCCCCATCGCGCAGCACGGGGCCACCCAGCGCCGCCGCGACCTGCCGTCCGCGCCGCCAGCCTTCGGACAAGCCCCACGCCCGAAGCGCGACGTGGCCGAGATTGTACGAAATCACGAACGCCGCCACCGCGCCAGCGCCTCCGGCCCCCAATCCAAACGCGAGCAGGCCGAGTAGTGCACACGCGGGCAACCACGCCGCCCACACGAGTCGGTCACCCACGCTGCCCAAGGGCCCGCACAGGGCCTGCCGGAACCTGGTGATGGCCGCCGGCGGCTCGCCATCGATCTCCATTCGCGCCAAGGCGCCAACCGCCATCGAGGCAAAGTAGGGATGGCAGTTGAAGAACTGCGCGTGGCGCGCCAGCGCTTCGCGGTAGGGCCGCCCACCGACGCCTCCCGGCAACAGCCGCAACGCGGGCTCGATCGCGTAGGCGATGCCGGGCCCCACCATCTGCTCGTAGCTCCAGGTCCCCTGGACGACGAAGCAGCGGGCCAGCATCGTGGCGCGCGTGCCCAGCGGCAGTGCGTCGCGCACCGGCTCCGTCACCGCCGCGTCCGTGCTCACGCCCAACGCCCCCACGCGAGCAGCGTCCCCACGGCCAGCGCCGCAACAAAGAGCACTCGCGCCCGCGCCGCGCCGTGAAACATCTGCCGCGTTGCGGAGCCGGCGACCATCATCGCGGACACGGCACCAAACGCGACCGTCGTCGTCGCATCGGTGGTCCAACGTGCCGCCACCAGCGCCGACAGGGGGACGAGGGCCAGCCCGGCGGCCACCACCAGCGCGCCGCGCACGGCGTCGGTGGCAATGCCGAGCGCCAGCAGCCGACCGGCCGTCCCCGGCACACCGTCGTCGAGGGACTCCCGCGCACGCGCGATGCGGCGTCCGTTCGCGTGCCGCAACACGACCATCGACTGGCCCCCGACCCACCCCGTGACAAGCCCACCGACGAGCGCGAGTACGAAGGCGGGCGCGAACGGAGTCACCGTCGCCGCGATCGTCCCCGCCACGATGCCGGCGGGCGCCCAATCGGGGTAGCGTGACGCGCCCACCGGGAGCGTTTCAAGCGCGATCGCTTCGAGGAAGACGCCGGCAACTGTCGCCGGCCAGAGGGCGCCGCAGACCCACCCGGCCAGCACCGCGCCGACGAGCGGGCGCGACAGCATCCCCTGTCCCACCGTCACCGAGTCCAGACTGAGCGCGGTGCCGACGGCAAGCAACGTGGCCAGGACCTCGGGCGACGGCATCACGAGCCGATCCATTCCGCCAACGGTGCCGGTCGAGTGCCCGGGACATCCTGCGCGACGATCTCGACGCCCTCGGACGCCAACGACTGCAGGCGATCGTGGTCGGCGGGATCGAGAAACACGTACGTGAGCCGTTCCTTGCGCCCCGGTGCCGCGTGAAGGCCCCCCAACGTCACTCGACGGATCGCCGGCACCTGCCGGACCAGCCGCGCCATCGTGTCGACATCAGCGGTCAGCAGCAAGCCGGGACGCGCGTCCGACGCCCAGCCCGCGTGCTGCGCCGCCGCGTCCGACACGGTGCGAAAGCTCACCTGCAGCTCGGGCGGCGCCGCCATCTTGTACAGCTCCTGCTCCCACGGCGACTCGGCGAGCGCGTCGTCGACGACGACGAGAAACGCCAAGTCCAGCGGTTGGCCCCAGCCGACCACGACCTGGCCGTGCACGAGGCGATCGTCGACCCGGTACCCTTCAAGCGGCACCGGTGCCTCCGGGCCAGGCTAGCATCGCCGCGCGGCCCTTATCGACGGCCGCTGCGGCGTCCGGGGCATCCTGCATCGCGAACTCGAGCAGCGCCGCGAGGTTCACGCCCGCCACGACGGTGAGCGTCGGCTGCTCTCGCTGCAGGCGGCGCGCCGCCAACGTGGCACTCCCTGCCGGCAGGTCGGTGAAGATCACCTGCGCGCCCTCGTCGGCGACTAGCGCCCGCAGCGCGGCGAGCAAGGTGTCGGCCCCGTGACCGGCGTTCGACAGCGGCACGAAGCGGTCACCGCGCCCGGCGATCACCTGGACCGCCGACACGAGCCCGTGCGCGACATCGGCGTGACCGGCCAAGACCGCCCGCGGACGATTACTCGTCATCCTCGAGCAGGTAGCGCCCGACATCGGCGCGGCTCACCGGCGCGTCGGGCGGCGGCGCGTCGTCGCCCGCCTTGGCACGCAGCTTGGCCATCAGGCGGTCATTGAAGGACTCTGCCGCGTGCACGCCGCTGTACTTGAGCAGGTGATTCATCGCGATCACTTCGGCGATCACGGTGAGGTTCTTGCCCGGATTGAGCGGCACGGTGATCTGCGGAATCTCGACATCCAGAATGCGCGTGAACTCGCCGTCGAGCCCGGTGCGATCGACGTGAGCGTCCTGGTTCCAGGGCTCGAGCCGCACGACCACTTCAATGCGCTTCTGCTGACGCACCGCGCGAATGCCGAACAGCGACGGAATGTCGATGATGCCGATGCCGCGAATCTCCATATGGTGCCGCGCCATCTCGTGCCCACGACCGATGAGGATGTCGCTGCCACGGCGCGTCGTCACGACGAGATCATCGGCCACCAACCGATGGCCGCGCTCGACGAGATCGAGCACGCACTCCGACTTGCCGATGCCGCTCGGGCCGGTCACGAGCAATCCGACGCCGTACACATCGGCGAGCGACCCGTGAATCGTCGTCTGCGCGGCGAACTCGGCTTCGAGCACCGGATTGATGCGCCGATAGAATTCCGCCGTGCGCAACGCGGTGCGGACGACCGGCACGCCAGCGGCTGCAGCCAACTCGGCGAGCGGCTCGGGGATCGGCAGCCCCTTGGTGACGAAGACGATCGGCACCGGGAACTTGAAGAACAACGCCAGCACCTCGCGCCGCTTGGCGTCATCGAGGGTGCCGAGATAGGTGATCTCGGTTTCGCCCATCACCTGGACCCGCTCGTGCACGAAGCGTCCGGTGAATCCGGCCAGCACCAGGCCGGGCGCCGCCGCTTCGGCGGAGGTTAGGATGCGCCCGAGGTCGCCTTCGACGACGACCTCGAGCGCGAGCGGCTCACGGAGCCGCTCCAGGAGACGGCGAGCGGTGAGCGCCGTCTTCGGCGTCACGCCGCCGCAGCTTTGCGGAGCGCGCGTCGCGAACTCACGTTCTTGTCGTGCTCGGCCCGCACTTCACGCTCGAGCCGGGCAATGGCCTGCGAGAAGGCGCCGCCGAAGAACTTGCCCCGCCCTTCCGCCACCAACGGCCGCCGCTTGGGCGCCCGCAGTTCGAGCTCGACCCGTCGCTCCGCACCGTCTTCCTCGAAGCGGATGACCGCGTCCACGGTCCGCTTCAGGCGATCGGCGAGCTTGCGCACCGCGCGCTCGGCGCGCTGCCGCATCGACATCGAGATGTTGGCGTGATGCACGTGCAGGATGATCTCCACGCTCAGTGTCCTCCTCGGCGCACGACCTGCTGAAGGTGCGCCTCCGTGTGATCGGCCACCCGCTCCCACGAGAGTCCCTCGGCAAACCGGCGGCCCCGCTCGCCGAGGGTGGTGACGATCGTGGCATCGCTCAGCACGCGTTCGAACACGCGGGCCAGCGCGACCACGTCGCCGTGCGGGACAAGAAACCCGGTTTCGCCATTCCGGACGGATTCGCGCAAACCGGGAGAATCAGAAGCCACCGCCGGGGTCCCGCACGCGGCCGCTTCCACGTTCGTGATGCCCCACCCTTCCTTGGGCGAAGTCAGCGCCACGGCCCACGCCTGACGCAGCAACGTCCGCTTCTCCTCCTCGCTGATGAATCCAAGAAACCGAACCCTGCTGCCCAGCGCAAGCGATGCCGCGAGGGCTTCGAGGGAACCGCGATGATCCCCCGTCCCTGCGATATGCAACACTGCGCCCGGAATCGCCAGCGTTGCGAATGCGCGGAGAATGTGTTCGACCTCTTTGTACTTCTTGAGACGCCCGACATACACGAGTAACGGCGTCGGAGATCTCGCGCCGGCATCAGGGCTAAAGAACGTGGTGTCAATGCCTTGCACGATGACTTCGACCTGATCGGCCGAAATTCCCCGCCGGACCAGATCGGCTTTCGTGCTTTCGCTGACCGACTGGAACGGCACGTCCCGGTAGATCGTCGGGATCGTGTCCTCGGCGACGTTGGTCAGCCACGCAATCGGCCACGGCGCTTCGCGATATGCCGTGGTCCCGAACAGGTGGTGCACCAGACACACCGTGGGCGTCGCGGACCAGCGCGGTACCCAGAGCGGAATCTTGTTGAGATCCTCGACGATCACGTCGAAGCCGCGCGACGCGAGCTCGCGACGGAAGTACCCGCGCGCGAGCAACGTGAAGGAGAAGCGCCGACCGACCCGGTGCACCTCGATCCCATCCAACGTCACGCGTGGGGCAGCGCCGTCATATCCGCTGCAGAGCAGCACGACTTCGTGCCCGCGGGCCGCGAGGCGACCGAACAGCTGATGCAGGTGCACCTCCGCGCCACCCGCCTGCGGGTTGGTGCGATCCTGCCAGTTCACGACGAGAATGCGCATCAGCGCCGCCGCGTCGCGGTCAGAGTCGGCCGGCGGCGCGCGCGAAGGCGTCGAGCACGCCGTTGACGAACTTCGCGCTGGCTTCGCTCCCGAATCGCTCGGCGAGCCGCACCGCCTCCTGCAGCACGACGCGCGGCGGCGTCTCGGCGTGCGCCAGCTCCGAGGCGGCGAGCCGCAGCACGCTGCGCTCGACGGCGCCCAGACGCTCGAGTCGCCAGTTCGCCGTGATCTCGCGCAGCGTCAGATCGAGTGCCGCCTGGTGCGCGGCGAGACGCTTGATGTGCTGCGCCGCCAGCGAGCGCTCCACCGGCGGCACGGCGAGGTCGTCCCACACCTGCGCCGCCGTGCGCTCGAGCGGTGCCTCGGCGCCGCGCACGTCCCACGCGTAGATCGCCTGCAGCGCCCGCGCGCGGGCGCGACGCTCAGTCCTGCGCATCGTCGCCACTGTCGAGCTGTGCAAAGAGATCGGCCATCTCCAGTGCGGCCATCGCGGCGTCCCAGCCCTTGTTGCCGTGCGCGCCACCGGCGCGCGCCGTGGCCTGGTCCATCGTATCGGTCGTGAGCAGACCGAAGCCGACGGGCACCTCGAACTCCTGCTGCACCTGCGCGAGGCCGCGCGAGGCTTCGCCCGCGACGTAGTCGAAGTGCGGCGTGTCGCCGCGCACCACCGCGCCGACAGCCACGATCGCGTCGTAGCGCCCGCTGGCCGCCAACTTGTGCGCCGCCGCCGGCAGCTCCCACGCGCCGGGGACCCAGGCGACGTCGACGTCGTCCACCGCCACGCCGTGCCGCACCAGCGCATCGAGCGCGCCGTCCACCAGCGGCCGAGTGACCTGCTCGTTGAACCGGCTCGCCACCACCGCGACGCGACGTCCGTCCCCCGCAGGGGCGCCTTCGAATTCCGCCATCGAATTGCCTGCTTACAAAGCCTTGAGGTGACCGAGCTTCTCGCGCTTCACGCGCAGGTAGTCGGCGTTTTCCGCCGTCTCCGGCGCCTGGATGCGTTCGGTCCCGGTGATGCGCAGGCCGTAGCCTTCGACGCCGACGACCTTCTTCGGATTGTTCGTCATCACGCGGATGCTCGTGACGCCCAGATCAAGCAGAATCTGCGCGCCGATTCCGAAGTTGCGCAGATCCGCCTGGAAGCCGAGGGCTTCGTTCGCCTCGACCGTGTCCTTGCCCTCGTCCTGCAAGCCGTAGGCACGGAGCTTGTTGAGCAGCCCGATGCCGCGCCCTTCCTGATCGAGGTACACGATGACGCCGCGCCCGCGCTCGACGACGCGACGCATCGCGTCGTGCAACTGCCAGCGACAGTCGCAGCGCAGCGAATGGAAGGTGTCGCCGGTCAGACACTTCGAGTGCATCCGCACGAGCACGTCTTCGCCATCCCCGATGTCGCCGTAGACGAGCGCCACGTGCTCGGCGTCATCGACGTCGTTCTCGAATCCGACGATGCGGAACTCCCCGAACTCACTGGGCAGGCGGGCGTCGGCCACGCGGCGCACCAACCGCTCGGTGCGCAGGCGCCACGCCACCAACTGCGCGACGGTGATGAACGTGAGGCCGTGCTCCCGGGCGAAGACCTCGAGCTGCGGCCGCTTGGCAGTGGTGCCGTCGTCGTTCAGGATTTCGCAGATCACGCCGGCCGGCGTGAGGCCCGCGAGCCGCGCGAGGTCGACGGCGGCTTCGGTATGTCCGGTCCGCTGCAGCACGCCGCCCTCGCGCGCCCGCAACGGATGCACGTGGCCGGGGCGCCGCAAATCCACCGGCGAGCTCGCCGGATCGACGGCGACGCGAATCGTGCGTGCCTGATCGGCGGCCGAAATGCCGGTCGTCACGCCGTGATGCGGCGCGGCATCGATCGTGATCGTGTACGCGGTGCGGAAGGCGTCGGAATGCCCGCGCCCCATCAGCGGCAGATCCATCCGATCGGCGATCTCGTTGGTGAGCGCGAGGCAGATCATCCCCTTCGCGCGCATCATGAAGTTCACCATTTCCGGCGTGATCTTCTCGGCGGCGCAGACGAGATCGCCTTCGTTCTCGCGGTCTTCATCATCCGCGACGACGACGAACTTGCCCGCCCGCAGGTCGTCGATCGCCTGCTCAATGGTACCGAATGCCATACCCAACTCAGGAAGCGGCGGCTGCGGCGTAGGGCGCCGCCAGCCGCTGGATGTACTTGCCGATGACATCCGCCTCGACGTGCAGGCGGCTGCCGGGAACGAGCCCACCAAGCGTGGTGTGACGCCGGGTGTACTCGATGATCGAAACCTGCAGGACGTCCGCGGACGGCAGCGCGTTCACCGTCAGCGACACGCCATCGAGCGTGACCGAGCCGTGCGGCACCATCAGCGGCCAGAGCCCGGCGGGAAGTCGCACGTCCAGCAACCAGGCGTCGCCGTGCATCCGTTCCGCCACGCACTCGGCCACGCCGTCCACGTGGCCCTGCACCAGATGGCCACCCAGCCGCTCGCCGAAGGCCAGCGCCCGCTCGAGGTTCACGCGTTGCCCCACCCCCCAGGTGCCGATCGTCGTCCGCTCGAGCGTGGTGGTGATCGCCCCCACCGTGAACCAGCCCGGCCCGAACGCACGCACGGTGAGGCAGACACCGTTGAGCGCGATGCTCTCGCCCTCGGTGACGCCCTCGTACGGCGCCTCGACACGCAAGATGCGCCCGGCCTCGTCATCGGAGACGTGCGTGATGCGACCGATCGCAGTGACGAGTCCAGTGAACATTCAGCGGGGCGCGGGGGCGTACACGGTAAGAACGTCAGCGCCCACTCTGCGGTTCACGCACGGGCGCCACCCCGCCGGCAAGGTGGACCCGAGACGGCCGAATGCCGGCACCGCCCCAGCCCCAAGTCGGACAGAGCTTTGAAAGATAGCGACCCGGTCCACGAAACCGCCGGTCAGGAGCGCCTCCGCGATGCCGGACCCGCCTTCGACCAAGAGGTGCCGAACACCCCGCCCGCGGAGCGTCGCCAGCGCGGCGCCCAGGTCGTCACACCGCAGGACCGCGACCCCAACCCCTTCCAGCGCCGCCACGGTCGTGTCGGCGGCGGCTGGCGATGCCACGACCCACACCGGGACGTCGCGCGCCGAGGCCGCGAGCGCGCTGCCCAGCGGTAGCCGTCCCCGGCGGTCGAACACCACCCGCACCGGCGGCACCCGCGGCGGCGCCACCTCGCGCACGGTCAGCGCGGGGTTGTCGGCGAGTGCAGTGCCAATCCCCACGGCGATCGCATCGGCGTGTGCCCGCATCCGGTGGACCTCACGACGCGCGAGCGGCCCGGTGAGCCACTGCGCCGTGCGGGAGGCAGGCGCGATCGCGCCCTCGACCGACACCGCCAGCTTGAGGGTCACGAAGGGCCGAGTCGCGCCACGCGCCGCGAAGAGGAACGGCGCGTTGAGCCACGTCGCCGCGTCGGCTTCGACGCCGACGTCAACCGGTACGCCCGCATCCCGCAGCGCGGCCGCGCCCCCCGCTGCCACCGGATTGGGATCGGGAATCGCCACGACGACGCGAGCCACGCCGGCACGGATCAGCGCGTCGGCGCAGGGGGGCGTCTTGCCGTAGTGCGCGCAGGGTTCGAGCGTCACGTACGCGGTGGCGCCGCGGGCCCGATCGCCAGCCGCCGCCAGCGCCATCGCCTCGGCGTGCGGCCCGCCGTACTCGGCGTGCCACCCGGCGCCAACCACCCGCCCCTCACGAACGAGCACGGCGCCGACCAGAGGGTTCGGCGCCGTGCGTCCCCAACCACGTCGCGCCAGGGCGAGTGCCCGCCGCATCCACCGGCGGTCTTCCCGCGCCTGACGCACGTCCGTCATCGCATCAGAGGCCGATACGCGCCGTCAGCGTCGCGTAGCGCCGCGTGGCATTCGGCAGCACCGCCTCGGACCCGTCGCGGAACTCGTTCCGAAGCACCGGGTTGTCGCCACCGCGGACCAGACCGACTTCACCGACCAGCCGCACGATCAGGATCTTGAGCGACGCCGCGACGAAGAAGTTGCGACGCGTCATCTCGGCGGCGCTGGAGTAGTTCGCGCGCACCGGTGCCGTCGGCAGCGGGGCCAAGGGCGACACCTTCACCGCCAGCGTCGTCTCGCCTTCCACCTTGTCGATACCGGCACCGCCCGAGAGCCCGAGCCCGATGATCGGAATCGTCTTCGACAGCGTGACGCGCACCGACGTCGTCGTGAACTTCGTGTTGCGGATGCCGAGCGTATCACCGCCGCGAATCGCGTTGATCGCGACTTCCGGCGTCGGACGGATCATCGCCGACACCGAGAGCCCCGGCGCCAGCAACGACTCTTCGAACACGCCGAGCCGCGCGCCGTAGCCGATCGCCACCTGCCCGCCTTCGACCTTGATGCCGTTACCGCCGGCCAGCGCTTCCGCGCTCGGCACGAACGACGCGCTCACCAGCGCATCGATGCCGCCAATGTTGGTGATGCCGAGGAACGGAATCGGCAGCCCGAGCTTGAAGCCCTTGAAGATGCCGATCTGCGCATCGGCCTGCGGCATCGGGATGAACACGTTGTCGACGGGAATCAGCGACGCCTGCGCCCCAGTGAACCCGAGTCCGGGATTCGCCTGATCGATACGCGGCAGCGCGCCCTGCACCACGTTCAGGCGCAGGCCGACGTTGAAATGCGGGAAGCCGCCGAGCGTACCGCCGATCGACGGCGACGGATTGCCACCGGCGAGGACGGCGCCGATCTGCGGCGTCATCAGCTGGAAGACGTCATTGGCCTTGTTGCAGGCGTCGCTCAGCAACCGGTTCGGATCGGTCGCCGACGCCGTCGCCGGAACGATCGGGCACTGCGCCGCCGCCGTCCGGCTCGTCACCGGCACCACCGCGGCCGCCACCAGGACGGTGGCCAGGGTCCGCTTCACTCCACGCACGACACGCATCAGAACTCCGGATTGAGGATTAACGGAGGTGCACGGCACCAGTGCCGCGCACGATCCGGCCGCACGTCCACGCGGCGACGCCAGCCGATTCCGCCGAGGCAATGACAGCCGCAGCGGACTCCGGGGCGCACAGGACGATCATCCCGACGCCCATATTGAACGCCCGAAACATTTCATCGCGGGCCACGCCGCCGCCGTGCGCTAGCGCACTAAACAGGTTGGGAATTTCCCAGGTGGCAGTGTCAATTTCCGCGTCAGTCGTCGGCGGAAGGGCCCGGTTGAGGTTCCCGGGGATTCCGCCACCCGTGATGTGGGCCATCGCGTGGATGGCCCCCTTCACCGGCCGCAGGGCCGGCAGATACGAGCGATGAATGCGGAGCAACGCGTCGGCGACGGTCGCGCCGCCTTCGCCGGGGAAGGGGTCGTTGAGGCCCAGCCCCATCTTCTCGAACACGATCTTCCGGGCCAACGAATAGCCATTCGTGTGCAGCCCGCTCGAGGCCAGCGCCACGCACACGTCGCCTTCGCGCACCCGCTCGGCGCCGAGCACGTCGGCCTCTTCGACCCAACCGACGATGAAGCCGGCCAGGTCGTAGTCAGGCGGCGTATACAGCCCAGGCATCTCGGCGGTCTCGCCGCCAAGGAGCGAGGCACCGTTCTCGCGGCACCCCGCCGCGACGCCCGCGACCACGCCTTCGACCGCCACCGGATCCAACGCCCCGAAGGCGACGTAGTCGAGGAAGAACAGCGGCTCGGCGCCCTGCACCAGAATGTCGTTGACGCAGTGATTGACGAGGCAGTGCCCGACCGTGTCGTGGCGACCGGCGTCGATCGCGACCTTGAGCTTGGTGCCCACGCCGTCGGCACTTGCCACGAGCAGCGGGGCCTTGGCGCCCGCGGGCACCCGGAACATCCCGCCGAAGCCGCCGAAGGCCCCGCGGGCGCCGGCCGTGAACGTGCTCTCGACGTGCCGCTTGATCCGCCCCTTGGCGTCGTCGGCCGCCTCGAGGTTGACGCCAGCGCTGCGGTAGTCGAGCGGTCCGCTCATCGCGGCAGCTCGGCGTCGAACGACACCAGCTGGTGGAACTCCTGCACCCGCTGGGCAATGTCGGCGTTGCCGATTTCCATCAAGCGATCCGTCGAGAAGCGCTCCACCGCGAACGACCCCATCGCACTGCCGTACACCACGGCGCGCCGACGGTTCGCTTCCGACAGGTCGCCGGTGCGCGCGAGCCAGCCAATGAAGCCGCCAGCGAACGAGTCGCCGGCCCCGGTCGGGTCGAAGACATCCTCGAGCGGATAGGCCGGCGCGTAGAACACCGACGTGCCGTGGAACATAAAGGCCCCGTGCTCGCCCTTCTTGATCAGCACGTACTTGGGGCCCTTGTCCATAATCCAGCGGGCGGCCTTGATCAGGTTGCTGTGCTCGGTGAGCTGCCGCGCTTCGCCGTCGTTCAGCGTGATCAGGTCGACGTGGCCGAGCAGCTTGAGGAGGTCCGGACGACGGGACTCGATCCAGAAGTTCATCGTGTCCATCGCGACGAGCTTCGGCTTCTCGACCTGCTCGAGCACCTGCAGCTGCAACCGCGGATCGATGTTCGCCAGAAACACGAACGGCGTCTTCTTGAACGCGTCGGGAATCTTCGGCCGGAAGTGCGAAAACACGCCCAGGCGCGTCTCGAGCGTCTCGGCGCTGTTCAGGTCGTGCCGGTACCGGCCGCGCCAGCGGAACGACTCGCCCTCGGCCTGTTCGAGGCCGGCCAAGTCCACGCCGCGCGCCGCGAGGGGCTGCAGCCGCTCGACCGGGTAGTCGCTGCCAACCACGCCGACGAGCTGCACCTGCGTGAAATGACTCGCGGAGGCCGAGAAGAAGGTGCCCGACCCACCGAGCACATTGTCGGCCTTGCCGAACGGTGTTTCGACGGAGTCGAGCGCGACGGATCCTACGACGAGTACGGACATCTGGGCACGATGCGGAAGAGGGAGAAGCAGAACGCGGGTTACATCCGGTCCGGCGACGAGATGCCGAGCATCCCGAGACCGTTCGACAGCGCCACTTGCGCCGCCTTGGCCAACACGAGCCGCGCCTGCTGAATCGGCGCCGGCTCTCCGAGCACGTGATGCTTGTGGTACCAGGTGTGCACGAGCCGCGCCGTCTCGAGCAGCCAATTGGCCACCCGGTGCGGCTCCAACGATTCGGCGGCCCCAGCGAGCATCGCGGGGTAGTCGCCGATCGCCTTGATCAACTCCTGCTCCTCGGGCTCAACCAGCACCGACAAATCGACGCCATCGGCCGAGAACGCGGCACGATCGATCTCGCCCACGCGGAAGATGCCGCAGACCCGCGCGTGCGCCATCTGCACGTAGTACACCGGGTTCTCTTCACTCTGCGCGCGCGCCAGATCGACATCGAACACGAGCTGGCTGTCGCCCTTCCGCATCAGATAGAAGTAGCGGACCGCGTCACGCCCGACCCAGTCGATGAGATCCCGCACGGTCACATAGCTGCCGGCGCGCTTGGAGATCTTCACCTCCTCGCCGCCCTTCATCACCGTCACCATCTGGTGCAGGACGTAGTCGGGGTAGCCGGCCGGAATGCCGATGCCGAGCGCCTGCAGCCCCGCGCGCACACGAGTGGTGGTGCTGTGGTGGTCGGCGCCCTGCACGTCGATCGCGCGACGGTACCCGCGCTCCCACTTGGTGACGTGATAGGCGACGTCGGGCACGAAGTACGTGTACGTGCCGTCACGCTTGCGCATCACGCGATCCTTGTCGTCGCCCCACTGCGTGGTGCGCAGCCACAGGGCCCCGTCTTCCTCGAACGTGGCGCCCGCCGCCGTGAGTGCCGCGACAGTCTGCTCGACGCGGCCATCGGTGTAGAGCGACGACTCGAGGTAGTACGTATCGAAGGCCACGCCGAAGGCCTTGAGGTCCAGGTCCTGCTCGGCGCGAAGTGCCGCCACGGCGTATTGCCGCATCTCGTCGAAGCGCGCGGCATCGGCCGGCCGCTGCCCGCCCTGAATGGCCGCGACACCTTCGTCGAGCACGCCGCCGTCCGGCGTCCCGCGCTCGGCGACGTAGCGCTGCGCGATTTCGCCGATGTACTCGCCGTTGTAGCCGCCCTCGGGAATCGCGGCGTCACGACCCGCCGCCTGTGCGACGCGGATCCACAGCGACTTCGCGAGGTTCTCGATCTGTACCCCAGCGTCGTTGTAGTAGAACTCGCGATGCACCGTCTGCCCGCGCGCTTCGAGGAGCGACGCGATCGCGTCGCCCAAGGCGGCCTGTCGGCCGTGCCCCACGTGCAGTGGCCCGGTGGGATTCGCGCTGACGAACTCGACGTTGACCGGAGCGACGCCTGCCGTGGGCGCGACGCGCCCGTACTGCGCACCGGCCGACACGACCACGCGCAGCACTTCCGCCTGTGCCCCCGGATCCATCCGGAAGTTGATGAAGCCCGGGCCGGCGATCTCGACGGCCTTCACGCCGGCCGCGCGCACGTCGAGTTGCGCGACGATGTCGGTCGCGATGTCGCGCGGCTTGCGGCCGAGCGGCTTGGCCAGCGTCATCGCGAGATTGGTCGCCCAGTCGCCGTGCGACGGGTCGCGCGGCCGCTCAAGCAACGCGGCGGTCCCCGCCGGCGCGCCGAGGCCGATCGCGACCTTGGCGAGTTCGGCCCTGAGGGTGTCGGCGCTCACGACGCCGACGGCTTCGGCGTCGTGCTCGAGGCGGCCGGCGCCGGCGCCGCCGGCTTGGCGTCGCTCTTCGATTCGGACGACTTGGATTCGCTCGGCTTGGCTGCGACCGCGCGCTGGTCCTTCTTGCCGTCCTTCCCGTAGTCCGTGATGTAGAACCCCGACCCCTTGAAGACGAGGTCGGCGCCGCCGGAGATCAGTCGCGTGGCGACAACGCCGTCGTCGAGCGTGATCTCGGAGGGCACTTCGCTGATCTTGTACCGACGTTCGACGATGCGGCCGTCGGGCGCCTGGAATTCGTAGGTGGGCATCTTGGGAGGTGTCAGACGATACTGCGTGTCCGGAACAGCCTGCGAAAGATAGCCGATCAGCGCTTCCGAAGGGACTCCAGCCGCTCCTCGATTCCTGCCGGCAGGGTGAGCGAGTCCGCGATCCCGGCGATCTCGTCGGCCTCCTTCCAGCGGGCCTCCAGGTCCCTGAGCTCCCCCTCGAGCCAGCGGCGTTCCTCGGCCTCGTGCAGCATAATCTCGGCGGCGAGGCGGCGATTGGGCTCCATCTCCCGCAGCGGCGTGTGCTGCTCGGTCGCCTTCGTGAGGCGCAGCGGGAACGGGTAGTCGGCCACGAGCCGCCGCTCCACCAGCCGGACACTCGACTCCACGACGGACTTCGAGGCGCCATCGCGGTTCACGATCGGGAGAATCGCGCTCAGGGCCTGTCGGGCCTCCTCGCCCTCCAGCAAGTGCCACTGCTTGAGTTCCATCGCGCTGTTGATCCTCCGCCGCGAGGCGCCATCCCGCCGCAAGGCGTCGATCACGTCGACCTCGGCGCTGACGTTGGCCCACTCGTCCCCGGTCCCCCGCACCGCCAAGGTCAGTCCGTCCCCCTCGACCTGCACGCGGGTCTTGCCGGCGTTCAGTGCCGACAGGTCGATCTTCGACCCGTTGGGTCGCGTCAGGCGGTTGACGGTCTTCTTGTTGCGGTAGCCCTCGTACAGGGAGCCGAGATTCAGCAGGCCCACGCCGCCGATGCCGAGCGCGATCTGTCCGGCGATCGCCAGCCCAGTGCCCGCCACCATTGCCGCGCCGATCATCATCGCTTTCCGGTAGCGTCGGCCGAACTGGTCCCCGTACCGCCAGCCCGCGAACTCCGGCAGCATCGGCTTCCCGATGCGAACCAAGTCGACGCCCTCCCCCACGCGCGCGAGCCCAATGTTGTCGGTGCTGACGCGCTTCCGGGTGTCGCGGTAGAGCTTCTCGCAGGCTTCGATCGCCTCCCAGCGTTCCTCGAGCGGCGACAGGTTCCAACGCTCGCAGTTCGGGCAGACGACCCACAAGCGACCGGCGGCCTGGTCGAATGCCAGCCGGCGGCCGACGGGGAACTGCTCGATGGTCTCGTTACGGCCGAGGGCCTGGTTGCACCAGATGCAGGCGGCGTACACGCCCCGGAATCTGGCGTGACCGGCCGCCGCAATGGTACTGGTCTGACAGCTAGAGCCCCGGCCGGTACTGGCCCCACTGGGCCGACAGGGTGTCGCTGATCTCGCCGACGCTGGCGCGGGCCTGCACCGCCGCGATGATCAAGGGCATCAGGTGGACGCCCGACTCCTTCCGGGCCACGCGACCGGCCGCATCGCCCAAAGTGGACAGCGCGTCGCGCAACCGCGCCGCGTCACGCCCCGCCTTCACGCGACCGAGCTTGGCGACTTGCTCACGCTCCAGCGCGCTGAAGTCGGGTGCGGGAATCATCGGCGGGTCTTCCCCGTCCTGGAACTTGTTCACGCCGACGATGACGGTCTCACCGCGCTCGATGCTCAGCTGATACTCATAGGCCGAGCGCCCGATTTCATCCTGGAAGAAACCGGCTTCGATCGCGGCGGCGCTGCCGCCGCGCGATTCGACATCGGCCAGCAGCTCCAGCGCCCGCCGCTCGAGTTCGTTCGTCAGGTGCTCGACGTAGTACGAGCCGGCGAGCGGATCCACTGTTTGCGCGGTGCCGCTTTCGTACGCGACGATCTGTTGCGTGCGGAGCGCCAAGGTCGCGGCCATCTCCGTAGGGAGCGCGAGCGCCTCGTCGTAGCCGTTCGTGTGCAGCGACTGCGTCCCGCCCAGGGACGCCGCCAGCGCCTGCACCGTCACGCGAACGATGTTGTTCATCGGCTGCTGCGCGGTGAGCGTCACGCCGCCGGTCTGCGTGTGAAAGCGCAACTTGCACGAGGCGTCGTTCGCGCCGTACCGCTCGCGCATCAGGCGCGACCAGATGCGCCGCGCCGCGCGGAACTTCGCCACTTCTTCGAACAGGTCGTTATGACAGGCGAAGAAGAAGCTGAGCCGCGGCGCAAAGGCATCCACCGGCAGTCCGGCAGCCACCGCCGTTGCGACGTAGGTCATCGCGTTGGCGAAGGTGAAAGCCAGTTCTTGCACCGCCGTGGCCCCGGCTTCGCGAATGTGGTAGCCGCTGATCGAAATCGGATTCCAGTTCGGCACTTCCGCGGCGCAGAAGCGGAACACTTCGGCAATGAGGGCCAGCGACGGCGTCGGCGGATACACGTACGTGCCGCGGGCGATGTACTCCTTGAGGATGTCGTTCTGAATCGTCCCGCTCACCGCGGCGCGCGCGATGCCCCGCTCCTCGGCGACCGTGATGTACATCGCGAGCAGCGTCGAGGCCGTCGCGTTGATGGTCATCGACGTCGAGACCTTGTCGAGCGGCAGATCGGCCAGGAGGAGGTGCAGGTCTTCGACCGTATCGATCGCCACGCCGACACGACCAACCTCGCCCAGCGCGCGCGCGTGATCGGAGTCGATCCCCATCTGCGTGGGCAAGTCAAACGCCGTCGACAAGCCGGTCTGCCCCTTGGCCAGCAGCAGCTTGAACCGCTCGTTCGTCGCCTCTGCCGTGCCGAAGCCGGCGTACTGGCGCATCGTCCAGTGCCGGCCGCGGTACATATTCGGCTGCACGCCCCGCGTGAACGGGAACTGGCCCGGCTCGCCCAGGTCCGTGGCGTACTCCACCCGACCGTCGTTCGGGTGGACCACCAGCGGAATGGGAATGCCGGACGGCGAGCGGACCTCGCTCATTCGAGCGCCCCAGCCGCGCCCAGCGTCTCGGCCGCGAGCGCGACATCGTCGCGGCTGCCGACGAACAAGGGCGCCCGCTGATGCAATTCCGTCGGCTGGACGCTCATCAACCGGCGCTCGCCGTCGAAGGCGGCGCCACCGGCCTGCTCCACGATGAACGCGATCGGGTTGCACTCGTACAAGAGCCGCAACTTGCCCTTGGGGCTCTTGGCGTTGGGCGGATAGCAGAACACGCCGCCGGCCAGCAGGTTGCGATGCACGTCGGCCACCAGCGACCCGACGTAGCGCACGTTCTTGGCCTTGTAGCCCCCTTCGAGCCCGCGGTAGCGCCGCATCAACTTCTTGACCGGTTCGCTCCACAGCGCTTCGTAGGAGTCGTTGACGCTCAGGAACTTGCCCGTGGCCGGCGTGCGAATGTCCGGGTGCGACAGCAGGAACTCGCCGATCGACGGGTCGAGCGTGAAGCCGTGCGCGCCCTGCCCGGTGGTGTACACGAGCATCGTGCTCGATCCGTAGATCACGTAGCCCGCCGCCACCTGCTTATGGCCCGCTTGCAGGAAGTCGGCCACGGTGCCGTGTGGACCGGGCTCGACCTTCTGCAGGACCGAGAAAATCGTGCCCACCGGCACGTTGACGTCGATGTTGCTCGATCCGTCGAGCGGATCGAACACGCAGACGTACTTGCCGGTGCGGAACGTCGTCGGGATCGGGATGATGTCGGCTTCTTCTTCCGACGCCATCGCGCAGAGCCGTCCGCCGTGTTCGAGCGCGCTCACCATAATCTCGTTGGCGATCACGTCGAGCTTCTGCTGGATTTCGCCCTGCACGTTCTCGGCGCCGGCGGCCCCGAGGATGTCCGACAAGCCCGCGCGTCTGACCTTGCTCGAGATCATCTTCGCCGCCAAGGCGATGTCGTACAGGATGTCGGAGAGGTCACCCGTCGCGTGCGGCAATAGCCGCTCCTGCTCGACGATGAATCGCTCGATCGTTACGGCCTTGTTCGGCGAGGTCGTGATCATAGACCTCAAAGCTCCCCAACCCCGGCGATCGACACAAGCGGCGCAGATCACTTCGCGGCCGGTCGCCCCGGGACCTCCAGTCGCTCGCCGCCCCCCTCGGCTTCCAGCCGCAGGCCGTCCGTCCGCACCACCACGGGCCCCAATCGGTCGGTGCGCAGCACGACCACGCCCTGGCGCGCCAGGGCCGACAGCACGGCCCGCGCAGGGTGGCCGTAGCGGTTCCGCGCCCCGACCGACACGACCGCCAACCGCGGGCGCGTGAACCGCAGAAGCGGCTCGGTGGAGCTGGTCGTGCTTCCGTGATGGCCGACCTTGTACACGTCGCTCTCCAACGCGGCGCCAAATCGCTCGGCCAGCCACTGCTCTTCGGCTGCCTCCGCGTCCCCGGTGAGCAACCAGCGGATCTCCCCCACGTGGACCTGCACCACCACCGACGCGTCGTTGGGTCCGGCCGCGCCCGCGACCAGGTCGTCGTCCGGTGCGAGGACTTTCAAGGTGACTTCGTCCACGACCAGCGAATCGCCCGTTCGCGCCGCGCGCCACTGCGTCCCCACCGCGGCGGCAGCCACGAGTGCGTCGCGATAGGCGTCACTGGTCCCGGGAAACCCCGGTTCCAGCAGAACCACCGGCGCGAAGGTGCGGATCAACGTCGCCGCCCCCCCGACGTGGTCGAGGTCGGGATGCGTCAGCACCAACGCCTCGACTCGGCCGCCAAGCCGCCGAAGCGCCGGCACCAGCACCGCTCGGCCTGCGTCGCCGGATGGACCACCCGGCCCGGCGTCGACCAGAATCCATCGCCCCCGCCGCGTGCGAATGCCGAGTGCGTCGCCCTGCCCCACGTCGAAAACGTGGAGTTCCGTCAGTGGCCGTCGGACGAGGATCGGCGCCCACACCGCCCACGCGAGAGCAGCCACCGCTACGGACAGCGCCCGGCGTGCGACCCAGGGCGCAAGGCACGCGGCTCCCAGTGCCGTCACCGCCACGCCGGTCGCCACTGCACCGCCGACCCCGGGCGAGACCACCACGGCCGCGTGCGGCACCGACGCGCCGATGCGCGCAATCCAGTCGAAGCCGGCCAGCAGCACGGACGTGCCGGCGGCGGCCGACGTCGCCGCCCACGCGATCGGCGACAGCGCGAGCGACAGGAACAGCGCCGGCTGCAGCGCCGAGAGCAGCGGAGACGCCAGCAGATTGGTCACCGGTGCGACGACCGAGAGCCGCCCCACGTGCCACGCGGACAACGGCGCGGTCAGCACCGCCACCGCCACGCCCGTCGCCAACTCGCGCGCGATCGTGCCGCGCCAGCCCTCCCAGTGCGCGGGCACGACGCGCTTGGCCCAGGCGCCGGCGCAGATCAGCCCCGCCATCCCGCCGACCGACAACTGGTAGCCGATGTCGAGTGCCGTGAGCGGGTCCAGCGCCAGTGGCAACAGCGCGCCCCACGCCACCGCCGCCCATTTGGAGACCGGACGCTGCAACACCTTCGCGACCATCGGGATGCCGAGCATCACCGCCGCGCGGACCGCGGGCGGCGGCGCCCCGAGCCCGACGACATACGCCACCGTCGCCAGCAGTCCGCTGACCGCGGCCGCCGTCGGTGGTGCCCGGAGCACCCCGAACAGCACACCGAGGGCCTGCGCGATGATGGCAACGTGCAGACCGCTGATCGAGATCGCGTGGATCAGCCCGCTGTCGGCGAAGCGATCCTTGAGCGCCTGATCCAGATCGCGGGTGTCGGCGACCACGAGCGCACGAGCCATCGGGGCGTGCGGGCCAAACAACGCGTCGAGCGCCGCGGCGGCACGCGCGCGCTGCTCCACTCGCCAACTCGCCCCGCCGATGCGCGCCACACTGGCATTGCGCACCAGAATGCCACGGGGCGACGCCGAGGCGTCGCCCGCAATGCGCACGCGGGCGCCCGGCGGGGCACTCCCGCGGGCCACGATCAACGAGGCGCGCACCTCGCAATGGCCGAACGACACCTGCGCCACCGCCCGTTCGCCCGGTGCGGCCGGTGACAGATCGATCACTCCCTCAAACACCGACCGGGCCGCCGCCGCCTGCCGACATCGCGTGTCGTCGGCCCGCGCGAGGTCCCCAAGCAGCGCGGCCCCCGCCAGGAGCAGCGCGAGCCACGGTGTCCACGCGGTGCCCGGCCACTGCCCGCGCGATCCCGCCCACGCGGCCACGGCCGCGGCGCCGAGCGCCAGCCCTGCGCACGGCACGCCCACGCCGCCCCCGCCGGCGAGCAATCCGAGGAGCACCGCCCCCGCGACGCCAAGCACCAACACCATCCCGCAGCTTGGCGCCCAAACGACACGCGCCCGGTGGCCTTCTGTGGCCACCGGGCGCGAACGATTGCGTCGCGGCTAGCCCGCGAGCGGCAGTGGCGTGCGAACCTTGGCCTGGACCGGCGTGCCGGTGAACGTGGATCCGGTCGTGCCGGTCAACTCCACGTCCACGTACTGGCCGATCATCGACTCGTCGCCGGCAATCAACACGGTCTTGAAGTCACGCGAGCGACCCTGCAGCAGCTCGCCGCGACGCGCGGTCTTCTCGATCAGCAGCTCACGCGTCTGCCCCAACATCGCGACGTTCTTCTCGCGCGAGCGTCCGCGAATGGTCGCCACAAGGCGGTCGTAGCGCGCCTGCATTTCGTCCGCCGGCACGGCCAGCTCGGGTGGGAGCTTCGTGGCCGGCGTGCCTTCGCGCATCGAAAACTGGAACGTGAAGGCATCGTCGAAGCCGACGTCGTCGCAGGCCGACAGGGTCTCCTCGAAGTCCTCCGGCGTCTCGCCGGGGAACCCGACGATGATATCTGTCGTGAGTCCGAGGCCCGGGATCGCGGCGCGGAGCTTAGCCACGCTCTCGAGATACGCCTCGCGCGTGTAGCGCCGCAGCATCCGCTTGAGCGTCTTCGTCGAGCCCGACTGCATCGGCAGATGCACGTGCTCGCAGACGTTGGGCGTCTCGGCCATCGCGGCGATGACGCGATCGGTGAAGTCGTTCGGGTGCGGGCTCGTGAAGCGCACGCGCTTGAGCCCATCGACGCGGCCCAAGGCCCGCAGCAGGTCGGCGAAGTCGTGCGTGCCGTCGGTATAGGAATTCACCGTCTGGCCGAGCAGGACGACTTCGGTCATTCCCTGCTCCACCGTGTCGTGCGCCTCGCGAATCACATCCTCGAGCTTGCGCGAGCGTTCGGGGCCGCGCGTATACGGCACGATGCAGTAGGTGCACTTGTAGTCGCAGCCGCGCTGCACGGGAATCCACGCCTTCACCTTGTCGAAGCGCTTCGGCTGGAAGTCCTCGTAGTGCTCCTCGAGATCGAAGTCCGTCGCCGTGACCCGCTGGCCCCGCTCGGCCCGCGCGATG
>JANRJP010000079.1:0-50215 GCA_033763905.1 Gemmatimonadaceae bacterium
AGGTACACCACGGCGCCCTCGGCGAGGTGAGCACTTTCCATATTGCCGCCGTAGGAACCCGCATCGCGCGAGCTCGGCGTGAACTGCTGGCTTGGCGCGACGGCCACCACGCCAAGAAACGGCCGGAGTGGTACGCGCCAATCCTTCAGCGCCGGGGTCGGCGTCGTGAGCCGCGCCGTGGCGGTGGCGGTGTCGAGCGTCCACTTGTTGTCGGTGTTCGCATACTTGCGGTCGCGGGCGTATCCCTGATCGACGGCCTGATCGATGAGTTCCGTCCCACTGAAGGCCCAGGTGCGATTGAGTCGCACGCGGTGCAAGCGAAGCACCAGCACATCGCCCGGGACAGCGCCTTCGACGTAGAACGGCCCAACGAGCGGGTTGCCGCCGGGTGACGGTCGATTGCCACGTTCGCCGAAGGCTCCGGTGCTCCAGCCGCCGGCATCCAACGTTGACGTGCGCACCGTGTCGCCGGGGGCGACGCGCAGCACGGGCCGCACCGTCGCGCTCACGCCGCGCTCCCACGATGTCGGTGTGAACTCGAAGCGACGAGGCACGGCCGGTCGCCGGAACCGCGTCCCGCGCCAGGCGGACGAGTCTGGATCCACGCCCAACCATCCTGTCAGCGTGTCCCCCCGCAGCGCCGCGCGCCAGCGATAACTGCCCACGCGAAACTCGACGCGGGACCCCAGCACGCGACCGGTGAGCTCCTGTCCATACACGCGACCACGCAGCGTATCGCCAACGAGCTGCAGCACCACCCGCTGCGGCTGCGCGTCGCCTGTCATCTCGAAGATCCACTCACCGGCGATGCCGGCGTCGGTGGCGGCCGTCTGCGCAGCGGATGCCGTCGCGGCACCGGCGAGTGCGAGCAACATACCGAGCGATTGACGAACGATCCGTGCGCGCATGCGGGGGGACGGTTGGAGGGAGGTCGGCGGTCGCGTGATGCGTACGAGGGAACAGTTCGCTGTGTTGCGACTGACGGATGCAGACACCGACGACCGTGCGCACTGCCGTTTCGCCAGCCTACCGCTGACTACGTCGGCGTCGCCACCCGCTCCCAGCCCGCGGGCTCGTCCCGCAGCCCTTCCACCTCACGCCGCGCCTCCAACAGCCGATCCACGTCATCACTGACGCGACGCGCCGATTCGATCAGCGTCGTCATCGGCGCAAGATCAGTGGTACCGGCGTGCATCTTGAGTAGGCCCAACCGCAACTGCTCCAGCGCCGACACGCTCGACGACAACTGCCGCTGGGCCGCCGCGCGACGTGAGGCCAGCGCGCCTTCGTCGTTCGCGCTCGCCGCCAGCGCCGCCACGACGTCGAGTTCGGCGCGAGCGTGTGCGGCCTGCGCCTCCAGCGCGGTCACCACCGCCGGCAACTCGTGCAACTGCGCTTGGTACGCGGTGGGGAGCTGCGCGTACAGTTCTGACGCCGCCAAGCCGATCGCGGCCTCGGTCGGTCGGAACACCGCCCCGCCCACTGCACGCGAGCGCTCTGGTGCACCGAGCTTCTTCGCGAGCCACTGCCCCACTCGGCTGTTCCACAGCCGCTCGCGCAGACCCGCCTGCCACGCGCGTCGCACACCGTCGGGAATGAACTGCACATCCAGCGCGTTGCTCGCGGCCATCAAGACCAGCGTGGTGAGGAGCGGCACCAGCACGAACATCACACCCAACTGCCGCTCGTGCGTGACACCCGAGAGCACCAGGGCAAATGTGGTGGCTAGCCACGTGCCCGCGGCCACTGTCGCGAGCCGGAGCGGTCGGTGCCCGCGGGGTTCGTGCTCGGCGCGCGTCAGCGCCTCGGTCGCGTCCCGTTCGCGTCGGGCGACGGCGAGCGCTTCCCGCAGGTCGGCGAGCGTGTATCCGGCGCGAAACTGCCGATAGGCCTGATTCACGTGGAACCCGACGATCGGCACCAACGGCATCGATGTGATGCCTGCCAGAAGCACGATGTCCGCCGGCCCTTCGGGTCGATTGCCGGTCACCCACGAAATCAGGTTGGCTGTGGTCAGCGTGCCGAAGAGGCCGAACCACGCGAGGTAGGGCGCGAGCATCGGATTGCGCGCCTCAAGCCACGCGCGCAGCGCCGGTGGCAGTGCCGGGCGGGCCTGTGACGCCGGGGCGAGCGCGGCGGCGACGGCTTCGCCGTCCGCGAACCGGCGCGCGGGCTCGGGGAGCAAGCAGCGGTCGATCGTCGCGATCAGCGCCGGCGACAACCCCGGCGCGGCGGCCGCGACGCTGAGGGCCGGCCGCGACGCATCCGCAGGCAGTGCGCGCAGCCGTGTGCCGAGGGTCTCCGCGGGCAGCCGGCCGCTTGCGGCGAGATATCCCACCACCCCCAAAGCGTAGATGTCACTCCGGCCATCGATCGGCACGCCGGCCGCCTGCTCGGGGCTCATAAAGTGCGCCGTGCCGGCCACACCCGCGATACCCGACTCACCACCGGCCTGCGCGATCCCGAAGTCCGTCACGATCGCGCGACCCGTCGCGGCATCGAGCAGAATGTTGTCGGGCTTGATGTCCTTGTGCACGATGCCGCGCCCGTGCGCGTACGCGAGTGCCCACGCGACCTCGCGCATCAGCCGCGTCGTCTCGTCGGCCGACAGCGGCCCCCGAGTGCGCAAGCGCTCGCCCAGAGTTTCGCCTTCGATGTAGGTCATCACGAAGAAGACGAAGCCGTCCGCTTCTCCCACGCGATGGATCGGGACGATGTGCGGGTGCGACAGTCCCGCCGCCAGTCTCGCCTCGCGAAGGAAGCGTTGCCGGGCGTCGGGGTCCGCGGCGTGCGTGGTCGGCAACACCTTGATCGCGACATCACGTTCCAACGCGATATCGCGCGCGAGGTACACAATGCCCATCCCACCCCGCCCGAGTTCGCGCTGGACGAAATACTCGCCCGCGAGGGCGGTCTGCAGTGCGATCAGTTCGGCGTCGGGAGGGGTCATTGGCGGCTCACTGCAAAGTATCGCCGGGCCCGCGCGTCAACAGCGCCATTCGTCACACCGGTTCGAGGCCGGGCACGTCCGCGGCCGCATCGCGCAGTAGATCGCGCGGCCGCGGCGTGAAGCGCGTGTCGAGCACCGCGATCGCCGTGAAGCGATCCACCCGAAAGGTTCGCGTGGCCCCGCGCGCGTGGTCGTGCGAGACCACGTACCACGCTGGCCAGTTCACCAGCAGCGCGTGCGGTTCGATCACGCGATCGCTCTGACGGCCGTCGGGCCGCACGTAGGTGGTGCGCAGCAGGCGGCACTCGGCAAACCCGCGCTCCAACGGGCGCCGCACGGCAGGCGACGTCGCCGTGTAGGTTGCCGCGACCGCTGGCGACGCCGCGCGCCCCACGATGATGCGCTCCCGCAATGGCGCGAGTCGGCGGCGGTCGTCGGCGGGAAATGCGGCGGCAAGGCGTCGACGCGCTCGGCCCAAGGCCTGGCCGAAGATGGGCAGCCCCAGTTGATCGACGACCGCCAAGGCGACGAGGATCGACAGCCCTTCGTCGGCCGCCAGCGACACCCGTCCGAGCCCCCAGCGCGGCGGCAGACGAAGGCCACCGCCCCGCCCGCGCGACGCCTCGACCGGCACGCCGCGGTCGCGCAGGTGACGGAGGTCGCGCGCCAGGGTGCGCGCACTCACGCCCAAGTCCTCCGCCAGCGCGCCGGCGGTCATGCCGGGTGCGTCGGCCAGACGGCGTGTCAGCAGGTCGAGTCGTTCGCTTCGATCGCGCGGGGCAACGGGTGGCATCCAACAAATATGTCATTTCGCGTCGTATTTGCGCGTAGGCTCTGCTCATCCTTCAACCGGAGTGGTGCGGTGCACAACCAGCAGACGTACATCGAATGGGTGCCGTTTCTCGTGGCGCCTGACGTGTCGACCGACGCGGTCCTCGCGGCCGCCGACACCCTGCAACGCGAGTTTCTCTCGAGCGCGCCGGGGTGCCTGCGCCGGACGCTGTGGCAGCGCGCCGATGGCGGCTACGTCGACTGTGTGGAGTGGCGCTCTCGCGCGGACTACGAGTCGGCGATGGCGGCCGCGATGGCGCACCCGGCGGCGCAGCAATTCTTCGCGCTGCTCGCCGATCCCGACGCCGCCGCGCGAGAGACGCAGCATTTCACCGCGCTGGCGCGCTGGACATCGTCGCCGGACTCGGGCACGATCCCCTGATGTTTCGTGTGCGCTTTCGCGCGGCGATCTGGCGCTACGAGGGCAAGGGCGGCTGGTACTTCGTGACCGTGCCTGCCGACCGCGCGCCCTCAACCCGTGGCGGCTGGGGGCGCAGCGCTGTGCGCGCGATCGTCGGCGGCGTGGCGTGGAGCACGTCCGTCTGGCGCGGCAAGGACGGCCGCACGCTCTTGCCGTTGCCGAAGCGCATTCGGGACCTCGATCCTGACCGCTACCGGGTGGGAGCCCGCATCACGGTGGACCTGGAGTTCTAAATCAGCCGTCCTGACTGTCACTCAGGTGGCAGAATCGTCATATCCTACCACCGTTCGCCGCTCTGGGAATTACGAAGCGTCGCATCTGGCGACACTGTTCGCCTATGCTACAGCGGAGCCAGTCCCGGTCCACGGCCAAGCCTCGGCGCGTTCGACTCGTCCTTCGCGACGGGGCGGAGGTGGACGGCGGGGTATTCCTCGGACCGGGACAGGCGCTCGCGCCGTATCTGAGCTCACGCAAGAGCGGCTGGGTCAACCTCATCAGCGCCACGTGGAGCGACTCCCCCGACGAGTCGAGCCACGCCGTCCTGCAGGCCGATCAACTGCTGGTAGCGATCCCGCTGGATCCCGAAGTGCCCGTCCTCAGCGGCACCACCGCGCTCACGATGCGCGGCGTGGAACTGCGTCTCGAAGACGGGCGTCGGCTGCGCGGCAAACTGCACTTGGGCGATCGGCAACGCCTGGCCGACTACCTGCACGCCGTCGGCAAGTTCATTCCGCTCACCGAAGCGGCGTTCACCGACGACCCCTCACCGCTCGGCGACGTCGCGCTCAACGCGCAGGCGGTGCGCGTGTTGCGCGACCTCACCTCGCGTGCGGCAGAAGAACCCGACGAGCTCGTCGACGACGACGCCGCACCGGTGCGCCGCTCGTCGGGCGCCACGCCGATCGTGACGCCGGCCTTGAGCCTGCTGAGCGACGCCGATGCCGCCAAAGCCGAGCGACTCGCCCAGCACTGGCTGTCGCGCTTGTCGGCGCGCTTCCGTTTGTTGCCGGCGGACCCGCGTCGCCTCGCCGAGCACCCGGGCACCGCGGAGCTGTGGTCGGCCATCGCACACGCGAACAGCGTCGACGAGTCGACCTTCGCGTCGAGCGTTGCTGCCGCCCTGCGCCTGCCGCTGGCCGATCTCGCGCGGTCGTCGCCGGCCGCAGCTACGCTCATTCCCGGGCGCGTCGCGCGGCGACACCTGCTGCTGCCGATTCACGCCGATGCGCGCTCGGTGCACATCGCGACCTGCGATCCCTCGGATCTCGACGCCGAGCAGGCGATTCGCGCGCTCATTCAGCGGCAGGTGCAGTGGCACGTCGCGCCGCCCTCGGCGCTGCGTCCGTTGATCGAGGCGCGGTATCCCGCGGATCGGCCGACGGGTTCGGTGGCGGCGCCGCTCGTTCGATCGCTCCTGTAGCGCTGCTCAGGCGTCGCGGCACGAGATACCCGACGCGACCCGCGCTACCGTCCCGGCACCGTCACCGTTCCAAGCGAGAGCGCCGCAGTCGGTTCGACCATATAGGCGTCGGGGAACACGGCCACGTGCACCGCACCCGGCGCCACGGCCGTCAGCACGACGTCCCAGTTCATCGTGGTCTGTGTGGGCACCAGTACGCAGATCTCGCCAGCGCCGAGATCGCACAGTCGGCGTGAGAACGTGAGCGCCAGCGTGTCGCCCCGCCACGACGGACGCAGGACATAGCTGTCACCGCGATTCGGCGTCACATACCGGCCGGCGACGAACATCGAATCCGCGCGCGCGCTCGCCGAGAAATCGGACGCGGTCAGCGCGAGGCCGCTACTATCGACCCGCTCGCGGAAGCGAATGCCCGGAGCGCGGCGAGCGGCCGGCGCGGTGGGGGCGGCCGACGGACTCGTCGCCGTCTCAGCGCACGCACCAATCGCAAGCAGGACCAGCAAGCGGAATCGCCGCATCATCTTCGCAGTCTCAGAGCGCATCTCGGTCATCTATCGCGTCACTCGCCACAGCCGCGCACGACCCGGCACTCGCCGAATCGGAACGGCCGCCTCCACGCGCCCCTCCACGATGGGCCGCCGCGACGTCGCGCCGTCGGCACGGAGCATCGGCGTCGGGATCACGAACGGATCAGCGCCAGACTCCGCCACCACGAATCCCAGATCCTCGAGGGCGCCGACCGTCACGCGACTCAGCGGCAACGAACCGGAGCTCAGAAACCCGGTCATCACTTCCGGCCCGAACGCCGACTCGCGCCAGTGCACGTTGGCCGTCGCACAGGAGCCGCCGGCTTCCACGGGAACTTCCCGCCCGGCCAGACCGGTCATCTGTGCGTAGCGCGCCATCGCGCCCACGCCGCGATATCGAACATCGCGTCCATCCTGATTGCACAGTGGGGCGGTGGCAGGGTTCACCACCAGATCCAGCGCACTCCAGAACGTTCCGAGACCCAGCACGTGTCCGAGTTCGTGCAGGGCCAACGGTGCCAACGCACCGTCGGCGGCCAATGACGCCACATCGTCGGCGTCGATCTCGATCCCGCCGAGCACGGTGAATGCACCAACCGCGGGCGCTCCGCCAAGCCCGCCCGCGCGATAGTAGCACGGGCCGGCCCGGCCGAGCAGGCCGCCGGGCCCATCGATCGACACCGCGCGGACCAACACGCGGACATCGTCGATGCTGTAGCTGCCGGCGGTCACGGCCGAGCCCACGCAGGTCGACGACGGCAGCGCGACCGTGACATCAGGCAGATCCCCGACGATAACGCCGCGCCAACGCGACACGGCATCGGTGATGGCGGTGCGGACGCTGAGCGGGACGCCCGAATCGAACACGACGTCGATCGACAGGCTACTGGGCGCGGCGGCCCCCGTACCACCACCCACGCGTCGCGGTTCGTACGCCGCGACACGCGACCCGTCGCCGAGTTGCCCGTCGAGGTTGGCCCCCCAGCACCACACCGCATCCGAGGGATCCGTCGCGCAACTATGGGCCAAGCCGGTGGCGATCGCGGTGGCCGGCACCGTGAGGAGCGCCGGGACGAGCAAACTTGCGTCGAGGCCATCGCCAGAACCGAGTTGCCCCGCGTCGCCGCGACCGACGCAGGCCACGATGCCAGTCGTCCGCAGCACGCACGAGTGCTGTCCGCCGGCAGCGGCTCGCGTGTGCCGCAGTCCGAGAGCAACCCACGCCGCCTGCGGCGATGACTGGATTCCGCCAGGGCTGCCGGTCCCGAGCTGTCCGCTGGTGTTGGCACCCCAGCACAGCACGCTCCCGTCGGCGGTCGTTCCACAGGTATGCACAAGCCCGGCCGTCATCGTGACGAACGGCACGCCCCCGGTCACCACGGTCGGCGACAGTCGATCCATCGTCGTCCCATCGCCGAGTTGTCCGGCGGCGTTGTCACCCCAGCACCACGTCCCGCCTGAGGTCGCGATGCCGCAGGTGTGCTTGGCGCCTGCGGCCAGATAGAAGAAGCGAAGCGTCTCGGTGACCGCCACCGGCGTCGGACGCGTGATCGTCGTGCCATCGCCCACTTCGCCATCGCCGTTGCTGCCCCAGCAGTACGCGCGACCGTCAGCCACCAGACCGCAGCTGTGACTGCCACCGGCGACGATCTGCACGAAACGCAAGGCCGTCGGCACGGCGGTGGCGACGCTGCGGAGCAGATAGCTGCCGTCGCCCAACTGACCGGCCGTGTTCTCGCCCCAGCAATACGCGCGCCCGTCCGCATCGAGGCCACAGGTATGCGCCGAGCCCGCCGCGACCGCGCGGAGCACCATTCCGCCCGCCAGCGGCGCCGGCACATCGCGCGTGTCGAGCGTCCCGTCGCCCAGCTGTCCGCGCGTGTTGCGTCCCCAGCATTGCGTGGCGGTCGACGTCGGAGCGTGACAGCTGTGCAAGTCGCCAAGCGCGAGGCCGACGGCGGGCGGGACACTGCCGCAGGGTACCGACACCACCACGTCGTTCAACTGACCCGCGCGCAGCGTCGTGCGCACACTCGCGGCGCCACAACTCGCGTCAGCCGGCACGACTTCGATTTCGGCGCTGCCCGTCGGCACGCCGACGATCAACACGCCGCCCTCAGTCCCTGTGGTCGCCGACTGGCCACTGGGTAGGACGCGCACCGTCGCGTTGCCCAGCCCACCGCCCCCAACGCGCACGGCCCGCACGAACGCCGAGCCCACCGCAGGCACGCCCGCGGCGCCACCGATCGTCCAGCCTGAGTACCACGGGATGTTGTTGCGCGCCGGCGCCGCCGGCTCGACCGCACCCACGAACGCGAGCGGCTGCACGAACGCGTCGGTCAGCACCAGCGACGCCGGCTGCGCGGCCAGCGGACCACCGGCGCGCGGGCGCAGATCGGGCAGCAGCATATCCACCGCACTCAGCAGGGCGCTGGCGGTCGCACCGGGGTCGTCGAGCAGCGTGTAGTTGGCGGTGACCAGCAGCTGGTCATCACCGTTGCTCGGCCCGCAACCGGGCGCATCGCTATCGGGATCGGTCAGCCGATCCGGTTCGATCACCGTGATCGCGTGCACCGCCAACGCGCCAGCGGCGACCTGGGCGCAGGTCGCGAGATCGTCGACGTCGACGGCGGTTGAGGGCCGCACCAGTACGACGTTGGCCAAGCGGCCCGCCGTGCCGCGTTCAAAGCGCAATGCGGCGGGTTCGGTCGTGCCGAACGGATTCCCCGCCGCTGCGGGGGCAATCACGGTGAGTTGCGAAATCGCGGGATTGGACACTGGTTGCGCGTTGGCATCCTCGCCAGCGAGCGCGGCATTCTGCCCAAGGATACCGCCGGCATTCGCGCCGCCATCCTGCTGGACAATCAACTGTTGTCCGCGGCCCACCCAGCCCGCCGCCCATCGCAGGCCATACTGCGCGCTGGCCGTGACCACGAGGCGCCGCAGATTGACCGTGCCGCCCATCACCTCGAGCCCGTTCCCCGCGCTGCGATGGATCTGCAGGTCTTCGATGACGGTGCGGTTGCCGACGCCGAGCAGTTGCAGGCCGAGCGCCGCCCGCTCCACGCGGACATAGCGCAACACGCCGCTCGAGTCCTGCACGAAGCAGCCGCCGAACGCGCCGTCAGTCGCCGCGCGCTCACGGCAGCCTCCGGCGGCGCCCCGACCACCGGCCGGGCTGGTCGCTGTACCGCCGTTCACCGGCGCGTGGCCCGCAATCACCACGCCGTCCCAACACCCCGGCGCCGCCGACGCACTCGCGCAGGTGAAGACGATGGGTTGCAGCAGCGTGCCAACCGCCATCACGCGAGCGGTGCGCGGCACGACCAGTCGCGCACCAGGTGCCGCCTCGATCCGCGTACCGGCGGCAATCGTCAGTGTCGCGCTGTCAGCGAGCGTGACTTCTCCTGCCAACTGCACTGTGCCACGCCACGTGCGCCGACCGTGGACGGTCGTCCGCGTGATCGCACGCGTCGCTACGTCGGGTCTCGGTCGCTCGATCGCTGCGCCCGCTACATCACCGACTACGCTGAGCAGGCCGACGAACGCCAGCGTCCACAGCGTCGATGTGCGACGGATCATTCGGGAGACGACAGAGAGGCGCACGACGAAGAATCATCCACTCGCCGGCGCGCATTCCCGCACGAACTTGAGACCGCATTGCGTAACGACCCGGTGATCCGTCACAGACGGATGTCGAATACGTCACGACCGACGCGCCGGTGGCGGCGCGCGACCGCTCAGGTGCAGGGCCGATTGCGGCGCGCGTTGCGCTGGAAGACGAGATTCCGCGCGACGTAGTTCCACTGGAAGGGCCGCGTCACGGCTGCCGACGCGGCAATGCGCGGATCGGCCGGACGATCGGTGGTCAGCGTGGCGTTCACCATCACGTTCGAGATCGCGCAGTAGTTGCGCGCGGTGTCGGCAGGCACGGCGGCGTCCGCCACCGCCCCGTTGGCGAACTGGATCTGCGCCTGGAAGTCGAGCACGCCGGTCGTCAGAATCGTCGGGATGAACTGCCCCAGCGAGTTGAACTGGCTGGAGCGCATCAGCACGGTGGTGTCGGCCGACCGATCGCGGAAGTACGCCGCCAGCCCCAGCCGCTGCGCCGATGCGCCCGCCGACAACTGCACGCCGGTGAGACGCGCCGGCCAGTGGAAGAGCGAGTCGAGCGTATTGAGGAACGTGATGCGCACCGTGGCGTTCGTGTCGCTCGGCGCGGGATCGAGCACCGCCGTCGCGAGCATCACGCGGCTCACGTTGCCGGGCGCATTCAGCAGAAAGACTTCGCCCGCCTGAATCTCCACGCGTCCGCCGCGCTTGCCGACTTCGATGCAATCCGCACCACAGGAGCCCATCCCGATGGCCGGACTCGGGCTCAGGTTGCGCAGGAAGTACTGCGGCGAAATCACCGTGTCGCGCGTCGGCACGCGGATCATCGCCAAGGTGTCGTTGAACAGATTGACCGTCCCGAAGGTGGGACGGCTGTTCACCAACACGCCGACTTCACCAATGTCGCGCTGCAGGGACGTGCCGAGATAGCGTGCCCGCCGCGTGGTGTCTTCGCCCGCCTGACCGCGAGACTGCGTGCGCCAGGTGTTGATCGCAAACGTCGAGGCCGCCCCCAGAATCAGGAGGCCGATCGTCATCGCGGCCAGAAGCTCCACCAAGGTGAAGCCGCGCCGCGCGGCCCATTGGCGAAGTCGGGCTACCACGTGGGACGGAAGACCTGGGTTTCGAGCACCACGGGGCGACCGATCTGCGGCCGCACTTCGACCTGCACGCGAATGAGCGCCGAGTCGAGCTGGCTCACGGTGACAATGCGTCCGAAGCGACCGTCCACGGTCGGCGCGCCGAGCTCGTTCACGTTCGTCAGCGCTTCGTTCACCAGCGTCGACGGATCACGCCCGCGCAACGACTCCAGATGCGAACGGGCAATCTGCAACGCCGAGGTGCGAACCCCTTCGGTGTTGAACACGCGCAAGGCCGTGGCGTTGGCGCCGGCGAGTGCCAGCACCCCGACCGACAGCAACACCATCGCGATGATCACGCTGATGAGCGTGAAGCCCTTCGCGTGGCGTCGCAGCAGCACGCGCAATCGCCGCACGCGACCAGAGGAACGCCGGTTCATCGCCACACGCCCGCCGACACCGCCCAGGCACGGAACGACCCCGCGCCACTCACACTGACCGCCGCCGCCACCGCGCCGCTGCTGGACGTGAGGTACACGGCCCCCTGCTTGCGCGCCGGAAACGTAAGGCCGCGATCGTCGAAGGTGATCACCGCCGAATCGAGCGACACGTTGCCCGCGCCCGGGAACAGCGGGAGATCGGGCATCCCGCCGCGACCGAACACGACACCGCTGCCGAGGTTGCGCCCACCGACCATCCCGGGCGCTGCGCCCGCCGAATCGGTGGCGTTGAACAGCGAGTCGCCGTTGATGTCCGCGGCCCAGTAGTACCGGGCGTTCGTCGTATCGAACACCACGCGAATGAGCCGCCGCGCGCCGAGTGCACGGGTGCGCACGGCTTCGAGGTCACGCGTCATTTGCACGGCAGCCGACTGCACCGCCTGCGTCTGGTTCTGTCGCAGGCGGGGGTAGGCGATCGCGACCATGATGCCAATCACGGCCATCACGGTCATGATCTCGAAGAACGTGAATCCGGCGCGGCGCATCGACAGGCGGGTGAGAGTCACCCTTTAGTATACCGGACGGTAGGCGATCTGGTACACCGACCCCACCTTGGGCGTCCCGGGCGGGAGGTTCTGCGGCAGTCGGAAGCGGGTATCGAACGACCAGACACGGACCGGCGCCGTATAGTAGCCGCCCCCCCAGTCCCAGTTGGCGTAGGCGCTATACCAGAGGGACACGAGCGAGCCGCCGAAGTTCACCGTGCGTCCCGAGAAGTTCTCGAGGAATCGCGGGAAGTTCTCGAGCCCGCCGCCGTAGCGGGTGTTGCTACCCGCGACGAAGAAGTCAGCCCCGGTCACGGTGTAGTTGCCGTTCGCCCGATGCGTCGGCGAGTGGCCGGTGGCAATCGCGGCGCGGACGTAGGTGATGGCCGACGCGTTGTCGTTGTTGGACCCGGCGCCGACGTTCTGCGCGTCGAGCCAGTTCGGCGACAGCAGCGTGATGGCGTCGGAGATCAGCGACGACGGGCGCCACTTGCTCGCGGTGTCGGCGAGCACCGAGCGGTCGAAGTTGTAGTCGCCGTAGACGTACAGCGGGTGGCTGGTGGCCAGCGTGAACGGCCCGTGCAGAACAGCCGCGCGCTGGATGCGCACGGCAGGCTGCCAGTCCACCGTGCCAACGCGGAACGACGCGCCCTGACCCAGCCCCCCCGCCTGCGTGCGCGGCTCGGCGGGATTGTTCGCCCCGTTGAACGTGATGTACATGATCTGCACGTTGCGGCGTGCGGTGTCACCCAACACCCAGGCGCGCAACGAATCCGCGTTGATCGTCAACGCAATGATGTTGCTGCCTTCGCGATCATCGCGGAACGTGGTCACGCCGAAGATCTGGTTGCAACGGGTGATATCAGGCACATCACGGCCCGCAGGACGCAGGCTCCACGTCGTATTGTTGATGTTGGCGCAGAGCGAGCCGATGTTCGTCCAGTCCACGGTCAACTGCCAGTCGGCCATCCACGCGTACTTCACCAACTGCAACGCCTGGTTGTCGGTGCCGTTGCGCGGCCGAATCAGTTCGCGCGGGTCAATGCTGTCGCCCGGCAGCGGCAGGTTGAGCGAGTCCACGCCGTGGGCAATCGTCTGCACGCGGCCACCCAGGCGCGCCTGCGACGAGTCGCGGAACCGCGCGTACTGGGTCGGCGACGTGCAACACGTCGTGTTGCCCGATCCCCGATTGTCGAACGTGAGCCGCCCCGTGTCGCCCGGAATCGGCGGCGCGGTCGTGGGGGTCGTGCGGCTCATGATGATGTGGCTGCTCCCGGTGCGGCTGCAGTCGGTATCGGGACGGTCCTTGCGGTTCTGGATGTACAGATTCGGCGTCGTGAGATACTCGAGGAAGTACATCCGGTTCGCGTCCGGACACAGATACAGGTTCCCGTTCGTGTGCACGCGGCCCAGGAACGTGAAGATCTGACCGGGATTGACTTCGAGATCCTTCTCGAAGAACACACCAAACTGGAAGATCGGAATCAGCTGCGATTCGACGCGCACGATCGCGCGGCTGGAGTTCGACGCCCGGTCGGTCGCGGTGATGTCGAGGTCGTACGACGCGTACTGCGCGATCAGGCCGGCGAACGGCCCACCGCGAATCGAGTCGTTCGTGGCGGCGCCGACGCGACGGGCGGTCTGGCTGATCGTCACGCCCTCGAGCGTGCCACCCGAAAACTGCGGCGGTCGCAACGAGTCGAGCCGCGCCTGCGTCGGCACGCCGAAGCGCTGAATGATGAAGAGCAGCTGCGACATCATGTTGTCGGCCGCCGCGTCCACGGCGTAGTTCACGCGGGTCGCCGACTGGTCGACCGACGAGGTCCGCACCATCGTGGCGGCGCCCGTCGCGGCAGCGGCGCTGAGCACGACCAGCAGCAACAACACGGCGAGCGTCGCTTCAAGGGCGAAGCCGCGGCGGCGGGGAGAGGTCGGATGTCGCATCACGCAGAACTCCTGCTTCAATGGAATTACGGTCGCACACCTGCTTGGGCCCCAGCACGTGACGCTACGGCCTCCACTATGACGATCAGGGTCACGCCGCCATCTCGCAATGTGTGAGGGTCACACCACGGGCTCGAAACAGACAGGGTGATGGTGATCGCCAGTGGCGTGATGGCCGATTGTGACCGGGCACACAGGTGCCGGGGCACCGCGCCGTACCGCCCGACCCGCGCTGCGGCCGATCCCTCCATACACTTCGCAAACGCGAAACGAGGCTCCGGCCCCTGTTCCGCCCCACCCGGCGCTACAGGTTGCACATTATGGCTCTCCTCTCGATTCGCAGTCTGGCACACCGCGTCCGCCGCGGCGTCATCGGTATCCTCTTGGCGGCCGCGCCCAGCGTGCTCTTCGCCTCGGCGAGTCAGGCCCAAGTCGGCACCACCACCGAAATCATCATCGGCCGCGTCACCGGCCCCGACAGCCAGCCGATCGTCGGCGCCCGTGTAGAGATCACCTCGCTCGCCACCGGCGCCGTCCGCCGAGCCACGACGCGCAGCGATGGCCGCTTCTCGATGCTGTTCCGCGAAGGCGGTACGCAGTTCCGATTGACGGTCACGGCGATCGGCCGTGCCCCGGCGTCCATCGTGGTCGCGCGTCGACCCGATGAAGACCGGCTGGTCGCCGAAGTCCGTCTCAATCCCAACGCGGCCACCCTCTCGACCGTGCAGGTCCGGGGCCGCGCTTCACGCCCCGGTGCACCGCCGGCGTCCGGCGCCGGCGCGTCCGAAGCGGTCGTCGGGCAGGGATTCCTGCAGCGATTCCCGGTCTCGCCCGGCGACCTCACGAACGTCGTGCAGATTATGCCCGGTGTCGTCGGTGTGGCTGGGGGAGACAGCACGCCGGCGTCGTTCTCGGTGGCCGGTCAACCGGCCAACCAGAACAACATCACCGTCGACGGGGCGTCGTTTCTCTTCGGCTCGTTGCCGCAGAATGGCGTCCGGGCGGTGCGGCTCGTGACCAACGCCTATGACCCCTCGCGGGGTCAATTCACCGGCGGGCAGATCGCCACCACCACGCAGGCGGGCACGGGTCGGCTGCAGGGCAACCTCACGGGCAACTACGTCGCGCCGGGCTTGCAAACGTCGACCGCGCCCGCGGGCACCTTTCTGCAGCGCGGCAGTTCGCAGTTGCTCAGCGGCGGCGCCGGTGGCCCGCTGGTGCCCGACAAGGCCTTCTGGTTTGCGTCGCTCGATATCGATCGCCGCGCCGAGCCCTTCGCGTCGTTGCTGGACGCCGATCCCACCGCGCTCGCCAATCTGGGCGTGAGTCAGGACTCGCTCAATCGATTCCTCGCCTTCGCCAACGCGCGCGGACTCGCCGCCCGAACCGGGCTCCCGTCGGACCGTGACCTGCGCACGATCTCGTCGCTCGTGCGCGTGGACTGGGACATCGCCACGACGCACGCGCTGACGTTGCGCGGCGACTGGCGTCGCGTGTCCACCGACGCCAGCCGCATCAGCAATCTCGCGTTGCCGTCCGTCGCCGCGCGCACGCTGGCGCAGGGCGGCGGGGGGATGGCCACGCTCACGTCGTCACTCGGCACGGTGGTCAACGAAGCCCGCGTGTATGTCTCGGGCGATCAGCAGGATCTCACGGCGTTGCGCGCAGCCCCGCTCGGCGTGGTCAACGTCGGGTCGGCGGCCGGCGACGGACGCAGTGCGCAGGTCCAATTGCAGTTCGGCGGCAATCCGAGCCTTCCGCGTCGCGTCGACACGCGCCTGACCGAATTCACCGACGAGCTGTCGTGGCTCGCGGGCACCACCCACCGGATCAAGGTCGGCGTGATGCTCAACGACTCCCGGGTGTCAGTGCGTGGCCAAGGCAATCAAGTCGGCACGTTCATCTACAACTCGCTCAGCGACCTCGAAGGGGGACGGCCCGCGCTCTACGCGCGGACCCTCGGCGGCACCGACCAGCGCGCGGGCGCGGCCACCGTCGCGACCTGGCTCGGCGACTCCTGGCGCACGTCGCCCTCGTTTCAGCTCGTGTACGGCGCGCGCCTCGAGACCACGCGGCTCCGCGGTGCCCCCGCAGCGAACGCAGCCGCCGCGCAGGCCTTCGGCGCTAGCACGGGAGCGTTCCCCAGCGACTGGCGCATCACGCCGCGGGTCGGCTTCACGTGGCTGCTCGGGAATGTCGCT
The DNA here is from genome assembly GCA_033763905.1 of Gemmatimonadaceae bacterium. Taxonomy (GTDB): domain Bacteria; phylum Gemmatimonadota; class Gemmatimonadetes; order Gemmatimonadales; family Gemmatimonadaceae; genus JAJTHG01. Next base: position 15,971 of record JANRJP010000079.1, read on the forward strand.
GGCATCCCCGCCTATACGCTCAAGGGTGGCGCGGGCCTCTTCCGTGGCACTGTGCCCGCAGGCCTTGTTGCGGCGGTCGCGAATGGCAACGGGCTGCCCGGCGCGCAGCTCGGCCTCGTGTGCGCGGGCCCGCAGGTGCCCGTTCTGGATTGGACCACACTCGGCAACGACCCGAGCGCCGCGCCGGAGCAGTGCGTCGGCGGCGTCGGTACGGCGTTCGGCCAGCGGCCGAGCGTGCTCTTCTTTGCGCCGTCGTTCGGCGCGCCCGAAGTCTGGCGTGCCTCGTTCGGCGTGACGCGGCAGATCCGCCTGCGTTGGGCCGTGGCAATGGAAGCGCTGGTCTCGTACGGCACGCGCGGCGTGGGGGCGATCGACCGCAACCTCGGGACGTCGTCGTTCACGCTGGCGGGCGAAGCGGCGCGCCCGGTGTTCACGCCGCTGGCCACGATTGCGCCCGCCACCGGCGCGAGCAGCGGTAACGACGGGCGACCGGTGTCGGCCTTCGGTCCCGCGCTTGAGATCGGCACGGGCGGGCAATCACGCTCGGCACAGCTCACCCTCACGTTGGCCGGCCCGTCGTTCCGAGGCGGTGGCACCTCGCTGTCGTACACGACGGCTCGCGTGATGGATCGCTCGAACGGCTTCGGGCTTGGCAGCTTCCTACCGAACACCGCAGGGGATCCCAACGCGTTCGCCTGGGGCACCAGCGATCTCGAGCGACGCCATCAGATCGTCGGACAACAGATCACGAGCTTTCCCAAGGGGCTCGAGCTCACGCTGATCGTCCGCGCCATTTCGGGGAGCCGATACACCCCGATGGTGAATGGCGATGTGAACGGCGATGGCCAGCGCAACGACCGGGCGTTCATTCCAACGGCGACGGGCAGCGACCCGGTGTCGGTGGGCATGCGCGACGTGCTGGCGAACGCCGACCGCCGCGCCGTGCGATGCCTGCAGGCGCAGACGGGACGCATTGCCGAGCGCAACTCGTGCACGACCCCGTGGACTCCGCAGTTGGATCTGCAGCTCAACTGGAAGCCGCCGGTGCGGTCGTTCGATGACCGCTTCACCCTGTCGCTGATCGCGACGAACTCGATCGCGATGGTCGATCGGCTGCTGCACGGCGATCGCATTCGCGGCTGGGGCCAGCCGATGCTGGCCGATCGCAACCTGCTCACCGTCACCGGGTTCGATGCGGCCACGCAGCGTTTCCAGTACGACGTCAATCGTCGCTTCGGCACACCCACCGGCACCCGCAACCCGCTCGCAGTGCCTTTCCAGTTGAGCATTCGGGCACAGTATGCGCTCGGCGTCGATCAGGGCCGAGCCAACCTCCGCACGCTGACCGGCGCAGGATCCCGTGACTCGTCGAGTACGAGTGCGATCAAGGCGCGCGTGATCAAGCAGATCCCCTTCTTCGTGGACTCGCTCTTCCGCGTGGCCGATTCGCTCAAGCTCGAACTGACCGACGCCCAGCGCAGCGCACTCACCGAAGAGGGCACGCGCTACCGGACCGCCGTGGATCCGCCGCTCGAGGCCATCGCCGCCCTGCTCGGCAGCAATGGTGGACGGCCGGATCTGGGCGCCATCGCACCGAAGTTGCAGGAGCAGAACCTCGTGATCGTGCGCGTGATTCAGCAGTCGCTGCAGCGCGTCCGCGGCATCGTGACCCCGGAACAGTGGGCCAAGATTCCGGACAAGATCCGCTACCCCTTCGGACAGCAGGGGGGATGACGTTACGCCGTGGGGAGCGACACGACGAAGCGCGCGCCGTGGCCGTCGGGTCGCTCCGTCACCGCGGCGCTTCCACCCGCCGCACGCACGATGTCGCGGACGATGGCGAGCCCGATACCGGAGCCGCTGATCTCGCGCTCGTGCGTGCCGCGGACGAAGGCCGTCCAGATGCGGTCACGGTCTTCCTGGGGGACGCCGGGCCCTTCGTCGTCGACGGCCAGGCGAGTGACCCGCCCGTCCCGAGTCGCCGACAGTCGAATCGTCTGACCCGGCGGACCGTACTTGAGGGCGTTATCGAGCAGATTGATCAGCACCTGCTGCAACGAGTCGGCGTCGCCCTGCACCGCCCAGTCTTCCGGCATGTCGACCGCCACCGTGGTGTTGCGCTCGACGAGCAGCGGTTGCATTGCCGCGACGGCGCGCCCGACCGTTTCGCCGAGCATCGCGCGGCCACTGGGCGAGGGCGGCTGCGCGCCGGTGCGCGCGTACGTGAGCGCGCGATCGACCAGCAGGCCGAGTCGACCGGCTTCGCGCTCGATCACGTGCAGCGCACGATCGGCCTCGGCCTCGTCCTGCAGGAAGCCGAGGCGGAGCATCTCGGCGTACATCCGGATTTGCGTGAGCGGTGTCCGCAGTTCGTGTGAGACGCTCGACACGAAGGCGGCGCGCAAGCGCACTGCATCACGCTCGGCGGCCATCGTCACGGCGCGCCAGCGATAGGCCAAGAGGCCCAACACGAGCAGGGCGAGCGCCGCAAAGACGGCATCGCTGAAGAAGAGTTGCGGGCGAAGCAGGTCAAGCAGCTCCTGCGCGTCGCGTTGGCGGAGCAGCCATAACGACGTCCCGGGGACCGGAGCGGCTGCCCAGACGACACGCTGGCCGAACAGTCCGGCGGAGACGCCGTGGACTCGCTGGCCGTTGGCGGCATTGATGGCGTCGCGCACCGCGTCGGGCACAGACGCCCCCGCCGGCACCGATGCGCCACCCTCGGCGGGGCGCGGACCACCCCCGGGTGCGCTGACCAGGGCGAGCTGGTCTCCCTGCGCACCGCGGACGATCAGCGCGGTGCGCTGCGTGCGGTCGTCCGACGCCGCCACGTTGAAGCGTGGGAAGGTGGTCTCGCGCGCGGGAAGGTCGACCGTGATTTCGGATCCATTGGCCCGCGTGGCGCGAAGGCGCAGGACGCGCGTCGAGTCCGCTCCCTCCGCGGCACGCACGGTGACCTCGCGGACCACGACGGCCTGATCCGAGTCGAATCCGCCGAGCCGCCAGCGAAACCATTCGCTCAGCAGGTCGGCCGACATCGTCGCGGATTCCGGCAGCGCCTCGGCCACGTTCTCGAGGAAGCGTCGGTTCGAGCTGCGATGCAGGCCGACGATCGCCGTGGTTGCCGCGACTGCCAGCGCGCCGAGGACCAGCGCGCGTCGGGTGGTGAGCCAGCGCGATGCCGCGATGGGCGGCAGGGGCGGGTTGGCACTCACGGCGCGAACCGATAGCCGGTTTTCCAGACCGTGAGGATGTGGCGTGGTGCCGTGGGATCGTCTTCGAGCTTTTTGCGGAGTTCCGCGACGTGAATGTCCACCGTGCGGGTCTTGATGTCGGGCGCGTGCCCCCAGACATCGCGCAGCAGCGCGGCGCGCGTCAGCGCCACGCCCGGCTGACGCAGGAAGGCCAGCAGCAGGTCGAGTTCCTTGGGCGCCAATGACACCGGCGCGCCACGGACCGTCACGCTGCGCGCCACGGTGTCGACGCGGACCTCGCCAAACGTCTGCACGCCACGCGGTGCGTCATCCGGCGCAGCGGCGGGCGGCGCCGTCCGGCGGAGCAGGGCGTCCACCCGTGCGAGCAATTCCAGCAGTCCGAAGGGCTTGGTGACGTAGTCGTCCGCCCCGGTGCGGAACCCACGCAGCTTGTCGGCCTCCTCGCCGCGCGCGCTCAGGATCAGCGCGGGAACACGGGAGCCTTCCGCGCGCACGGTGTGCAGCACATCGAAGCCGTCGCGGCCGGGCAGCATCAGGTCCAGTACCAGCAACTGCGGCGGCGCCGCTCGAAACGTCGTGAGGGCCTCGTGGCCGTCGGCGGCGTGCGTGACGCGGTGCCCCCGCGCTTCGAGCGCGCGGCGCAAGCCGTAGGCGAGGTCGGCGTGGTCCTCGACCAGTAGGATGTCGGCGATTGGTCGATCCGCGATGAGGGGCGCAGGCGAAGTTAGCGCCCTTGGTTCCCATCGCGCCGGTCGAGCGCGGGGCGCCGATGCAAGCGAGTTGTAAGGACCCCTCGCGCGGGCGCCGACGAGCGACGGATTGCCCTGTTGCTACTGATAGCTTATTATCATTTTGTGGTGACGCGGCCGATGGCCGGCGCTGCATCCCTTCCGAATGCCGAGTGCTCGATGGCCAACAGCAAGCGCGTGCAAGTGAAGCTCCGTAGCACCGAGAGCCACTTCACCTACTACACCACCAAGAATCCGCGCGCGATGCCGCAGCGGATGGAGCAGCGGAAGTACGATCCGTACGTCCGCCGCCACGTGCTCTTCAAGGAGTCGAAGTAGTCGTCAGGCGATCGCGCCAGTACGCACGGCCTCGGCGCCGCCGCGCGGTGCGGCGGCCCGCCGCGCGCGGTAGCGCGCATAGCGCGTGCTCGTCGCCGCCAGAAGTGCCGAGTCGGCCGACTCGCACAGCCGACGAGCGCGGCAGCGATCAGCGCAACGACGAGTCGGTGCAAGCGCAGGTGACTACCCGTGTCCGTGCGCGGACTCGGCTTCGACCTGCGCATCGAGCTCATCGAGCATTTCGCGCGGCCATTCCGGCAGCGGGTCCTCGAATGACGCCCAGCCCGCTTCGCCGAGCGCCATCTCGGTGTCGGTCAGCACCGCCTTGTCGAGCAGTTTGGTGAGCTTGGCCTTCTCCATATCGATGCCGATGAAGACCAGCTCCTGCTTCGGGTACACCGGCGTATCGCTTGAATCGCCGGGGGACTGCCAGTAGCCGCCCGGGTTGAGCTGCAGCGACTTCCCGGCCAGCGACCAGATGCCGACGATTTCGGGTCGCGTCGCCAACCAAAAAACCCCCTTGGCGCGCAGCACGCCCTTCATTCCCTTGCGCACCGCATCGACAAGGCGATTCGGGTGCAGCGGGCGATCGGAGCGCCACACGAAGCTCGAGATGCCGTACTCCTCGGTCTCGGGTATGTGCGCGCCGGCGAGCTCCTTCTGCCAGCCCGGCGCCGCCTCGGCCTTCGCGAAGTCGAACAACCCCGTGTTGAAGATGTGCTCGAGGGGCACCTGGCCCATCGTCGAGCGCACCATTCGGGCGTCGGGATTGAGCGTACGCAGCACGGCTTCGAGTGTGTCGAGCTGTGCGGGCGTGCAACGGTCGGTCTTGTTGAGCACCAGCACGTTCGCGAACTCGACCTGATCGAGCAGCAGGTCGGCGAGTTCACGCTCGTCGTCTTCGCCGGCTTCGAGCTTGCGGTCCTTCAAGGCTTCGCCGCTCTCGAGGTCGGCGATGAAGGCCTCGCTATCGACCACCGTCACCATCGTGTCGAGTCGTGCGAGCTGCGACAGCGAGTAGCCGGAGTCGTCTTCGAACGTGAACGTGGCCGCGACCGGGAGCGGCTCGCCAATCCCGGTGGACTCCACCAGCAGGTAGTCGAAGCGGCCCGACGTGGCGAGCGACGCGACTTCCTTGAGCAGGTCGTCGCGCAGCGTGCAGCAGATGCAGCCGTTGGTCATTTCGACCAGCGTCTCATCGGTGCGCGAGAGCGCGGCGCCGCCGTCCCGTACCAACTGTGCGTCGACGTTGATCTCGCTCATATCGTTGACGATCACGGCGACGCGACGGCCTTCGCGGTTCGACAGGACGTGATTGAGCAGCGTGGTCTTGCCGGCGCCAAGAAAACCGGAGAGCACCGTGACGGGGAGGCGGGTGTCAGTCATCGAACAAATGTGCCCCGTTCGGTGCCCCCGCTTGTGCAGCGGCAGCGACGACGGTCGCTCCGAGCCGCCGAGTGGTTGATTCAGTCCGCTCGGCGGGAGCGCCCGTCGTCGAGCGTGCGGGTCGGATCAGCCGAATGCGGCGCGGTAGTCGTTCGCGTAGGCGGCGAATGTCCGCGGGGCGTGGCCGGCAATCGTCGGGACCGCATCGGTCACCCGTTCCGCCGCACCGAGCTTGAAGTAGTGCAGAATCACGAGCAGGAACTCGGTGTAGTCCGCCGGCAGGCCAGCGGCGAGCAGGCCGGGCCGCATCACGTCGGGCGTGATGTCGTCATAGCGGATCGTCCGGCCGAGGGCGCGCGTGAGATGCTCGGCGACGGTGGCGTGATCGATCGCCTCACCGCCCGTGAGGTCGAACGCCTGGTTGTCGTGCGTCGACGACGTCAGCAGGACGGCGGCGACATCGGCGATATCGCGCGCATCGATGAAGCTCCCCTTTGCGGTGCCCGTCGGGAGCTGGATCGCGTTGGCGGTGCGAATGCCGTGAATCCAGAACGTATTGAAGTTCTGCATAAACCAATTCGGTCGGATCACGTTCCACGTCACGCCCGACTGTTCAAGGTGCAGTTCCAGCTTGCGCATCGGGCCGTTGGGATCGGCGTCTGCACCCATCGCGGTCATCAGCACGAGCTTGCGCACGCCGGCGCGCTTGGCGGCGTCAATGACCGGCGAGAGCAGCACATCCTGGTTCGTGTGCCCCGGCGGCGACATCAAGAAGGCGGCGTCGACACCGGCGAGCGCCGCGGTCAGCCCTTCGCCGGTGAGGAGGTTCAGGTGGACCTGCCCGGGGCCGGCCGCTTGGCTGGTGGCACGGCGCACGGTGTGGCCGGCGACTTCGAGGGCGGGCGCGAGCGCGCGGCCGACAGTACCGCTGGCACCGATGACGAGGATCGTAGACATATGATGATAGAGGTGGACGAGGTTGGTGATGGTACAATAGCCGTCTGATTCGGACGGAGAATGGCTAGAAGGCGACTCTTGTTGTCTATTCGTCCATCTGTGGTGTACCTTCCGACATCTATGGATATCCTCAGCGACCTGTTCCGGGACGCCGGACTTCGGCGGCGGATCGTGGATTTGATCGACCTGCCGACCGGGGCGCAGCGCGACTTTCCCTGCGACCGAAGCGTCGGCCTGCACGTCGTCCTGGAAGGCAGCGCGTGGCTGCATCCGGCGAACGGCGCTGCACCGATTCGGGTGGAGGCGGGCGAGATCGCCTTGATGGCACGCGGCGAACATCACGCGCTGTCTCCCGCTGACACGCAGTGCCGCGTGATCAGTGGCGCGTACCAACTGTGGCACGCGCCGCTGCATCCGGTCTTCGGCGATCTGCCGCCGTGGAACGTGCGCCGCGGTGATCGGGCGAATCGGCTTGATGCGATCGGCCTTACGGTCTCGCTGCTCGCCGACGAGGCCAGCGGTGATGCGCTCGGTCGCGAGACCGCCGTCTATGCGCTGCTCGATCTGTTGTTCACGCGCGTCGTGCGTGAGCTCGTAGAACAGCGCGGCGTGCGCACGCCCGGGGTCGGCCACGCGATCCGCGACCGCCAAGTCCGCGCGGCACTGACCTTGTTGCACGAAGACGTGGCGGCGGAGTGGACGATTGATCGGCTGGGCGCGTCGGTCGGACTGTCGCGGAGTGCGTTTGCGGAGCGCTTCCGCGCGGTGGTCGGTGAGCCGCCGCTGACCTATTTGCGCACGCTGCGCGTGCAGCGCGCGATGCGCCTGCTCGCGGAGTCCAGCGACGGCCTCGATGTCATTGCCCATCGCGTGGGCTACGGCGACGCGTTCGCGTTCTCGAAGGCGTTCAAGAAGGCGACGGGGATCTCGCCCGGGGAGTTCCGACGCCGCGATGCGGCGGAGCGCGCATTGGCGTGGCGGTTCGAGGCGCGCGAGGCGGTCGGCGGGGGCTAAGCCTGACGACGTCGACGGACGAGACGCGGTAGCCACCAGAGATAAGCACCGGTGAGCCACAGGCCGAGCACGACGACACCAGCGGGCAAGAAGATCCAGCGCTTGGCCGCATCGCCGAAGAAGCTGCCGTCGTGCCACTGTTCGATCAGGTCGGATCGCCGATACGCCACCTGCAGCACTCGGCCGTCGGCGATCGCGAGCTGCGCTTCCCATCGCGATCGGCTGACCACTTTCAGGATGCCTTTTGCGGGACGCACATCGATGCGTTCGATATCGTCCCACGAGCGCACGCCGGCCTCGGGCATTGCCTTCGCGGCCGTGAGCACGACATCCCACGACACGGCGGGCGCCCGTGCCGGCGTCCGCTGCTCGGGTGGCTGCACCCACGCGACCTGCTTCTTCACCTGCAGCAGCAGTCCGGAGACCACCACGAGCAGGAAGGGAATCCCGACAAGGACAGCGCCCCACCGGTGGAGTCGGCGGGTCAGCAACGGCAGTCGCATCAGGGGTGACGCAGGAGGAGAAACACGAGAATACGGATCGCAGGCGCGGCTGACATGCTGCATCGGCCGCTCGCGACCGACCGCCACGCAAGCTACCCGCCGGCCGTGACGCTCGCTGTGCCCGTGTTCCGACTGCGCGGCCGCTTCGCCTCGACGACTGCCGCGCTAGCGGCCGACAAGGCGTCGACCGGAAACGCGTGAGCGAGCGACCCGCAGGGGCCGCCGTGCGGCCCCGAGGACAAGCGAGCGGAGCGTTTCCGGTCGACGCCGCCCGCGCAGAAACGTCCGCGCAGAACGGCCCGCGCAGAACCGTCCGCGCAGAACCGCCCGCGCAGAACCGCCCGCGCAGAAGCGCCAGCGCAGAAGCGCCAGCGCGAGCGACTTACGACTTGCCGCGCAACTCCTTGAGCAGCGCGTCGATCTCCTGCAGGCGTCCGTCGTCGCCCACCTCGCTCACACTGAGCTTCGCGCCCGCTTCAAGCTGCGCCCGCGCGTCCGCCGTCTTGCCGTCGCGCACGAGCGCGCGCGCGTAATCGAGACGGAACATCACGAAGTCCGGCCTGAGCTCGACCGCACGGCGCAGGTTGGTGAGCGCATCGCCAAGCGTCGCCCAGCCCAAGCCCACCGGCATCCGCAACGGTCGCGGCGTCTCGAGCAGCTTGAGATGCGTGCGCCCCAGGATGTAGTGCGCCGTCGCCTGCTGCCCCGCGCCGCCATCGCCGAGTTGAATCGCCTTCGCCGCATCGTCGCGCACGGCGCGCACCAGATCGGCCGCCTCCAGCGCCCCGCGGAACAGGGCGATCTTTCCGCCTGCCGCCGCGCGACGGACGTAGCCCGCCGCCGCCTTGGGGTTCGCCTGCACCGCCTGCTCGGCAAAGTTCTTCGACTGCAGGTAGAAGGTCTCACCGGCCTTGTCCCCCGCCTCGTCCCCGAGCAGGTTCCACACGCGGGCAAGCCGCCAGAGGACCTCGAAGTCCTTCGGCGCCACACGACGCGCCTGTTCGATCGCCGTGCGCGCGTCCGTGAGCTTGGCCTGCGCCAACAGGGAGTCGGTGCGCGCCGTGAGCTCGGCGACCTCCTGTGCCGCGCCGGACGCCATCGGCAACAGGATGGCGAGGACCGTCGTCCCCACCACGTGCCGCATTGCTGCAAGGTGCATTGTGTCGCTCCGAACGATTCGTGACGTATCGACCTGCGCGCTCGTTGGCGCGATGGGACTGGTGAGTATCGCCGCTCGGCCTGCCGCCGCGCAACGCGAACAGTGGGCGGTTCGCTACGAAGGGATCGGTCGGGCTGACACGCCGACCCCCTGGACGCCGCCAGGCGCTCCCGCCGCGCCGCTCGCCGAGAACGGCCTCACGGCGCGCCAGCTCGTCGTCCAAGGGGGCATCCGCCGCGTCTACGGCAAGGACCAGACGCTGATGGTCCTCCACGGACTCGTGGGACGCGTCTCGCGCGTCGATCTGCCGATCCCCGGCGGGTCGATCCCGGGTTCTCCCGCGACGCGCACGTCGCTCGACCTGTACGCCCTGCAGTACGACCTCTGGTGGCTCAACAGCGTCAGCGATGTCACGACCATTGGCGTGATCGCGCGGCCCGGCATCTTCACCGACGGCGTCAACGTCGGGCTCGATCACTTCCGCGTCGAAGCCGCCGCGTTTGTGGATCGCATCGTGAGTGACAACACCACCTTGGGACTCGGCGTGGCGTACGGGTCCAACTTCGGTGTGGCCGTGCCCGTCCCGGTGCTGCATCTGGTCCACCGGCGCGGGAGCAAGGTGCTGATCGACGGTTTTCTCCCACAGCGACTCACCGCCTGGTGGTTCCCGCGCAAGGGTCTCGATATCGGCGTCGAAGCGCAGCTTTTCGGCGCGCAGTACCGGCTCGGTGACCCCGCCGCACAGCCGCGACGCGCCGGGCAGTTCCAATTCGCGAACGGCACACTGGGCCCCGTCGTGCGGTGGAACATCGCGGGCAAGACGTATCTGAACGTCGAAGCAGGCACCACCGTGTTGCGGCGCGTGAACTACGCGGCGTTTGCGACCGGTCCTGGGGAAGCCGTCCTGGGCTACGGTCCGGGGAACGCGCCCTACGTCAAGCTGGGGCTGGTGGCGTTGTATTGAGCGCTGACCTTCGTCGCGTGGCGATCGACGAGCACCATCGTGTCGTCGCCGGATTGCTCGACGCGGTTGGTACGGTCGGTGATCCCATCTGGCACCTCGGGCCGACACCCACGCGCTGGAGCGCCGCCGCGTTGACGCTCCACGTCGCCGACGCCTACCGGTACGGCGCCGACGCGGCACGCGGGCGGGCCACGATGCGCGTACGTGTCCCGCGAGTGTGGGCGTGGTTCGCGCGCACCGTGCTGCTGCCGCGGCTGCTCGCGGCAGAACGCTTCCCCGCTGGCGCGCGGTCACCGGACGAAGTGCTTCCTGATCTGTCCCGTGCCGCTACGCTCACGAAGCCGGACGGCCTGTCGATGCTGCAACAATGCGCCGACGACGCCCTCTCGGCGCTGATCGAGGCCCACGACACACGACCGAAGACCCGCATCGTACACGCGAGCTTTGGATCGCTGTCGCCGCTCCTCGCCCTGCGGCTCCTCAGCGCCCACACGCGACACCACACCGCTGGAATGCGCGAACGGAGCGCATTGACACCACGCCGCGCAGGGTGCTAGCGACCCGCCTCGCGCACCCTCGCCCCAAGCGCCAGCATCCGGCCGACCACCGCCGATCCGCGATACGACAGGTGCGTGGCGTCCAAGTACAAGGACCACCCATCACGCATCGTGCGGCACTGCCGCGCGTCGCAGAGGACGTCCGTCGGTCGTACGATGGGTACACCGAGGCGCTGTGACACCGAGTCGAGCAATGCGCCGACCGTGGCGGAGGGCTCACGACGCTCGCGCAGTGGAATACTGCATTCGGTATTGGCCCCAAGCATCGGCAACCCCAGCACCCACCGCTCAGCACAGCGTGCGACGTCGACTCCGCTGCTCGGCATTGGACCAATCAGCACCACGTGCCGACCGGTGGCCCGAATCGCCGAGATCGTGCGTCGCAGCCCATCGAACGCCAACGAAACACGCGGGCGCTCTTCGCGCCACGTACCGTCGGCATTCCGCGTGAGGACACGGCCTCGACCTGACACCAAGCGCGCGAACGGACTCGCAAGGATGACGGTGGTCACCGTCGGCATCTGCCGAAGACCGGACAAGACGGCATCGTTACTCGCCACGCACTCGAGCGCCCATTCCCGCGGCGCGCCCGCGAAGGGCAGTTCAGCAACCCCAAGGACGGGCGCACACGACGACTTGGTCGCCTGCACGAATGACACCGGATTCGCCGAATCCGCTCGCAGGGCTTCGGCCCACTGCATCGCGAAGGAGTCGCCCCACAGCAACACCGTCGGCGTATTCGACGTGGCACACGCAGCCTGCGGCGCCCACACCCACGGCGCATCACACGCTTGCGCGAGTCCCACGTTGCGCCGACGCTCGGTGGCGAAGTCGATCGCCGCATCAGGGACACGCGCGACCGCAAACCCGAGCGCCGCCACCGCCGCCGTGGCAACGCCGAAGCCGCCGAACACCCGCCACGTGACCGGCCACGGCGCGTAGTGCACCGGCCGCTCGACGAACCGATACAGCAGCTCGGTCAGTCCCAACGACAACATCAGCACACCGCCCAAGGCCAGCCGTTCGGGCGCTGTGTCGCGCGGGGCCATCCACAGGTTGTGAAACACCGCAAAGAGCGGCCAATGCACCAGATACAGCGAGTACGATCGGTCGCCGAGCCATCGGAGCGGTGCAACGCGCGCGAGCGCAGGGGACCCGACGAGCAGGAGCACCACAGTGGCAAGACCCGCGATCGCCGCCAGTGGCCCGGGATGCGGGGCCGGCAGCTGGTGCAGTGGGGCGGCGACCAGCACGAACAACGCGATCGTCGAGAGCACCCTCGCGGTGCGCCCGCGCAGCCGCTCACCGCGCGGCGACTCGACCACACGAGAGTGCCACGCGGCCGCCAGTGCACCGAGCAGTAGCTCCCACGCGCGGCTTGGCAAGCCGTAGAAGGCGTGCACGGATCCAGCCCGGTGCTGGCTCCACGCATAGCTCGCCATCACGCCGCACGCGAGCACCGCGGTGCGGAACCGACGAGGCAGCACGACCACGAGCGCGGGCAGCAGCAGATAGAACTGCTCTTCGATCGAGAGCGACCACAGGTGCAGCAACGGCTTGAGTTCGGCCTCGCCGTCGAAGTATCCCGATTGCCGCGCGAGCGCGACGTTGGCGGTAAAGGTGACACCGCCAAGGACCTGCCCGCGCAACCACTGCCGCTCGAGCGACGCGAGCACGAACGGCGCCGCGACGGCCACCCCGGTGCAGACGACGTAGAGCGCGGGCAGCAGGCGTTTGGCACGCCGCAGGTAGAACTCGCTGAAACGGAATGTGCCGTGGTCTACCGCCTCGATGACCAGACGCGTCATCAGATATCCGGAGATCACGAAGAAGACATCGACGCCGATGTAGCCCGCGCTGAAGAGCCGGAGCTTGGCGTGGAAGAGCACCACCGCGAGCACCGCGAACCCGCGAAGGCTCTGGATGTCAGCGCGCAGCGTCGCCGTCATTCGGTGTGTTGCCCCGCGACGACGGCCTGTCCGAGGGCAAGCCCCCCATCGTTCGGCGGCACGCGATGATGCGTCAGCACCGTGAAGCCCGCCGCCTCCAGCCCGCGAGCCGCGAGCGTGAGCAACAGCACGTTCTGGAAGACCCCACCAGTCAGCCCCACCACGGCCAGCCCTTCCCGCTCTCGCGTCTCGCGCGCGACAGCCACGATGGCATCAGCCAGGCTCTGATGCACCGCGCGTGCGATGTCCTCGATGCGTGTGCCAGCGCGCATATCGTCGAGCAGCGCGTGCCAGAATCCTGCGAGCGACAGAGCGCGGGATGTGCCCTCCGCGCCGGGCGGCGTCAGCGGCAACGCGTAGCGGCCATCGGTCGGCGCAGTGCCGTGCGCCGCGCACGCTTCGAACTCGATGGCGGCCTGTCCTTCGTAGTGCGCCGTCTGTCGAACGCCGACGAGTGCCGCACAGGCATCGAGCAGTCGGCCCGCCGACGTCGTCCAGACGCCACGATCTCCGCGCGCCAACTGCTGCGCCATCACGCGACGTGCTTCGTCGCTGTGCGCGCGCACCGGTGCGAGACTGTCGTCCCAGAGTTCTCCCGCGGCGTGCAAATGCGCGAGCGCCATTCGACTCGGCTGCCGCACGGCGGTATCGCCGCCGAGCAGCACGGCCGGTGCCAGATGTGCGACCCGTCGAAAGCTCCGGTAGTCGGCCACCAGAAACTCGCCGCCCCAGATCGTCCCATCGAGGCCGTACCCGGTTCCGTCGAATGCGACGCCGAGGATGCGTGCGTCAGGCGGAAGTTGATGCTCGGCCATCAATGCAGCGACGTGCGCGTGATGATGCTGCACGCGAACGAGCGGCAGGCCGCGCGCTTCCGCGTACCGCGTGGCCCACTGCGTACTGCGATACACCGGGCTGGCATCGGCAGCGACACGCGCGGGCGCAAACTCGAAGAGCCGCTCGAGGTGCGCCACCGTCCGCGTCAGCGCGCGTTCCGTCTCGAGATTCTCGACATCGCCGATATGCGGTGAGAGCACCGCGTGCGGCGCGCGCAGCAGACACACCGTGGACTTGAGCTCGCCGCCCACCGCGAGCACTGGGGGTCCGGCGGTCGCGACCGTTACGGGATACGGGGCGTATCCTCGCGAGCGACGGATCGGCAGGTCCGCCCCCGAGGCCACGCGCATCACCGAGTCATCGGCCGGCGCGTGAATCGGCCGGTCGTGGGCCAGGATCCCATCGGCAATCGCCGCGAAGCGCGTCGTGGCATCCTCCACATCGAAGCAGATCGGCTCGTCCGCCAGGTTGCCCGACGTGCAGACCAGCGGGCCGAGGTCGGCCAGCAGGTGATGCAGCGGCGAGTAGGCCAGCATCACGCCGAGCACGCGCTGACCTGGCGCCACCGCGTCGGCGACCGCGGCGTCCAGACGTCGCTCGAGCAGCACGATTGGCCGCGGTGCCGACTGCAGCACGCGTGCTTCGTCCGCCGAGCAGTAGGCCAACCGCTCCGCCGCCTCGAGGTCCGCCACCATCACCGCGAGCGGTTTCGCCGGGCGTTGCTTGCGGTCGCGCAAACGTTGCACCGCATCGGCGTCGGCGGCGCGGCACATCAAGTGAAAGCCGCCGATGCCCAACACCGCCACGATGCCGCCAGTCGCAAGCACCGACCGGGCGTGCGACAACGCCGCATCGCCGCGCACAGCCCACTCGGGGCCATCTGCGGGGCGCCACCACGACAGCCCGGGACCACAGGCCGGACAGGCATTGGGCTGCGCGTGAAACCGACGATTGGCGGGATCGGCATACTCCGCGGCGCAGGCGTCGCACATCGTGAAGCCTTGCATCGTCGTGCGATGCCGGTCGTACGGCAGCGCCGTGATGATGGTGTAGCGCGGCCCGCAGTTCGTGCAGTTAATGAATGGGTACCGATACCGCCGATCGGCGGGATCGCGCAGTTCGCGGAGACAGTCCGCGCAGGTCGCCGCGTCGGGCATCACGGGTGTGGGCGGCGCCTCGCCGCGTTCGCTCACGCGAATGGTGAATCCCGCCGCGCCGCGTAGCGGCACGTTGGCGGTTTCGATCGACTCGATGCGAGCCAACGGAGGCGCGTCGGCGCCAAGGCGCTGCTGAAACGCCAGCACGTCCAGCGCGGGCCCTTCGACTTCTATATGAACGCCACCGATGTCGTTGGCGACAAAGCCGTCGAGTCCGAGCTCCACCGCCAACCGCTGGACATACGGCCGAAACCCGACCCCCTGCACCCCCCCGGACACGCGAAGCGCGGTGCGGCGGCGGTTCGGGGAGTTCGTCGGTTCGGGCATTGCAGAGGGCGCAGGGATCGTCGAGGGCGTGATATAGCAATTTCACGCTATAACACGCGGATGTACCGGAGCGTACCGTGTGGGCACACGCCCGAACACCCCGGCCCGCACGGAGACGAGCAACTATGGCATTCGCGCTGACAGATGGGAACACCGAACGGCAGGAACAGCTGCTGGCCCGGTTGGCGGATCCCCAGACCGCCGAGTCGCTCAACCGCTTGCTCGACCGGATGGAAGTGATCGTGTTCGCGGCCGACGCGCTCGACGGCTTCCTGCGCCGTGCCGACATCATTGCGGACAATGTGTCCGACTCGGTCGGCGACCTGCGCACGCTGATGACCGAGTCCGGGACGGGCGAACTGATGTCCAAACTGCCGCAGCTGGCAAAGGCAGGTGCGCAGGTGGCTGACCTGTCCGCCACCCCTGCGGTCCAACGGCTGCTGACGTCGGGCTTGATCGAGCAGTTGGGTGATCCCAAGACGCTCGACACCCTCCGCGCCCTGATCGCCAAGTTGGAAGTCGCGGCGTTCGCGCTGGAGTCGGTCGACGGTGTGCTGCGCCGCGGCGAGGAAATCGCCGAGGGCGTCGCCGAGGGGGTGAGCGACCTTCGGAAGGCGGGCGCCGACATCGATATGGCGCAGGTCCGCAAGACGCTGGCGTCGCTCCCAACGCTCGTGCAGGCCGGCAACGAACTGGTGGCGTCGGGGATTCTCGATCCGGCGGTGGTCAGTCAGCTCGCGGAAGTCGGCCACACGTTCGCGGCGGCCTATACCTCAGCGAAGGAAACGCATCCGCAGCAGTTGAGTACGCTGGGCCTGGCGATGAAGCTTCGCGATCCGGACGTGAACCGCGCCCTCAACTTCGCGTTGCGGCTCGCCAAGGCCTTCGGGCAGAACCTCAAGTAGCCTCGGATGCACGAACTCGGCCTCGCTCGCGGGATCGTCGATCTCGCGACCGCCGCCGCATCCGACGCTGGGGCACGTCGCGTGGTGGGCGTGCGGGTCGCCGTTGGGCGGCTGGCAGGGGTCGAGGCCGGCGCGCTGCTCTTTTCCTTTGATATAGCGGCCGCCGGGACGCTGGCCGAAGGCGCCACGCTCGAGATCACCGACGTCCCAGTGGCGATTTGGTGCGCACCGTGCAATGCTGAACGGGAGTTGCCCGGCGTGACCCGGTTCCGGTGTCCGACGTGCGACACGCCGAGCGGCGTCATCCGACGCGGCAAGGAGCTCGAAGTCTCGTCGATCGAGGTAGAGAGTTGAGCACGCGAATCGTTGAAGTCCGCGCCGGGATCCTGAAGAAGAACGACACCTTGGCCGCCGAACTGCGGGAGCGTTTTGTTGCCGCAGGGGTGCACGTGGTCAATCTGGTGTCGAGCCCAGGGACCGGCAAAACCGCGCTGCTGGAGCGCACGATGCGCGAGTTGATCGCGCGCGGGCATCGTGTCGCCGCACTGGTCGGCGATCTCGAAACCGACAACGATGCGCAACGACTACAACGGAGCGGCGCCACGGTCGTGCAGATCAACACCCACGGGAGATGTCACCTCGACGCCGAGATGATCGCGGCGTTCGTCGAGCCTTGGGACCTCTCGGCGCTCGACTTCCTCTTCATCGAGAACGTCGGCAATCTCGTCTGTCCGTCGAGCTACGATTTGGGCGAAGCCACCCGCGTGGTGCTGCTGTCGGTGACAGAAGGCGAGGACAAGCCGCTCAAGTACCCGACGATCTTCAATTCTGCGGACGTCGCGGTGATCACCAAGCTTGACCTCGCGGCGCCCTGCGACTTCGATTCCGCCGCGGCTCGCGCATCCATCGCGGCGGTGCGTCCGGGGATGCAGGTGCTGGAGCTGTCATCGAAGAGCGGTGTCGGGATGGCCGACTGGCTCGCCGCACTCGAGGCTGGACGACTCGCCGGACGACACGTCCACGCCTCCGCGTGAGTGTGATTCCGGCCGGAGCGCCGACGCGGTTATCGCTGTCGGTTTCGGCCGAGCCCGATCCGGTCGCGTCAGTTGCGGCGATCGAGGCGCTGTACGAGTGCGCCCGAGCCGCCGTGCACGAGCCCGATCCGGTCGCCTTGGCGAGCGCGCTCGCTGGCGCCTTGGCCCGGGTGTTTCACGCCGACGACGTGCTCGTGGGCGGCGTCGTGGATGGGGCACTGACCAGTCTGGCGCGGTGCACGGCAGGGCAGCTGGTGCCGGCCAGAGCCGCGCACGCGTCGCTGGCGGCCGACGAGATCGCGTTCATCGACTGGGCCCTGGTCCGGCGACAGTCGTTGTCGGTGCGCGGCGGGGCGGCCTTGCCAACGGGAGCGCCCGTGCCGCCGTGGAGCGATGTGCTGGTGGCACCCGCCCTGCACCACCAGGGCCAGCCGGTGGCGATTCTGTTGGTCGCCCGCCGTCGGCGCCCGACGCGGTTCGCGTCGCAGGACCTGCGCGTGCTCGAGACCGTCGCGCAGCAGGCCGCCGTGGCCTTCGACCGCGCGCACCTGCTGGTGCAGCTCCACAGCTGGGCGCGCGGCTTGGAGGCACTCTTCAAGTTCAGCGCGGCCGTCAGCACCGAACGCGATCCGGCCCGTCTGGTCCGTGATATGGCCGAACACGCCGCGCGACTGCTCAAGGCCGATGGCGGACACGGCGGCTTGGCCGTGGCTGCTGACGCCGATGAGCCCGTGCAGATGGTCTCGACAGCCTATTGGTGTGATGGCGAGTGGCGCGAGCAGCCGCGCGTCTGGGCTCGCGGCTCCGGCATTCCGGGGCTCGTCCTCGACACCGAGTTCCCGTACCTCTCCAACGACTACGCGCAGGACGGACAGCGAGAGCAGAGCCCCGCGCTCCCCGACGTCGCGTTTGCCGTGGCTGTTCCGATCAAGAACTCGACCGACGAAGTCCTCGGCTTCTTCGAACTCCATCGACGGCCCGGCAACGGCGCCTTCAGTTGGCAGGACGCCGCGTTCCTCGAATCGGTCGCCAATATGACCGCCGTTGCGATCGAAAACGCGCGCTTGGGCACGGCGCTCCACGCCAAGAATCAGGAAGTGCGTGCGCTGTCGGCACGCCACGTCTCGCGCCTCGAAGAGGAGCGGCAACACATCGCACGCGAATTGCACGACGAAGCGGGCCAGGCACTGGTCGGCGTCAAGCTGTCGCTGCAGGCGATGAGTCGGCTGATGCCGCGCGGCGAGTCGGCGCTGCAGGAGCAGTTGGACCATTTGCGCGCCCAGGTGAACGACGCGGCCACTCGGCTCAAAGTGCTCGCGCGACGACTGCGTCCGCCCACGCTGGACCGCCTCGGGCTCGACAAGGCCCTGCAGCAACTGGCGCACGAGAGCGAGGAGCATTTCGGCTTCGCCGTCCGACTCAGCGTGCCGGCGTTTGGCACGCGCTTGCCCGCCGAGCTCGAGACGGCGCTCTTCCGCATTTCGCAGGAAGCGCTCACCAACGTCGCGGCACACGCAGAAGCCGGTGCGGTCGAGATTCGACTCGAGATATCCGGCACCGAGCGTCTGCGGCTGACGATCGCCGATGATGGCGTCGGCTTTGATCCCGCGTCGCGATCGTCCGGCTTGGGGCTGCTCGGGATGCGGGAACGCGTCGGTATGCTGGGCGGCGCGTTTGCCTTGCGGTCGGTGATTGGCGAAGGCACGACGATTACGGTCGAGGTGCCGTTCGGGTGACCGAACCGCGCACGATTTTGCTGGTGGATGATCACGCGCTCGTCCGACGGGGCCTAGCGGCCTTGCTGGCGAGTGACGGCCGCTACCGCGTGGTCGCGGAAGCCAGCAACGGTGAGGTCGCGCTCGAGCTCGTGGCGCAGCATCAGCCCGCACTGGTACTGCTCGACCTGTCGATGCCCAAGATGGACGGGTTGGCCACCCTGCGTCGGCTGCGCAAACTGCCCGACCGACCACGTATTCTCGTGCTGTCGATGTACGACGACGATCAATTCGTCGCGCAGGCGACGAGCGACGGCGCCGACGGCTATCTGCTGAAGGACGCGATGGACGACGAGTTGTTCGTCGCGATCGACACGGTGCTGTCGGGCGGCCGGTACCTGGCATCGGCGATCGATCCGACGCGCCTCGACGCATCGGGGGCGGCCGCGGGGTTGCTGACGACTCGGGAACGCGAGGTGCTGCAGCTCATTGCCGATGGCCTGACGACCTCCGAGACGGCCGATCGGCTGGTGATCTCGCCGCACACCGCCACTCGGCACCGCGCCAACCTGATGCGCAAGCTGGGCGTGCACAATCAGGCGGAGCTGGTCCGGGCCGCGATGGTGCGCGGCCTGATCAGCCTGCGTGCGCCGAGCACCGAGCGCGAATAGGTCCGCGCGGTCCAAGCCGCGGATCGCTTCGGGTGGCCTGAACTTGCTATTGCTGGTCGATGTACCCGTCTCGATTATCTCGCCCACGATGTACTGACTCACCTCGCAGGCTCGAGAGAGGGTGCAATGGCGACCGTACTGTGGTTGCAGGGTGGTGCGTGTTCCGGCAACACGATGTCGTTCCTCAACGCCGAGGAGCCGACGGCCGTGGATCTGGTCACCGACTTCGGTGTGGATCTGCTCTGGCACCCGTCGATCGGGATGGAGATGGGCGAGAATGCCCAGCGTCTCTTTCACGATCTGGCGTCGGGAAAGAAGCAGCTCGACATCTTCGTGTTCGAAGGCACGGTGATTCTGGGGCCGAACGGCACCGGGCGATTCAACATGTTCGCCGACCGTCCGATGAAGGACTGGGTCGCCGAGCTGGCGGCGCAGGCGGGCGCGGTGGTCGCGATCGGCGACTGTGCCTGCTGGGGCGGCATTCCGGCGACCGAGCCGAATCCGGTCGACAACGTCGGCCTGCAGTACCTCAAGCGGAAGCAGGGCGGATTCCTCGGCGCGAACTTCGTGTCGAAGTGGGGCCTGCCGGTGATCAACATTCCCGGGTGCCCGGCGCACCCGGACTGGATTACGCAGATTCTCGTGGCCATCGCCGCCGGTCGCGCGGGCGACATTGCCCTCGACGAACTGCAGCGGCCGCAGACGTTCTTCAAGACCTTCACGCAGACCGGCTGCACCCGTGTGCAGTACTTCGAATACAAGCAGAGCACGGTCGAGTTCGGGCAGGGCACGCGCCAGGGATGCCTGTTCTACGAGATGGGCTGTCGCGGGCCGATGACCCGGTCCCCCTGCAACCGCATTCTGTGGAACCGGCAGTCGTCGAAGACGCGCGCCGGTATGCCCTGCACCGGCTGCACCGAGCCCGAGTTCCCCTTCCACGAGCTCAAGCCGGGCACCGTGTTCAAGACCCAGAAGATCAGCGGCACGATTCCGAAGGAAGTGCCCACCGGGTCCGATCACGTGTCGTATATGGCCCACGCGGCCGCGGCGCGCGTGGCGGCGCCGAAGTGGTCGAAAGAAGACATGTTCGTCGTCTGATCCACACATCCTCATCGGAGCACAACCACAGTGGCTACGTCAACACTGCCTATGCCGGACACGATGCGCATCAGCCCGCTTGGCCGCGTCGAGGGTGACCTTGACCTGCGCGTCACGATCCGGGATGGTGTCGTCACGGATGCGTGGACCGAAGCATCGATGTTCCGCGGATTCGAGATCATCCTGCGCGGCAAGGACCCGCAGGCGGGGCTGATCGTCACCCCGCGCATCTGCGGCATCTGCGGCGGCTCGCACCTCTACAAGGCCTGCTACGCGCTCGATACGGCGTGGCGCACACACGTCCCTCGCAACGCGACGCTGATCCGCAACATTGCGCAGGCCTGCGAGACCCTGCTGTCGATCCCGCGCTGGTTCTACGCGCTGTTCGCGATCGATCTCACCAACAAGAACTACGCACACCTGCCCGAGTACGACGAAGTCGTGCGTCGCTTCGCGCCGTTCGTCGGCACCAGCTACGAGCCCGGCGTGACACTCTCGGCCAAGCCGGTCGAGATCTACGCGCTCTTCGGCGGGCAGTGGCCGCACTCGAGCTTCATGATTCCGGGTGGCGTGATGTGCGCCCCGACGCTCTCGGACGTGACGCGCGCGATCGCGATTCTGGACCACTGGAAGCGCGAGTGGCTCGAGAAGCAGTGGCTTGGCTGCTCGGTCGAGCGCTGGATGCAGATCAAGAGCTGGAAGGATCTCTTGGCCTGGGCCGACGAGAACGACAGCCAGCGCAATTCGGACTGCGCGCTGTTCCTGCGCTTCGCGATGCGGGCCGGCCTCGACAAGTTCGGTCAGGGCTGCGGCTCGTACATTGCGACCGGCACGTACTTCCAGCCGGAGCTCTACGAGCACCCGACGGTCGACGGCCGCAATGCAGCGCTCATCAGCCGGTCGGGCATCTACGACGGCAAGGGGTTCCACGACTTCGACCATCTGAACGTCCGCGAAGACATCACGAACTCGTTCTATCGTGGCCAGAGCCTGCTGCACCCGTGGCAGGGCGAAACCGATCCGATCGACCCGCTCGACGGCCACAAGCAGGGCAAGTACTCGTGGGCGAAGTCGCCGCGGTACAACGTGCCGAATATGGGCACGATGCCGCTCGAAGCGGGACCGCTCTCACGGCAGGTGATCGCCGGCCGGCCGTCGAACGCGGCGCATCAGGACTACGACCCGTTCATCTACGATGCGATCACGACGGTTGGGCCGAGCGTGCTGACGCGCGTGATGGCGCGGATGCACGAGGCGCCGAAGTACACGCAGTGGGTGCGGCAGTGGCTCGACCAACTCGACCTGCACGACAAGTTCTACACCAAGCCGACCGAGCACGCGGAAGGACGCGGATTCGGCGCGACGGAAGCGGCGCGTGGCTCGTTGTCGGACTGGATCGTGATCAGCAACGGACGGATCGAGAACTATCAGGTGATCACCCCGACGGCCTGGAACATCGGGCCGCGTGACGGCACCGGAAAGCACGGCCCGATGGAGACGGCGTTCATCGGCGCCGAGATCAAGGATCCGACCGATCCGGTCGAGATGGGCATCGTCGCCCGTTCGTTCGACTCGTGTCTGGTCTGCACGGTGCACGCGTACGACGAGAAGACCGGCAAGGAATTGTCGAGCTTCCGGATCGGCGAGATGGGATGACCAGTCAGGTCCGTGAACCGGTGGCTTCGGCCACGAATCACGACGCGGCGGGCCCGGTGATGGACACCGGGCCCGTTCGCACCCTGATCATCGGATGCGGCAACCTGCTCCGCGGCGACGACGCCGTTGGGCCGATCTTTGTTCGCCATCTCTGGCAGCGCGGCCTTCCGGTCGGTGTCCGCTGTGCCGACGGCGGGACCGGGGGGATGGACGTCGCCTTCCAGATGCGTGGCGTACCACACGTGATTCTGGTGGACGCCTGCCGCAGCGGCTCGACGCCGGGCGAGTTGTTCCGGCTTCCCGGATCGGCCGTCGAGCACCTGCCGCCGCTGGCGGGGATCAATCTCCACGCGTTCCGCTGGGACCACGCGTTGGCCTTCGCCCGCTGGCTGCTCAAGGACGAGTATCCGGAGCAGATCACGGTGTACCTGATCGAAGGTGAGCACTTCACGATTGGCGAGGCGCTGTCCCCGGCAGTCGAAAAGGCGATGCACCGCCTGGGCGATCTCTTGCTCGACGAACTCCGCAATGACGCGTGACGTCGAGTTCACCGAACAGGGCTATCTCGTCCTGACGGCGGACGACGCGCAGGAGTTCTTCCCGTTCGATGTGCTCGTGGCCCTGCGTCGCGGTCCGGAATTGTGGCTACTCCCGACGCGCGGCGCGGCCGCGGGCGGACTGATTCTCAAGCAGCGGAACCTCCGAGGGGACCGCAGCGTGCTGGTACGCGAGACATTGGACGACGCGGTCCCCGTCGGGCGCCGGCCGGCCTTCTGGGACGCAGCCAACGGTGCGTTGCGGGTGGCACTGGTGGAATCCGGTGCCTGAGTACCACTTTCGGTCAGACGCCGTCGATGTACGGGCGGTCATCACCGAAGAACGAGGGCGCTGGGTGCTCACGCTTGAAGTGCTGATGGTGCCGGATCGTCCGGATCACGTGATCCGGCATCGCATTGCCGATTACCCGACGCGCGCTCGCGCCGAGGTCGCCGCGAAGTGGACGGTGACTGCCGCGAACCGCGACCTCCCGCATCCTCCACTGGGATTCTGATGTCGACTTCGACGCCACCGCTCCAGCCGCTCGGCATCTTTCCATACCCTGCTGGACTGCTGCTGCTTCCGGCCAGTGGCGCGGCCACGGCCGATGCCACGCTGGCCGAGTGGATGCGCGGCGCACAGCCCGACGTGGTACCAGACGATTGGCAGTTCTTCGCCGATGCACTCCGCGGCGACGTGGACGCGGCGATGCGCCGACTCGCCGAGGACCAGACGCCGATCGCCGGCTACAATCGATTCGTGCTGCGCGGAGAACAGACGGGACTGCAGCTCGCGTTGACGGCGGGTGACGACGCGCTGCGCGAACTCGCGCTCCTCGCGATGTTCGTGCAAGGGGCCAGCGACGCGCTGCCGGAAGGGCGCGGTCTGCGAGGTGTGTTGTTGGCCAACCTGCAGATGGCGCGTGCGGCTGCCGCGTTGGATGCCGACGAGGCGCCGAGCGCCGCCAAGTGGCTGCACGACGGCATCGCCGAGTGCCGGACGATTTCACCGATTCTGGCGGCGCATCTCACGGCGCAACTCGCGCAGTTGCAGAGTGCGCTCGCCGACGCCACCCCGCAGCGCACCTTTGCGCTCTGGCAGGATGCCATTCGCCTGGCCGGCGACTCGCCGCTGCCGCACCTGCAGGGCGACGTCCGCATTGGCCTCGCGATCGCGATGCACGAGGCCGCCGGCGACCGGCGCGATCTGCTGGTCGAAGCGGTCAAGTGGTATCAGGACGCGCTGCACCGCGGCATCACGCTGGAAGACACGCCGGAGACCTTTGCGCTGGCCCAGAACAACATCGGGCTCGCGTATCTGACGATGCCGATGACCGATGCCGGCGACAAGCTGCGCCACGCCGTCGCCGTGCAGAGCTTCCGGGAGGCGCTCAAGGTCTACACGCCCGAGACGCACTTGGAATCGTGGACGAGCACGATGCTCAATATGGCCAACGCCCTGCAGTACCTCCCCTCGGCGCGCCCCGAAGAGCATCTCATCCAGGCCGTCGAGACGTACGAGCAACTGCTCGAGGTGCGCAACAAGGCAGTTGACCCGCTCGGCTATGCGCGGCTCTTGGCCAACCAGGCGAACGCACTCGCGCATCTCGGGATGTTCCAGCCCGCGACCGAGAAGTTCACTGAGGCGCACAAACTCCTGCATTGGCACGGCGAGGCCGCGTTGGCCGCCACGATTCTCGAGCAGCTCGAGCGGATCAATGCGCAGCTGGCGACCGTGGCGCCCGAGTCGGGTGGCGAGGCGACGCCCTGATGGACCTCCACGCGCGCCAGCAGTTCGACTTCTTCTTCAACGCCGCGATCGAGAGCTTTGTCGATCGTATCGAGCAGCGCTGCGGCGGCCCCGTGCCGGCGCTCGAACGCCTGCGCACCGATCCGAACGGCGAGGGCGTGTGGCTCGACGAGTTCGTCGCCGCCCTGTTTCGGGATTTTCTGCTCGACAACCCTGCCGGTAGCGCCTTTGTGCTCCAGGCGCTGGCGCGGCGCGCGATCAGCACGGCGTCGGTCGATGGCGCCACCGTCGAGCAGGTGATGTCGCAATTGGCCCGACGCGCCTTTGCCGATGTCCTGCGGATCAAGACCGACGAGCAACTTGAGCAACGCCTTGCCTTCCAGGTGGTGGACGAATGACAACCGCTGCGACTCCGACCTCGGCGACCGCCGCTGATGCCAACACCGATCTGGCCGCCCGCGCTCGCGCCGTCGAATCGGCGCTGACCGAGGTCAAGGGGATGCCGATCGACCACCGCACGCGCGCCTTCGCACTCAAGGACGCCGTCGAGGCGTTTCACAAGGCGGGCCTTACCACGATCATCCGGACGCTCAAGGCGGACCCACGCGGCAAGGAATTGCTGCTCACGCTGGCCGATGACCCCGACGTGTACGCGCTCTTCGCGATGCACGGCCTGGTGAAGGCGGATCTGCGTACCCGCGTCGCGCGTGTCGTCGAAACGGTGCGACCCTATACGCAATCGCACGGCGGCGATGTCGAACTCGTCGACGTGCGTGACGGCACGGTGTACGTGCGAATGAGCGGCTCGTGCAATGGTTGCAGTATGAGCGCGGTCACGCTGCGCAACGGCGTCGAAGAAGCCCTGCGGGAGCAGTGCCCGGAAGTCACGGCAATTGAAGTCGTCCCCAACGAGCCGACGCCGGCCGTGTTGCCGTTGGTCTCCTTGCAGCGCGGTGGCACGAACGGCGGCTGGGTGACCGGTCCGGCGCTCACGGAACTGCGCGAGTCCAGCCCGTTCCGGATGGAGCTGGCCGATGGCAAGAGCCTTGTGCTGCTCCGCTTTGGCGAGCAGCTCTCGGCGTTCCGCAACGAGTGCGCGCACTTGGGACTTCCGATCGATGGCGGGATGGTCGATGTCGAGGCCCGCACGATCACCTGTCCCTGGCACGGCTTCCGCTTTGACTGCACCAGCGGCGAGTGTCTGACCGCGCCACAGGCGCAGTTGGAGCAGGTGCCGGTGCGAGTGGAGCACGGCGTCGTGCAGGTCCGCCCGGGATGAAGCCGCTCGTCCGGGTTGGCGCGGCATCGCCGTTCGGGCTCGCCCTTCCGTCGGCGCAGCCGACGGCGGGACAGCTCTACGGTCCTCGGGGCGTGTGGTTCGATGACACGCGGCTGATCGTCGCCGACTCGGGCAACCACCGCATTCTCATCTGGCACCAGCTGCCGACCGAGGACGGCGCCCCCGCCGACGTGGTGCTCGGTCAGCCGGACTTTACGTCGGAAGGACCACGTGCCGCCGAGGACGGCTTGCATTTGCCGACGGGTGTGCTCGTGGTCGACGGCCACTTGCTGGTGGCGGACGCGTGGCACCATCGCGTGTTGGTTTGGGACCGCATTCCCGACACCAGCCACACGCCGCCAACCTTTGCGATCGGACAGCCCTCACGTCGTGACGGCCAGCCGAACAGCGGTGGCGCGGTGCACGCCGGCGGGCTGTACTGGCCCTATGGCATCGCGTGGCATCGGGACATCTTGTGGGTAGCCGATACCGGGAACCGCCGGGTGCTTGGATGGCGTGGATTGCCGTCCGCCACCCGCCCAGCCGATATCGTGCTCGGACAGCCGGACTTCACCTCCAACGACGAGAATCGCGGAGGGACGGTGCGCGGAGATTCGTTTCGGTGGCCGCACGCGATCACCGGTATCGACGACACGCTCTATGTCGCCGACGCCGGCAATCATCGTGTGCTGGGCTGGACGGGCATTCCGACGCAGGATCGGCCAGCGGACACCGTCATCGGGCAGCCCGACTTCACGTCCAACGCCGAGCTCCCGCATCGCAAGCAGGGTGGGCACCGGATGCGCTTCCCGTACGGGCTCGCGTCCGACGGCGACCTGCTGGCGGTCGGCGACACCGCCAACAATCGCGTACTGTTCTGGTCCGCCCAGCCGCTCGTGAGCCAGGGCTCGAGTGCGATCGCGGTGGTCGGGCAGCACGACTTCGACGCCGCCGGCGAGAACCGCTGGACCGCCGTCGCCGACGACACACTGTGTTGGCCCTACGGCCTCTGGATGCACGCCGGTCGGATGGCCATCGCCGACTCCGGCAACAATCGGGTGATGCTCTGGGCTACGGCCGACGTCACCGCACCATTCCTTCATTCGCAGAGCTGACTATGTGCCTCGCCGTCCCCGGACAAATCGTCGACATCTTCGACGGAAGCGGCACGCGAATGGCCACGCTGGATTTTGGCGGCATTCGCAAGACCGTGTGCCTCGCCTATCTCCCGGATGCGAAGATCGGTGAATACGCCATCGTCCACGTCGGCTTCGCGATCAGCCTCATCGACGAGGCCTCCGCGCAGGAGACCCTTCGGCACTTCCGCGAACTGGGGATCCTCGAAGAGGAGCTCGGCGAAGCGTCGCCCGAGCAATACGCCGAACCGCACGGCGAAGTCTGTGACCCGATCCGGCCGTGAAGTACCTCGCCGAGTTCCGAGATGGCGAGATCGCCCAGCGACTCGCCGCTGAAATCCGGGCCATCACGACCCGCCCGTGGGCCATTATGGAGGTGTGCGGTGGCCAGACGCACAGCATCCTGCGCAACGGCATCGATCAGCTGCTGCCGCCCGAAATCGAGTTGATTCACGGCCCGGGTTGCCCAGTGTGCGTGACGCCACTCGATATGATCGACAAGGCGCTGGCGATTGCCGCGATACCCAACGTCATCTTCACGAGCTTCGGCGATATGCTGCGCGTCCCCGGCAGCGATCGTGATCTGTTCCGCGTGAAGAGCGAAGGCGGCGATGTGCGCATCGTGTATTCGCCGCTCGACGCGGTGCAGATCGCCCGCGAGAACCCGACCAAGCAGGTCGTGTTCTTCGGGATCGGCTTCGAGACGACCGCGCCGGCGAACGCGATGGCGGTGCACGTCGCCAAGCGCGAGGGGCTCACGAACTTCTCGATGCTCGTCTCGCACGTGCTCGTGCCACCGGCCATCGATGCGATTATGTCGGCGCCGGGCAATCGGGTGCAGGCCTTCTTGGCGGCGGGCCACGTGTGCAGCGTGATGGGCTTCTGGCAGTATCCGCCGCTGGCGGCCAAGCACCACGTGCCGATCGTCATTACGGGCTTCGAGCCGCTGGATGTACTGGAAGGCATTCGCCGCACGGTGCAGTGCCTCGAGCGCAACGAAGCCAAGGTCGACAACGCGTATGCGCGCGTGGTGACCTTCGATGGCAACGCAGCGGCGCAGGCGCTGCTCGAGGAAGTCTTTGCGGTGACGGACCGCGCGTGGCGCGGCATCGGCGTGATTCCGGCGAGTGGATGGCGACTCAGTGCCGCGTACGCCGACTACGACGCGGAGCACCGCTTCGACGTCGGGGCCATTCGCACCACCGAGAGCGCCGAGTGCCGGGCCGGTGAGGTGCTGCAGGGCGCGATCAAGCCTAGTCAGTGCGAAGCGTTCGGCACGCGCTGCACCCCGCGTACACCGCTCGGCGCCACGATGGTGTCGAGCGAAGGCGCCTGTGCGGCGTACTTCAACTACGGGCGCTTCCACACGCTCGAACGCGCGTCGAGTGCCACGCGCGACTCCAACACCAGCCCCAAGGCCGCGACCGTTGGCTGAACCGATCAATACCACGTGGGCTTGCCCGATACCGCTTCGGGACTATCCGTCGATCGTCATCGGGCACGGCGGCGGCGGCCAACTGGGCAACGAACTTGTCGAGCATCTGTTCAAGCCCGCGTTCGCGAATGACGAGCTCGACCGTATGGCGGACTCGGCGGTGCTCACCCTGCCGGCCGGTCGGATCGCGTACTCGACCGACAGCTTCGTGGTGCGGCCACTGGAGTTTCCCGGCGGCAGCATTGGCGCGCTGGCCGTCAACGGCACGGTGAACGATCTCGCGATGAGCGGGGCGACGCCCCTCGTGTTGAGTGCTGGCTTCATTCTGGAAGAAGGCCTGCCGATGGCTACGCTGGGACGCATCGTGACCGATATGGCGGCCGCGGCGAAGGCTGCCGGCGTTCGCATCGTCACCGGCGACACCAAGGTGGTCGAACGAGGCCACGGGGACGGCTGCTACATCAATACGTCGGGGATCGGCGTGGTCCGGGACGGCGTGCAGTTGTCGCCAACCCGTGCGACACCGGGGGACGTCGTGATCGTCAGTGGCACGATCGGCGATCACGGAATGGCCATTATGAGCGTCCGCGAAGGGCTGGAGTTCGACACCACGATCGTGAGCGACTGCGCGCCGCTCAACGGCTTGGTGGATGCGATGCTGGCCGTGACGCCCGACCTGCACGTGCTCCGCGATCCCACGCGTGGAGGTCTCGCGTCGACGCTGAACGAGATTGCCGGGGCCTCGGGTGTCGGCATCGTGATTCGCGAGGCGGCGCTCCCCGTGTTGCCGCAGGTGGCATCCGCGTGCGAGATCCTGGGAATGGATCCGGTGTTCGTGGCCAACGAGGGCAAGCTGGTGGCAATCGTCCCGCCGCAGCACGCGACCGCGGTTCTACAGGCGATGCGCGCGCATCCGTTGGGCTCGCGGGCGGCGATCATCGGAGAGGTCACATCCGATCATCCCGGTATGCTCGTCGCGAAGACCGCGATCGGTGCGCAGCGGGTGATTGCGATGCAGCTCGGCGAGCAGCTCCCGCGCATCTGCTGACGCCGGCGCGAAGCCGGTGAGCCGTCACAGCCGCACCCGGTAGCCGCACGCTCCAGCCTCGCCCGCTGTGTATCGGCGAGGTCACGACACGCCGCTGTGAGCGTTTCGTCGCCAGACCGCGATATGTCCGTGTCGTGGCTGAAACAGTCGGGCGTAGCTTTGCCCCTCGTGCACCCGTCTGCCGCTCTCCGAGCGCCGATCGCGCTGTTGGCTCTGCTGGCGCGTCTTGCCCGTCAGGAGGATCTCAACTTCCTGCTGACGAACCGCCTGCCGCGCCGGTGGATGTCACGGACGTTTGCGCGACTGAGCCGCATCGAACACCACGGGCTGACGCGTCTGATGGTCGCGATCTGGCGGCAGTTCGATCCGTCTCTCGATTTGCGTGACGCGGCCGACACGGACTTCCCGAGTGTGCACGCGGTGTTTACGCGTCGACTCGCGCCGGGGGCACGGACGATCGATCCTGATCCGGCTGCGGTGGTCTCCCCCTGCGATGGCATCGTCGGCGCCTTCGGCAGCATCCGCGGTACCGAGCTGTTTCAGGCGAAAGGGTTTCCGTATCGTCTCGAGGACCTGCTCCCCGACCCGGCGCTGGTCGATCGCCACCGCGACGGCCAGTTCATCACGCTGCGGCTGACGTCGGGGATGTATCACCGTTTCCACGCGCCGGTCGACGCCGTCGTGCCGGAAGTCCGCTACATCTCCGGTGACACGTGGAACGTCAATCCGATCGCGCTGCAGCGCATCGAACGACTGTTCTGCCGCAACGAGCGGGTCGTGCTGGATCTCGACATCCAGAGCCCAGACGCTGGCGGACAGGCCGCGATCACGATCGTGCCCGTCGCGGCGATCCTGGTGGCGGGTGTCGCGTTCGAAGGACTGACCGTGACGTTGCATCCCGAGTATCGCGGGGTCTCCCGCATTCCCTGGGGCCGTCGGGTGCGCAAGGGCGACGAATTGGGCCGCTTCGAACACGGCTCCACGATCCTCCTCTTCGCTACCGGCGGCTTCGTGTTCACCCCGACCGTTCGGGAAGGTGCCCGGGTGCGAGTGGGTGACGCTTTGTTCCGCCATCCCACGCGGCGCTGGTCCGCCGCATCACACGCCGAGGTCCACTGAATGACGACCGTCCCCGTGACCGCCGAGTCGCGCTCGTTTCTCGAAGAACTCCGGATGCAGCGCTGGGATGACCACCGCTACTACCATCAGAGCCGAATCAATCAGGCCCTCCACCTGTTGAGCGCCTGCTGCTTTCTGGCCACGTACGCGTTGATGTTCTCACATCCCGCGATCGCCGCGTTCCTCGGCTGGATCGTGGCGATGTGGGTGCGGCAGATTGGTCACTTCTTCTTCGAACCGCGCGGCTTCGATCACGTCAACAACGCCTCCTTCGAACACAAGGAGGAGATCAAGCTCGGATACAATCTTCGCCGCAAGGTGATCCTGCTGTCGATCTGGATCGCGATTCCGGTCATCCTGTGGTTCGAGCCGACCGGGTTCGGTCTGGTCGACGGATGGCAGACCACGTCGGAGTACCTCGACACGGTGGGCGCCGCGTGGCTGTGGCTCGGGTTTGGTGGCGTCGCCGCGCGGTCGTTGTGGCTTTGCGCGACGCACAGCGTGCAGACCGGGCTCGTCTGGGGCACCAAGATCATCACTGACCCGATCAACGACATCCAGTTCTACTGGAAGTCGCCGCTCAAGCTCCTGCAGGGTGAGCTGATCGATCCGATGACGCACGTGGCGACGCACGAAACAGCGCCTGACGAGTCTCGCGAAGCACCCGCTGCTTGATCGACCGGACGACGGCGTGATCCGGCACGTCCGGGTCACGCCAGAACCATCCGTCCTGCTGCATCTCGACCGCAGCGGCGACGAAGCGATCGAAGATCGCGTCGCAATCGGTCTCGGACAGGTCGTGACTGAGGATGAACCGGCCAGTGCCGATCCAGCCCATCGTGAGCCCGTGCGCGCGCAGGTAGTACTGCAGCAGCCAGTGATAGCGACCTGGTTGAGTGAAGCGGGTCATCCACACCGACACTAGGTGTGAGACACGCACGGGGACGCCGGCGGCCTCGAGCCGTCCATTGAGGCGCGCCACCCGCGACGTCCAGCGTTCCTCCAGACCGCGGTACGTGTCGCGAATGTCGTCATCCTCGAGCCGACGGAGGAAGGCCGCCATGGCGGCCATCACCTGCGGGTGCGCGTTGAAGGTGCCGCGGGCGAAGCACAGATCAGCGGCCTTGCCGTCCTTGAAGCGGCGCATCAGCGGGGCCTTGCCACAGAGCACCCCGATCGGGAGCCCCCCACCGAGCGTCTTGCCATAGGTCACGAGATCCGCTCGGACGCCGAAGTACTCTTGCGCGCCACCGAGTCCGAGGCGGAATCCCAGGAACACCTCATCGAAAATGAGGACGATTCGCCGTTCGTCACACACGGCGCGCAGATCGCGAAGCCAGGCGCGATACGCATCGAGATCCGCGCCGGTCGGCCGCTGTCCGGTCACAAGCGTTGCGTCCGTCGGTGGTCCGCTATTGGGATGCATCGCCTGGATCGGATTGACCAGGACGGCCGCGATGTCGTCGCGGGCGCGGAGGACCGCCAGTGTGCGCTCACGCATCTCGGGGAGCGTGTACACCTCGCCGACCGGACGCGGGTTCCCGGGACCAGCCTGCACGCCGTCCGACCAGCCGTGGTACGCCCCGACGAACCGCACGATGTGACTGCGTCCGGTGTGATATCGCGCGAGGCGCATCGCCTGCATCACCGCCTCGGTACCGGACATATGGAACGACACTTCGTCCATTCCCGAGATTGCGCAGAGTCGATCGACGTTTTCCTGGACGACTGGATGATAGGGACCGAGTATCGTGCCGAACGCGGCGGCCTCTGCCGCTGCCGACTCGAGACAGCGCTTGTAGAACTCGTGGCCGAAGAGGTTCACCCCATACGAGCCGCCCAAATCCCAGGACCAATTCCCGTCCAGATCGCGCACACGCGGGCCGTCGGTCTCGTCGACGAACGACCCGACCGGCAGATGGGCCTCCACCAGTCGGCGGAACTGGAAGGGCACCCGGTGAGCATTCACGAACGCGGCATCCGACACCCGCGCCGCGATGGCTCCACTGGCGGCCAAGGTCTTCGGCGACCGTTCGCGACTCAGCTGCGCCAAGCGATTGAAGGCTGCACGACGGCGGGCGACCACCGTCGCCGGCGCGCCGTCGACGCCGAAGGCCTCGTGCTCGGCGTAGTGGTACTCCGGGAGCCAGCGGCTGAGCCGGAGCGCGATCCGCGGGTGGCCGAGGAGCGACGGATGCTTCGCCCAAGACAGTCGAAGTCGCTCTACCGCTCGCCAGAGCGGATTGAGCCGCCAGTGCCAGGAGCGCGGGCGGGCGACCCAGGCATCGACGGTGGCAACCGCTCGCGCCGCGGCGGGTTCGGCCCGGGTATCCGTCGGCGCAGGAAAGGCGAGGTGAGTCACGGCAGGGAGTGACGGGTTTGTTGCCGTTCGCGGGAGAGCCGTGAAGTATTCTAGGGTCATTCGTCCGTCGCGCGGTGTCGGCGCGATGGCGGTTGCCAACTTGTGACGGTGTCGCCGACTTCGCGTGTCCCTGTCACGTACCCTCCGACTGCTCGCACGATGCAACGCCGCGACTTTCTTCTTCGCACTGGCCTCTCGCTCGGCGCGCTCGCGTTGCCCGAGCGTCTGCTGGCCGATCCGTATGCTCCGCTGCCGACGGTCACGACCGGCGCGGCTTCGCGACGCATTCGCGGCCGCGTAACCGGGAACGGCCAACCGTTGCGCGATGTGCGCGTGTCGGATGGTCTGTCGGTGGTTCGCACCGGTGCCGACGGTAGCTACACGCTGGTCACGGACGGTCGACGGCCGTTCGTCTTCGTCTCGACGCCATCCGGGTGGCAACCCGCGCGGAATGCCGTCGGCACCGCCCGATTCTACGCGCCGATTGGCGACGCGAGCGAGCAGCGCGCCGACTTCGCGCTGGTGCCCAGGCCAGCCGACGCACGCCACGCCGTGCTGGTGCTTGCCGATCCGCAGACGCAGACGCGCGAAGAGACGGATATGCTGCACGCCGAGACCGTCCCCGACGTGATGGCCACGGCACGTCGCCTGGGCGACACACCGGTCATCGGCCTCGCCTGCGGCGACATCATGTTCGACGATCTGTCGCTGTATCCGGAGTGGGAGCGCGCCGTCCAGCGGATGGGCGTGCCCTTCTACCAGGTGATCGGCAATCACGATCTCGATTTCGAGTCGCGCACCGATGAAGGGGCGGGCGCCACGTTCCGGAGCCGGTTCGGCCCGACGGCGTACTCGTTCGACATCGGCGCCATTCACTACATCGTGCTCGACAATGTCTTCTGGCACGGTGCGGGCTACCTCGGCTATGTCGACGCCGACCAGCTGGCCTGGATGGCGGCGGACCTCGCGACCGTGGAGCGCGGTCGCACGGTGGTGGTGTTCCAGCACATTCCGGCCCTGAGCACCTACGATCAGCGTACCACCAACGCCAAGCGACCGAGCCCCGGCAACTCGCAGATGAACCGCGAGGCGGTCTACCGGCTCCTTGAACCCTATCGCGGATACATCGTCTCCGGGCACCAGCACGAATTGGAGCACGTGGCCGAAGGCGGCGCGCGCCACGTCGTGTCTGGCGCCGTCTGCGGGGCGTGGTGGAGCGGTCCGATCTGCTATGACGGGACGCCGAACGGCTATCTGCTGATGGAGGCGTCAGACGAGCGCGTCTCGTGGCGATACCAGAGCACCGGCAAGCCGATCGAGCATCAAATGCGCGTGTACGGCCGCGGGGCCGACGCGACGGCACCGGACGAGATCGTAGCCAACGTGTGGGCGTGGGACGCGTCGTGGAC
>JANRJP010000096.1:0-73985 GCA_033763905.1 Gemmatimonadaceae bacterium
TCGCGTTCGATCGCTTCGAAGAGCGCCTTGAAGTTGCCCTTGCCGAACGAGCGTGCGCCCTTGCGCTGAATGATCTCGAAGAAGAAAGTCGGCCGATCTTCGACCGGCTTGGTGAAGATCTGCAGCAAATAGCCTTCGTCGTCCCGGTCGACGAGAATGCCCAATCGCTTGAGCGGCTCCAAGTCTTCGTCGATCGTGCCGACCCGGTCGAGCAGATCGTCGTAGTAGGTCGACGGCACCTTCAGGAAATCGACACCGCGCGACTGCAGGGCCGTCACCGTGCTGATGATGTCGTCGGTGAGCAGCGCCAGGTGCTGCGCGCCGGGGCCCTCGTAGAACTCGAGGTACTCATCGATCTGCGACTTCTTCTTGCCGGCTGCGGGTTCGTTGATCGGGAACTTGATCCGCTCGTTGCCGTTCGAGACGACCTTCGACATCAGCGACGAGTACTCGGTCGAGATGTCCTCGTCGTCGAACGAGATCAGATTCTTGAAGCCCATCACCGTCTCGTAGAACGAGACCCAGTGATTCATCCGGCCCAGTTCGACGTTGCCCACGCAGTGGTCCACGACCTTGAGCCCCACCGAGGGCGGCTGGTACGACGGCGTCACCGGCTGGAACCCCGGCAGAAAGATGCCGCGGTAGTTCCGGCGCTCGACCAGCGAGTGAATCGTCTCGCCGTAGGTCTGAATGGCCGCGATCACCACTTCGCCGTGCTCGTCGCGCAGGACTTCCGGCGCACGCACCGAGGTGGCACCGCGCTCGACGGCTTTGGCCCAGGCATCGCGCGCATCGTCCACCCACAGCGCCAGATCCTTGATGCCGTCCCCGTGCTTGCGGACGTGATCGCTCACGGGATCGGCCGAATGCAGCGCCGTCGTGAGCACCAGCCGGATCTTGTCCTGCTGGAGCAGATACGAGGCGCGGTCCCGGACACCTGTCTCGGGACCGCGATACGCGACGAGTTGAAACCCGAACGCGGTGCGATAGTAGTGCGACGCCTGCTTCGCGTTGCCGACCCAGAACTCGACGTAGTCGGTCCCGTTGATCGGGAAGGTGTCGTGCGTTTCGGCAGCGGTGGGAACGGTCTGCGTGGCCATTGTACGGCTCCTCCGGTGGGCACCTCAGGACAGACCGTGAATATACACCCGCTAACGGCGCCGGCGGGGCGATCCCAGCAGCGCCCCCAGCAGCGTACGCGTCAGCTGCGTCGCCACGGCACGGGTCGTCGGGGACTCCAGCACCTTCTGAATGGTGCTCTTCTCGGCCGTCCGGCGTCCTGCCGGCCGCGCGCCGCTCGACCCACGGACAGCCTCACCGGGCAGCTCCTCCGTCGGGCCATCGAGGCTCGTCGTTTGCGTCTGCGCGCGGGACCGCTCGAGCATCTCGCGTGCGGAATCGCGATCGAGCGCCTCCGCGTACTTGCGAACCTGCGCCGAGCTTGCGAGCTGCGCGGCGAACTCCGTCGGCGGCAGCGCCGCCATCCGCGACGCCGGCGGAATCAACCGCGTCGCAAACGGCGGGGTTGGCGTGCCACGCGGGGTCAGCACCGTCACCAACGCCTCACCGATCCCCAGCGAGGTCAGGGTCTCCTGCACGTCGTAGAACGCCGTCTTCGGGAAGGTGCGGGCGGCGGCCTTCATCGCCTTCTCGTCGTCCGGCGTAAAGGCGCGCAAGGCGTGCTGCACCTTGTGGCCCAACTGCCCGAGAATCTCCGACGGCAGATCCTTGGGACTCTGTGTGATGAAGAACACGCCGACGCCCTTCGAACGAATCAGTCGAACGACCTGCTCGATCTGCTCCTGCAGAGCCTTCGACGCATCGTCGAAGAGCAAATGCGCTTCGTCGAAGAAGAACACCAGTTTCGGCTTGTCGAGATCGCCTTCTTCCGGAAGCGAGGCCTGCAATTGCGCCAGCATCCACATCAGAAAGGTCGACCACAGCCGCGGCTTGTCCTGCACATCGGCCAACTCCAGCACCGAGATGCGCCCGACGCCATTCGTCGTCACCATCAGGTCTTCGAGCTCGAACTCGGGCTCGCCGAAGAACGCCATCGCGCCCTGCGCCTCCAGCTCGACCATTTCGCGCAACAATACGCCGACCGTCTGCTTCGACATCCCCCCGTACTGCTTGAGCTCGGCGGCGCCGTCACCCGTCAGCCACTCGAGCACCGCCCGCAGATCGGTGAAGTCGAGCAGCAGCAGGCCCTTGTCGTCGGCGTACTTGAACACGAGTGTGAGCACGCTGGTCTGGGTGTCGTTCAGGCCGAGCACCTTCGCGAGGAGCATCGGCCCGAAGCTCGACACCGTCGCGCGCAGTTGCGCCCCCTGCTGCCCGCTGAGCGACAAGAACTCGACGGGAAACGCTGCGGGGGCCCACGCGTGCCCGGTCTCCTGCGCGCGTGCCCGCACGCGATCACTGGGCTCGCCCGCAGCAGCGAGGCCCTGGAGGTCGCCCTTGACGTCCGCGACAAGCACCGGAATCCCCGCCGAAGCGCACTGCTCGGCCACCAGTTGCAGCGTCTTGGTCTTTCCCGTGCCGGTGGCCCCCGCGATCAAGCCGTGGCGATTGAGCATCGCCAGCGGAATGCGCACCAGCGGCTCGGGATGCGCCTCGGTCCCGTGCTGCACGGCACCGAGCGTCAGCGCCGGGGCATCACCGGCAAAAGCCGCGCGCGCGGCATCGAGGAGAGCGGAATCGAGCGACACGGGACTCAGGGCTTGGCGTGACGGGCAACGACGCGGTTCTGCATCTTCTTGTAGACCGCCTTGGGCAGAATGCCGCGACGGACGAGCTCATCCTTTCGATCGTACGGTCGTCCCTTGATGATCTTTTCGGCGTACGCCTCGCCGATACCCGGCAGCGCACGCAAGGTGCTGGCACTCGCCGAGTTGAGGTCGATCATATCGGCGTCCAGCTCGCCCGGCGACTTGATGGCCGTAGCCGCGAGTGGAGCGGCCGCGGATGGCGTCGCGACACTGGCCGGCGTCGGCTTCGCCTGCCCCGTGGCGCCGGCCTTTGGCTTGGTGACGGTCTGCGCCATTGCCGCACTGTTCACGCACCACACGGCGACGCAGGCGCCAATCCACCGACGAATCACGAGATCCTCCGGATTACGAGGGTTGCGAGACCGGCGCGGTCGCGTCGGTCAGGGCCAACTCGGGCCGATGGCGGAACTGTTCGAGCGCCTCGGGATTCGCCAGCGCTTCGGTGTTCTTTGGCCATCGACCGTGAATGATATCCCGCACCGCCAACTCGGTGATCTTCCCGCTGCGGGTGCGCGGAATGTCGGTCACCGCCACGATCACCTTCGGCACGTGATGCGGACTGGCGTGGGCGCGAATGTCCCGCTTGATCGCGTCGCGGAGCGCGTCATCGAGGGTCCGGCCCTCGCGCAGGCGCACGAAGAGCACGATGCGTACGTCGCGTTCGCCGTCCTGCAGGACGTCCTGCCCGACCACCAGACTCTCGACGATGTCGGGATGTTGCTCGACCACGCGATAGATCTCGGCGGTGCCGATGCGCACGCCGCCGGGATTCAACGTCGCGTCGCTGCGGCCGTGAATGATCAACCCGCCGTGCGAGGGACGCGTTGCCCAGTCGCCGTGCCGCCACACCCCGGGAAAGTGCTCGAAGTACGCGCTGCGGTACTTGGCGCCGTCGGCATCGTTCCAGAAGCCGACCGGCATCGACGGAAACGGCTTGGTGCACACCAGCTCGCCCGCCGCATCGCGAAGCGGCTGCCCGTCCGCGTCCCACACGTCCACGGCCATCCCGAGCCCGAGCATTTGCAACTCGCCCCGTCGCACCACTCCAGCGGGATTGCCCAAGGCGAAGCACGAGACGATGTCGGTTCCGCCGCTGATGCTCGACAGGCACACCCCCGGATGCACATCGCGTAGCACATAGTCGTACGAGTGCTCGGCCAACGGCGATCCCGTGGAGCAGATCGTGCGCAAGGCCGCGAGGTCGTGCGTGCGCCGCGGGGTGAGCCCTTCCTTCTCGGCCAGTGCGAGGTACTTCGCGCTGGTCCCGAACACGGCGACGCGCTCGGTCGCCGCCAATCGCCAGAGAATGTCGGGCTCGGGGGCGAGCGGCGCGCCGTCGTAGGTCACGATCGCGGCGCCGACGGCGAGCGCCGAGACCATCCAGTTCCACATCATCCACCCGCAGGTGGTGAAGTAGAACAGGCGATCCTCCGCCCGCAGGTCGGTGTGCAGGACGAGTTCCTTGAGGTGCTGCAGCAGCGTGCCCCCTGCGCCGTGCACGATCGCCTTGGGCAGTCCCGTCGTGCCGCTCGAGTACAGGATGTACAGCGGGTGATCGAAGGGCAGTCGCGTGAACGCCAATGGCGCCGCCGCATCGCCGAAGGCATCCCACGGTACCGCGCGAGGTATCGCCGAGAGGTCCGGCGCGTCCTGCAGCCACGGCACCATCACCACCGCCTGAACCGACGGGAGCGCCGAGACGATTTCGGCCACGCGAGCGCGGGTATCGATCTCCTTCCCCGCGTATCGATATCCATCGCAGGCGAAGAGCACCGTCGGGGCGATCTGGCTGAAGCGATCGAGCACGCCACGCGTGCCGAAATCG
Organism: Gemmatimonadaceae bacterium; assembly: GCA_033763905.1. Lineage (GTDB taxonomy): Bacteria > Gemmatimonadota > Gemmatimonadetes > Gemmatimonadales > Gemmatimonadaceae > JAJTHG01. The sequence continues at coordinate 4,594 of JANRJP010000096.1, forward strand.
GGGGAGCAGGACGACCAGACCGCCCCAAGACTCGCGGCGGCGAGCATCGCGATAACGGCGTGCGGGCCGTTGGGCACGAACCCGGCGACGCGGTCACCGGCGCTCAAGCCCGCAGCCCGCAGGCCGTCGGCCACGCGCGCAACCTCTCGCTGCAGCGCGCCACGCGAGAGCCGACCGCGAGGCCCGCGCTCATCCCAACTGATCAGCGCGTCCTGATCGGGGGCACCGCGGAGCAGGTGCTCCGCGACGTTGAGCCGAGCATCGGGAAACCACCGCGGCCCGTCCTGCGCCGTGGGCGGCGCCATCCGGTCGAGGCCGATGCCCGCGTGTGCCCAGGGCGGCGCGTCGGTCACCGAGTCGGCGAGCAAGTCGCAGCGACGCCACCACGCGGTCCAGAAGGCCGCGCGATGCGCCACCGACCAGCGCTGTAACGCGTCGATGTCCCCCGCTGGAAGGGCCGGGCTGGCGTGGCCCGTCCCCGCCAGCAGCTCAGGGAGTGCGCGGCCGAACGCCGTGATCGCCGCGCGCTCCTGCTGCGCGGCGGACGGCGTCCAGATCACGTCCCCGGTACGACTCACGGTTGCAGGGCCAACCGATACAGTCCGTTAAAGAAGAGCTTGAACGTCCCGTGCGGCTGCGCCCGGTAGAGCACCTCGGGGCCGTACATCACGAGCAGGCCCTTGCCGACATCCGCCTCGACGACTGCCGCGGCCCCCTTCAGCGCAGCCTGCCCCCACGCCCAACCAGACCGCAGCGGCGCGTCGGTGTCGAAGCGCGCGATCGTCCGGACGTTGCGCGCGGTGGAATCGACGCGGAACGACGGCGAATTCTCGAAGAGCACGTCCGCGGTGCTCCCCATACCGTGCGCCAGCGGCGCGGTCGAATCGACCGCCACGCGCAGGACGGACCCGGGGACGAAGAACTTGTCGGGCGGCAGCGGCTTGCCGCTGGCATCCACGACATAGGGGCCGACGGGCACGCCGAGCATCGGGGCGATGCCCGTCGCCGACCCGATCGTCAGCACCGTCCCGCCGGCTTCGACGAATGCCTTGATCGCCGGCACGCTGCGCGCCACGCTCAGCGCGCCCGTGGTGCGACGCAGCTCCTCCGGGAGGCGATCGGCCGGCGGCGAGGCGCCACGCCCCGCGCCGTCGCTCGGCAACGCGCCGTCGGGCAGGACCAGCACGTCGTACTTCTCGCGCAGACCACCGGCGTCGATGTCCTGCGGAAAGACCACCGTGAAGTCGAACCCGTACTGTTCGAAGATCCAGCGGGTCCAGCCGCTCTCCATACTGCCGCCGTAGCGATCCCAGAGCGCGATGCGCACCGGCTTCACGCGCGGCGCGGCAATCATCGGCAGCGCATTCGCCGCGGCGAAGCTGACGCCCGTCTCCTTGGCGATACGCTCAAGCTGTTCCTGCACGCCCGGCTTCGCGGGGATATGCCAGAGCCCCGCGGGATAGGCCCGCACCTCGACTCCGGCCTTGAGCAGGCGATTGAGTGCCGCGAACGCATCGACCATATCGTGCGTGAAGGTCCAGCCGCCGCGCGGCGACGCGTCCACGCTGCCCGCCGGGACCGGGACTTCACCGCGGAGCGCCTCCGCCGGCGCGTTCACGGCTTCGAGATGCCGGTCGAACTGGATGCCCATCTGGTACGCCAATGTGTAGCCGGCCGCGTCGTACGGGCGCTTCGGCGGACCGCCGGGATACTGGAAGTCGTTCGGGTAGTCTTGCGGCTCGAACAGATCGAGCACGTGCGCACGGAACGGCTGGCCGGTGTACACCACATAGCTGCCCGGCAGGTAGGTCTTGTCGCCGACCGTGAAGCGGCTGGTGGTGCGGTGGACAGTGACGCCGCCGCGAATCAACGTGTTGATGAACTTGGTCGCGGTTGCGAAGTCCTTCTGCGGACGCGGAATGACGTAGGCCCGCGGATCTCGACGCTCCGGCTTGCGCAGCAACCGCTGGAAGTCCTCCGCGCTCCCGGGCCGGCCATTCATCGCGGCCTTGGCCTCGGCGACGTAGCGCGGATACATCGTCCACGAGTCGCGGTTGCCCTTGTCGATGCCGTTGCGCGCCATCCGCCAGGCGTTGAGCAGGAACTGTTCCTTGTGCCGCGACGCCACGTCGAAGACGGCCCAGTTGTTGGTCACCGAATACTCGATCGCCGTGCGGAAGCTGAAGGGACCGGGCTCGATCGGATTCGGCTGATCACCCGTCGACACCAGGCGGTCGGCGATGAAGGGAATCCGCGACGGATTCGGCGACCCGATGATCTCGGTGAGCAGACCGACCTGATTGTGGAAGTACACCGCCGTGCGGAGTCCGCCGTTCCACCACGTCTGATACGATGCCCCGTCGCGCATCACGGCGCCGGGCTTCCCTTCCTCGATCAGCCGCTGATGCATCGCGGTCCCGACGAGCGAGATGCCGGTGATGACGAGCGGATCGATGTTGTGGTTGTGCGGATCGCGGAACGGCGGCGCAAACAGCACCGTCCCCTGCGGACCGGTCTGATGATGGTTGTAGACGATCTGCGGCAGCCACTCGTGGTACTGGATCCGCGTGAGGTTCCGCGTCTCCGGCTGCGTGATCATATAGAAATCGCGGTTGTTGTCGTGCCCGATGTACTTCTGATACAGCCGCGGGATGTCGTTGTACGAGCGGGCCGTGGAGTCCGCCGTGCGCATATACCACGACGAGACCAGCTCCATCCCGTCCGGATTGGCGTGCGCCGCCAGAATGATGAGATCGTCGAGGATGCGCGTGGTTTCGCGATCGGTGCGGGACACCAGCTGCCACACGGTCTCGATCAACTGATGCGAACCGACGACTTCGGTGGCGTGCAACCCGCCGTCGAACCACACGACCGCCTTGCCGCGCGCCGCCAAGGCTCGCGCGGCCGCGCTGTCGGTGATCTCGCCGCGAGCGAGCTGCTGCACGATGCGCCGATACTCTTCCTTCTTCGCGAGATTCGCGGGCGACGAGATGATCGCCATCAGCTGCGGCCGACCCTCTGCGGTCAGCCCGAGCGTGTCGAGCTCCATTCGCGGCGACTGCTGCGCCAACTGCGCCCAGTACTCGGCGAACCGGGTGTAGGTGATCAACCGGTAGTTGGCACCGATCGGCGCCCCGAAGAATGCCTCGGGGCTCGTGAGCGTCGGCGCGGCGGCAGCCCGAGGGCCTCCGCCGCGTCGCTGCGCGTGAAGAGAGTCCGCCGCACACAACAGCGGCAGGGCCAACAGCAGGGGGCGGAGCGCGAAGCGAAGCATATCGGGGGTGACCAGGGCGAAACGGAGGACGGACAGGAGCAATCTACGGTTGTTCGAGCCGGGCGAGCGCCGCGGTGAAGGATGCCAGTTGCGCGCGCATATCGGCCGAGGGCGCGCCGACCTGCGCATCGAGCCCGCGATGCAGCCCGAGCACCAGTTGGCGCAACTCGGCCAGCGTCTGCGCCCGCGGGCGCAGGGCGGGCGTCGCGACGGACGCGCGCCAGGCGCGCTCCTCGGCCACGACCACGCTCCGGTACAACGCCTCGACGGTGTCCAGCGCTGTGTGCCACTGCTCGAGCACGGCCGCCGACGCGTCCTGCCGCGCATCGGGCAGGATGGTGATCGGGCGCTGCCCGACGACTTGGCCGTTCGATTCGACGCTCAGGAGATACGGCCCCGGACGCACGAACGCGGCGCGCGGCCCCTGCCGCGGCCGGTCGAGCGCGGGGTCCCCGCCCACCGGCAGCGGCGATCGCCGGAGATCCCACGGCACCAGATTGAGCCCGCGCTGGAGCGTGACCTGCTGCCGCCAGACCTCGCCCCCGGGCGACGCGCGCACCACCACGGTCGCCGTCGCGCCGCTGTCGGGTGCCCACAGGGCCACCGAGGCCCCGAGCGGGGGGTTCTGCCCTTCGAAGTGCATATCGCCGGCGTGCCCGATGCGCTCGGTGCGCCGCGTCTGTCGCCAGACGGACGGCCCTGCGGCGAGGGTGACCGTACGGGTCGGACGCAGATTGCGGAACGGCCGCAGATCATCGAGCACCCAGATGCCGCGACCGTGCGTGCCGATCACCAGCGCGTGGTCGCGGCGATGGATCGCCAGATCGTACACCGGCACGGTGGGCATATTCCCGCGGAAGCGCACCCAGCTGGCGGCACCGTTCGTCGACAAATACAGCCCGAACTCGGTGCCGAGCAGCAGCAGCTGCGGGTCGTCGAGATCCTCGCGCAGAATGACGGGCACGACGCGATGCGGCAGGTCACCGGCGATCTCGCGCCACGTGGTGCCGTAGTCAGTGGAACGATACATCCACGTACGGAAGTCGCCGTTCTGGTGCCCATCGAAGATCACGTACACCGTGCCCGCCGCGTGACGCGACGCCTCGATGTGACGCACCCACGTGCCCCGCGGCACGTCCGGCACATTGCCGCCGATCATCCGCCAGGTGACGCCTTCGTCGCGCGACACGTGCACCTGGCCGTCGTCGGTGCCGACGTACAGTGTGCGCTTGTCGCGCGGCGACTCGGCGAAGGCGCTGATCGTCGGAAAGAACGACGCCCCGTCGTCGAGCGACAGCGTCGCTGAGTCGGGCAGCTGGCCGAAGATCGCCAGCGAGCGGCGGTTCACGCCCGTGGTGAAGTCGGGCCCGAGCTTCTGCCAACTCTCCCCGCGATCGCGCGAGCGGTACAGCCCGCGCAACCCGGCGTACAGCACGCGCGGATCGAACGCCGAGACGACGAACGGCGCGTTCCAGTTCGCGCCCTGCTGAAATCGCCCGATGCGCGGCGCCGGCGCGCCCCAGTTGCCGCGCTTGTACACATCGCCGTCAGGCCACATCGGCCGGATCGCGCGCGTTTCCATCGTCTTCAAGTCCACGCGCGTCAGCCCTTGATACTGCGACGACACGTAGAGCGTGCGGTTGTCGGTGGTATCGAACACGGTGTAGAACCCGTCGCCCCCGCCAACCAGAAACCAGTCCTCGTTCAGAATGCCGTCAGCCCACGGCGTCGCACTGGGCCCGCACCACGCATTGTTGTCCTGCAACCCGCCGCAGACCCGAAACGGCACGGAGTTGTCGAGCCCGATATGGTAGAACTGCGACACGGGCAGGTTCCGCTGGTACAACCAGGTCACGCCCTTGTCCCACGAAATGCCCAGGCCGCCGTCATCGCCCTTCACCACGTGCCGTGAATCCCGCGGATTCACCCAAATGATGCGATCGTCGCCGTGCAGCGTCTGCCGCGGCTCACGCCACGTCTTGCCGCTGTCGGTCGAGACCGAGTACTGCACCTGGTACAGGCGCGCATCATCGTTGGGATCGACGAGCAACTTGCTGGAGTAGCTCGGCCGCGGATTCCAGTCGCCCATCTGGCGCCACGTCGCGCCGGCATTGTCGGAGCGGTAGACCCCGCCGAGCCGCTGCTCGTAGGAAATGCTCGACGTGTAGCGCAGGCCCTGTTCCACCGACACGTACACGACCGAGGGATTCTTGCGGTAAATCGCAATGCCGATCCGACCGACCACACCCTGCGGCAGTCCCGTCGTCAGCTTGCTCCAGGTCGCACCGCCATCGGTGGACTTGAAGAGCGCCGAACCGGGGCCGCCGCCGACATAGCCGAAGGCCTGCCGCCGACGCTGGTACGTCGCCGCGTACAACACCTCGGGGTTCGACGGATCCATCGCCACCTCGGTGACGCCGGTATCCTCGTTACCCGTCAGCACCAGCCGCCAACTCTTGCCGCCATCGACCGTCTTGTAGAGCCCGCGCTCTGCGGAAGGCGCCCACAGGTTTCCCTGCACGGCGACGTACGCAATGTCGCGATCGCTCGGATGTGGCACGATGCGCGCGATGTGTCCGCTCTCGCGCAGGCCGCTGTGGCGCCACGTCGTGCCGCCGTCATCGGAGCGATAGATGCCGTCGCCCCACCCCGTGCTCTGACGATTCGTCGCCTCGCCCGTACCGACCCACACCACGTTGGGATCGCCCTGAAACACCGCGATCGCCCCGACGGAGTGCACCGCCTCGCGCTCGAACACGGGACGCATCGTCACGGCATTGTTGGTGGTCTTCCACACGCCGCCGGTGGCTGAGGCGACGTACATCAGCGACGGATCGGCCTCGTACACGGCGAGATCGGTGATTCGACCCGACATCGTGGCCGGACCGATGAACCGGAAACGCACGCGATCCAGCACCGACTCGTCGACGACTTGCGCGTCGAGCGGCGTGGCAGGCAGCGACAGCAGCAGTGCCCCCGCGAGGAACCCCAGACGACGAAGCATCAGCACACCGGGTGAAAGACGATTTGACTCAGAACGCAAACGCCGCGACAAACTCGACCTGCCCACCACGTGCACCGCCGGCCGACGGATCCAACCGCCACGCGTAGCGGAGCCCGAGCGGGATATCCACCGGCAGATACCACCACCGCGTATCGGCCCACAACTCGGCGCCAATCGACCGGAACGGGACGACGGTATCGAACGGCTGCGCCGTTGCGGGCGTTGATCCCACGAATTGCCGCCGCACGGCGCGATAATCATCCGCGAACACCGCACCGCGCACTCGACGGACCTGCAACGTCTGCACGAGCGTCAGGTCGGGATACCACAGCGGAAACACGTAGTCCACGGCGACGCGCGAGGCGACCGCCGCACTCACCGACGGATACCCGCGCGCAAACGGGAGGAGCGACGAAAACCGGTACGGCGCGGCCTCGGTCAGTGAGGACCGCCGAGCCTGCAACTCGCCGGCAAGATCCACCAGCAGGCCGTGATGCCGTATCACACCGGGCGCGAAGAGCCGCGTACGGGCCATCCACTGCCGCCCGCGAAACGTTCCACCCAAGGGCGTCTCGCGAAGCACCAGCGTCAGGTACTGCCCCCACACGGGCTGCAGATCGCGAATCCAGCCGTAGCCGCGACCGGCCGAGAGTGCGAGCGTCACCGGACGCACCGAGCCCTCGTCGCTGGTGAACACGCTCGGCAGCGTGCTGTTGCTGACCCGCGTCTCGCGCACCGAGGCCTGCAGCGTCACGAAGGTGTTGTACAGATCACGCGTCAACCGGAGCGGGAGCCGCACGCCGAGTCCCGCCGACGTTTCGCGCCAGCGCCACGTACCGCCGAGCAGCGTGTCGCCGGAGGTCAACAGCACGCTGGGGTAGTCGTCGCGACGCACCGACACCCGGGCGTCCGCATCCACCAGCCAATAGCCGCCGCCCCAACTGACCTGCACGTCGGCCGAGGGCGCCGACTCGTTGAAGTCGTAGCCGACGCCCACCGAACTGCCGAGGGTGCCCAGCACATCCTGCGACAGCAGTCGCACCGACGCCGATGGGCCTAGGGGCGGCACCAGCACCGCCCAGCCGTAGGGATTGAACAACTGGCGCGATGGCCGATACGGCGCATCGGGCAGCGGCTGTGCGGTGGACAGACTGTCAGCGCGCGCCAAGAGGTTGTCGGCGCGCTCCTGCGCCACGAGCGCCTGCACGTCGGCGGCCGTCGACGACGAGTCCGCGAGCGGCGTCCACGAGCCACGATCCAGCCGCATCAGCGCGGCGCGGCGCCCGCGCCCGGTCTGGTCGTTGAAGGCGATCGCCTCGCCCGATGGCGACAGCACTGGCGTCGTCGCACCGACCGGGCGGCGCGTCACCTGCCACCAGCGCGATTCGCCGATCCGACGCGCGACCACCTGATCGCGGCCGTTCACCGGCAACGTCGCGAATAGCAGCGTGTCGTTGCCGCTCGGCGCGTGCAGCGCCTCGTGGGTGAAATCCGTGAGCGGTTCGCAGGACGTGTCGCCAAAGGGAACGCGACAGCGCTCGATCCGACGCCCGGCCCCGCGACGCACACGGACGATGAACAGCGACCGCCCGTCCACCGCATAGCGCGGCGTCACCAGGGCATCGCCCACGGGCGCCGACACGCGGGACTGGACCACACCGGCGGTGTCCAACTCCACGAGATCCATTGTGCGATCAAGCCGTTGCTCCACGACCACGAGGCGCGGCGCATCTGGCGCCGCCGCCACCGCCACCCAGCGCGTGGTGTCACCGAGCTGCGTGGTGGTCCCGCGACGAAGGTCGCGTCGCATCACGACCGTGTACGAGCGATTGCCCCAGCGCGGGTCGAATCGCTGCTCGATCCAGTGGACCGCGCCGCCACCGACACTGTGCGGGACACCCCACGAGATCGGGCCCGGTGACTGCAGCACCTCGCGCGTGGTGCCGGTGGGCGTCAACCGCACCAGCGTCGGGAGCACGTCGAGCCCAGACTGCATTACGACCACGCCCGAATCCCCATCCCATTGTGGGAAGTCGTCATCGGTCCAGACGGCAGGCGTCCTGCCGATCACCGTCGCCGGACTCAGCGGCGCTGCGGCGGCGCCCTGCCGCACCCGCTGCTGCATTTCCGACAGCGTCGCCCGGTGCCATCCGGTAATGCCTCGTCCCGTCTGCCGCGACAACGCGGACGACAGCGCCCACGGCAGGAACGATCGGCGCGTGCCGGCGGCCATCGCATCGGCCCACACGCGAGGCCCTTGCGACTCTCGGACTTCGCGCACGACGTGGAAGCCGTACTGGTACTGATCGGGGATGAATGCCCCGAATGACCGGTGCACCGTCGTCCAGTAGGACGGCAGCTCACCCTCGAGCAGCACGCCACGCAGCTCGGCGTCGAAGCTCGGCATCCGCCCCCGCCCACTCTGCGTGAGCGCGGTCTCGGTTGCCACCGCATCCCCTTCGAGCAGCCACGACGGCGTCGTCCAGCCGAGAAACGCCGCCTGCGCGGGCTCGCCGAACCAGCGGGAGAAGAATCGCGTGACGCCACGATCGAGGTGATCGAACTGCTTGACGTGGCGGTACTCGTGAATGGCCAGCAGGTCGAGCCAGTCATTCGCGCCAAGCAGGCCGTCGCCCTGCGGCGCCGTGAAGAACCATTCGCTCCGTCGCGGCATCAGCGTCACGAAGCCGTTCGCCGTAGCGCTTCGCCCTTGCAGCACCACCGTCACCCGCCGCGGCGCGCCGCCGAGCGACGTGGTGTCGGACGCGCCGAGGACGTCGATCAACGTCGCCAGACGCCGCGCATCGCGGACGAGCTCCGCCGGCGCGACGACGCGGACGCGAATCCCCTCGACGACGCGCCAGGCAACCTCGGGGGGATTCTGTTCGGTACCCACCGACACCTGCGCGGCCAGCGGCCGACCCACGCCGGCGCAGACCAGGCCCCACACCATCATCGCGGACCGCCGAATCAGCCGAGACATAGCGCAAAAGCTAGCGCCCCCGGCGGCTAGATTTCCAAGATGCACGCTTCCCTCCCGCTCGCCGGTCGGACCATCGTGGTCACCGGAGCCACCGACGGCATCGGGCGCATCACCGCCGAACGCTTGGCGCAGCGCGGCGCCCAGCTGGTGCTGGTCGGCCGCAACCCGGGACGGCTCGACACCGCGCGCCGCGACATCGCGGCCGTCGCCGCTGGCGCCCCGGCCCCGCTCACGTTCTGCGGCGACCTCAGCGTGCAAGCCGATATCCGTCGCGTCGCCGCCGAGATTCGCGCGGCCCTACCGGCGATCGACGTGCTGGTGAACAACGCCGGCGCCCTCTTCGCCGAGCGCGCCGAGACGGTCGACGGCATCGAGCGGACCTTCGCGCTGAACCATCTCGGCTACTTTCTGTTCACTGCCGAGTTGCTGCCCGCCATCAAGGCTGGGCGTTCCCCGCGGATCGTCAACGTCGCCAGTGACGCGCATCGCTCCGCGCGTCTGGTGCTCGACGACCTGCAGCACACGCGACGCGGCTGGAGCGGGTGGCGGGCCTACTGCGAGTCAAAGCTGGCAAACATCGCGTTCACGTACGCGCTCGCGCGCCGCCTCACCGGCAGCGGCGTCACCGTCAACGCCCTGCACCCGGGCTTCGTGGCATCGAGCTTCGGGTCCAGCAATGGATGGATCAGCGTCGCTCTGCGCTTCTTTATGACCTTCGCGGCGATCAACGTCGAGCAGGGTGCAGCGACGTCGATCTTCCTCGCGAGCGATCCGAGCGTGAATGGCGCGTCCGGCGGATACTACGGCAAGTGCCGGCTGAAAGCGTCGAACGACGCATCACGCGTTGTGGCGGACCAGGAAGCCCTCTGGGCCGCATCCGAAGCGCTGGTCGGCCGCCGGTTTGACGGCTAGTCCGTCACGCGCGCGAGAATGACGGCGGTCCGGTCGTCGTTCTCGCCGCGACGCTCGAAGCCCAGCCATTGGGCCAGCGCCGGACCGGCATCGGCGTTGCCGAGGACGGGACCGCGGAAACGTTGCACCACGTGCGGGATCTCGACCGGATCGCCGCGTCGCCACTGGGCGAAGATCGCGGCCGCCGTCTCTTCGATCGGATGCATCGGATCATCGACACCGTCGGTGAGCAGGGCGATCGCGTCGAGATCTGCCGCGTCGGTGACGCGAATATGGGACGCGCGCTCGGGCGCCTGCGGATCCGGCACGAACGTGCGCACCTCCCCCGCAAAGTCGCCGCTGTCCGCCGCCCCGAGTCGCACCGTACTGCCGTCCCGCCGATGCGCGAGGATGGCGCCATCGCCTACCTGCGCGGTCACGACGATGGTCTCGGTCTCGGAGGTATAGCAGGCCGCCACGAGCAAGGTGCAGCGGAACTCCGACGGCGATCGTTGCGTCGCGGCGGCCAAATCGTGCAACAGGCGGCACGTCTCCCACACCGACAGGCCGATGGCGTGACCGACCGCGTGGGTCAGCTCTTCACGGTGCCGCTCGCGCAGGTATGCCCGCTCCGGGGCTAGCTTGGCCACCACGCGGCTCGCGGTCTCGCGACAGGTGAGCTCGGCACCGACGCGGCTGAGCGCGCTCGATCCGGCGCCATCGGCGGCGCAGAGCACGACAAGACCATCCTCGCGGCGCACCGCGAACGCATCCTCGCGGTGATCACCGCGATGGGCGTGCGAACGCCCGCGCACCGATGCCGCGACCGCACGCCAGCCCGCAGCGACATCATCAGCAAAGAGATGCACGTCGGCGGTCCCGACGTCGGCAAGCCACGAGGGACCCGCCGCCACGACGTCGGCGGGGCACCACGGGTCGGAGGCCGCCACCTGCTGCCACGTCGCGGCCACCACAGGTTCGTCGTCGGCCGCTGGCTGGGCGGGGAGAGAGGCGAGTTCGTCGGTCACGTGCGTGGCCAAAGCTTGAGCAGCACCCACGGTTCCGTCGTTCGCGGCCGAGTCGCTGGGTTCAGGAAGCGTCCGTTCATCCGCGAGACGCCGAACTTGTCGAAGCGGGCCACGGGCTCGGCGCGACCCGCGAGCGCCACCACGGCGGCTTCGTCAGCGCTCCGCGCAAAGACCCACAGCGGCCCGCCGTCTGCCGTAAGCCACGGCGCCAGCTCAGGGGCGGTCGGCACGTTGGGCACGATCCGCCGCGCCGCAAAATCCAAGGAGGGCAAGTGCACGTTCAGGGCCACGAAGCGACCCTCCGGGACCCCAGCCTCGCGGATGCGCGCCCCGGCGGCGGTTTCGACCTGATACGAAAAGATCTTCGGTGCGGCGAGGCTGTTGACCGCGAGCATCCCGGCAGCCATCAACCCCGCCGTCAGGAAGACGTGCCGCCACGCGGGTTCCGCGACGCGGTGCACCTGAATGAGGAGCAGCGCCACGCCGGCCAACATCGCCCAGCCCCACCACGGCACGCCGCCGAACGCTGCCGCCCGCAGGCCGACCGCCACCAGCACCACCAGCAGACCGAGCGCGGGCAAGCCCACGCGCCAGCCGCGGGCAATGGCGGCGCCGACATCCCGCAGTTGCCGCGCCGCCAGTACCGCCGCGAAGGGCAAGGCCACGTAGATGTAATGCGGCAACTTGTAGCGCGACGACGAGATCGCCGCGACGAGCAGGAGAAATCCCCCCACCGCCAGCGCCTCGTCCCGCCACATCGCGTTGCGCGGCGCGCGGAGCATTCGGCCGAGGCGCCACAACACCACCGGCGCCCACGGGAGGAACGTCCACAGGAAGGTGTGCGTGAAGTAGAGCGGCGAGGTGTCGTTCTTCCACTCGCTCGCCCCAGTCACTCGGCCGAAGCTCTGCGTCCAGAAGAAGAACTCCAGACCGCGACTCCCGAACTCTCGCCACAGACCGAGCAGCATCGGACTCAACACCAGCAGGATCACCACCGGCACCAGGAGTACCGACGGCGTCCACAGGACGCGCCACCGCCGATGCACCAGGACGTCGACACCGACGGCGACACCGGGTGCGACGAGGCCGATCGGTCCCTTCGCGAGCATCGCGATGCCCGCAGCAAGCGCCCCCAGCACGAGGTGCCGCAAGACCGGCCGCCGTACCCACTCGGCCCACTGCCACGTGGCCACCGCCACGCCGGCCATCAGCAAAGTGTCGGTGCGAGGGTCCGAGACCATCAGCATCGCGGCAATCGACGACGCGAGTGTCCAGCGGGCCAACCGCGCGGTTTCGTCGTCGCCGCTGACCACCGCGGCCAGTCGGCCCGTCCCCCAGATGGCCACCGCGAGCGCCAGCAGTGACGGCAGTTTGTACGCCCAATCGGAGACGCCGAATACCGCGTACGACGCTGCGGCCGTCCAGAAGACCAGCGGCGGCTTGTCGAGATACGGGACGCCGCGCTCGTACACTTCCAGCCACTCGCCGCGCTGCAGCATCTCCATCGCGATCGCCGCGTACTGCGCGGCGTCGTAGTCCATCGCAGGGGTGGAGAGGCCGAGCGCGAGGCCCAGGGCGAGCAGTGCAGCGACGAGGAATGCCATTGCCGCGAAATCTAGCGGTGATCGGGTATCTTCCCGTGGTGAGCACCGGACAGTTTCCCCTGCCGACGGGCCAGTTCCCCGTACCCGAGTACGCCCCACCCAGCGGCGAAGGGACGGCAGATCCGGGCGCCGTCGGTTTCGTGTTGCGGCTCGGCAAGGCGCTGCACCAGAACGGCTACCCCGCGCACCAACTCGAGCAGGCGCTCGCGTTGGTCGCCCGACGGCTCGGGCTGACCGCCCAATTCTTCTCGACGCCGACGTCGATCTTTGCCGGATTCGGGACTCCGGATCGGCAGCAGACGACGATGACCCGCGTCGAACCCGGCGACGTGAATCTGGCGCGACTCTCTCGGCTCGATCAGGTGATGCGCGACGTGCTCGACGGCCGGGCCACCGCGCTCCAGGGGAGCGCGCGGGTCGAGCACCTGCAAGTCGCGCCGGGGCCGTACCCGCGCGCCCTTACCGTGGCCGCCTTCGGCCTCGCGTCCGGTGCCGTCGCCGTGCTCCTCGGCGGCGGCTGGCGAGAGATTCTCACCGCGGCGCTGCTCGGCGTCGTCACCGGCCTGCTCGATGCCGTGGTGGCCCCGTTCCGACGTGCGCGCACGATTTTCGAACCGACGGCGGCGTTCGCCGTGGCCCTGCTGGCGGCGCTCGCCGGCGTGTGGCTTGGTGGATACGGCCAAGGCATCGCGACGCTCGCCGGACTGATCGTGCTGCTTCCCGGGCTGATGCTCACGACCGCGATGACCGAGCTGGCCACGCAACATCTGGCGTCGGGGACCGCGCGGCTGTCGGGGGCGCTCATCACCTTCCTCTCGATCGCCTTCGGCGTGGCGCTGGCATCGAAGGTGGCGCCGCTGCTGATGACGATTCCCGCCACCGCGGCAGCGTCGCCACTCCCGTCGTGGACGACGTATCCCGCGATTGTCGTGGCCGCGCTGTCGTTCACGGTGCTACTGCGGGCCGAACCCGCTGATGCCGGCTGGATCGTCCTCGCCGGCGCGCTCAGCTACTTGAGCGCGCGTGCCGGCCGCGAGCGGCTCGGCCCCGAACTCGGTGCGTTCATCGGCGCGCTGGTGATTGGCGTGGCCAGCGACGTGTTCGCCCGCGTCTTCCGACGCCCGAGCGCGATCACGCAGGTGCCCGGCGTGCTGATCATCGTGCCCGGATCGGTCGGGTATCGCGGACTGATGTCGTTGCTCAACGACCAGGTGGTCGTGGGCATCGAGACCGCCTTCCAGATGGCACTGATCGGTGTGTCGATCGTCGCGGGCCTGCTGATGAGCAACGTGCTGGTGCCGGGCGAATCGTTCGGCCGCGAGCGCTGATCACCGAAGCGGGCGACTACCCAGGCTGCTTGGTGACCATCGCCCACAGCGCCCAGAGCAACGGCGCCACCGCAAGCCAGCCCCACACGCGCCAGCGCTGGAGCGCGCGGCGGACCACCGCGGGATCGTCGGCCAGCATCGCCCGTTGGGCCGGTAGCAGCACCACCAGCCAGATCGCCGTGGAGACCCCGAGGCCAACCAGCCCGTGGCGGATCCAGGGCGTGGCCCACAGTGGCAGTCCCAATGCCCGCGCGCGCAGCACACCGAAGGTCGTCAGCAGGGCACTGCCGCCGATCGTGAAGGCGATATCGGTCCACCAGATCGCGCGCGCGACCGACCGGAAGCGCGGCGCGCCGTCCCAACGCCAGAGCAACTCGGCCCACACGCCGGTGACGATCACGTTGCCCAGCATCAGCACCACACCAAGTACGTGCAGAAAGCGCCAAGTCATCGTCCCCGCAGTATGCTCTACGGTATGACCGACTGGAACTCCCGCGCCGTTTCCGCTGACGACGTCGTTCGCCATATCCCGTCCGGCGCGCGCGTCTTTATCCACGGCGCTGCCGCCACGCCGACCCCCTTGCTCGAGGCGATGGTGCGTCGGGACGACCTGCACGATGTCACGTTGGGGCATCTGCACCTCGAAGGCCCCGCCCCGTTCGTCGAGCCGCCGCATTACCAGCGCTTCCGCTCGCAATCGTTTTTCGTCGGGGCGAACGTTCGGGCCGCCGTGCAAGACGGGCGCGCGGAGTACATCCCGGTCTTCCTGTCGGATGTCCCATCCCTGTTCAGCAGCCGCGACTGGCCGGTGGATGTCGCACTGATCCAGGTGTCGCCACCTGACCGGCACGGCAATTGTACGTTGGGTCCCTCCGTCGACGTCGCGCGGGCGGCCGTCGACGCGGCCCGCATCGTGCTCGCGGAAGTGAACGCTCAGATGCCGCGCACGCACGGCAACACGGTGGTGCACTGCTCGCGATTGACGGCATTCGTCACCACGGACCGCCCGTTGCCCACACATCTCGGACGCGCCGCGACACCAGAGGACGCCGCCATTGGCGGCATCGTCGCCGATCTCGTGCCCGACGGGGCGACATTGCAGACCGGGATCGGCGCGATTCCCGATGCGGTACTGGACCGGCTCACCGGCAAGCAGGACCTGGGCGTGCACACCGAGATGTTCTCCGACGGCATCGTGCGGCTGGTCCGCTCGGGTGCCGTCACCAACGAGCGCAAAGGCGTGCATCGCGGCCGTATCGCCACGAGCTTCGTCAATGGTTCACAGGCCGTGTTCGACTTCGTCCACGACAATCCGGCGGTGACGTTCTATGCGGCGAACCACGTCAACGATCCCGCGGTGATTCGGCAGAACGACGCCGTGATTGCGGTGAACTCGGCAATCGAAGTGGATCTGACCGGTCAGGTCTGCGCGGACTCCATTGGCGGCCGCATCTTCAGCGGCATCGGCGGCCAACTCGACTTCATGCGCGGCGCCGCACTGTCGAAGGGCGGCAAGCCGATCATCGCGCTGCCCGCCACGGCCAAGGGCGGTGCCCAATCGCGCATCGTCCCGCAGCTCAAGCCCGGCGCCGGCGTCGTCACCACGCGCGGGCACGTCCACTGGGTCGTGACCGAATTCGGCGCAGTGAATCTGCACGGCCTGAGCCTGCGGGAGCGCGCCGAACGGTTGATTGCGATCGCCCACCCGGACCACCGCGCCACGTTGCGTCAGGCGGCGGCGGCCGCCGCCGTCATTCCGGCACGCTAGCGGCGATCTGCTCGGCGACGACTCGGCCGAGTTCATCGAGGTTGACGGGCTTCTGGAGCACGGCGGTGTCCCCCGGCAGGTCGAGTTCTTCTGGGAGCCGTTGCGCGTACCCGGTGATCAGCACCACCGGCATCGCCGGCAGCTGGCGTCGGATTTCGCGGATCAGCAGATCCCCGGTCATCCCCGGCATCATCTGGTCGGTGACGACGGCATCCACCATCACGTTGCCGCGTGTCACCAGATCGAGTGCGGCGCGCGGATCGTCGAAGTCGTGCACCACGAAGCCCATCGCACGCAGGGCGCGCGCCGAGACCATCCGCACGGCGGGTTCATCGTCTACCAGCACTACGTGTTCGCCCGCCCCCAATCGCGGCAGCAGCGTGCCGCGGCCGTCCGACGCACGCGCGGGCTGATCGGCGCCCACCGCGTCGTCAGCGGCGCGCGGCAAGCGTAGCTCGAACCGTGTGCCGACGCCCGCCGTGCTCTCGACCTGCACGGTGCCTCCGTGGGACGTGATGATGCCGTGCAGCACGGCAAGGCCGAGCCCGGTGCCTTCGCCCACCGACTTGGTCGTGAAGAACGGCTCAAAGATCCGCTCACGCACCTCGGGCGGAATGCCGGTGCCCGTGTCCGCGACGGTCACCACGACCCAGTCGTCGCCCTCTGCGCCCTGCGCCTCGTCGACGCGGACCGTGAGGACGCCGCCGTTGGTGCGCCGCATCGCGTGCTCCGCATTCGTAAGCAAGTTCAAGATGGCCTGCTGCAACTGCGTGGAGTCCCCAAGCACCACCGCCGGACGCTCCGGCGCACTGACGCGCAGTTCCACGCTCGCGGGAATCGCCGCCCGAGCCATATCGCGCAGGCCATACACCAGGGCGCCCACGTCCACGCGCTCCGTACGCGCGCGAGTGCGTCGGCTGAACGTCAGCATCTGCCGCACGAGATCCCGCGCGCGGTCGGAGGCTGTGAGCACCTGCTTGAGCTCCTGTTGCACCGTGGCGCCATTCCGCCCGAGTTCGATCGCCAACTCGGTGTTGCCGCGGATGACCGACAGCAGGTTGTTGAAGTCGTGCGCGATGCCACCGGCCAAGGTGCCGATCGACTCGAGCTTTTGTGCTTCGCGCAATTGATTCTCGAGCTGGATCCGCTCGGCCTCGGCAGCGCGGACGGCACTCAGATCGCGGAGTACCAGATGTTCGAGGGACCCCGACGCCGTGGGAATCGTCGTCCGCGTCTGTTCGACCGGCACCTCGGTGCCATCAGCTCGCAGGATGATCCGCTCGATGGCGCCGGTGTCGGCGGCACCGCCGGTGACGTTCCCGCCCGACGTATGGCGCGTCAGGTGTGACGCCCGCTCCATCAGCGCCACGAGATCCTTCACGCCGAACAGCCGCTTCGCGGCTTCATTCGCCGCAATGAGCGTGTCGCCTTCGAACAGCAGATGCCCGTCGGCGGAACGGTCGAAGAGCGATCGGAACTTGCGCTCGCTTTCGAGCAGCGCGCGCTCGTTGCGCTCCAGGTCTTCGGCCCGCGTCTTGAGCACCTGCACCCGCGCGCGATACGCCAGGGTCGCGATCGCGCCGAGGAGGGCGAGCACCGCCAGTCGCACCGGCCAGCTCTGCCACCAATGCGGCGCGACGCGGAAGGCGAAGGGCGTGAGCACCGCTTCGCGGCCGCGCCAGTCGCGCGCCCGGGCGTGCAGCTCGTACCAGCCCGGGCGGAGCGCGCCGAACGTGTACGTCGTGCGAGGCGAGAACGCCGAGGGGGGCAGATCGCTTCCACGCAGCTCGATCGAATACGTGGTGTTGTACTCGCGATGATAGCTCTCGAGCGCGAGCTCGACGCTCACGGCGCCCCATCCAGCGGGAACCACCGCGCCCGAGGTGAGCGGTTCCGCACGCTCGCCGGCCGTCACTCGCACGACGAGCGGTGCGGGCGTCGTCGCGGGAGCAAAGCGTGGATCTGCCGGCGCCGGCACGTGGCCCAATCCGCGCACCGTACCCACCCACACGCCACCCGCGCCGTCCGGCAGCAGACTCATCGCGTCACTCGAGGGCAAACCATCTTCCTCGGCGTAGTGCGACTCCACCCGCAGCGAGTCCGGCGCCAGAAAACGGAATGCCGCCACGCCTTCGGGACCGGCAATGTAGAGTCGATTCCCGGTCGCAGCGGCAGACCAGACATAGTTGCCGACGATCCCCGGATGCGTCGAGGCGTTCACTTCGTGCCACGGCCCGTTCGGGAGGCGCCGCCACGCGAAGCCCCGTGCGGCCGACGACACCGTCAACACCTCCCGACCATCGAGCGTGACGACGCGCACATCGTTAAGGAGCGAGTTCCCGAGCGGAAAGCCTGCGTCCCGTCGCCACGCGCCCTTGGCATCCCGCGCGTACAGTCCGGTGCTCGCGGAGGCCCACCACACGCCATCGGCCGTCACCGCCACACCGGTCACTTGCGTCGCGGCCAACGCGGTGTCGCGGACCCAGCGCCGACCGGTCCACTCGTAGAGCCCGTTGTCGCCGGCGCCAAAGAAACGTTGTTCCGTCGCGCGCGCTCCCGGTGCCGTCGCAAAGGCCAAGAGCGGCCGCGCACCGAGGCCCAGGGTTTCTGCACGCCACGCGTTGCCCTGCTGCACCGCCGGCCCGCGGGGCGTACTCGCCCAGAACTCTCGGCCCGCCGGCGTCTGCCGCTCGGCGAAGGCCAGCACCGTCGAGGCAGGCAGGCCGGGAGCGCCAAACCCCGAGAGCGTGCCGCTACGCAGTCGCACCGCGCCGGTCCCGACGGCACCGAGCCACAGTTCGTCCCGTCCATCATCGGCACGCCGACGGTGCATCGACCGCAGAAACTTCTGCGACAGGGTGCCCGGCAGCTCGATGCCCATCGCGGGTCCAAGCGACAACCGCGCAAGCCGATCGCCACGCATCCCCACGTAGACCGCCGGTTCGCCGGTTGGTGAGGGCACCGACGCGAGCGCGATGATCGGCGATTGCCGCCCGCGTGGCGTGACCTGCACGGTGTCCCACTGCCCGTGACTCTGACGGCGCAACAGCAGCCCGGACCGCGACCCGACCCACAGCTCGCGCTCGCCACTGGCGCGCGTCACCGGCAGCAGTCGGTACGCCGGCACCCGCGGCATATCGATCGCACGCCACCGACCGTTCCGGCGCTCGAACACACCTTCATCGCCGACCGCCCACAACTCGGCGTCGAAATCCGGCGGCGCCACCACCAACTGCTCGACCCCAACCATCGGAAACCCGGTGCTGCGCGAATCGACGAACCATCGCCCGTTCTCATAGCGCGCCACGCCATCGGACGCCGAGGCGACCCACAGCGTGTGCCGCTCATCGCGATGCGTTTCGGCGACCATCAAGCCGACGGCGGTGAAGCCTGCGGGCAGCGGGACCGGCACGAAGCCTGCCCCCGTCCAGCGCGCAATCCCCGAACTCGCCCCGATGACGACCGTGGCTTCGCCGAAGACGTGCGTCACCGCGATGGAGTAGACCGTCCCGTCGGGTACGCCCCCGGTCCGTTGATCGAAGAACTCCCACTCCGTGCCACGACGCCGCTCCACCCCCGCGCGCCCCACCGACCATTGCCAGCCGTCGAACTCGACGAAGCCGCGCGTATGGCGCTTCTCGCCGTCCGGCGCATCGACCTCGACCCATCGCCGGCCGGTATACTTCGATGTCCCCTCGTCGTGGCCAACGTAGAGCGCGCCGTCCGACGACTGCCACACGGCGAACACGCTGGACTGCGTCAGTCCGTCGCGCGGCGCGAACCACTGCACCGACACGTCATCGGTGCGCAGGCCCGCGATCGGTGACGCCCACTGCGCCGCGGCGCGGTCGGCCGCGAGGCCGCCGCACAACAGGGTGCCGAGCACGACACGACGCACGACGGCTCCGCTTAGCGCGCGGGGCCCGTGCTGACCGGGGCGTCGGTGAGGCGGCTCCACTCCTGAAAGCTGCCGTCATAGACGCGGGCCTCGCGGCCAGCGAGCCGCGCCGCAAACCACAACAGGCTCGCCTGCTGCCCGACGTGGCAGTACGTCACCACCGGCGTCCCCTTGGCGGCCCCGGCGGCCGCAAGGAGTCGGTCGATCGTCTTCGGATCGCGCAGACGGCCGAGCTCACGCGTCAGGGTGTTGAAGGGCACGTTGGCCGCCCCCTGAATGCGCCCGGCACGCGGGAAGCCGTTGTTCGCGACGCCGGTGAAGAACTCCGGCAGTCGGGCATCCAGCAGCTGCGCCCCCCCTGAACCGACGATGCCGCGCACCTCGGCGGCCGTGGCAAGGACCCGCGTGGCATCCGTGAGCGTCGGCACGGTAACGCCGACCGCCGGGACTTCCGTGGTCATCGGTCGCATCGCCTCGCGCCACGCCTCGATGCCGCCGTCCAGCACGGAGGCGCGCGCGTCGAGGCCGGTCGCAGCGAGCGTGAGCAGGAACCGCGTCGCGGGAATCGGCGCGCCCACGATGATCACGCGCGACGTGTTGCTGATCCCGGCGCGCCCGAACACGCGTGCCAGCGAATCGCGGGGGGGCAATTCGGTGCGCAGACTGTCCGCGCTCGTGACGGCATATCCGGCGAAGGGAATGAAGCGCGCGCCCGGGATGTGCCCAGCGTCGTACTCCGCTTTATCGAACGCGACGTGCACGACCACCAAGTCGGGCTGCGGCAGACGGCGCGCGAGCCACGCCTCGGTGACCAGCAGCGGGGCCGGGGGATCATCAGCGGCGCGCGGCTGCGCCGTCACGTCGGGGACAGCGCCCAGCGCGAGCAGGGTCGCGCCCGCAAGGGCCAAGGAGCGAAGATGAGAGCGCATGCGCAGGAACGTACGAGCGCAATCCCACAGGGGCGAGGGGACCGGACGCCCCGCGCAGTGTACTATTCGGTTCCGCCGTCCCGCCCCGACCGATGCCACGTCTTCCGCTGCTCTGCCTTCTTGGTGCGCTCGCCGCCTGCAACGGTGCTGACGCCGACGCCAGCCCCGAACGCCCGGCCCTGCCGCCCGGGATGCTTCCGGGCAGCCAGCTGACGAACGCCGACGCCCCGCCGCCGTCGGTCCCCTTCGAAAGCGCGACGCCGCGCTACGGGCTCAAGGTGCTGCGCCGCCATCCGCACGACACCGATGCCTATACGCAGGGGCTGGTGCTGATGGGGAATCGCCTGCTCGAAAGTGTGGGCCGGTACGGGCAGTCGGACGTTCGCGAGGTGACGATCGCGAATGGCGGCATCGCGCGGCGGACTCGAATGGACGACGCCTACTTCGGCGAAGGCCTCGCGGCGGTCGGCAATCGGCTTTACCAGCTCACGTGGCGCGCCGAGAAGGGCTTTGTGTACGACGGGAAGACGCTCGCCGTCGTCGATAGCTTTGCCTACCGCGGCGAAGGATGGGGTCTGGCCAGCGATGGGCAGTCGCTGTTCATCAGCGACGGCTCGCCCGAGATTCGGGTGCTGTCGTTGCCCGGCTACGCCGTGACGCGCACGATCCGCGTCACCGAAGGCTCCACGCCAGTGCCCGCGCTCAACGAACTCGAGTTCGTGGACGGCGAGCTGTGGGCGAACGTGTACCAGACCCGCTGGATTGCGCGCATCGACCCGGCCTCGGGCGCCGTGAAGGGGTGGATCGACACCGACGGCATCCTGACCGCCGCCGAAGCACAGACGGTCAACGCGGCGGGCGGCGTGCCGAACGGCATTGCGTACGATGCCGCGTCGAAGAAGCTCTATGTGACCGGCAAGCTCTGGCCGGTGCTCGCGCAGGTCGAGGTTACCGCGCGGCGCTGAGTTCGCGACGCAGCTCGTCTCGCGCGGCCAGGATCACGGTCTTCACCCGCTCCCGCAGGCCGGCGAGATCATCGAGCGTCAGGCCGGCCGTTTCGATCGGGGCCAGCACCCGAACCCGGGCCCGCGCCTTTTGAAACCGGAAGGTGCCCTTGGCCATCGCATCGCGCGTCCCGGCGACCACCATCGGCAGAATCGGCGCGCCAGTCTCGATCGCCAGCCGGAACGCCCCGTCCTTGAACGGCAGCATCTCGCCGTCGCGTGAGCGCGTCCCCTCGGGAAAGATCATCACGCTGACGCGCTTGTTCAGCCGGTCGCGGGCCGCCGCCATCGCCTGCACCACGCTGGTGCGCTCGCCGCGACGCAACTGGATGTCCCCTGCCATCCGCATCATCCAGCCGAAGCAGGGAATCTTGAACATCGTCTCCTTCGAGATCCACTTCATCTCCCAGGGGAGATGCGAGATCAGGAAGATGTCGGCGTAGGACTCGTGGTTCGAAACCGCAACGTAGGGCCGCCGTGGATCGGTGACCATCTCGCCCGAGATCTCAAAGCGCCACAGTGGATTCAATCGCACCGACGTGACGCCGAGCAGTCGGAAGGCCCGACCGGCGGCGTAGCGCCCCCGATCGAACGGCGCCGTCAGCAGCCACGTCAGCGCAACCACCGGCGTGCCGATGATCACGAGACTCACGGTTTCCACCCAGGCCCACCAGTTCAACAGCGTCAGCATCCGGGAAAGATAGCGACGCTCGACATTGCGGGCGTCTGTGACAGATTTCGGTATGTCACGATATCTGCTGCTGCTCGCCCTCGCCGCCGTCGGCTGCGGGGAATCGCTCGACCAACGCATTGACCGTGCGATGGACGGATGCGTCGCCGCCCGCAACCCGGTGTTCGTGGCAGGCGGCGGTGAGACCGCGCTCGATACGCCCTTGCCGCCGGCCGTCGATTCGCTCGCGAGCACCCTGGCCTACAAGTATCCGTTCGAAGTCTTCCGGGAGATTGCGACGACGGCGAAGACGCAGGCGATTCTGACCTGTGCGCTCGAACTCGGCGCGCGATACGATGACTGGGAGACGCGGCAGTGGCTGCGCACGTACCAGCAGCATCCGTCACCCGCGGTCGCGATCGCGGCGACGCGGCTCCTCGGCCCTGCCGCGTCGAAGCGCTGACCCCACGGCATCCAGCAGCTGCGCCGACGAGAATGGCTTCTCGACGACGGCGTGTACCATTTCGGCAAGTGACGCGCCGCCCACGGACGCCGAGGCGTATCCGGTGATGCAGACCACCGGCACCTCCGCGCGCGTGCGCTGCAGGGCCTCGACGACGTCGCGCCCGGAGACGACCGGCATCATCAAGTCCGTCACGACCACATCGAACACTCGTGACGGATCCTCGGCGATGATGATCGCTTCGGCTCCGCTGGGCACGTCGATCACCGCATAGCCGCCGCGCTCCAGCATCCGCTGCGCCACGCGTCGCACATCGTCCTCGTCGTCTACGAGCAACACAATCGCGCGCGCCGCGGCCGGCGGCTCCGTCGGCCGATCGAGGGTGCTGCCGGTGGCGACCGCATCGTGCCGCGGCAGTTCCACCCGCATCGTCGTGCCAACCCCGACGACCGAGGATGCGCGCACCGTGCCGCCCGAGCGACGCACGATGGCGTCGACCATCGCCAGCCCCAGACCGGTGCCCCGACCGGGC
Source organism: Gemmatimonadaceae bacterium (assembly GCA_033763905.1). GTDB lineage: Bacteria > Gemmatimonadota > Gemmatimonadetes > Gemmatimonadales > Gemmatimonadaceae > JAJTHG01. The sequence goes on from JANRJP010000096.1 coordinate 27,970, forward strand.
GCCTTGGTCGTGAAGAACGGCGTGAAGATCTGCGCCAACACGTCCGAGGGAATGCCGGCGCCGGTGTCTTGCACCTCCAGCACGACGCATCCGGGCGCGTCGCCGGCCACGCCCGCTCGCCACCGAATCGTGATGGCGCCTCCCTCGGGCATCGCGTCGCGTGCGTTGGTCACCAGGTTCGTCACCACTTGCTCGACCTGCGCGCGGTCGGCAACGAAGGGCAGCGGCCCGTCGGGGACATCGACCGTCAGCGTGATCGACGGCGGCAGCAGCGGCGCGAGCATCGGGGTGAGGCCGACCGCGATGTCGCGCGCATCGAGTGACTCCCGCCGACCGACCGAGGTCCCGCTGAAGCCGAGCAGTTGGCGCGTAATCGCCGCGCCGCGATCCGCCGCGGCTTGGATGTTCGCCACATCCCCGGCGCCCGGGTGCGTGGGATCGAGATCTTCGGCGATCAAATCGGCGTAGCCTCGCACTGCGGCGAGCGCGTTGTTGTACGCGTGTGCCACGCGGCCGGCCATTTCGCTCACTGCGTGCAGCTTCTGCGAGTGCCGGAGTCGAGCCTCGAGTTGCAGCTCATCCGTCAAGTCGCGCGCGGTAACCACCCACCCCTGCACATCGGGATCGTGCCGACGATCCTGGCCACGCAGATCGAAGGTGCGCGCGCTGCCGTCCGCTCGAGGGATGGTGACTCGCAGACTGCCCGCCTCCGGGCCCAACTGCTCGAGCCACTGCTTGAACCGCGCCCCGTCGTACTCCGCCAGATACGACGCAAAGTCCACATCGGGGGCACCGATGCCTGCCTCGGCGCCCGATGGGCTCGCGTAGCGCGTGCGACCGTCCGGCGCGACCACGATGATTACGTCGCGCGCGCGTTCCACCACCGCACGGAACCGCGACGCACTCAACGCCAAGTCGCGGGTGAGTTGGCGATTCTCGGCGATCTCCACGCGCTGCCGCACGAGCAGCAGCACCGTCATCGCCGCTGACGCGATCGCGATTGGCAACGCATCGGCACTCCCCTCTCGTCCGGCGGAGATGATCAGCAGAACGTACGACGCCCCGACAAAGACCGACGGCGCAATGCCGCTGGGGTAGCGCACCGGCCGTGCCGGCGAGAGCCGCGGAGCGGTCAGTGGCAGGAACAGCGACGCGGTCGCGCGACGCGGCGTAGGCGCGGCGTTCGCATCGGCGGGCTCCAGCAGGGACCGCGCACGCGCGGCCGAGCGCCATTCGAACACCCAGGACGCGAAGAACAGCAGGTCGACCCAGTGACCAGGCAGGTAGATCCCCGCGTTCGCATCAAACGCGTACGACGAGATCGCGTCGAGCACCCCCGAGGCCAGCAGCAGGGCGATCCACGCTCGGCGTCCTTCGCCGGCAGCGCGCACGTAGGCGACGGCAAGGCCGGTCAGTCGCACCCATTCGCCGACGGCCGCCATCACCGACGTTGCACTCATCGGTTCGGGGCGAAGCAGCGCCGGCCGGATCGTGAACTGCCAGCAAATCGCCAGCATCGCAATGACGAACAACGCCACATCGAGCCGTGCGCGGTAGTCACGCCAGGACAACGCTCGCCCGCGGCGGAACTGCAGGACACCGATCGTCCAGAGCCACGGGCTCAACAAGTGCAGCGCGTCCACCAGCGTCGTGTCGTCACCGCGCGACAAGGCGATGGTCCACCAGACGCCGGTCAGCCAGGATACGGCGCTTCCGGCAGACAGCCACTGCCACGCCCGTCGCTCATCCCGAGACGCCGAGGGGTGCCGAGAGAGTCGCCATTCGGTCCCCAGCACCACGGCGCCCAGCGCGAAGTAGCTCGCGTCGACCACGACCGCGAGCACTGACGGCCGTGGCACGATCACCAGCGCCACGCACCAGAGGACGATGTAGCCCCACACGATGCGCTCAGCAGTCCGGCGTCCGGTCGTCGACATCGACGGCCTCAGCTCGCAACGGGGATGAACATCCGAGCCCCGTCGGTTGGCGACTCGACGGCGAACGCCCCACGCAGTTCGCGCAGGGCCGCGATGGCCATCAACTCCTCCAACTCGTCGGTCGTCGTCTGCGCGCGCGACTTGCCCCCGAGCGTGCGACTCGCCCGGAGGACCAGATAGGCCCCTGGCTCAATGCCCACGTCCTCCGCGTCGGACCGCGACACCAACTCGCGTCGGATCGTGATCACGCCGTCGCCCGCGACCGCGGCCCGCAACAGCGCGTCCACACCAATGCCCAGCGCATCGGGCTCCGTATCCAGCACTTCGCCGCCACTCTGATCGTCCCAACGCACCCGCGTCACGGGCGCCGTCGCGGTGGTCAGCGCGGCCGCGCGAGCGCGAAGCAGATCCACGACCGCCACGCGACGACGTCGTTGCTGTTTGCGGCGCGACAGCGCCAGGAATCCCGAGGTCAGGCGTCGCGCCCGATGAATGGAGGAGAAGACCCCCTCGAGATCCTCTCGCTCCGTCGACCCGGTTGCCAGGTCCTCCCGCAGGATCTCGGCGTGGCCATTGATGGCGGCGAGGATGTTGTTGAAGTCGTGCGCGAGCCCGCCAGCGAAGATGCCAATGGCTTCGGCTTCTTCCGTCTGCTGGAGCCGCGCGCGCAACTGCACCTCACGACTCTGGTCATAGCCACTGAGGACGATCGCGCCGACCATCGGATCGTCGCGACGATCGTCGATACGCAGAAGGACCGCCGCCTCTCCTTGCTCTTGTGTCACCCGGAACAGCAACACCGGCGGCGCATTGGCTGGGCGCTCGATGGCCCGTCGCAGCGACTCGCGATCCTCCTGCAGTCCCGCCTCGAGGAAGCCCCACGGCTCGCCGCTCAGCAGTGCCTGACCCAACAAGCGTTGCGTGGCTGGCGTCGCGAGCAGCACGCGCCCCGCATCGTCGAGCAGCAGCGCGAAATCGTAGGCATCCCGCAGCAGGGCGCCGAACGACGCTTCCTCATCGCGCAACGCCGCCTGCAGGCGCTCCCGCTCTCGAATCTCGACTTGCTCGCGTGTCACGAGCAGCGTGGCCAACGTGAACGCGGCGACCACGTACGGCACGGTGGAGGACGGTCCCGGACGAACGAGTTCGACGAAGACGACGACGTTGGCCACCGCAAGGAAGACGTACGGCATCGCGCCGCCGCGATACCCAGGCAACCGCTCGAAGGCGCGGTCGTCGCGGGCCTCGAGTACCCGAACCGCGTAGCGCGCCGCGGCCGCCTTCAACACCCACACCGCGAACCACACGACGGCAAACGCGTCGCCGGGCTCGTAGGTGAAGGCCGCACCGCGCAGGAACAGCAGCACGTCGGGAACGACCTGCAGCAGATACGCCGACAGCAGCAGCAGCGCCACGGTGCGCAGATACGTCGTGCTCGACCGCAGGTACAGCACGGCGGCCAACGTCGCCGACAACGCATCCGCAGCCGCGATGACGTAGTCGTCGATGCCCGCCGCGCGCGTTCCCTCCGTCGCAAAGAATGGTCCAAGCCCTGCCGCCCAGAGCACGACCCCGCTCCCAACCACGACAATCGCAATGTCCAGTGCCAAGCGCCGCCGGTCGGCGGCCCCACGCGGCTCTACCGAAAAGGTGATCAGGGCCGACATCACCAACAGCGGCCCGACGCACGACAGGACGAACAACCACAGGGGGCGGTCGGCGCCGCCATTGGCGATGACCCACACTGTCCAGACGTGCCCGACGAGCATCCGCACGAGGGACCCCGCCGCGAACAGCCGCCAGCCCCAGGCCTCGCGCGCGGACCGCGCCCGCGTCGCCGCCAGCAGTTGCCATCCGGCCGCCACCAGCGCGGTGGCGGTGAACACGCCGTAGTCGAGCGGCTGCGACCAGGTCGGCGGGAACAGGTCGAGCAACACCCAACCGACGAAGACGAGCGTCGTCAGCCCACCCGCGACATCGAGGAGCTGGCGCAATGACTGCGGAACAGTCCGACCGTCGTCGGGCAGGGCGGCATACATCAGCGTTTAGTATCGGCGCGTGGCGACGATACCGTCGGTCGCTAGGGATTCGGCATCGTCGCCGCGTGCTGATCGAGTGCGCTCGCCATCGCCTCGGCCGTTACCCGCCGGTGCGATGCGTGCCAGACGACCTGATCGCCGGCGAAGAGGAGCGCCTGTGGTGATTCGTGCCGGACGCCGGTGTCACGCTCGATGCGCTGACACTCTCCGCGCTGTTCGAAGACGTCCAGCCACTGGACCGGGCAGTCCGGATGCTGCGACTGAAATCGCTCGACCTGCTCCGCCGCCAGCGCCGACAGGCTGCACGTCGGGCTGTGCTTGTAGATGAATCGCAAGGATATCGCCATTCAGGAATATTAGCGCGTCCTGGACCCGCCGCTCGGCCAGCGCTGCGCTAGTTTCTGGAGGCCTGCTCCGGGCTCGCCACCTTCCTCGACGGATTCCCAATGCGCTACGCCCTGCTCACGCTGCTCCTCGCCGGTAGTACCGCCTGCCGACCGTCCGACACACCGCCGGCGGACACCGCACTTCCCGAAACGGCCGCGCCGCAGACGGCCGCGGCCGCGACGCCGACACTGCGGATCCTCGCACCAGCCGAAGGCAGCACCGTCACCAGTCCGGTAAAGGTGCAAGTGGCGGTGGACGGGTTCGGCCTCGTCGCCGCGACCACCCCCATCGCTGAGGGCGCGGGTCACCTGCACTTCTTCATCGATACGCCGCCGGAGGCGGTGCCCGAAGGCCAGATGATTCCGCTCGACTCCGCGACCAAGTACATCCACGCGGGCAAGGAACCACTCACCGAGCGTGAACTCACGCTGTCACCCGGCGAGCACGTGATCTGGGTCGTCGCCGCCAACTCCGGGCACTTGGCGTTGCGCACGCCGGCCCCGGTCAAGTTGACCCTGAAGGTGCAGTAACCAGTGACGCGAGGGACGCTCAGCGCGAGTGGGTAAACATCAGGTCCACGAGCTGATCGTACACGGCCTCGGCATCCTCATCGCCCATCCGAAGGGCCGAGGCCGCGCAGTGCTTGAGATGGTTGCGCATCAATTCGCGCCCAACGGCGCGCAGTGCTTCCTGTACCGACGAAATCTGCGTGAGGATGTCGGCGCAGTAGCGCTCGTCGTCGACCATCTTCTGCAGGCCGCGGATCTGCCCCTCGATGCGTCGCAAGCGCTTGTGCGTCCGTTCCTTGATCTGCGGGTCCATTGCCGGATGCTCAGAGGTTGCGCGTTATCTCAGCGCGGCGCGACGGAGCCGCAGACTGTTGCCGACGACGCTCACCGAGCTGAGCGCCATCGCGGCACTGGCCAGCACCGGGCTCAGCAGCAGGCCGAACGCCGGGTACAGTACACCGGCCGCCACGGGGATCGTCACGACATTGTAGACGAAGGCCCAGAAGAGATTCTGCCGCATCGTGCGCATCGTGCGGCGCGACAGCGCGATCGCCTGCGCAACCTGCGCGAGATCCCCTCGCATCAGGACGACATCCGCCGCTTCCGCTGCGATGTCCGTCCCCGTGCCGATCGCCATTCCGACATCGGCTTTGGCCAACGCGGGCGCGTCGTTGATGCCATCGCCGACCATCGCGACTACGGCGCCCTCCGCCTGTCGGCGCGAAATCTCGGCCACCTTCCCGTCGGGCAGCACGCCCGCCACCACGTGCGCAATACCAACCGACGCGGCGATGGCGTGTGCGGTCGCCGGGGTGTCCCCAGTCACCATCACCACATCCAGTCCCAAGTCGCGCAAGCCAGCCACCGCGGCGGCAGATGACGGCTTGATTGGGTCGGCAATCGCCAGCACCGCCGCCAACGCGCCATCGATCGCCACGTACACCACGGTCTTGCCCTGGGCCGCCAGGCGCGCGGCATCGGCGTCGAGTGGGCCCACCGGTACCGACCAGTCACCCAGCCACGCGGCATTGCCCACGAGCACGGCGGCGCCGTGCACCACGCCGTGCACGCCGCGACCGGTCACGGAGGCGAACGACTCCGCCAGCGTCACCTCGATACCAGCCTCGCGTGCCGCACCGACCACCGCGTCCGCGAGGGGGTGTTCGCTGTCGGCTTCCAGCGCCGCCGCGAGTGCAAGGACGCGCTGACGGTCGAGGCCGTCGACCGTAATCACATCGGTCACGGTCGGTCGGCCTTCGGTGATCGTGCCCGTCTTGTCGAGGAGGATCGCGGTGACCGTCCCGGCGCGCTGGAGCGCCTCACCGCCCTTGATCAAGATGCCCAACTGGGCGCCGCGACCGGTGGCGACCATCACCGCCGTCGGGACCGCTAGGCCCATCGCGCAGGGACAGGCGATGATCAGCACGGCCACCGCCACCGCAAACGCCCGCACGAGAGGGGCCGTGTCTGCCGCAACGTACCACACCCCGAACGTGAGCAACGCCAGCGCCAGCACGGTCGGTACGAACACGGCCGAGATACGATCGGCCAGCGCCTGAATCGGCGCGCGCGACCCCTGGGCATCGCGCATCAGCCGCACGATTTGCGCGAGCACGCTGGCGCTCCCGAGGGTCGTCGCCCGGAAGCGAAACGCCCCCGTACGATTGATCGTCCCGCCAATCACGCGATCCCCTGCGCGCTTCGCCACCGGGGCGGCCTCGCCAGTGAGCATCGACTCATCCACGGCGCTCTCGCCCGACTCCACGGTGCCATCGACCGGGATGCGCTCCCCCGGTCGCACCGTGACAAGATCACCAGCCATCACCAAGCCGACCGGCAGTTCCACCTCGGCATCGCCGCGCCGCACGCGAGCGACCGCCGGTTGCAAGTCGACCAAAGCCTTGAGCGCGGCGGTCGTTTGCCCCTTGGCACGGGCTTCTAGGGCATTGCCGGTGAGAATCAGCGCGATGATGACGATGACCGCCTCGTAGTACACGTCGGCCGGCATCCCGTGATCGGTGAACAGCGTCGGCGCCACAGTGGCCACCACCGAGTAGACGAAGGCCGAACCGGTGCCCAACGCCACGAGCGTGTTCATATCGGACGCGCCGTGCCGCAAGGCCGCCCACGCGCGCGTGTAGAAGTGGCGTCCCGCCCACAGCATCACCGCCGCTGTGAGCACGAGCAACCCGACGTTGGATGCGCGCATCCACTGCATTGGCAGGGCCATCGGCAACGCCATCGCCAGCGCGCCGGCAATCCCGCTGACGACCGCCTTCGTGCGCAGGGTGACAAACTCGGCGCGCTGTGCCGCTTCGCGAGCGGTCTGCTCGTCCAGCACATTCTCGGTCGGTGCGGGCAGCGCGGCATCGTAGCCCGCATCGGTCACCACCTGCACCAGCCGTTCGGGCGACACCGCGTCGGCGTCGTACGTCACCGTCGCGCTGTGCATCATCAGGTTGACCGTCGCATCGGTGACCCCGGGCGCCCGCTGCAGGGCGCGCTGCACGCGCGCCTGACAGGCCGCACACGTCATCCCCGTGACGGGAAACTGCAGCGTCGTCTGACTCACAACCTGCGTCCGCGTCGCCTGATCAGGGCGCGACGACTTCCGTCGCGCGATAGCCCTCGGCCGTCACCGCCGCCGCGATGGCCGCCTCGGCGGTGACCGCGGGATCGAATCGTAGCTCCGCCGAACCGATCGCGACCGTATCCACCGTGACGCCGGGAATCGCTTGCAGCGCGCCAGTCACGGCGCGCACACAGTGCCCGCAGCTCATGCCTTCGATCGCCAGAGACAGCTTCTTCATAGACCACTCCGTGGATGCACTCGGGACATATACCCCCTCCCCCTATACTAGCAGATTTCCCGCCGCCCGCCAGTCCCCCCGGGGTCGCCCAGTGCGTGAACACCGGTATGTTCTCGGTACCCCTCACCCATCTTCGATATGCGCTCTCGCCCGCTGCTGCACTCCCTTGGCGTGTTTGCCACGCTCGCGTCCGCCGGTTGCGCGACATTCACGGGGACGCGGGGCGACGGCGGCGGGACATCCTTCGACACCGTGATCGAGAACGGGCGTGTCGTCGATGGCACCGGCGCCGCCTGGTTCTACGGCGATGTGGCGGTACGCGGCGACCGGATCGCCGCGATCGGCCCGCGCGGCGCCTTCCGCTCGGCATCGGCGGCGTCGCGTATCGACGCGAGCGGCCACGTCGTGGCGCCGGGATTCATCGACATTCAGGCGCACTCGATCGGCCACTATATGATGGGCGATGGCCGCGCGATCTCGATGATCACGCAGGGCATCACCACCGCGATTCACGGTGAGGGCTCGTCGCTGGGTCCGGTCAACGACAAGATCCTCGCCGCCGAGGACGATTCGACGACGCGCCGGCTGCTCACGCCGTTCGTCGGACCGAACGGCTTCGCCAAGTGGCTGGAGTTCATGGTCGGCCGAGGCGCCTCGCAGAACGTCGGCTCCTTCCTCGGCGATGGCACCCTCCGCGTGTACGTGAAGGGCACCGAAGCCGGCCCGCTCACGGCCGCCGAGCGCGATACGCTCGCCGCTGCGGTCCGTCGCGGAATGCAGGACGGCGCGTTCGGCGTGGCGAGTGCCCTGATCTATCCTCCGAATACCTACGCCAGCACCGAGGACCTGATCGTCGCGGCGCGCGCGATGGCGCCGTACGGCGGCGTGTACATCACGCATATGCGCTCCGAGGGGGACAAGTTCCTGGAGGCGATGGACGAGGCGATCCGCATCGGCAAGGACGGCGGGGTGCCGGTGGAGATCTACCACCTCAAGGCCAGCGGGCCACGCAACTGGCCGAAGATGCCCACGGCCATCGCGAAGATCGACTCGGCGCGTGCCGCAGGGCAGGACGTGCAGGCGAACATGTATCTGTACCCCGCCGGCGGAAACTCCTTCGCAAGCTGCATTCCGCCCAAGTACGCGGCCGGCGGCCGCCTGCTCGACAACCTGCGCAACCCCGCGCTGCGCGCGACGATCGTCGCTGAGATGCACGCCACCGATGCGGGCTACGAGAACCTCTGCGAGATCGCCACACCGGCCAACGTGATGGTCGTCGGCTTCACCAAGCCCGAGCTCAAGCGCTTCGAGGGCAAGCGTCTCAGCGAAATCAGCGCGGCGCTTGGCAAGGACTGGGCCGAGGTCATCATTGACCTCAACGTGGAAGAAAAGCTCGGGCTCGGCGAGATCCTCTTCCTGATGAGCGAAGAGAATATGCGCCTGCAACTGCAACAGCCGTGGATGAAGTTCGGTACCGATGCGAGCTCGCAGGATCCGACGACGGCCAAGGGGATGACCCATCCGCGCGCCTACGGCAACTTCCCGCGCATCTTCGCGCGCTATGTGCGCGAGCAGCGCGTGCTCACGCTCGAAGATGCCGTGCGCAAGGCGTCGAGCGCGGTCGCCACGCGCCTGTCGATCACCGATCGCGGCGTGCTCAAGGCGGGGCTCAAGGCCGACATCATCGTCTTCGATCCCGCGACGATTACCGACCACGCGACGTTCGAACAACCGCATCAGCTGTCGACGGGCGTGCGCGATGTGTTCGTGAACGGCGTCGCCGTCCTGCGCAACGCGCAGCATACCGGGGCGAAGCCAGGGGTCGTCGTCCGAGGGCCGGGCTACGGGAAGTAGCGTGACCACACCACGCCGTCGGGTGTTGCCCTGGCTGTTGGCCGCGTTCCTCGCGGCCGCCCTCGGCGGTGTGGGGTCGGCAAGCGCCGGCAGCTTCTACCTCAGCTTGGACCGTCCGTGGTGGGCGCCACCGGTGTGGCTCTTCGGGCCGGCCTGGACGGTGTTGTACGTCTTGATGGCCCTCGCCGCGTCGCGGGTCGATGCGGCCTTGCACGCGGATCGCGTGCAGGCGCTGGGCTGGTGGTGGGTGCAGCTCGCGGCCAACATCGCGTGGACCTGGTGCTTCTTTGTGTTCAAGAGCGGCGCGCTCGCGATGCTTGACGCTGTGCTGCTCTGGAGCGCGGTGGCGTTGACGCTTCGGTTCAGTCGCCGTGTGGACCGCGTCGCCGGTGCGATGCTGGCCCCCTATCTCGCGTGGGTCAGCTACGCCTGTCTCCTGACGTGGAGCGTCTGGCGGCGGAACCCCGCGGTGCTCTGAATCCGTTCGGTTCGACGATGCTCGCCCTGCACGACGTGTCGGTGCAGTACCCAGATGGCCCGCGGGCGCTCGACCGCGTGTCGCTGCGTCTTGTCCCGGGGATCTTCGGATTGCTCGGCCCGAACGGCGCGGGCAAATCCACGCTGCTGCGCGTGTTGGCCACGCTGCAGGCGCCGTCGAGCGGCACCATCGCGTGGCAACCAGACGGGCCGTCGGGAGCAACCATCGACGTGCTGGCGACGCCGCAGCCGCTGCGAACGCAACTCGGCTACCTGCCGCAGGAGTTCGGGCTGTATCCCACGCTGTCGGTGGAGATGACGCTCGACCACTTTTGCGCGCTCAAGGGTGCGACAGACCGCGCGGTGCGTGCGCAGTGGGTCGAGACCTTGCTCGACCGAACGAACCTGCTCGAGAAGCGCCGCGCCGCGGTCGGCGCGCTCTCCGGGGGAATGCGACAACGGCTCGGCTTGGCGATTGCGCTTGCCGGGCACCCCAAAGTGCTCCTGCTGGACGAGCCGACCGCCGGCCTCGATCCTGGCGAGCGACGGCGAATGTACGATGTGCTCGCGACGGTCGGCGCGGAGGTGATCGTGCTGCTGTCGACGCACCTCATCGAAGACGTGCGCGCGGTCTGTCCGCAGTTCGGGATCCTGCACCGCGGCGTGCTGCGGGCGCTCGGCAGCCCAGCGGAGGCCGCCGGCGCCGGGTCTCTCGAGGACGTGTACTTCGCGCACGTGCCGCTCGACGATGCACGCTGAGGCCCTGCCCGCCGGGCCACCCCCGCGACGGCACGTGATCGCGCGCTTGGCGCGCTTCGAACTGCAGTTCCAGCGACGGGACTTTCTGGCGTGGCTCTCCGCGCTGGTCTTTCTGCTGCTGACGCTCGGGTACTCCTCGAACGGCGTCATTGCCCTGGTCAGCGACCGCGGCGATATCCCGCGCCACGCCCCCTGGGCGCTGGCACAGGCGATGGCCGGCGTGACCGCCTTCGGACAGGTGATCACCGCCATCATCGCGGCGACGACGGTGCTGCGCGATGTCAGTCTGCGAACGCAGCCGTTGCTGTTGACGACTGGCATTTCGTGGCGCGACTACCTGACCGGACGCTTCGTCGGCACACTCACCGTGCTCGCCGTGGTGTACGCGATGATTCCGGCAGGACTGATCGCGGGCCATCTCGTGGCACTGGCCTCCGGCGCGACCGACATCGCGCCGCTGCGCTGGGCCGCCTACGGATGGCCCATCACTGTGCTGGTGATCCCGAACGTGTGGCTCGTCACGTCGGCGTTCTTTTGCGTGGGCGCTCTGGCCGGTGGCTTTGGGCCGATCCTGTTGCTCGGTATTGGCCTGATCGGCCTTTGGCAGACCGGCCTCGCGCTGGTCCAGCGCGGCATCGCGTGGGGAACGTTGGTCGACCCCTTCGGCAATGCGGCGCTCACGCTGGCCACCGCCGAGTGGAGCGCCGCGGACCGCGCGCTGCGGATGCTCACGGCGGACCCGTGGCTCATTGGCAACCGTCTGCTCTGGATCGCACTCGCCGGCCTCGCGCTCGGGTGGACGCTCGCGCGCTGGCGCCCCGTCCTCGCCGACGGGGCGGCACGCGTCACGCGTCGAACGCACCGCCCCTCGGGCCACACCGCGGCGTCGACGATCACGTGGCGATCCCTCGCACCGCTTCGTGGAGCCCCGGTGGCGCAACAGTTCGCCGCCGAGTGGCGCTTCGGCGTGCGCTGGGCGCTGCGAGAGCGTGGCATCGTGGCGCTCGTCCTGCTGGCGACGCTCAACGCCATTGCCAACGCGTGGCCGATCGCCGGTCTCGACAACGCCGCCGTGCTGCGTGCGACCGAGTTTCACGCACGACTGTTCGGCATCTTGATCGCCACCATCTACGCGGGCGAACTCGTGTGGCGCGACCGCGAGACCCGCGCCGATGCCCTGTTGGGGGCGTTGCCGACCGCGGCGCGTGTACGGCTGCTCGGTCGCGCCGTTGGAGTGGGCGTGTCGCTGGCCGTGCTGCCCGCGGCGCTGTTCCTCGTGTCGATCGTCCTGCCGCTGCTCAGGGGCGCGATGCCTGATCTGGGCTGTGCCGCACGATGGATGCTGGGCACGTCGCTGCCAGAGTTCTGGGGACTGCTCGCGGTGTCGGTCGTCGTGCACGCCATCGTCCAGCACAAGACGGTCGCCCACCTGCTGCTCATCGCCGCGTGGATTGGCGCGATCACGCTGGGCCTGCGCGCGCTGGCGGTCCCGTGGAGCGGCTACGGCGTCTGCTGATCGGTCTCCGCCGAGAGCTCGTCGAGCTCGCGGCCCAGCGATTCGATCTGCTCCTGTCGCCGTCGCGCCCATCGTGGCAGCACGACCAGATTGCGCAGAAGCGCCACGCTCCCCATCACGCCAAGGAGTGCCGGCGACCACCACGGGGCTCCCTCGCCGCCAGCCGCCACGAACGCCGACGACAAGAGGATGGCGACAAGCAACAACAACGCGCCGAGCGCCGGGATCACCGACGAGTCGCCGCGTCGCGTCGAGAAGCGCAGGCGATGCCCCTGCGGCGTCGGTTCGAGCACCACGCGGAGGTTGCCGTTGCGCCACTCGCGCAGCGTGCCTTCGCGAATCAGACGACCTGGCGCGTCAAAGACCTCCCGCAGTCTGACGACCATCCGGTCCCACGCCGCATCCGACACCTGCCGACCCAGCGGCACCGTCCGCGCGACGGCCACCGGCAGCCCAAAGCTTCGGCGGATCATCGTCCCCCGGTGATCACCACGCGCCACGGCGGCGGCGGCACGCTCGAGCGCGGCCGGATCGAGGCCCGCCTCCGAGGCAACCGCCTTCAACTGCGACAGCGTCAGCCCGCGCGCCTCGACGTCAGCACCGGCGTCCACCGCGCGCTCGGCTGATTCCTGTGCCGCCGCCTCGAGGATGCGGGCAATCTCGTCGTCGGAGAATCGGCGTTCGTGACTCATCGAGTGCGCCTCAGGGGCACTGCGCCGTGTGCACGGGCGCGCGACTCCCTTCGCTCAACAGGAGCAGTCGTTGTGGAGACAACCACGTGAGACTTTCGCCTTGTTCCTCGTACAGCGGCAGCAGCGAACAGCGCGCAATCAACGCGCCGGTGCCGTACGTCGGCGTTGCCTCGAAGACCATCACCTCCGCATAGGTGCGGATTGCCACGCGACGGCGGCCCGAGGCATCGGCGGGAGACAACGCTGCATCGGTAACCCAGGAGTCCGAAAACCCCTTGATCGGAGTATGCGGAATCGAATCCGTCTCGACGACCGGCACGCTACGCGCTGTCCCCCAGCTCTCGGGCGGCACGCGGTACAGCAGCGACGGCCGAGCGCTGCCATCCAAACGTCGCATCGGGCGCTTGGTCACGAGCCAGACCGCGGTATCGGGTGCCACCCACATCGCTTCCACATCGCGCGGCCCGTCAGCAAACGTCACACGGACGGAGTCCGCGGGGCGCGTCACCGTATCGGTCACGGCCGGCTCGCGTACGCGATAGAGCGTGACGAACACGCGCTTCGCGCCGTTGTCGCCGACGTCACCGACATAGACGCAAGCGCCCTGCGGACAGGGGCCGGCGCCGACCGCTTCCCAATCGGCATTCCTGGCGCCGACCACGCGCACGCGCCCCAGCGCGGCACCCGTCGAATCGAGCGCGAAGAGCTGCGGCTCATTGCCGCTGTCATTGAGCGACCAGATGACCCCACTGGCGCCAACGGTCGCGCCGGACGCCTCGGTCAACGCATCATCCTGCAGCGCGCCCGAACGGCGAGCCGCCGAGACGGGTGCCGCGTCACCAACAGCCGCCTGCCGACAGCTGGCCAGCGTCGCGAGGCCAAGCGCTGCGGTCAGCACGCGCCGACGCGCGGCGTGACGACGCGCGCACGAGACGGACGCGATGGAAGCCGTGGACGGGGAATCCATACGCGGAATCTATCGGTTATCCTTTCCTGTGATGGGGTGCGAGACGCGATTTTCCCACCGACTGGGACTGTCCTTCCGACGGATGGCGGGGATGGTCGTCGGCCTGTTCGCTATCAGCGTTGCACCGAGGCGGGCGCAGGCGCAGCCGTGGGATGCGCCAGCCGCGCGGCAGCTCGCCGAACGAGCCGCGTTGCGGCGCGGCGATCCCGAGGGCGCCTTCGGCCTCGTGGCGTGGAGCGCCAAAGCCAGAGGCACGCTGGCATTTCTGGGACAGTTCGGCGACACCGCCCTGATGCGCCCACTGCTGGTGAAGGCTTCGCAGATCGCGGTCGAGGTGTCGTGGCGTTCCCCCGGCATTGCACAGCAACGGGTGGTCGGCTTGCGGGACACGGCGCTCGCCCCCGGGGACATCGGCTACTACCGCGATCGCTACGGCATCGTGCAAGGGAACTTTCCCGACCAAATCCGGCTCGGCGAAGGGCGGGACGTCCGCGACATCACGCATCCGTTCTCCTCGGCTGGGCTCTCGCGCTACCGATTTGCGATCGCCGATTCACTCCGACTCGATACCGGACGCGAGCAGATCGAGGTGGTGCGGGTCGCGTTCCGCCCACTGCTCGACGACGATGCGTTGGCGGTCGGCGCCGCGTATCTGGATCGTGGCAGCGCCGAGATCGTGCGGCTTGAACTCACCTTCACGCCGCCGGCCATTCTGGACAAGCGCATCGAGAAGTTGTCCGTCGTCCTCGAGAACGGGCTCGTGGAAGGGCGGTACTGGCTGCCTCGTCGCCAAGAGGTCGAAGTCCAGCGCGTTGCCACGTGGATCGACGTCCCCGCGCGCGGCATCATTCGCGGGCGTTGGTCGGTCAGCGACTACCACGTCGTGGCGCGCCAAGACTCGGCTGCGGTGGCGGCGCTTCCTCTGGTCCGGCGAGGCCCGGAACTGACCTTTGCGCCGGCGGACTCGCTCGCGCGCTTTCCGTTCGACGGTCCGGTACTGGATCCGGTGCAGACGGATGTGCTCGTTGCCGGCGCCGATGCCGTGCGCGACGTGCGGCGGATCGCTGAGGCCGCGCTGCTCAAGAAACTCGTGCCACCGCAGCCGCGGGCGCGGGCATCGGCGCTGCGCCTCTCGGACCTCGCCAGAGTCACGCGCGTCGAAGGCCTTGCCCTTGGTGGGGGCGGTGTGGTGCGGATGGTCGGCACATCCACGGTACGTGCGTGGGGACGCTACGGTGTGGCCGACGCGCGGTGGAAGGGCGGCGCCGAACTCACGTTGCCGCTGCCGCTCGCCGGTCCCCTTGCCTTGCGCGCAAGCCGAGACTTCCGCGACGCGGGGGACCTCGCAGAGCGATCGTCGATCGTGAATTCGTTCGTCGCGCAGGAGTTCGGCGAGGATCTCACCCAACCGGTGGAGAGTCGCGTGGTTGGCGCGCGGCTCACGCTGGGCCGCTTCGCCGAGACCCGCTGGTCACTCGATGCCACGTGGGGACGCGAACTGCCACTTGCCGTCACCGCGCGACCGGTCACCGGCCAGTTCAACCCGACGCTGGCGGCGCTCGATGCGCGAGGCTCGAGCGTGTCGCTCATCGCCGAGAGCGCGCCGTGGCGCGTGACCGAGACGCACACGGCCACCGTGCGCGGCGAGCTACGGCATCTGCGTCAGGACGCCGCGTTGGGACGGTACAGCGGTTGGCGTGCCACGGCGCAGGCAGAATACCAGGCGCCGCTCGGGGGCGGTACGTTGGTCTCGCATTCTTTCGTGGGCGTAGTCAGCGGCAGCGCGCGTTCGTTGCCACAGCAGCGCATCCTGTTGGGTGGCCCGGTGAGCGGCCCGGGCTACGGCTTCCACACGTTGGTGGGTGAGGCGGCGGGTTTCCAGCGCCTTGAATGGCGCCGCGAGGTGCCGTTCGTATCGATCCCGCTCGCGACGTATGGCCGCGTACCGGGCCGTGCCACGGTAGCGCCGTTCATCCACGCGGTCTGGGTGGATCGCCGCACGGCGTCCGCACTGCCGAGCGGTGGGTGGTACCCATCGCTGGGCCTTGGCTGGGAATTGGCGGGCGGGCTTCTGCGTGCCGACATCGCGCGCGCGCTGCGCGGCGGCGGTTGGTACCTCGGCCTGGATGTGGGTCGGATGTTCTGGGGGCTGCTCTGACCGCTCGAGACGGGCGAGACGTTCGGACCTGCGTTCCGACGAAACTGAGACGTTTCGTGACTTAAGCGAACGCAGCATAAAGCCGAATAACTCAGTCGTATCCCACAACTGACGCTGCGGTTCGGCCGACGCTGGCTACCGGGTCCAACACTCAACACCCTCCCAGCTATGCGTGCCCTGCTTCATGCCCCCGTCCGTCGCAAGCTTCAATTCGCGCTCATCGTCTCGGCGATCGGCGCCCTCTGCTCACTCGCGCTGGTCTCCGTCCAGGCGTTGCGCAGCGACAGCCACGCCAGCGCCCTCACCGACCGTCTCCTTCGTGCGGTGGCTCGCAACGGCCGAATGGCTCGAGACTTCGAACGCCAGCGCGTCATCGTGCGCGAGATGCTGATCGCCGACAACGCGTCCGCGCGTGAATCCGCGCACCGCGAGCTCCTCGCGATTGATGCGCGCCTCGACTCCACCGTCGCGAGCGCACGCGCCCAGAATGCCTCGGACCCACGCGTCGCGGGCTTGCTCGATCGCCTCGCCGTGCGCCGTGAGTCGGCGCAACGCGTGTGGGACGACCTCGCGCGCGACCTGAGCGACTCATCGGGCGACGAGGTCCTTGCGTCCTATCGCGATCGACTCGCGGCGTCATCCCTCGCGGTCACCAGCACCGTCGATTCGCTCCAGGACGCGCGACTCGCCGGGGCGCTGGCCGCGTCGGACGCACGGACGCGCGCGACGGTGACGTCGCTGATCCTGAGCGCCCTGCTGGCCAGCGTACTGATTGGTCTCGCGCTGTGGATCGGTCGTCGCATCGCACGGATGATCACGACGCCGGTGGAGGCCGCCGCCGGTGCGCTCGAACGGCTCGCCGTGGGCGACCTGCGCGCGAGTATCGAGGTTGCAAGCCGCGACGAACTGGGCCAGATGGGCGACGCGCTCAACAAGGTGATCGCCGCCAGCCGTGAGATGTCGGACGGGATGCGGCGCATTGCAGCGGGCGAACCGGGGGTCCGGTACACCCCGCGCGACGCCGTCGACGAGGCGGGCCACGCCATCCGTGCGCTCGCCACGACCATCGACACGCTCGTCGCAGAAGTCCAGGAGCGCTGCGACGCGTTCCGCGAACGACGGACGGCCAATGTCGCACAGACACAGTACGACGGCTCCTTCGCCCAACTGATTGAAGTCACCCAACGCGCCTTCGGCGCTGCGGCGCCCTTGCACGAGGCCAGCGACGTGCTCAAGCGGGTGGCGGCCCGTGATCTGACCGCGCGGGTGGAAGGCCACTACCCGGGCGACGACGCCGGCCTTGTCCCCGCGCTCAATGGCGCGCTCGATCAACTCGAAGCGGCCTTGATCGAAGTCGCCGCGTCGGCGGTGCAGGTCGCATCGTCGGCCGAGGAACTCGGGCAGGCCGCCGATGCTGTGTCACACGGTGCGCAAGCCCAGGCCGCGTCGGTCGAGGAAATTTCGTCGAGCCTACACGAGCTCACCGCAATGGCCGCCGCGAACGCGAGTGGTGCCGATGAGGCGCTCCTCGTGGCGACGACCGCCGACAGCGACGCGCAGTCTGGCCTCACGGTGATGCAGAAGGTCGCCGAGGCGATGCAGGTGGTTGAGCAGAGCGCCCTGGCCAGCCGACGCGTGGCGAAGACGATCGACGAGATCGCGTTCCAGACGAATCTGCTGGCCCTCAATGCGGCGGTTGAAGCCGCACGCGCCGGCGACGCGGGCCGCGGCTTCGCCGTGGTGGCGGAGGAAGTGCGCGCGCTCGCGACTCGGAGCGCCGAGGCCGCACGAGAGACCACGGCGTTGCTCGACCAGAACGTGGCGTCAGCGGCGGCTGGCGCGACGGAGGCTCAGGGGCTCGACCGGCAACTCGGCGCGATCCGAGATGGCGTCGCGACGATTCGCACGGCGCTTGACGGCGTGCGCGAAGCCAGCGTGCAACAACGCGAGGGCGTGTCGCAGATTCAGTTGGCGGTCGAGCAGGTCAACAGCGTCACGCAACGCGCCGCCTCCAGCGCCGAGGAGACGGCCGCTACTGGTGCAACACTGGCCCATCAGGCGGAAGAACTCCAGACGCTCGTTGGACGCTTCACCCTGCGGGGCAGCGGAAGACCGCTCCCGCGAGCCGCATCCGTTCGGGCGGCCTGACCCGTGGCGTCGTGGGGGCGTCAGTGGGTGTGCGCCGCGCCGAGCACTCGGCCCGCGAGCGCCATACCGCTGAGCAACGCCCCCTCGACGCGCGGACCGCCGCACCAGTCGCCGGCCACACCGGCTTGCGCGGCGGTATCCCACACCGCGTCCGTCGGGAGGACCGGATCGGGAATGGCGTAGCGCCACCGATGGCCCAGCGAATACGCAACCGCTGGCGCGTCGTCTCCCAGCAGTGTCCGGAAGGCCCGCAGCATCGGTGCAATCGCCTCGTCGCTGTCGGCCTCCAGCGTCTCCAAGCTGTACGCGCGTGGGGCGTGCAGCACCCACGTCTCATCCGCCGCGTCGCGGCCCGGCTTCGTCGCGTTCCGCGCCACCCACGCGAGATGCGGATCGTCATTCACAAACGCGGCGTCCCACGACACGCGCGCGGCGCGCTCCAGCACGCACATCACGGCACGACACGGATGAAAGCGCACCTCCGCGCATTGGGCCGCCAGCGCGGGCGCGCCCCCGCGCAGCAGCGCGGCGGCCTGTGGGGCGGGCGCCGTCACGAGCAGCCGATCGAACGCGCCGAGCGCGCTCCCCTCGGCGTCGAACAGCGTCCAGCCGGTAGAACTGCGATCCGCGCGCGCGACCGCGGTACCGAGTCGCACCGCGAGGCCCGCACCAAGGTGACGCCCGAGCGCCGACATCCCCGGCGTGGCCACCCAGCGCGTCACCCCGTCAGACGTGGCGCGCCATCCGGCGGCGTCTCGAACGGCAATGCGCCCCTGCCACGGCGACAGGAGCCCGGCGTCCACCCAACTCGTCACCCACGCGGTGAGTCGCGGATCACGAAACGTCGCGTACTGCGCGCCGTGATCGAACGACCACACGCCCTCTCGGCGAGTCGCGGCGCGTCCGCCGAGTCCGCGCGACTTCTCGAAGACGGTGACCTCCGCGCCGTGATCGTGCAGCGTGCGCGCGGCGGCGAGTCCGGCGAGCCCCGCACCAATCACGGCGACGCGGCCAACCGTCGGCTGTGTGGGTCGCGACACGTGGTTGGCATAGCGCCCGAGATCCAGCCGCGCCCCGTGCTCGCGTGTATCGCGCGGGCGCACCGTCCCGATGACCGGCGCCTCAGGCGCGAACGGGCGATCGAACTGGCCGAGGCACCAGAGCAATCCGCCGTAGCTTGCGGGATCGCGACCGTCCAAGGCGTAGCGGTGATTGAGATCGATAAGTCGCGCGAGGGTGTCGTCCGCGTCAGCCGACCAGCGGATCATTGCCTTGCCCCACGTCATCCGCACGTTGTTGTGCAGCTCTCCGTGCCGGAGCAGACTCTGCTGCGCCGCATCCCACAGCGCATCGCCCGTCCGCCCCCTCGCGAGTGTCTCCCACGGCAGCCGCTCACGCCAGTCGTTGGCGTGTGCGGCCAGCGTGTCGCGCGCCCAGGCCGGGATCGCCTGCAACGAATGCAAGTCGCGGGTGTGGTGGCAGAACGCGTAGGCGAGCTCGCGCCACACGAGCAATTCTTCCAACCACTTCGCCGGGCCCGCCCCCGGACGTTCGCTGGCTTCACGCGCGAGCGCGAAGGGTGACACCATCCCGTGGTGCAGGTACGGCGACATCCGGCTGACGCCGTCGGCACGTGCCGCATCGTTCCGACGGTCCGCATAGCGCGCGAGCCCCCCGCCGTCGACGAACGCGCGCCAGCGTGCCGTGCCCGCCACTCGGCCGCCGCGCGTGTCGGAGACCGGCCCCACGGCGTGATCGATGTCGCACGTCGCGATCAACGTCGCCAGATCGACGCCGCGGACGTCGACGGGCGCGAACGGGAGCGCAAGATCCGCGGTCGGCACCATGGGCGCGACGTCCACCCAGTGATGGCCGAGCCGAGCCCGTCGCAGGCGTGCGGTCGCGTCCTTGAAGGCAAACGCGCGGTCGAACGCCTTGGGCACCAGCGGCATCGGGACGATGCAGGCCGTGTCCACGCTCCACACGGCCACCGAGGTGCGTTGGGCGAGTGCCGCCGTCCATTCCCGCAGCGGCGGCACGGGGAGGTGCTCCGTCACGACGAGCGCCGCATCGTTCGCGAGGGACTGTAGCCACGGCCCACGATGTCCCGGACGCTCGACGTGCGCGACGTAGCGGATGCCACGCGCCTCGTAGTCCGCCGCGAGGTCCCGCATCGCCTCGAGAATGAACCAGTGATGCCGATCGCTGGCGTACGGGTAGCGCTCGCTCAGGGCGTGGTAGACCAGTACGGGACGGCCGAGCGCGTTGCCAATCGTCAGGGCGACGTCGAGCGCGGGGTTCTCGGTGGCGCGGCTCGCGGTGCGGGTCCAGTAGAGCACGTAGCGGCCGTCGGGCCGAATGCCGCGCGCGTTCTGGCGGACGATCCGTTCGTCGAGGTGGGTCGGCAGTGCGGGCAGGTCGGGTGCGGAAGACATTCCGGGCGTGAACGATCACGGCCGGTCGGGAGTGCCCAACGCGCAGCCCCCCGAGCGCGAGCGATCGCTCAGCGCGGCGCGACGAGCGGGCGGACGTGCTCCACGAGTGCCAGCAGAAAGCGACCGGGCGCTTCGAGCATTGGCACGTGCGCGGCGTCGTCCAGCGTGACGAAGTGCTTGCGCGGAGCCTGCAGTTGGTCGAAGAACGCCTTCGCGGGTTCGTACGGCGTGTGCAGATCGTGTCGTCCTTGGATGATTACGACCGGAACCTGCAACCGGGTCGGCAGCGGCGGCGCCGGACGGCCCACCAGGGTGCGCGTCGTCCACTGCGTGGCCGCGACTTGCGCCGCGACATCTGCGGCCGTGTACTCTGGCGCCCAATCCGGCAGTGAGAAAAACAGGTCGAAATTCGGCTTGCCGTACCAGCCACCGTTGAACAGCCGCGCCCATTTGCGCACGAGGAGCACAGAGGACGTCGGCTGCCCGGGCCGCGGATAGGGGGCAATCGAATCGAGCTCGTGCAGCGCCCGCGTCTCACCGCGCTCCGTGGCCAGTGTCCGCAGGCGCTGATACAAGTAGGCTTCGCCACTGCCACTCACCTGACCGACGCCAACGTATCCAGCGATCCACTCCGGACGTCGGGCCGCCAGATGCAGGCCCAGCACGGTGCCATAGGAGTAGCCGAGCACCAGCACGCGCGAGACACCCAGCGTGCCTCGTGTCCACGCCAGCACCGCCTCGGCGTCTGCGACGAGCGTGTCGGTGGAGAGCGACGGCGTAAGCGCTTCACGGTCGGCGGTCACGGCGTTCTTCCCGACGCCGCGCTGGTCGAAGTGGACGATCGTGAAGAAGTCCTCCAGCGGCGTCTGCCACGCCCACGCGGTGGGGAGCATCGGAGTCCCCGGCCCCCCGTGCAGCACCAGCACAACGGGATTGTCACGGTGCTTCCCGCGAATCGACACCCAGTGCGAGACCCCTCGCACTTGGATCTGCTCCAGCCGTTCGACGCCGTCTGGCGTATGAATGCGGCGCAGGTCAGCGAGACGACCGACCAGCGTATCACGGGTCCACACCGAAGGGACCGCCTGGGCCTCCGCGGCGACGGTGGCCACGGCAAGGAGGAGTGTGGCAGCGCCGACGCTTCGCGCGGCGCCTCGAAATGACCAATGCATACGACAATACTCGGACTTGGCCCGCCGGTCTCGCCAGCCCGCCGGAGTCATCGGCGCGCAGATGGGCAGAAAACCATAACCGCCGCTTGGGCCCGTACGCTGTAACTTAGGGCGACACTGACAAGGATTGAGTCGATGCACCGACACTCTCCGCCTTGGCACCGGCAGCTCGTCCGGCTGGGCCAACGGCGTGCACATATCCTGATCACGCTCTTCTCGATCGTGGCGTCCGTCCTGATGACGGGGGTCTTCTTCATCATTTTCGAGGGGACGGCCGAAGACGCGCCCGCCTACTTCATTCCGGCCGTGGTCGTGCCGGCGGTCGTTGCGCCGCTGGCCAGCGGCTGGGTCCTGCGCCTCGCCTTTGCACTCGAGAGCGCGTACGCGCAACTCGCGGTGCAAACGGCCCAGCTCGAAGCCCTCCTCGCCGCGCTACCCGTCGGCGTGATGGAACTCAGCCGCGAGCGCGAAATCCGTTCGGCGAATGGCCCGGCCGCGGCCCTGCTCGACCACCGGATCAGCGGCGCTCCGTGGGACGCCATCTTCGTCGACGCCGACGCCAAGGCGGCCTTCCTTCGAGAGACCAGCGAGGCGAACCCACCGACGCCAAGCCGCTGGCGCTGGCGCGACCGCGCGGGCCGAGTGCGGGTGGTCGATGGCTTCGTCGCGCCCATCGTCCGTGCGAAGACCGTCACCGGCGCAGTGCTCGTGGTCGTCGATGTCACGCAGCGCGATGCGCTCGACCAGGCCCTCGCGCGGGCGAAGCAGCTGGAGCTTGTCGGCCGTATGGCTGGGGGCTTGGCGCACGACTTCAACAACCTGCTCACCATCGTCCGGGCCAATCTCGTCACGATCCGCGCTGGCGACACCGGGGCGCCGGTGCAGGCCATCGACGACGCGGCCGCGCGAGGGGCGCGCCTCACCCGCCGCCTGCTCGCCATCTCGGGGCGCGATGTGCACACACCGGCGCCGCACCCAGTGACGCCGATGATCACCGAGTCGCTCGAATTGCTCTCCCACCTGCTACCGAGCGAGATCCATCTCCTGCGACCAGCGTCCCTCCCCGCGCTGCGCGTGACGGTGGATCGAGACGCGATCGAACAGGCCCTGCTCAACGTCGTCGTCAACGCCCGAGACGCACTCAGCAGCGGCGGCGACATCGCGGTAACTGCCGAGGAGCGCGTGACCGAGGAGCGCCGCTGGTTGGTGATTGGCGTGCGCGACAACGGCGACGGAATGCCCGCCGATGTGCTGGCTCGCGCCACCGAGCCGTTCTTCTCGACCAAGCCCAGCCACTTGGGCACCGGCCTCGGCCTCTCCCTCGTCCACGAGACGATGGAGCGGCACCACGGTCGGCTCGTGCTGCACAGCGTCCCCGCCGTCGGGACACTCGTCGAATTGTGGCTCCCTGATCCCGAGCCCATCACGGGCGCCTACGACGGCGTTGACGCCGCCGCGCCTGCGGCGACGACGGCCGAAGCGGGCGCACCGATCACCTTGTTGCTGGTCGAGGACGAGGCGCCCGTACGCGAAGCGACCGTGCGCATTCTCCGCCGCGTCGGCTACGAGGTCATCGCCACCGAGAGCGTGGCCGAGGCCCGCACCGTACTCGCCGCCCGCGAGGTGGCGATGGTGTTGTCAGACGTGATGATGCCGGACGAAACCGGCCTCGACCTCTTGCGCAGCTTGCGCGCCGAGCGGCGCACGATACCGGTCCTGCTCATCTCCGGCTACGCGGCGGACGAGGTCGAACACACCATCGCGTCCGATCCGTACACCGCGTTCCTGGCCAAACCCTGGAGTGTCGATGAACTCCAGCGTCGCGTCGCCGAACTCCTGCCCGCCCGTGGCTCGGCTACGCCACCCGGAGCGGTCGCGCCGATGCCCGCCCGCCCAGGGTGAAGGTCCCCACGAGCTGACGCATCGCCGCCGCTTGGCCGGCGAGTTCAGACGCGGTACTCGCGGACTCTTCGGACGACGCGGCGGTCGTCTGGACCGCGCCATTCAGGTGCTCCACCGCCTGCGCGAGTTGCTCGACCCCGGAGCGCTGGGTGTCGCTCGCCACGACGATCTCGCCCATCACCGCCCGCACGTCGCCGACGCGAGTATTGATCGTGCCGAGCACACGCGCGACGTCTTCACTCACCAGGGAGGACTCGCCCGCATTGGTCACCGACGCTTGAATCAGATCCGCCGTCTGCTTCGCCGCCTCCGCCGAGCGGCGCGCCAGCGATCGCACTTCCTCGGCGACCACCGCAAAGCCGCGCCCCGAATCCCCGGCGCGAGCCGCCTCCACCGCCGCGTTCAGCGCCAGGAGGTTGGTCTGGAAGGCGATTTCCTCGATCGTGCGAACGATGCGAGCCGTCGCGTCGGCGCTCTGCTTCATCTGCGCCAACACCGCATTCATTCGCGTCACGCGCTCGGTCCCCTGCGCCGCCGCCTCCGACGCCTGCTGCGCGAGCCGTTCCGCCTCGCCGGCGCGTGCGGCGTTGCCTGCCGCCTGCGTGGTCAGTTCCTTTAAACCGGCGCTGCTTTGCTCCAACGCAGCCGCTTGGCGCGACGCCCCGTCCGCCAGCGTCTCGGCCGCCTGCGAGATCTGCGCCGATGCCTCCGACACCTGCGTGGTAGACTGCGCGACATCGCGCAGCGTATCGCTCAGCGAGCCCGCCGCATCGTTGAAGGCGTCACGGAGTCGCGCGTACTCGCCGGTGTAGTTGCCCTCGATGCGGACGGTCAAGTCGCGCCGGGCAAGACCGTCGAGGGCCTTGGACACATCGGCCAAGAAGCGCATCGCCTCGCCCTTGAGGGCCTCTTCGAGCCGCTGTTGCCGGGCGTTGGTCAGGGCGGTGATCACCACCGCGATGTCGAGCGACAGCAACCGCTCGAAGGCGGCGGTGAAGGCTTCGTACTCCGTCCGCGTGGCATCGGCACTGCGCACCGCGTCGAGCATATGTCGCCGAATGACCTCGTACATCGCCACGAACCAGTTCGAGTCGAGGTCGATGCGCTCGTGCACTTGTCCGACCTTGGCGCGGTACTCCAGGTACCGGTCGTCGATACTGCCCGCGAGCATCGTCTCGAGGTAGCGCGTGACCATCGGCCGCTGCCGTTCGAGGGTCGTGTGTCGCTCGATGATCTCGCGCGTTTCGCGCTGCCCCATAATTCGACTATAGAACGCTTCGATCATCGCTGGACTGGCCGCCATACAGCGCGCCTGCCAGCCACGCACGACGCCAAGATCCTGCTCGGTCAGCCCGAGGAAGGCAATCCGCATCTTGGCGTTCGGATCGGTGACGGTGATCTGACCGAGCGGAAAGCTGCGGTCGGGAACTGGGGCCGTGCGGCGGAAGAAACTCATAGGTCTGTCCCGAGACAGGAGATGGCGGCTCGACGTCGGGCCGCGCGGACTGACCTTTTGAGTTATCGGCCTGGCGTTGCAGGCCTACAGCCCGAGGGATTCACTCGGCTTACTTGGTGGCGGTCTGCTTCTCGAAGCAGTCGGGACACATCCCGTGCGTCACCGGCGCGCGCTGATGGCGCACGAGGTACTGGTCCGGTCGCACCCAAGTGCCGTCGTCGTCGCAGACATCGTGACACCAGGCGCAGTAGGTGATGAGCCGCTGGAGCATTCGCAGCTCCTCCAACGAGGCGCGCACGGTCAGCTCGTGGACCCAGAGCAACCCGACGACGGTGGCCACGAACAGGAGGTGTTCCGAGGCTTTTACGACGGGACTCGCCTCACTCGGCACCTGCCCGAAGTTGATGCCGTTGGCCTGC
The DNA here is from genome assembly GCA_033763905.1 of Gemmatimonadaceae bacterium. Lineage (GTDB taxonomy): Bacteria > Gemmatimonadota > Gemmatimonadetes > Gemmatimonadales > Gemmatimonadaceae > JAJTHG01. The sequence goes on from JANRJP010000096.1 coordinate 53,607, forward strand.
GCCACCACGACGACGAAACCCAGCACGACCGCCCCGATCGCGCCATACAGCGTCGCGCGGCCGCCGCTCGATGACGGCGCATCGCGATCCGGATCGACGCTGGGGAACACGGCGCGCGCGCTCACCGGCAGCAGCACGAGCCAGAAGAGCTGGTCGATGCGTACCGTCGTGGTGACCAGGCCGAACAATGACAGGAACACGCCGAGCAACAGAATCCCCGCCCACGCCAATCGCGAGGCCGGCACGCCGATGCGCGCCGCGACAAGAAATGCGAGCGTGAGGCTCGCGTAGCTCGCGAGCATCGCCTTTCCGGTGGCGCTGGCCCCGGCGCTTTGGATCAACGAGTAAATCGCGACGACGAAGCCGAAAAGGCTGTAGGCGACCACACACCGCAACTGGAACAACTGCAACCTCGACAGGTCGCGCCGAGGACGCCACCAGTCGAGTACGCGGAGGAATCGGTTGGGAGTGCTACTGGCGTCGGGCATCTGGTCGTGGTGCGGAAGTGGTATCCCGCACCGGATAAGCTAACCCGATTCGTGCTCGACGCAGGATGTGACGCCGCGCGACCCGTGCGCGTGGAGCAAGACGTGATCTACCTCACGACCGGGAAGCGGGCATCGCGGCGGATGCGCATCGGCTCGCGAGTAACGTGTGCGGAGATGACGGCTCAGGGAATCACCCCCCAGCGCTTGCGTGGCTCGCACGTCAGCCGAGCCTCACTTCAATCTTGATTGCGTGACCAACCAGCTTGTGCCCATTCATTCATCTCGCAGCCTCCAACCTCGCGGGAGTTCGGAGCGGACTACCCCGATCACGGCACAATCCGCGCCGCCGGACCTCCGCGATCAACGATCGTCGTCCCCAGCCGCTCGCGCAGCCGATCGTTCAGTCGCTTGAGGTCGTTGGTCATCACGGCATCGATCGCCTTGAGATGCTCCTGCAACTGGCCGGCGAGCAAGCGCTGCACTTCACCGTGCTGATCGGTTGGACGGAAGTCGCTGCTCGTCGCGCCGTTGAAGAGATAGCCCAGCTTCGAGATGAGCTTCGAACCGAATCGAATGCCGTCCTGCCCGGCACCCGTCTGGCGGAGATCCACGAGGTTCATCTCCTCAGCGATCAGCCGCTGCTCCAGCGAGTCGACCGCGCCGCGCAGGGCAGCATCGAGGCCAGCGGTACGCCGCAAGGTTTCGACCTGCACACGCACCGCCTCGATCCGCGCGACCACGGCGGCCGCGTCGTTCAGGTCACGCTGTACCGCCAAGGCCAGGCGCGTCTGCTGCGCGATGTCACCGTCGGTGCCGCCGGAGTTCGGGTCCTTCCGAACCTCGAGCGGCTGCGTCTGCTCGGCGCCATACACCTGCAGGCTCACGGTGTACTTCCCGGGCGGCATCAGCACCGACGTGCGCGAAGTCCCGGGGGCCACGCGCCCATCCGGGCCGGGCTGCAGATGCGGCGCATACATCGGGGCGGTGTACAGGCGCACCTCGGACGAGAGCGCGCCCCGCAGATCCCAGTGCACGCGGTTGATGCCCGCCACGTTGGAGCCGGTCAGCGTCCGCACGACCGCCCCCTGCGCATCGCGCACGATCACACGAGGCGCCTGCGCCGCCGGCGCCTTGAGCCAGTAGTTGATCGACGCGCCGTACTCGGGATCGGTCCCCGTCGTCGGATCATCGTATGTCGTAGACGGCGCGGTGATCGGCCGGAACCGATACGCGGCGCGCGGCGCGAACAGCGTCGCCGATGAACCCAGCACCGTCGGCGTCAACTGCTGCAGCGGTGTGATGTCGTCGAGAATCCAAAATCCGCGGCCGTACGTCGAAATGACGAGATCGTTGAAGTGCCCTTGGACGACGATCCCGGAGACCGGCGCCGCCGGCAAATTGTTCTGCAACGGTAGCCACGTGTCGCCGGCATCGTACGACACGTAGATCGCGTTTTCGGTGCCGAGATACAGCATCCCGCGTCGCACCGGGTCTTCGGTGATCACCTTCGCGTACGACAGCTGCGACTTCGGAATCCCGTTGACGATGCGCGTCCACGTGCGACCATAATCCGTCGTCCGGAACACGTGCGGATCGCGATCATCTTCCTGGTGCGCATCCACCGCGAGGTACGCCGTTCCCGCGTCCCACTTCGACGGGGCGATCGAGCGCGCTGAGCCCCACGCGGGCATCCCGGGAATGTTCGGCGTCACGTCGGTCCACGTGGCGCCATTGTCGCGCGTGAGCTTCACCAGCCCGTCGTTGGTGCCGATCCAGATCAGGCCCTTCGTCAGCGGCGACTCGGCGATGCCATACACCACGCCCGAGTACTCGACCCCGATGTTGTCCGGGGTGAGACCACCCGAACTCTGCTGCCGTGACTTGTCGTTGCGCGTGAGGTCGGGGGAAATGACCTCCCAACTCTGCCCGCCGTTCGTGGTGCGGTGCACGTGCTGCGAGCCAACATACAGCGTGTTGCGGTCGTGCGGCGAGATGTGCAGCGGCGAGTCCCACACGAAACGGTACTTGAGTTCCGCCGGCGGGCCGTTGGCTTGCTGGGGCCACACCTCGACGTTCCGGAACTGTCGCTTGTCCTCTTCGAAGCGCACGACGATGCCGCCCACCATTCCCGCGCCCGACGCCGTGGACCACACGATGTTCGGGTCCAGCGGATCGGGCGTCGCCCAGCCGCTCTCGCCGCCACCGACCGAATGCCACATCCCGCGCGAGATGCCCTGCCCGCGGCCCGAGAACACGCGGCTGTTCGACGGGCCGCGATAGGACGGCTCGTCCTGCTTGTTGCCGAGGACGTTGTAGGGAATCGCGTTGTCGACCGTGACGTGGTACATCTGCGCATTGAGCAGACGCTGACGATACCAAGTCTTGCCGCGGTTCTGCGTGATCGAGAGCCCCTGATCGTGTGCAACGATCATCCGATTCGCGTTGGTGGGGTCGATCCAGATGTCGTGGTGATCCCCGCCCGGCGCCTGTTGCCCCTGCTGCACGACGATCGAGCGACCGCCGTCGAGCGACTTCGCATAGCTCGCCGTGAGGAAGTAGGTCTCGTCTTCGTCCGCCGGCGAGACGGCCATCCGCGAGTAGTAGTGGGCGCGCCCCATCGCATTGCGGTCACGCGAGATCAGCGCCCACGTGCCGCCACCATCTTCGCTGCGCCACAACTGCCCGTTCTCGGTCGGCTGTCCATTCCAGGGCACGCCATCACCCGTCTCGATGAGCGCGTAGACGCGCTGCGGATTCGACGGCGCGATCGCCACCGCGACTTTGCCGACGGGCTTGGTCGGCAGCGCGCTGCCCTTGAGCCGAGTCCACGTCGTGCCGCCATCCTTCGACACAAAGAGCCCGCCGCCGGGGCCGCCGCTCGTGCGTCCCCAGGTGTGAATCTCGAGCTGCCACATCCCCGCGAAGAGGATGCGCGGGTTGCTCGGATCCATCGCGAGATCCGAGCAACCCGTATTGGCATCGACGTGCAGCACCCGCTCCCACGTGCGGCCGCCGTCGGTGGTGCGATACACGCCGCGCTCCGGCTGCGGCCCGTATGCGGTGCCGAGCGCGCAGGCATAGACCACGTCCGGATTCGACGGATGAATGATCGTCCGCGGAATGCGGCCGGTCTTCTCGAGCCCCATCAGCGCCCACGTCCGCCCGGCGTCAGTGGAGCGATAGATCCCCTGCCCCAGCGAGATGTGGCTGCGAATCTTGCCTTCACCAGTGCCCGCCCAGATCACATTGGGATCACTCTTCGCCACCGCGAGCGAGCCGATCGATTGTACCGGATGGCCGTCGAACACGGGCTGCCAGTGCACGCCGCCATCGGTGGTCTTGAAGACGCCGCCGGACGCGGCGCCGACATAGTACGTGTGCGGATCGCCCGGGACCCCAACCGCCGCCGAGAAGCGGTTGCCTTCAGGTCCGATCGTGCGCCAGGTGAGCCCCTTCCAGTGCTCGGGCGTGGGCTGGGTGGCCGCGGCCGGCCTCGTCGGTGTGCGCTGCGCCGCTAGCACGGACGACGCGGCCAGGAGGAGGATCAGGGAACCGCGAAGGAGGCGCATGGCACGGCTGGCTGGGGGGCGTCGGCTCTGGCTCTGAGCGACGTCCTCCAAGGTCGCTCCGGGCCCGCCCCCCGCAAGAGGCGCGGCCAGCCACGTCCTGCCCCGCCCTGCCCTACGGCAGCAGACCCGTCCAGCGCCACCACGTCGCCGCCAGCACCAGCGTTACCACCATCGCCGCGATCGTCAGCGGAATCCCCGTGCGCAAGAACGCGCGCGTGGTGAACGCCCCGCTCCCGTACGCCACCATATTCTGCGGCGAGTTCACCGGCAGCAGGAAGCCGACCGACACGAGAAACTGCTGCACCAGCGTCATCCCCAGCGCCGGCGCCTCAGGCCGATCGAGCGCGGTGAAGAACGCGAGAAACACCGGCAGAATCGCCGACGCCAAGCTCGCCGCGCTCGCGAAGCCTTGATGCACGGCCAAGTTGAGGAGGCCGAGCCCCGCGATCATCGCCAACGGCGTCCACTGCGCAAATCCGAGTCGCGCCAACGTGGTGTCGGCCACCCAACGCGCCGCGCCGGTCTCGACCAACGCGGAACCCAATCCAACGCCCACGCCGAACAACAACAGGGTGCCCCACGGCACCAAACGCTCGGCCTCGTCCCACGCAAGAACGCCCACGCGCGGGAGCAGCATCGCGCCAAGCGCGATCAACATCGCGGTCGCACTGTCGACGGGATGCAGCCAGCCTTCGGTGATCCACGCGGCCAACAGCACGGCCGCGAGCCAAGCGAGCCGCCGCTCGTTCCCGCGCATCGGCCCCGCCGCGCTGCGATCGCGGGCCATCGCGGCCCCGACCTGCGCCTCGTCCACGTCTTCCGTCGGCACGAGGCGGCGCATCGTGATCACCAGCATTGCCGACATCACCAGCGCCCACGGCAGCCCTTCGCGCAGCCACGCGCCCCAGGTGAGCGTCACGCCCAGGGACTTCTCGAACAGTCCGACCGCCACGAGGTTCTGCGCCGCACCGGTCTTCACCGCCACGTTCCAAATCGACGATGCGTGCGCAACGGTCATCATCAGTTGCGCGGCCAGTTGACTCGTCGGCGACAGTCCGCAGGCAGCCACCACACCGGCGACGATCGGCACCATCGCGGCCGCTCGCGCGGTGGTGCTCGGCACCACGAACGTCAGCGCCGCGCATGTGCACACGACCCCGAGCAACAACCGTTCGCGACTCGTGCCGATGCGCGACAGCAGCAGCAACGCCAGCCGTCGCTCGAGCCCGGTCGCACGCATCGCCGCCGACAGAAACAGCGCACCGCCCACCAACACCACCGCAGGCGTCGTGAAGCCGCCAAGCGCCAGCGCCAAGGCCTTGCCCGTGCCGTAGAGCGGCGCGCCAGCTTCCGCCGTGCGCGGGCCGAGTCCGACTGCGATGGCCAGCGCCGTGGTGACCAGCACCGCACTGGTGGCGTAGGACACCGCCTCGGTCACCCAGAGCACGACGGCCATTGCCAGCACGGCGAGTGTAGCGTGTCCGGCGGGCGCGAGCGACGCGGGCGTGGGGAGCGCCAGTACGCCGGCGCCGGCAACGACGGCAGCGACCAACGCGATGGTGTGTCGGCGACTCAATGTGATGACTCTGGGGCGCGCACGATGGAAGTGAACCTACGGTCAGCGCGGTGCCGCGAAAGTGAGCACAAATGAAAAGGCGCAACTCGCTGGCTTCAGCGAATTGCGCCTCGATCGGGACGGCGGGATTCGAACCCGCGACCCCCTGAACCCCATTCAGCAGAGCTGTTGCCCGAATTCACTCAAGCCGTTGATCAGCAGTCACTTAGACTTTCGAGCTTTGCCCCTAGAATGGGCTCTTTTAGCGGGTTTTTTGCCGAAAGGTCCCCCGAGAGGTCCCCCGTGCTGTCGACGAGGCTGGCCTCGCGCGTGTCGTTCATGACCTCGGTCCCAAAAGCGCGCAAGCGTCCTCGTGGAGACCCCTTCCCCTGTGTGCGCGGATGGTGGGTACTGCGGCTACTCCTCTCGAAGAGAGGTTGAGAGTTCACAGTATCGGGGGGGGGGCGCGGACCACAGCGCTGACCGGCCCTAGAGTGCGCTGGGGCCGTTGACCCCAGTGGAGTTCTCGTCAACCTTCACTCCATCGACGCCGTCTCAGATCAACAGGTCGTGGCGGTCCCGCTTTGCGTTGAATGTCAGGAGCGTCGTGATGGACGTGCTGTGCGAGTCCTACGCGATTCAACGGTGACCCTAAGTCGGCGGTGCTGCATGGAACCTCGCATCTTTCCAAGGCTAGATGTCGCAGTCTTGAATCTGATCGAGTTCGGCTTTCTTCGAATTCTTCCGTTCTGGATTGGCTTCCTCGGAGGGTGTGCCTTCGGTGTCGGCATGGTTTCGTACGCGGAGTTCGGCGGCACACTCGATGAACGCGCACGCTGGGCTAGTGGCGCCCTCGAGATGGCCGGCACACTCTCAGTTGCGATTGGGATTCTCGATCGACTCGAGCTGTATAGCGCGCAAGCTTTTGGCTCGCGTGTCTCATAATGGCTTCAAGGCCTCGAGGCCGCTTTCGTAACGCCTCCTACTACACGAGCTGTCCTTTCAAGTACCGCGCACATCTCGGTGAGTGCGAGCGGTCGGCTCAGCACTGAACCGCCTAGAACGGGGCTCGAGGAACGCGTCGAGTGGTTGATTGTTCGAACACAGGAGCTCACTAAGCTGATTGACGATCGACATAGCGCAGCACTTGCGGCGATCAGAAATGAAGCCGGTCGTCTCAGTGCAGAGCTGGCTAGCCTGCGTGGCGCGTTACATGACTCGCACGAAAAGGTGAAGACTTCCGCCGTTGGTGGAGTTCGGTTAGAGCTCACGGGCATTTGCTGGATCTTGATCGGACAAGCTGCTGGCGCATGGCCCTCACTGTTCCGCCACTTCTACACGCCGTAAGCCGTCCGTTTGCCTGGCTGCAGGGCACCCGGAAGCCCACATGGAATTCGCCGATGCCCGTGAGGAGCTACACCTTCCGGAAGCGGCGTAGCTCTAGTATCGACTGCCTGTCATTGGGACCGAGGTTGAGGGTCCCCCCGCTGCTTCTCCGTTCTTAGGCGGACAGCTGGGCGGGTGGCGCGCGGCGCACCGCGGTCGACCTTGTGTCGGTTACCACCGACGACGAGGATACGAAGAACCACATCACAGGGACAAGGACTCGTCCACGCGCGGCATCTACATGGATGCAGAATCACCAGAGCGTCTGAAGTCGATTCGGGCGGTCCGGCAGATGGCGCGTGAGTCGGCTCGGGGTCGCGGAAAGTCGAAGAACTCGTCGCGCGCTCGCTGATCGGTCCAGCGATATCTGCCCCGCAAGACTCACGCGGGATAGATGACCCGCCAACACCTCGCCGGCTTGTATTGACCTGCTGGTGTTACAGGTGCAACGGACGCAGTCCCGGTCGATCCGATCAATGTTGGCCGACCGTCACTGGGCATTCAGCATAGGTCCATGAACCGCGCGCTGCTCTCCCGAAACGTCACCGCGCGCCATGGGCGCGGACGAACCCTTCTGCGAGGTCATCGAGAAACTTCACGAGGTCCAGCGGTCGGTACGACCGACCGTCCATCTCATCTTGGTGCAGCACCGCGAGCACAACGGGTGAAATGAGCGCCAGCGCTCCGTGGCGCACATCGAGCGGGCGCAGGTCGCCCGCCGACAGGTGTCGCTCGAGCCGAACCTCGAGCGCGCGAATCGTCGGCTCCAGCAGCTCCGAAAGGCACGCCCGCGCCACCTCGGCGTCCTGCATCCCGTTCATGAGGCCCACGGTCAGCATTCGGCCCACGCCGGCCCGCAGCCCGTCGACGAGAAAGTCGAGATAGTCGCGCACCGAGGCCCGCAGCGGCGCCAGCGGCGCTGCCGCGATCTGCCGCAAGTACGCCTCACCCGCGAGGTGGTTGAATTGGAGCACCGCGCGCAGCACGCCGGCGCGGTCGCCGAAGTAGTGACGCAGCGTCGGCAGCGAAACCTCCGCCGCCGACGCCATCTCGCGGAACGACAGCGTCGCTCCGTCGGCCTGGCGCAGCCGATCGGCCAGGCGGGTGAGCAGGGTGGTGCGGGTGACGTCGAAGTCGGCATTCCGACGGCCGGCAGGACGGGGCATGGCGGGGAGTCCGGGGGGCAAGAATGGGGGGGCTTGTTTTCCCTCCCAAGTGTAATACAATATATCTCATTGTCTGTTCTTCTTCACGTGCACAGCGGCCCACAAGCGCTGCAACCCGAAAATGGAGTATTGCACCATGAATACGCAATATCCCTATGCCGTCGCCCGGCTCGAGGCCGCCGGCAAGGTCTACGGCACCGGAGACACCGAGGTCGTCGCCCTCACCCCAACCTCCGTCGACATCCGCGCCGGCGAGCTCGCGCTCATCCTCGGACCGTCGGGATCGGGCAAGACCACGCTTCTTTCCCTTCTGGGCTGCGTCATCTACCCAACGAGCGGTCGCGTGGCCGTCACCGGCACCGACGTCACCGCGCTCGACGGTCCCGCGCTCGCCGCACTGCGGCTCCGCTCGATCGGCTTCGTCTTCCAGCAGTTCAACCTCCTCGCCCCGTTGTCGGCCGAGGAGAACGTCATGCTCCCGCTGCAGCTGCTCGGCGTCGGCCTGCGGGAGCGGCGTGACCGCGCCCGCGCCGCGCTCGACGCCGTCGGCATGACGCCGCATCGCACCAAGCGGCCCGGCGGCATGTCTGGCGGCCAGCAGCAGAGCGTGCCGATCGCCCGCGCACTCGTCACCGATCCGCCGCTCATTCTCTGCGACGAACCCACCGCCTCGCTCGACAGCGGGTCCGTCGGCCGCGTCATGCAGGAACTCACTGGCCTCGCCGCGCGCGGCAAAGCGGTGGTGGTCGTGACGCACGACCCGCGCCTCAACGGCTTTGCCAACCGCGTCATCACCGTCGCCAACGGCATCGCCACCGAATCCCTCCCCACCGCCCACCACGAGAGCCTCGCCCATGTCGCGTAAGTCCCTGCTCCTCCTCCTCGCCGGCGTCGCCGGCGCCGGCATCCTTGCCGTCCCCGCCTTCGGGCTGGCCGGCTACTTCGGCATGGCGCCCGACTCGCTCCCCCCCGCACGGGGCGACGATGCAGTCGCGGCGACCGGCGCCGGCCTCCCCGCCCCCGCGCGTCTCGTCGGACTCGGCCGCATCGAATCCGGCCGCGGACTCGTGATGGTCGCGAGCCCCGTCACCGGCGTCGTCGCCGAGGTTCCCGTCGAGGCGGGCGATCTCGTCCGCGCCGGCGACCGCCTCGTGCGTCTCACCGACGAGGCCGAGGCGCGAGAACTCGACGTTGCCGCCCGACGCGCCGCCGCCCAAGTGGCGCAGGTGTCGTCCGCCACCGCCGCAGTAGGCCGTGCCCGCGCCCGGCTCGCCCTCGCCGAGATCACCGCGGCGCGCACCCGCCAGCTCCGCACCACCGGCGCCGCCACCGACGAACAGGCCCTCGCCGACGACAACGCCCTCACCGTCGCCCGGCAGGAGCTGGCCGAGGCCGACGCCGCACTCACCGGCGCGCGCGAACGGGCCGCCGAGCAGGCCGCCGAGCGCGCCGTGCGCGCCACACGCCTGGCCGAACGCACCATCCGCGCCCCGATGGCGGCGCGCGTCCTGCGCGTCGAGGTGCTCCCCGGCGCGTCGGTGAGCGCCACCGGCGCCGTCGCCGAACTCGCCCCCGTGGGTCCGCGCGTGGCCCGCTGCGAGATCGACGAACTCTTCGCCGACGCCGTGCGCGTCGGCGCCACCGGCCGCATCCGCGCGCCCGGCACCGACACGCCGATCGCCACCGGCGTCGTGCGCTTCGCCGCGCCGGCGCTCTCGCGCAAGTCGCTCTTCGCCGGCGTCTCCGGCGAGCCCGAAGATCGTCGCGTGCGCGAGGTGCGGCTCGAGCTCGCCGACGCCGCCACCGTGCCGTTCAATGCCCGCGTCGAGTGCGTCCTCGACCCGGCGCCCTCCACCACCGCGAGGCGCTGACCGATGCTCCGTCTCGCCTGGCAGTTCCTGCGGCACGACCGCGCCAAGAGTCTCGGCGCGCTGCTCGGGTCCGTCGTCTCGGTGTTCCTGATCGGCCAGCAGCTCGGCATCGCGACCTTCCTCACCGACGCGATGGTCGCGCCGGTGCGCCTCACCACCGCCGACCTCTGGGTCGTCGATGCGAAGAGCGAGGACGTCAACGCCCTGGGCGTCCTCGACGCCCGCGTCCTGCGACAGGTCGCGTCGACGCCCGGCGTCGCCCGCGCGGTGCCGGTCGTCCTCGCCGGCGCCAGCGCCCGCTTCGGCAACGGCGTGCAGGCCGGCATCACCCTGCTCGGCGCCGAAGCGCCGACCTTCCGCGGGCTGCCGCCGCTCGAGTCGGGGGTCGCCACCGACCTCCTGCGCGACGGCGCGCTGGGCTTCGACCGCTTCGACTCGCCGTCGTACGGCGGGGCCGAGATCGGCACCACGCTCGAGATCAACGGCCAGGCCGCGTTCCTCGCCGTGCGCTCGGCGGGGCTGCGCACCTTCACGCAGCCCATCCTCTTCGGTCCCATCGAGCGCGTGCGCCGGCTCGCCGGCCTGCCGGCCACGGCGGTGCACGCGGTGCTCGTCGATCTCGCGCCGGGCGCGACCCGTGAGGCCGTCGCCGCGCGGCTCGACGCCACCATCAACGGCACGCGCGCCTGGGCGCCGCAGGCGCTCGCCCGCGCCACGCAGGGCAAGCTGCTCGCCACCACCGGCATCGCGGCGTCGATCGGCACGCTGATCGGCTTCGCCATTCTCGTCGGCTTCGTCATCATCGGCCTCACGCTCTACTCGGCCGTGGTGGATCGCCTGCGCGACTACGGCACGATGAAGGCGATCGGCGCGCGCGACGGCGACGTCACCCGCGTCGTGCTCCTGCAGGCCGCGCTCGTCGCCCTGGTCGGCGGGGCGGTCGGCAGCCTGTTGATCCTCGGTTTCCGCGCCGGCGTGGCGCAGACCGGCCTGCTCTTCTCGTTCGGCGCCTCCACGTGGAGCGCGCTCATCCTCGGCACCGTCGCCATCGCCGGCGCGGGTGCCGCCTTCGCCATCCGCCGCCTGCGCGCCGTCGAGCCCGCGGCGGTCTTCCGGAGCTGATCATGCGACGTTGCTTGCTGCTGGCGGGTTTCCTGCCGGCTTTCCTTCCGATGGGTCGCACGGTGGCGGCCCAGACCGGCCCGGCGCCGGCCCGGCTGACGCTCGACGACGCCGTGCGGCTCGCCCTGCGCCAGAACCCCACCGTGCGCGCCGAGCTGGCGCGGCGCGACGAGACCGACGCACTCGTGCGGGCCGCCTGGGCCAACCGCGGCCCGGTGATCGAGAACGCCCTGGTGGTGCAGGGCAATCCGAACCGGCCGGCGGCCGTGCTCCCCGGTGCCCTGTTCGGCCCGGGCAGCGGGCCGCAGGTCGTGCGGCTCGGCTCCACATACGAATCCAACGCGACGACCTCGCTCCGCCTGCCGCTGTTCGACCCAGCGCGCAGCGCCGCCGTCACCGTCGCGCGCGCCGACCGCACCGAGGCCGAGGTCGCCCTCGCCCGCGTCCGCGACGAAGTCGGGGCCCGCACGCGTGATGCCTACGTGGCACTCGTCGAAGCGCGCGCGCAGCGCCGAGCCGCCGAGGCCACCGCGACGTGGCGCGCGCTCGAGGCCACCAACCGCCGCGCACTGGCGACATCGGGACGAGCCAATACCGCTGACCGCGATGCGGCCGCGCTCGAGGCCGACGACGCGAGACTCGCCGCCGATCAGGCGCGTCTCGCCGAGCGCGCGGCGCGGGCCCGGCTTGCCGCCGTGCTCGGCCTCGTGCTCGAACGCGAGGACGGTGAGGAACGGCTCGAGCCCGCCGATGACATCACGACGCTCGTCGCCCAGGTGATGACCGACACGCTCCCGCCCCCCGAGCAGCCCTCGCTCGCCGTCCGCGAGGCCGAGGCGGCCGAGGCGGCCGCGCGCACGCGCATCGCCGTCGAGCGGCGTGGCGCATGGCCGACGCTGTCGTTCGTCGCGGCATCGTCGTGGCTGGGTTTCGCCGACGCGTTCAACGACCTGGCGACGTCGCGCGCCCAGTTCCAGCGCACGTCCATCGGCGTCGAGCTCACGTGGGCGCGCTCGGACTTCGGCGCGCGCAGCGCCCGCGTGCGCGCCCTCGATGCGGCGTATCGCCGGACGGCGGCGCGCCGCGAGGAGGCCGAAGTGGAGGCCGCCGCTGCCCGTGCCGTGGCGTGGGCCGATCGGGCCGCGGCGCTCGTGCAGGTGCGCCTCGCCGAACGCACGCGGACCCTGGCGCGTGAACGCGTCGTCCTCTTGCAGGCCTCGAACGACGCCGGCCGAGCGATCGGCGCTAACGTCGCCCGCGAGACCGCGCGCGTCGCCGAGGCCGAGGCGGCCGTTGCGCGGGCGATGCGGACGTTCCTGCAGCGCGACACCGACGCGCGGCGGTTGAGCGGCGCGTCGGTGCTTCGCACGGGGACGACGGCGGTGGCGATGGAGGGCACCCGCTGATGCGCACGCCGTCTCTGCTCCCCCCAGCGATCCGGCGGCGCGCGACGCCTGTCACACTGATGTTGATTCTCGCGTTCGCTGCATCGCCGGTCCTGCCCGCCCAGGCGCCCACCGCCCTGCCGACCGCCACACTCGAAGATCAGTTCGGTCGTGCCACCGACCTCACGGCCCTGCGGGGTACGCCGGTGGTAGTCTTCGCCGCCGATCGCGATGGCTTCGATGCTCTGGCCAAGTGGGTCGCGCGCGTGCGAACGCTGGCGCCAGCCACCGTGCAGGTGCTCTCGCTCGCCGACCTGCGTTCGGCGCCACGGCTGTTGCGCGGTGTCATTCGCGGCGGCATGCCGCGTGACACGACCCGCCGGGTCCTGCTCGACTGGGGCGGGGCGCTCGCTCGGCCCGTGCGTGGCGAGAAGCAACCGCTCGTCGCCGCCGTCTATGACGCGCGCGGCATGCTCGTCACCACGACGCCGCTCGGCCTCACCGGGCCCGACGACGCCACCGTGAGCGCGCTCCTCAAGGCGACGGAGGGACGGTGATCTCCTTCATCGCGGCTGACACAAGAGGCGCGCTCATGCCTGGCCCAGGCAAGCACCTGCTCCTGCTTGCGTTTGAGGACGCACAGTGTGATGCCGTCCGGGATTGGGCGCGGGCGACGGCCCCGATGCGGGAGGCCGAGGCGCTCCCTATGTGGGACGCCTTAGTGCTCGCGCGCGTGCTGGAAGCCGGGGGACAGGAGGTTGCACGGACCGTTCCCCGTTCACCAGCCGGTGACCCGCTCGTCACTTTCGTGGGCTTCGCGGCACTGCCTTCTGTCGCCCGCAGGTTGGGCCTCGACAACCTCTCGGAGGTGGTCGTCGCGCTGGTGGTCGATGGGCAGGTGAGATGGGCCGGCAGAGGCGAGGTGACCAGCGGTCGATTGCAGGCGCTGCAGCGAGCCGTACTTCGTACGTCAGTACTTGGAGCTGGCGCCGCGTGAACTCTGCGGAGCGGTCGCGTAAAGCTCGTCCCGGGCGCTCACGCGCGCCTCGTACACCTGATGTCTTGGGTGGGCCGTTGCCGAGGACCGGACGACCTGCGCAGCACCGTCGTCGGCTGTCAGTTCGCGTCGGTCGTGCGCCGCCTCGCGCGCGGAACGTGTTGACGATCCTGCTGGCGGCGGTGCTGCTCGCGCTTTCGGGCTGGCGGTTGCTCCCCGAGTCCGTCCGACGCGGGTTCCTCGACGGCGTCCTCGGTCAATGACGGCCATCCGCCCGCGAGGGCTTCCAGCGCTGGCGCGAGGCGCGTTAGCGCCTTGCGCAACTGCGCGAGCGTCGCCACCCCGACCCGCTCCGCTAGCGCTGCTTCCACGGCGTCTAGCGACGCGCGTCCCTGCCGTACGGCCCGATGGCCGGCCTCCGTCAGTGCCACCATCGTCGCGCGCCCATCGTTCGGGTCAGGATGGTACGTCACCAGCTTGCGCGTGCGGCAGGCCCGCAGGGCCTGCCCCACCGCCTGCTTCGACACGTCGGCTTTCATGGCAAGTGTCGAGAGGCGGACCGGACCCTGCTCAAGGGCCGGAAGTAGCCGCATCAGGGCGGGACGGGCGATCCGGCTTCCGAGCTGGCGGTTGATGTGCGCTTGAGCGAGTTCGTCCCACCCACGGGAAACGGCGAAGAGCATTCGGGCCAGCGTGGCGTCGGCGTCGCGAGATCGGGGCATGTGCGGAGAATGCGAACGGACGCGGCTTTGGTCAAGCGTATTGACGACATAGTCAATGGCCTTTACTATTTGGCATGCTTCTCCCGCCCCCTTGGCTTGACCGCACCGCGTGGCCCTTTGCCCCGCAGGTCCACCCCCACCCTGACGGCGACCTGCACTACGTGGATGAGGGACGCGGTCCCATCGTGGTGCTCGTCCACGGAACGCCAACGTGGAGTTTCGAGTGGCGACACGTGATCCGCCGCCTGGCCTCGCGCTATCGCGTGCTCGCCCCAGATCACCTGGGATTCGGGTGCTCGGATCGTCCGGCGGGGGCGCGGTACCGACCGGAGGACCACGCCGAGCGATTTCGGCACTGGTTCGACGCTGTCGTCGGGCGCGAGGCCTGCGCGTTCGTCGTCCACGATTTCGGCGGACCCATCGCTTGGCCGACGATCTTGGACAATCGCAACGCCGTGAAATCGCTCGTCGTCCTGAACAGCTGGTGCTGGGACATGATGGAGCAGCCCGCACTCCGTCGCCAAGCGCGCCTGCTCCAGGGGGCTTTCGGCCGCTGGATGTACCGGAGACTGAATGTGTCGCAGCGCATCTTGATGCCGTCCGGCTACGGCGACCGACGACATCTCACGCCCGAGGTTCACCGACAGTATCTCGCCGTCTTTCCGGATGCCGAAGGCCGCGAGCAGGTTCTCTACGCGCTCGCGCAATCGCTGGTGCAGTCCACCGCGTTCTTCAGCGGGCTCTGGCACCGGCGCGACGAACTCCGTGATGTACCGCTGCACCTGATCTGGGGCCTGAAGGACGGCATCCTGCCTGCTTCGCTTCTGGCACGGTGGCGCGGCGGCTTTCCGCACGCCGTGGTCCACGAACTACCTGCAGCGGGTCATTGGCCGCACGAGGAAGCGCCCGACGACGTTAGCCGCACATTGCTCGACGTGCTCGCCAGGTCGCATCCGGCGTCAGCCGCGTCCGTTCCCTGAACAGCGAAGGAAGCGGGCTCACTCGATGAGCGGCGGGTCGTGCATGTGCGGCACCCAGCGGCGTGAGGCCCGGCGCTTTCTCCACCGCAGACGCGAGACCAGTGGTCGGCGCTCAATAGCGTAGCGATACCCAGCACGGCGCAATGGTCTGTGACAAGGGCTCACAAGAGTGCCTTAGGGCGGTGCCGGTGAGCTCGCGCTCACCCTCAGGCCGTCGGGACCCGGCAAGACTACGGTATTCCTCTGCTGGGCTGCGTCATTTACCCCACTAGCGGGCGCGCGGATGTTACCGGCACCCGCGTAACCGCGCTCGACGGCCTGACCGCAACACGCCTCTGCCCATCACACGCCTCTCGGTCACCGCGGGCAGTTGTGCCGCCGACACACGCCTGATGCTGTCGCCTTAGCGCGCCCGAGCGGCCCGCTCGTTTCGCGAAGCTCCGTTGGCGGTCGCGCGTCCCTGGTCGGGCGCATGCTCAGACACGCCAACGACCACGACGGTCATTAAATAGCTTGCAATGTCTATATTATCTAAACTCGATTCCTGAATTGTATCATTTGTATGGCAATCGATTTGTATCGTTTGTGCTGTACTATATTCTTAGAGCACTCGTTGTGACCGCCGCCTGCTCTTCACTCCTCCGCATCACCGATCCAACGACAAGGTGAATTCGCATGATCGTTCAAGAACGCTCCCGGGTGATCCCTGTGGCCGCGGATATCGTCTGGGACAGAGTTGCCGACGTTGCGCGATGGCCGGCGTGGTATCCGGCCATCTCTGAAGTTGCTGTCGCAGGGCCATTGGGTCCGGACCAGCAATTCTCGTATTCCAAGGAGCGGACCCGAATCGAAGCTCGGGTCGTTCGACTGTGTCGTCCGGGTGAGTTCGAGTTCATCGGACGCGCGTGGGGTGTCGAAGGACGCAATCGCTGGGCGATCACCGCATTGGCGAATGGCGAGACCAAGGTCACCGTTGAGGAGCGTATGACCGGGCTTCTAGCGCGGATCCTTCGGCGACAGTTCACGGCGGGCCTCGGCCGTGGTCTCGACGACTGGCTCGACGCACTCGCCTCATCTTTTTCCCGGCACGAGGACCGAAACGCTACAGGAGAGAGCCGGTGAACGGGCCGCCACTCGCGCCCAACGGCCCCGTCGGGGCCGTGTTGCCCGAAATAGAGGGTACGTCACTCGAAGGGCGACAGGTGACGGTGCCGCACTCACTGGATGGAATGTGGCGCTTCCTCCTCTGGGGATTCACCCCAAGGCAGCAACCGATTCTCGACGCGTGGCTGGCCGTCGTGTCGCGCTGGTGTTCTCAGGAACGACGTGTGACGGCGTGGGAGCTGCCCGTCGTCGATGTTGCCTCTGCTTGGGAACGGACGATAGTGGAACACGCGATGCGCAGCGTCATTCGCGCACCCGAAGCCAGGGCCAGGACGATTTCGATCTACCGACCCGTCCGCGATGTGTTGCGTTGCCTCGGGATGGATCGCCCCGAGGTGACCGTCTTGCTCGTCGACACGTTGGGCGTCATCCACTTTCGCGCGATTGGAAAGCCGGACCAAACCGCTGCGCTTGCTGCGCGGTCGGTTCTCGATAAGCTGCTCGCGCGGGTCGACGCCCGAGCCCATTGACGTCTGCCTTCTCCCAAGAGGTAAGGGTCGTCATGGTAGAGCCTTGGAAACTCTCGCTAAGGAGGCCCTGCGCACGTGCGCATGGTGCACGTGCAGCCGCCATCACGCCTTGCCTTCGTCCAACGACGGCGCCATCCCGACCCAGGCCCTCATTCAGGAAAGTGCCCCCGAAGGTGCCCCAGGGTGGCGCGAAAGCCTAACGCGCACGCGAGAAAAGAAACGGCGCAACTCGCTGACCTACAGCGAGTTGCGCCTTCATCGGGACGGCGGGATTCGAACCCGCGACCCCCTGAACCCCATTCGGATGAGGCGTGGCGCCGACTCGCTCACGGCGTTGCTCTGATTGCACTTGGCGTTGTGCAACTGGCGCTTCAACGCCGACAGTTTGCGTCATTTTCGCCGAAAGTGCCCCCGAAAGTGCCCCAGGCGCCGCTCTCCCTTGCCGCTTGCACCAGAGTGTCCCGCTGACTTTGTCGCGCGCTATCCGGAGAGCACGCGCTCCACGGCTATTTCGCTGCCCCGCCCAGCCAGAAACGCGCGCGCCTTTTCGACCGCGAGTCCCCACTCGTCCCGGCGGCCGGGATACGACTTCTCCACGCAATAGATCACGACGGCCGTGATGAGCACTGCGTCGTCGTACTCTGCCGCAACGGCGTCCACGCGGTCGATGATTGGCCCGACGAGCGCGGCCAGCGTCGGGCTGCGACCAAATGAACCGTCGGCACGTTGCGTCATCAACACCGCCAGCAACACGTCGTTGCGCTCGCGATCTGCAGCCCGGCGCGCTGCCTGTTGACGGGCCGCCTCTGCCTTCGGCACCTGAGTCGGTTCAGTTACCCGGTGAGACGCGCGCATAGAGGCCGCCGGTGCCGTTGGTAAGGCGAAACTCATGTGTGCCCGGCTCAGCGTCGCCTGCTGCCAGAACAGGTCGCGCCCCCCGTTTCGCGTTCCCCCCCAGCCCTTCGTCCATCCAATCGGGATCTTGCGCAGCGCAGCTGGCGCCGTCGTCTGTTCCCCCTGCGCGCGCTCCGCCACGACCACGTAGCTTGCGGCGCTTGACACCAGTCCATAGCGCTGGCCGAGTTCGACGAGCTGCGCCTCGCGCCGCGTATCGCGCTCGGGGCGCCGCTGCGCTGAGCCGCGCGGCGTGGCGCCATCCTCGAGCTCGCGAATTCGCTCGCGCGCCCAGAGCGTGGGCAACGGCCCGCCAACCACCGCTTGCGCGAAGTCGAGCGGCACGGTGTAGCGCTGCGCGCCGACGAGCAAGGAAACCTCGCGTGGCGACCCGGAGGCGATCCGGGCTAGCACGGTGCACACGTCACCGGTGTAGAGAATCTGCGGTCGGCGGGGGGCCATCTCGGCCGTCACGCCCCAATCGATCGTCACTTCACCGATCGCACGCGAACGGACCCGGGCGAAGGTGCGCATGACCTTCGGCTCAAGGCGCTCCCCCGGCGCGATCATCTCGGCGCCCCCCCCGGTCACGCGGGCGAGGCTGCGCACGAGATGCTCGCTGGGCGCATTGCCAATGCCGAAGGTGAACATGCGCGCGTGCGTCGCATGTGCGTGGGCAAGCGCAATGACTTCGTCCTCGTTCGAAACCTGTCCATCCGTGAGGAGGATGACGCGCAACTCACGCTTCCGCCCCAGAATCGTTTCGAGGGGCGCGAGCATTTCAGTGCCGCCGAGATCCGCCGAGACGCCGGCGATGTACTGGCTCGCCTCGTCGAGGTTCTGCTGCGTAAAGGGTCGCGGCGCGCCCCACATCGATTCGTAGGTGGAACCGAAGCGCACCACGTCGAAGCGGTCGTTTGGAGTGAGGGCGCGAATGCACAACTGCAGCGCGCGCTCCGCTTCGTCGATCGACGACCCTTGCATGGAGCCAGAGCAATCGAGCAGAAACACCACGTCGAGGCCCCGGTCGTCCTTCTCCACGGTCGGCATGAACGTGATCATCGCGACGTGACTGCCATCGTCCTCGCGGGCCACGATTGCGCCGGGCCGGCCGGCGTCGCGTGGCGTCACCAGCACCACGACGTCGCGATCAAGCGCCGCGTTGTCTTGCGACAGCTCGATCTGGGCGCCGGAGTCGCACAACGTCGTGCGAATCGGATGTGAAGGTGACTCAATGCCCGCGAGGGGCCCGCCGAGGGCAATGTCCAGGGACAGCGCGAGACCGTACGGGACGCTGGGCCACCGCTCGGGATTCACGCGCTCGCCATCGGACTGCCCCGCTGCCAGCGGCTGATGACCCGGCACATAGCGCGGGGACACAGTTGTTGGGATCGAGACCCGAATGGCATCACCCTCGCGCCGCGCGAGCGCGACATATCGGATCTGCAGTTCAATGCGCTCGCCCGGCTTGATGCTGCCAACCGAGGCGGTAAAAACGTCGGATCGCTCTTGGTCGAGCAGCATAGCGGCATGCCCATCGATCAACGCAT
This sequence comes from Gemmatimonadaceae bacterium, assembly GCA_033763905.1. Taxonomy (GTDB): domain Bacteria; phylum Gemmatimonadota; class Gemmatimonadetes; order Gemmatimonadales; family Gemmatimonadaceae; genus JAJTHG01. The sequence goes on from JANRJP010000096.1 coordinate 72,926, forward strand.
CGTCGTATACCGCGAAGGCCTTCTCGCGCTCTTCGACCCGACCTCGCACCACCCGACCATCGATGAGTGCGGCAAAGCCGCACACGGCGGCCCCCTCCTCCAAGGGAAAGACGTACACCGCTTCGATAGGGACCGTCTCGGCATTGCAGAAGCGCTGCGTCACGGTCACATCGAGTCCGGTGCCTCGCAGCGTGGCATCGACCCGCACGCCCTCGAGGGCGACGACGCGCCCTTTGGCGATCAGCTGGGCATGCTGCGGCGTTGGGCTCATCGGTCGGTCTCCTTGAGGACGGTATGAAGCGCTTCGATCAGTCGCTGCAATGAGCGCGGCTCGAGTCGCCGGCCCCGAACTAGCAGCTCGACGTCGTCGTCGAGCATCACTTTCGTCCACGTGGACTGTCGTGGCGCGCGCGGTTCCGGCATCGGGCGCATCGCGACGCCGCCGTCGTCGGCGGAGTACTCGTCGATGATCTCGCTGAGCGGTACACCTCCCTCCTGCAGATCGCGCACCTGGATCAGGCGCTCGAGATGCTCAGTGGAGTAGTGCTTGCCGCGGCCGAGGCCAAGGGGCGCCGGGAGGAGGCCGCGCTGCACGTAGTAGCGGACAGTGCGCCGCGACACTCCGGCGAGATCAGCCAACTCATCGATGCCATATCGACGGTCGTCAGTTGTGGGCACGGCATAATATGACACCATTTACTGACACCGCAAGTGTCACATTTCCGAACTGGCCCGGCCCATGCCTGTGGCGTCTTCGCATCGCGGCGCACTTGGCGCCGAGTGACCTGCGACCCGAAGCTGAGCCGCGCTGACGGTGTGGCGAGCGTCGCCTCGCAATCCAGCGCGGCCCGCAGACAGCACGGTCTGCCCCGTCCGCAAAAGAAAAGCGCAACTCGCTGACCTACAACGAGTTGCGCCAATCGGGACGGCGGGATTCGAACCCGCGACCCCCTGAACCCCATTCAGGTGCGCTACCGGGCTGCGCTACGTCCCGTACCGTCAGCCAATGACGCGCTAACGGGACAGACCGATGAATCTAGTCCACCCGCACCCCGCAAAC
>JANRJP010000119.1:0-3321 GCA_033763905.1 Gemmatimonadaceae bacterium
GCGCGGTGCTCTGACGAAGATCAACGGCTTTCACCACAAAGGCACGGAGGACACGAAGAGATGCAGGAAGCGGTCATTGTGAGTGCGGCGCGGACGGCGGTCGGGCGCGGGAAGGCGGAGGGGTCGCTGGCGTCGACGTCGCCGGTGGATGTCTCGGCGACGGTGATGAAGGCCGCCGTGTCGCGGGCCGGAATCGACGCGTCGCTGATAGAGGACGTGGTGTGGGGGTGTGCGTATCCTGAGGGCACGCAGGGGCTCAACTTCGCGCGGACGGCGGTGCTCGCGGCCGACTTCCCCGTGGAAGTGCCGGCGGCGACGATCAACCGCTTTTGCTCGTCGGGGCTCTACACCGTGGCCTTGGCGGCGCAGGGCGTGATGAGCGGCACGGTGGATGTGGCGCTGGCCGGCGGCTGCGAGATGATGTCGCAGGTGCCGATGAGCGGGCATCACCTGCGGATGCACCCGGAGTTGGTCGAGAGCTACATCGGGATGGGCTTCACGGCCGAGCGCGTGGCCGAGCGCTGGAAGGTGTCGCGCGAGGATCAGGACCGCTTCGCGTACGAGAGCCACCGCAAGGCGGCGGTGGCGCAGGCGGCGGACGCGTTCGCGGGCGAGATCGTGCCGGTGGACGTGGAGCGCGTGTCGTGGGAAGGCACGAAGAAGACCGTGACCACGGCGTCGTTCGCGACCGACGAGCTGGTCCGCGCCGAGACGACGATGGAGAAGCTTGGCTCGTTGCGGGCGGCGTTCAAGGCAACGGGGACGGTGACGGCGGGCAATGCGTCGCCGTATTCGGATGGTGCGGCCGCGGTGCTGGTGATGAGTGCGGCCAAGGCGAAGGCGCTGGGGCTCACACCCTTGGCGCGGTTCGTGTCGTTCGCGGTGGCGGGCGTGGCGCCGGACGTGATGGGCGTAGGGCCGATCAAGGCAGTGCCGAAGGCGTTGGCGAAGGCCGGGCTGACGTTGGACCAGATCAAGCGCGTGGAATTCAACGAGGCCTTTGCGGCGCAGGCGTTGGCGTGCATTCGTGAGTTGGGGATGGACGAGTCGCGCGTGAACGTGAATGGCGGCGCGATTGCCCTGGGGCATCCGTTGGGCGCGACTGGGGCGAAGCTGACGACGCAGCTCGTGTACGGGCTGCGGAAGGCCGGCGGCGGGCTGGGGATGGTGACGATGTGTGTGGGTGGCGGGATGGGCGCGGCGGGGATTTTCGAGGTGTATCCGGCGTAGCCTTTCGCGGCGGCGCGACAGATCGCGACGCATCCAATTGCTCCATCGTGCAGCGAAACGCCCTCGGCCCTTGTGACCGAGGGCGTTTCTGTTGGGGGTATGGCGCGGACATCGACGGGAGCCCGGCTCGCGGCGGGCGTTGGTATGACGTATTGTCATACTATGCCTCGACCCAAGATTGCATTGACGTTGGATGACGTGCTGCTGGCCCGGATCGATCGCCTGGTGCGACAGGGTGTGTTCGCGAACCGGAGCCGCGCGATTGAAGCCGCGGTGGCGGGCCACTTGGCTCGGCTGGAGCGCCGGCGGCTGATTACGGAGTGTGCCAAGCTGAGCCCGGCCGCAGAGCGTGCGATGGCCGACGAGGGACTTGATGCCGAGGCGGGCACGTGGCCGGCATACTGAGGGGCGAGGTGCGGTGGGCGCGGATTGGCGCGACGCGCGGTCGCGAGCAGGCCGGTGACCGCCCTGTGCTGGTGCTGAGCCACGACGTGTTCAACGCGCGATCGGGGACGGTGATCGCGGTGGCGCTCACCAGCCAGCGACCGGCGGCGGGCTTTCCGCTGACGTTGGAGCTGACGTCGGGCAAACTGCCCAAGCAGTCGTGGGCGAAGATCAGTCAGTTGCGGACGCTCTCTACGGAGCGGATTGGGCGTCGGCTGGGGCGTGTGTCGCCGGAGGAGCTGTCGGCGGTGGTGGAGGGCTTGCTGGACTTGGTGGGGGATTGAGCGAGTGACCGATGCGGTGTCTGCACCGCGGCCTTCCGGAGTCCGCCCCTCCCTCTCCGTCGTATTGCGAGAGGCCTTGCTGGTCCGCCACTACAGCGCGCGAACCGTGACGGCGTATGTCTGGTGGGTGCGGCAGTTCGTCCGGTGGTCGGGCCAACGCCATCCACGGGCGATGGGTCGCCGAGAGGTTGAGGCGTTCCTGACCTACCTCGCGGTGGAGCGCCGAGTCTCCGCGAGCACCCAGAACCAGGCGCTGGCGGCGCTGCTGTTCCTGTACCGCGAAGTGCTGGAGCAGCCATTCGGCGACGTAGCACCAGCCCACGCGAAGCGACCCACGGTTCGACCGACGGTGCTCTCTGCGGACGAGGTGCGGGTGGTGCTGGCGCAGATGGACGGCGTGCCGTGGCTTGTTGCGTCGCTGTTGTACGGAACCGGTATGCGCGTGGGCGAAGGCGCGGCGTTGCGCATCAAGGATGTGGACTTCGCACGCCGCGAGGTACTCGTGCGCGCGGCGAAGGGGGCGAAGGACCGCCTGACGATGCTCCCCGAGTCGCTGGTGGTTCCTTTGCAGGAGCACATCGAGCGGGTCAGACGCGCGCACGCGCGCTGGCGCCAGCAGGGCACGGCGGCGGTTGAACTGCCGTCGCGCCTTGGCCGCAAGCTTCCGTCGGCGGGAACGGAGCTGTTGTGGTTCTGGGTCTTCCCTGCCGCTCGTGCGTACCGCGTAGCTGGCGCAACGCGCCCCGAGTGGCGGCGCCATCACGTGCACGAAACGGTGATTCAGCGGGCGGTGAGCGCGGCCGCGCGCGAGGCGGCGCTAGAGAAGCGGGTGACCTGCCACGTGTTTCGTCACAGCTTCGCGACGCACCTGCTGGAGGCCGGCTACGACATCCGGACCGTGCAGGAGCTGCTGGGCCACACGGACGTGAGCACGACGATGATCTACACGCACGTTCTGAATCGCGGCGGCCGCGGCGTTCGGAGCCCGATGGACCTCCTTGCCGCGCCTGATCATTCCCCTGCCCCGCCCCGTCACCAATTTCCAGGTGTTTCGCAGACCGGGTCTGACAATCAAGCACAACGGCGTTGGCACGACGGCCGTCGGCTTAAGTCGCGGTCAGACGGGGACTTGCGGGGCTAGTACGGGCTCTGCACTCTCAATACTTGATTGCAGTAGCGTGCAGGTTTTCGCGGCCAAGTGCGAATATCGCCGCTGTCTAATACACGTTAGGCGGATACCATCGGAGCGCCGATGAACGAGACAGGTTTTCCCACGGTGCCGTACCTCACTACCCGAGCGCATCATGCGTTCGCACTTGCGCACGCCTTAGCGGATCAGCGCGGCCACGACCGTGTGACCGTG
>JANRJP010000129.1:0-17983 GCA_033763905.1 Gemmatimonadaceae bacterium
CTGAGCGCCGAGTGGGTGAAGTCGTTGCCGAATGCCCGCCTGCTCAGCGTGGAGGGCTGGCCGCAGTTTCCCTGGGTGCAGGGAAGCGCTCAGGCGGTGCCCGCATTGCGCACCTTCCTTGCTGGCGAGTGGCCGACGCAGGCAAAGACCAAGCCTCCCGCCGACACCACTTCGTGACGTAGCGACCCAGTCGCGTTACACAAGACGCGGCTGTGTCCGGACCGTGACGGTTCTGCCCTCAAGGTGATACTGGGTCCGGTCAGCTTTGGGTGTTGCCGTAGAACCGCTCCACCCATCGGGTCCGTCCAGTGTCCGCGATTCGTTCGTGCGCGCGCGCGATACGCGCTGCTACCGTCTGCTTCAGTGTGGCGTCGTTCGTCGGCGCGACGCCGCTGGTTGCGCAAGCGACCGGGGCCGGGAGTGCGTCCGACAGCGTGAAGGTACCGTTCATCCCCGCACCGTTCCGCGTGCCGGCGATGCCGTCGATTTCACGCCCGACGGAGGCGTTGCGACTGGTCGAGCGCGCAGCACCGGACCGCACGACCACGCGCGCTGCATCGGCCTCGGCGCCTGACGCGCTGGCCGTCGCGCCGATTCCGGCACCGGTGGTCGATCTGCCGGCGACCGTCGCTGCGCCGAGCACGACGGCAACACCCTCGCAGACGCCCACGACCACGACCGCGCCCGCGCGCGCCGCAGCCGGCGCCGGGGCGACCAATCGCATCGTGGGTCAGGTGGTCGACCGCGAGACCGGCCGTCCGTTGCAGGGCGTGCAGGTGAGCATCCCGTTGCTGCGCATCGGCGGCGCGAGCGATCTGGACGGTCGGTACGAGATCGCCCGCGTTCCCCTGGGCACGCACGCCGTGGTGGCGCGGCTGCTCGGGTACCGGCCGCAGCGCTTCGACAGCGTGCGGGTGGCCGCGGGGGCGCCGGTCACGTTGAACATCGTGCTGGGCAATGCGCCCAGCGTGCTGCAGGGCGTGACCGTGACGGCCGAAGCGCCGACGCGTTCGGAATCGGATGTCGGCCTGCTCGCGATGCAGCGCAACGCCGCGGCGGCGTCGGACGGCATCAGCGCCGCTGCGATGAGCCGTACGCCGGCCTCGAACGCGGCCGACGCCATCACCAAAGTGCCGGGTATCTCGGTGGTCGGAAACAAGTTCGTCGTCGTGCGCGGGATGGCGGATCGCTACAACGGCACGACGTTGAACGGTGCGGAACTGCCGAGCCCGGAGCCGAGTCGGCGCGTGGTGCCGTTGGACATTTTCCCCTCGTCGTTGCTCGAGTCGATCATCACCGTGAAGTCGGCGACCCCGGACAAGCCGGGCGACTTCAGCGGCGGTCTCGTGGAAGTGAAGACGCGCGAGTTTCCCGAGCAGTTCTCGGCGCAGGTGTCGGTCTCGCAGGAGGCGAACGACCTCACGACGGGTGTGTCCGGCTTGTTCCCGGCGTTGCGCGGCGGAGACGTGCTCGGTTTCGGCGAACGCCGTCGACTGCTGGATGCGTATCCGGGGCAAGTCGAAGGGGTGGCCTTCGATCGCTATCTGCAGCGCAACTACGCGCGCGAGGTCGTGCCCGAAGCGCGGCGGCCGCTCCCGAACCTCGGCGTGAACGCGACCGCCGGCGGTCGGGTCGAGACGCTGCTCGGCACGCTGGGCATCGTGGGCTCGCTCGGATACAGCAACGAAGCGCGTCGCACGCCGAATCGCGATTTCGTCTTTCGGCAGGGTGGCTCCGATCTGGTCACGCGGTCCTACGTCTACAACGAGTGGCAGGCCGGCGTCGATCTGAACGGGCTCTTGAATGTGTCGCTGAAGCCGGTGTCGTGGACCAAGCTGGGATGGAAGTCCGTCTATACGCGGAACGCCGAAGATCTCCACCTGCAGGGCATCGGGTTCTCGGAGGAGCGGGACGGGCAGACGCTGTATCAGTACCAGCGCCGCTACATCGTGCGGGAGCTGCTCCAGACGCAGCTCTCCGGTGAGCACACGATCAGCCCGCTCCGTGACGCGCGGTTCGAGTGGCGAGCCACGCTGGCGGAAGCGCGTCGCACGGAGCCCGAGAACAATCAAGCCCGCTACGTGAAGGCGCCTGATGGGCGGTTCCAGTTCGACTACGCCTCGCAGCCGTCGTTTCAGGATCGCCGCTTGTTCGACGGCATCGGCACGGTGCAAGCGGATATCACGCTGCCGTTCAGCATCTGGTACAACGACGACGCCTCAGTGAAGTTCGGCGGCCTGAGCCGCAACAAGCGGCGGGCGTTCGATGCCCAGCTGATGTACTACTTCAACAACCAAGTGGTCTTCGGCGAGCCCACCGGCACTCGGTTCGACGAGCGCCGCCTGCTGACGCCGAATCAACTCTTCGTTCCCGAGAACTTCGGCTACAACACGTCGATGCTCTACGTCGCACCTCGGCCCGACTTGGCCGTGACGTACAGCGCGGCGGAGGCGTTGAGCGCCGGTTACGCGATGGTCGACATTCCCGTGCGGCAGTGGCTGCGGTTCGTCGGCGGCGCACGGTACGAGACCTGGGCGCTTTCCCTCGTCTACGGGCGCGGCACGCAGTTCGAAGACACCCTCGGCACCAAGGGACCGGATCTCCTGCCGTCGGCGAATCTCACCGTGAAGTTCGGCAAGAAGGTGAATCTCCGAATGGCGTACTTCGAAGCCATCTCGCGTCCGGACGCCCGGGAGATCTCGCCCGACGTCTACAATCCGATCGCCGGCGACTGCAATCAGCGCGGATCACCGAATCTGCGGCGCACCCGGACGACCAACGGCGACGTGCGGCTCGAGTACTTCCCCGACCTCGGGGAGCTGATGTCGGTGAGCGCCTTCGTGAAGACCTTCCGCGATCCGATCGTCGAGACGATCGCGTTCTTCTCGGACGCCTGCCTGATTTCGCCGATCAACGCCACGAGCGCGCGTAACGTCGGCGCCGAGATCGAGCTGCGCCGCACCATCCGCCAGGCATTCAACGTCGGTGTGAATCTGACCTTCGTCCGCTCCGTTGTGGATCTCGATCGCCCCGACCAGGACGCAGGGCAGGAGTATCCGCTGGCCGGTCAGTCCCCGGTCATCGCGAACCTGTCGTTCGGCTACGAGCGGCCGGCGGGGCGTTTCTCGTGGGCCGTGGCGGCCAACTACTTCGATGACCGCGTGTATCGCTACGGCGGCGCGGACAACCCGCGCACTGGCCGCTTCGAGTCCGGGAACGTCTTCGAGAAGGGGCGGACGACGCTCGACCTCAAAATGACCCGCCGCATCGGGAAGGCCGCGGTGTCATTCTCGGGACGCAATCTGCTCAACGCGCAGGCCATTTTCGACCAGGAAGTGCCCGGACGGCCGGACCGTCCGATCGCGATCCGGAATCCGATTGGTCGGTCGATTTCGATGAAGGTGAGCTATGATCTCTGATCGTCTGCAGGTGCGTCGTCTCGTGGCGTGGCTTCGGGCTGCCGGCGTGGCGTTGGCGGTCAGCTGTGGCGATGGGAGTACCACGCCGGAAGCGCCAGCGATCGTCGAGGATGTGTCCTCCAGCATCGTCGCGGCGCGCGCGGTACGCCTGACGTGGCAAGCGTCGACGTCGGTGGGGCTTGGCTACGCCGTTGAGCGGCGGCTCGGATTCGCGGGCGCGTTCACCGAAATCGGCCGCGTGCGGCCGCAGAACACCGGCATTGTCGAGTTCATCGATACGACCGTGGTCTCGAGCGCCCTGTACGGCTATCGCATTCGTGGTGTCGCATTGGACGGCTCGTTGACGGCACCGTCGCTGGCGCGCGGGGTTGAGACGCCGCCTGCACCGGGCCTGTTCATCGTGACGTCGGCCTCCGGTCCTCCGGGATCCGCGCCGGCGGCCCTGCGCGTCGTGGTGCAGCGCGGGGACACGGTGCTCCGCTCGCTGATCACCGGGTCGTCGGCGCAGCAGCTCGTGAGCCCGCTCAATAGCGGTCAGTACCGCGTGGCCTTGCGCAACGTGCCGACCACGTGCGCCGTGCAGGGCGATACGGCGCGGATGTCGATGGTACGTGACGACGTCGGCGCCCGCACGCTCGATACGCTGGCGTTCCGGATCGATTGCCGTGACCCGAACACGGCGCAGCTGGTGGTGCGGACGCGCATTACCGGCGTGGCGGTGGATACTGCGGTGCGATTGTTGGTCGCGGGGCAGGCCACCCAATCGTCGCTCCCCGACTCGCTGCGCGTCGTCAATGTGACGCAGCAATTGCGGACAGGCGGCGGCAACCCGGTGGAATTCCGACGCACGCTGTACCCGGGCTCCTACAGCATCCAACTGGACGAGCTTGCACCGAACTGTACGATCACCGGCACCGCGGGGCGGAGCTACGTCGCGACGGCGGGGGCTATCGACACGGTCACGTTTGAAGCGTCCTGCATCCGCGTCCGCCCGGAGCCGCCTCCACTCGAGGTCAAGCCGGTACGCATTCGATGGACCTTCACGCCGTCGACCGCCGATCGGCCGGACACCGTCGTCTTGACGGCGGTATACGACCAGACCGCGTTGGGGACGGAGCGGGGATTCTCCGCGCTGGAATTCACGGTCGGATACGATGACGCCGTGATGCAGTTCATCGACTTCGAGCCGGCGGATCTTGCGATCGCTGCGGCCAACGAGAACACGCCGGGCGTCATTCTGGCCGCGCTGGGCAACACGAGCGGGCAGCGCCGAGGCAATCTGGTCAATTTGGGCGCGTTCCGATTTGCGATCACATCGGCGTCGGCCGCTTCGGTCTCGACCGAGACGCGACTCGCGTTCATCGAGCGTGACATCATTGCCGGTACGCGGGTCGACACCGCGCGCGTCTACGTCGAGGAGGGCGAGCTGACCATCACCGCTGCCTCGTCGCCGACCAATCCGCCGGGTGGCGGGAATCCCACGAATCCGCCGGGTGGCGGCACGCCCACGGTGGTCGCGCGGGCCAACGGGCCGTACACCGGTACTGCAGGGACGGCGATCCAGTTTACGTCTACCGGGTCGACGGTGGGTTCGGGCATCGGCTACCGATGGTTCTTCCCCGGCGGGCTCGAGTCATCGCAGCAGGCGCCGCAATTCACCTTCGCATCGGCCGGTAGCTACGTCGTTCGACTCGAGGTGAACCAAGGCGCGGTCGTGGCGCGAGACTCGGCGATTGTGACCGTCGCGGCAGCGCCGACGTCGCCGACCAATCCGACCAACCCGACGAATCCCACGAATCCGACGAATCCGACCAACCCCACGAATCCGACGCCGCCGGTGACGAACGGCCCCGCGCTGTACTACACGTTCAGCCAGCCGTTCAGTGGGACCGGGGGGCAGGTCACGACGATGACGGTGTTCCTCGATTTGTCGCGCGATGTTGCCGCGACGAACGGCCCCGAGGTGCTGGGCAGCTGGTCCATTGCGCAGTTGCGCTTCGATCCGTCGGTGCTGCAGTTCCGGCCCGGCACCGTGCGCGTCGGGCAATGGCACAACATCACGTCGTCGTCGGACCAACCCCTGGCGACGCAGGGCGTGTTGACGATCAGTGCCAATACCACGGCGGGGCAACCGAACCGCACCGGGCTCATTCAGTTGGCGCGCATCGACTTCACGCTCGTCGGGGGACCGAACAGCCGGATGACGACGCAGACGATTCTGGGGTCGATCATCGGCTCGGGCGAAGTGTCGGCCTTCAATTACACGCCCTTCGTGACCGTGCAGGAAGCGACCTACGTGATTCCCTGACGGTCGGCGGCGCATCGCGATGATGCGCCGCCGTTACAGGTCACGTTACATCGGCATTCCGCGTACCTCGCTGGTACACGAACACCACGCGAATAGCGACCTGACAGACCGATCCTACGCCCGTTCCCTACGGGCCATCGGATCACCGGTGGTCTCCCCACCCAATCCACCATCGTGTGGAGGTTGCAATGTCGTTGTTCCGTCTTCCGAGCCGTCGCCTGCTCGGAGCCTCGTTCGCCCTCGCCGCGCTGACGTTGTCGGCGTGCGCCGAGAAGTCTGCGGCCCCGGATGCGCCGGTGCTGCCCGAAGAGCCGACGATCGCCCCGAACATCAAGGCGGCGGCGTTCATCTTCGACGTCGACCGTGCCAGCGGCAAGGTTCGCGTCATCGCGCCGTCGAGCGGCTCGGTTGCGGGCCTGCAGAGCGGCAACGCCAGCCTGTCGCTCCGCGGCGGTAACGGCAAGCAGCTCTCGATCCTCGCCGGTGACGTCATCGAACTGACGACCGAAAACTTCACCGCCTCGGGCGTGGGCACCGGTGGTGCGCCGGCCGGTCGCGTGTTCGTCTCGTTCGACGTCCGCATCTTGAACCGCCTGAACTCGGTTCGCCTGGTTCGTCCGACCTTCCCGGCGCCGCCGGCTGGTCTCTCGGCCTCGCAGCAGGTCCTGCTGTTCCCCTTCGCGGCCTCGACGGTCGTGACGCAGGGTGGGACGTCCACGACGGGTGCTGGCGACGAAGTCGTCGTCGAAGCGCCGTCGACGGGCAACGTGGAAGCCGCCCTCTCGGGCGTGATCGACAGCCGCGACGCGTTTGATGGCGCGCCGCACAACTTCTTCGACGACACGCTCGGCACCTGCGCCGTCGGCAACCCGAACTGCTTCTTGTACGAGGCGTACCCGGTCATCGGGCCGAACGAAAACACCGCCGCCCGTCGCGTCGGCTTCGTGATCGACCCGACGGTCAACCGCTTCCGCGCCCGCCTGCTGATCGCCGCCAACCTCGAGAACGCCGTCGCCACGTTCGGCACGATCTCGGGCACGGTGTCGTCGCCGGTCGCCGGCATCGGCGCCCTCGCCGGTGTGACGGTCAACGCGGGTGCCGGCTTCAGCGCCGTCACGAACGCGCTCGGCCAGTACAGCATCGCGAACGTCCCGACCGGCAACCGCACGGTCTCGATCGGCTCGGCGCTGCCCGCCGGCTGCTCGGCCTCGGCCGTCAGCACGACGGTCGCCGCTGATCCGGCTGCCACGACGGTCAACTTCAGCCTCACCGGCTGCATCGCCCCGACCGGTTCGGTCTCGGGCTCGATCAGCTCGTCGCTCGGCGGCGCGCTCGCCGGCGTCGGCGTGATCATCACGCCGGACGGTGGCTCGGCCCAGCCGACGGTCTTCACCGCCGCTGGCACGGGCGCCTTCTCGGCCGTCCTGCCGACCCCGCTCTCGGGTTCGATCGGTGGCCGCATCACGGGCTTCACGAACGTCCCGGGCAACTGCACCGCGCCGACCCCGGCGCCGGGCACGCTCAACTTCACCGGCCTCGCCAACGGCGGCTCGGCCACGATCCCGGCGATCACGTTCACCTGCGCGCCGCCGCCGGCGATCTACGTGCTCACGCCGACGATCCGTGCCTCGACCCGCGCCGGCGCTCCGGCCAACGAGCGTGAAATCGTCCTCAACATCGACCTCACGCAGAACCGCACCGAGAACTACGGCGCTGCTGCCGACTCGATCCAGGGCATCACGTTCGAGTTCACGTTCAGCCCGGCCTCGGTCTCGCCGGTGAGCTCGGTGGACGGCGACGGCAACGCGGAAGGCGGCATCGCCTTCTCGGCCACGCAGCGGATGGAGACGGCGATCTTCAACCCCGCCACGGCCGCCAACCAGGCGACGCTCGCGGTCTTCTCGACCGGTGGCCCGCAGCAGGCTGGTGCCTCGAACGTCGGCATCTTCCGCTTCGTCGCCCCGTCGGGCGCGACGGTGAACGTCTTCCTGAGCCAGGCCGCCAACGGCGTGGCGACGGACCTCGTGCCCTTCTTCCGCGGCCCGAGCCCGACGAACGCGCTGTTCAGCTCGGCAGCCCCGATCGTCGTCACCGTCCCGTAATGCCGCTCGTCACAGCCCTCCGCACACCGTCGTGCGGAGGGCTTGTGGCGACGACCCCTCTCCTCGGAATCTCTCCATGTCATTCCTTCGCATCTCCCAGCGCTTGACGATCGCGGCCGCGGCCGCCGTCATCGCGTCGGTGACCGGTTGCGTGGACAACCAGGCGCCGCTGTCGCCGGCCGCTTCGCAGGAAGCGCTGTCGCTGACCGCCCAGCTCCGCGTGTCCTCGTTGCTCGCCCAGCCGGGTGAGCGCATCGCCGTGTCGATCGATCTCTCGTCGATGGGTCGCGTCGATGCCCAGCAGGGCTTCGTCCGCTACGACGCCTCGCTCCTCCGCTACGTCGGCCAGGATCAGCAGGCCGGCACGTGGTTCGTCGTCAACGACAAGAAGGCCGGTGAACTGCACGTGGCCTCGATGAACGTCAACGGCCTGCCGAAGTCGGCCGGCACGATGGTGTTCGAAGTCCTTGGCGCCGGCTACACCCGCGGCCTCGGCTACACCTTCGAGTACGGCAGCACGCTTCGCGACGGTATCGTCGCCGAAATCTCGTCGGCGCGTGTCGAAGACCTCACGGTGGGCGGCACGGTGCCGACCGGCGCGTCGAAGCTCGACGAAATGGACCACCTGCTCGCCGCGTACGAACTCGACAAGGCCGAAGGCCGCGCGGGCCGCAAGCCCGGCTCGGCGAACTTCGTCCCGGGCGAGTATCGCCTGAACCTCGAGTACGGTGACGCCACGCTCGACGGTGTCGTGAACATCACCGACGCGATCGTGGTCGTGAACGCCGCGGTCGGTCTGCAGGAGCTCATCACCGGCACCAACTCGCCGTCGCGTGACTTTGCGATCGCGGGCAACCCTGTGCCGTTCAACACCGGTGGCCCGGCGTCGCCCGGCACGGAGCCGAACGGCACCCGCATCATCAACGTGACGGACGCGACGACGATCGCGAACGGCGCGATCCTGAACAACCAGCCGGTGGTCCGTACGGTGATTCCGGGCCGTGGGCCGCTGCCGACGAACCGTGTGCTGGTGACCGGCAACATCACGTCGAATACGACGTGGACCGCGAACAACATCTACGAGCTGCAGGGCATCGTGAGCGTGCAGGGCGGCGCCGCGTTGACCATCGAAGCGGGGACGCGCATCGAAGGCAATCAGGTCGCCGGCATCTCGGCCCTGTTCGTGCAGCGTGACGGGCAGATCTTCGCGAACGGCACGCAGGAGCGCCCGATCGTGATGACCTGCACCGGCACCAAGACCAAGGGCTGCTGGGGTGGTCTGTCGATCGGCGGTAATGCGCCGATCAACCAGACCGGCTTGGCGGTTGGCAACCAGCTCTCGCCGGCCATTGCGGGCCGTGCGACGGGCGGCTGCCTGCAGAGCCAGCAGGAAGGCGGTGGTCCGTTCTATGGCGGCTGCAACCCGGCCGACAACTCGGGCGTGCTGCGCTACCTGATCGTCGAGTTCGGCGGCTTCGTGCTCGGCACGAACAACGAGCTCAACAACATCACGCTCTCGGGCGTGGGCTACGGCACGACGGTCGACTACGTGCAGGCGCACGCCGGTCTTGACGACGGCATCGAGCTGTTCGGCGGCACGGTGGACCTGAAGCACATCGTGATGACCGACAACTCGGACGACTCCTTCGACTACTCGCAGGGCTGGGCCGGTCGCGCGCAGTTCGGCATCATCTCGATGGATCCGCTCGACGGCGACAAGGGCTTCGAAGTGGACAACACCGAAGCCGCTGCCACCTACGATCGCGCCAGCCCCTGGGGCACGATCGGCGAAGTCTGGAACTTCACGCTGATCGGCTCGTACGCGGCGCCGTCGGGCAACCAGCCCGCTGACGCGATGCACCTGCGCCGCGGCACGCATACGCTGCAGGCCAACCTGCTCGTGTGGAACTGGGCGCGTGGTCTCGACATCGACGACGCGGCGACCTGCACGGCGGATCCGCAGGGCTTCTCGCTCGTCGTGCGCAACTCGTACTTCGGCCGGATGTTCACGGCCGTCGGCAACGCGGACACCGGCGATCCGGCCGGCTGCGGTGCCAGCGAGAGCGCCTTCCTGGTTGCCCAGGGCAACACCTTGGCCGACACGTCGAACGCGGCGGCGCATCCGTTCCTCGGCGCCAGCGCCGCGGCCTCGAACGCGCTCAACCGCACGCTTCCGGACTTCCGCCCGGCGGCCTCGTTCTCGAACACCGGCGCAGCGGTGCCCACGGCGGCCCGCGACAACGTGACGGCGAACGCCCTTGTGGCGTACCTCGCCACGGGTGACGTGCCGACCGGTACGACGGGCAACCTGACCCGTCCGGCGGGCTTCTTCGACGCCACCGCCACCTACTTCGGTGGTGTGGCGCCGGCGACGGCCTCGCGCAACAACATCCCGTGGTACTCGGGCTGGGCGCGCGGCTCCTGAGCTGAGCTCCAGGCAAGTGCAAGACAGACACCCCGTCAGTGCGATGCACTGGCGGGGTGTCGTGTCACGGCAGGTATCGGCCGTGCAACAGCACGGGTACGGCTCGTCTGGCGCGTAGGAGCAGGCGCCGATTCGCGCGATACTTCACCTCTCTTCCATTAGGCGCTCCGCAGACAATGACCGGTCGCACGCTTCTTCGGATTCTCGTCGGCCTCGTGCTGGTGAGTTGTGCCGATGCGACCGGCCCGGACATCGCCCCGCCGTATGTGGTCGTGCTCCCGCGGGTCACCGCCGTCCCCAACGCAGTGCTTCCGCCGCGGATCTGGTACCGCATCCGCAAGCTGTCGTCGCCGCAGGACTACGACGTCACCGTCACCGGCGGTCCACGCGACACAATTCGATTCTCCAAGCTCGACATCGCGACCTACGAAGTGACCGCGAACGGGTGGCCCGAACGCTGTCGGGTGACCGACGACGCCGACCGCCAGCAGGTCATCGTCTTTGCGCCCAATACGACGAGCCTCGTTCGACTGCGCGTCTTGTGTGAGCCGTCGTTGCAGGTCACGGCGTCGGTCGAAGGGGTGCCACCGACGGACAGCGTCATCTTCCGTCTCGTGCATCCCGACGGGCGGCTGGAAATCCGCAAGGGACGCATCGGCGATCGCACGATCGTCGATGGCTTGCCGGCTGGGACGTACCGCGTCGGCTACGGCCTGCTGCCACCCAACTGCGTGCCGCTCACGCCGGGTGGGGCGCTCACGGTGCCGATTACGGTGACCAACGCGGGCGGCAGCATCATCTCCGTGCGCTATCAGTGCATCCCGCCGAACATCAGTCCGCGCATCCTGTCGTTCCGGCCGACCTACGCCGACGGCTACATCGGATTCACGCTCCGCGCGGTGGACGCCAATCGCAATCTGGATCGCGTCGCGTTCGGCGTGACCGACTGCGCCGGTCGATGGGTGGGCCAGACGAGCGAGCGCATCCGCAACGGATTCCTGAATCCGTTTGGTGTGAGTGAGGACACCAGCCAGGCGACGATTGCCATTCCGTCACCGGTCGCGTCCGACTCGGTGACACGGTTCTGCGTCGCGGCGCGCGTGATCGACCGTGACGGCAACTCCAGCCCGGTGCGGGAGCAACGCATCGAGCCGTCATCGGCCTTCGCCGCACCGATCGTGGACGCCGCCAACGCGGTGTTCCTGTCGCGCTTCGAAATGTCGATTCGGGTCACGGCGCACGACGTCGATGGGGATCTGGCCGGTGTGTACGCGCTGCTGACGCTGCGAGACGGCACCCTCAACGGCACCTTCGATGGCCAGCCGGACATCGCCGCGATGAACTCCATCGGGTACCGCGGGCTGACCTTCCCGATTCTGCCGGTGGGCAACGGGCGTCCGGACATCGAAGCCTACGTCGATGTGGTGATGTTCGTCTTCGACCGGGCGGGCAACATCACGGTCATTCGCGACCGCAACCTGTACGCCTGATGCGGTCCCGAGCGCTGTGGCCCTCGATCGCCGTCGCGGTGCTCGCCTGTGGCGACAGTACTGGCGTCTCCACGGATCCGACGCGTTGCGATGCCGACGCCGCAGCGCCGTTAGCCCTCAGTGTCGGGCAGTCGCAGACCATCACGGGCGCTCGGGCCGGGTGTGCGCGCGTGCGTGATGCGGGGCTGTATCTCGTCAGTCCCCAACTGACGGGCGCCGTCACGCGGGCCACACGCTACGCCACGCAAGTCGGCAGTCCGGGCGCGCCGGTCGAACCGCCGGCCGGCACGACGCTTGGCGTCAGCGCCAGCGAGGCGAATCTGCACGCGGCCTTCGAGCGCCGACTGCGCACCTTCGAACGACAGGTCGCGCCCGAGGCCGCCGCGCGATACCAGCAGCGGGACCGCACGCTTCGCCTGCGCGAGGTGCCGGCGGTCGGGACGGCGAGCACCTTCTCCGTGCTGAACACGCTGGCGGTGTCGGAGGCCTTCGCGTCGGTGCGCGCCACGGCGGTCTACGTTGGTGCGAGCGTGATCGTGTACGCCGATACCGCGGCCGTCGGTGCCTTCTCCTCGGGGCAATGGGCGGCCTTTGGCGAGGTCTTCGACGCCTCGCTGCACCCGGCGGCGGTCTCCGCCTTCGGCGCCACGTCGGACCTCGACGGCAACGGGCGCACGATCGTGCTGTTCACGCCCGTGGTCAACGCGCTCGTCAACGAACTCGAGTGCGCGCAACTCGGGTACGTGAACGGCTTCTTCTTCGCGAACGACCTGCGGCTGGGCGCGCCGGGCGGCAACGACGGGGAGATCTTCTACTCGTATGTGCCCGATCCGACGGGCCGGTGGAGCTGCCCGCACGCCGCAGCGGAAGTCCGCGAGACGATTCCGCCGACATTCATTCACGAATTGCAGCATATGATCTCGTTTCACCAGCACGTCCTGGTGCGGCGAGGGGCGCCGGAAGTCACGTGGCTCAACGAAGGACTGAGTCACATCGCCGAAGAACTCGGCAGC
This sequence comes from Gemmatimonadaceae bacterium, assembly GCA_033763905.1. Lineage (GTDB taxonomy): Bacteria > Gemmatimonadota > Gemmatimonadetes > Gemmatimonadales > Gemmatimonadaceae > JAJTHG01. Next base: position 12,758 of record JANRJP010000129.1, read on the forward strand.
CGCATTTGGGAAGCGCGGTATCCGCCGCCTGCCGGTCGGGCCAATACCAGCCGTCTGCTACCCGACTCGGCCTACCCGTATCTGCGCGGTAACCTGACCAACGCGACCCGCTGGCTCGAATTCCCGACTGGGAGCTCGTTGAGCGTGCTCGCCGAGGACTCGCCGGGCACCTTGGGTGAGCGCGGCGCGGCGTGGCTATTCCTGCGTTGGCTTGCGGCGCACCGCGGTTCGGGCCTGTTCCGGGAGCTCGTACAGACGGCCCAGGTGGGCGCGCGCAACGTGGAAGCCGTCAGCGGACGCCCATTCGCTGCCGATGTCGCCGATTTCGCGACGGCTCTGTGGATGGATTCGCTGCCCGGCGCGCCGCGCCCGACGGAACCCCGTCGGACCTTTGGTGACCGCAATCTGCGATCGCTCTTCTTCGAGTTTCAGCAGCGAGATCCCGCGCGTGCCTCAGGCACGTTCCCGCTCATTCCGCTCACGATCAGCGGCGAGCAGCGTCGATTGCTTGGCATCCCCGCTGGTGGGTTCGGCGTGCTGTCGTGGCAAGCCGGTTCGGGATCATTGCTGTCATTCCGTCGGCCGGACAATCGGGCGTTCGGGGATTCCCTCGGCGCACAGCTGGTCGTGACCCGCGTGCAGTAACCCCGACTGGAGCCGTAGAATGTCTTGGTTGATTGGAATGCTCGCGGTGGTCGCGACGCCGCTGATGACCCCTGCGTCCTCGGGGCGCTCGGCACCGGTCCCAGTCGTCGGCGCCGCTGGCACCACGACGACGCTGCGCGGGCACGTGCGCTGGATCGGTCCGCGTGTCGTGCTGGCCGGTGACGTCGAGCTGGCCGCCGGCGGCACGTTGACGATTGCGGCGGGCACCACGATCGAAGCACAGCCCGGCGCCCGCTTGCACATTGCGCGCGATTCGCGAATCGACGCGCGAGGCACACTGCTGCAGCCGATCGTCTTCCGATGCGCGGCGTCCACGCAGTCGGGCTGCTGGCGCGGCGTGGTGATCGACGGATTCGCCCCAGTAAATCGTGGGACGCTCACGAGTCCTGCCGCGCGCGATGTTGGGGCATCGGGTTGCCGCGAAGCGCTGGTGAACGGTGAGCGCTACGGCGGGTGCGACGTCGAGGATTCGTCCGGGGTGTTTCAGTATGTGCGCGTGCAATACGCCGCCGAGGGACTGGAACTGCGCGGCGTCGGACGGCGCACGGTGATCCGGGACGTGCAGGTGCACGCGGGGTTGGGCAACGGCTTGACCGTTTCCGGCGGCACGGCACGCCTGCGCTACCTCCTGCTGACGGCCAACGCGCAATTCGGCATGCGCTGGCGCTACGGCTGGCAGGGCGACGCGCAGTTCGTGGTGGTGCAACAGAACCCGTCGCAGAGCGCGGGGGGGGTCCACGGGTCGAACGGCGACAGCGAGGCCGATGCCGCCGCGTTGCCGCGTTCGTCACCAACGGTCTCAAACCTCACCGTGGTCACGAATAGCGGACCCACCAATCCGTACGCCACCAGCGCGCGCGCGTTGCTGTTGGACGCCGGCACGGCTGGCACGTTGCGAAATCTGCTGATCGCGCGTGGCCCGGTGGGCGTCGACATCGATGGCGCGGCCGCGTGTCAGCAGGTGGTGCAGGGCACGCTGTCGCTGGATCGCGCGGTGGTGCTGTCGGTGACGAGTGCCGGGGATCCCGATGTGGATCCGGCCGAGTGCGCCGCGGTTGGTTCGAGTCCAGGGAGCGAGGCCGCGCATTTGGCACGTGCCGGCGCCACGGTGGTGATCGACGCCGCGTCGGGAGCGGCCGCGGCGGCGCTCTTGAGCGACGAGAATCTGAGCCTGCCGGACCTGCGCACGCGCTCGAGCGCCAGCGCGATCGTCGCCGCGTCGGCGCTCCCGCCCGCAGGGTTCGATTTCGATGCGGTCACCTATGCGGCTGGTGTCGCGCCGGCGACCCCGTCGCGCAACAACATCCCGTGGTATTCCGGATGGACCATCGGCGGCACTCCCGTGCTGCCCGCACCGGCCACGCTGCTCGTGCGGGTCACGTCGTCACTGCTCGGTCAGGTGCAGAATCAGCGCGTGAGCGTACAGCCGATCGGCCTTTCGGCACTCACCGGCGTCGATGGCACGCGATTGTTCTCGGGGGTACCGGCGGGCCCGATCACGGTGGCGCTCGAAGGGCAGCCTGCGGGCTGTCTGCCGGCGGCTCCACGGTCGGCACTGCTCGGCGCTGCCGCGGTGGACACGATTGCATTCGACCTGTCGTGCGCGCCGGCGCCTGATGTGGCGCTCGATGCCGGCTTTGCACACACCTGTGCCCTGGATCGCTTGGGCGCCGCGTACTGTTGGGGGGCAGGTGGCCTTGGCCAGTTGGGCACGGGCACCACCGACTCCAGTCGCGTGCCAGTCGCGGTGGCCGGTGGACGTTCGTACTCCGCGATCTCGACCGCGAACAATCACGCGTGCGCGATCGATGCCACGCGCACCCTCTACTGCTGGGGATCGAACGCGCAGGGCCAGTTGGCCCTCGGCGCCGGCATCGCCGGCGCACTCGTGCCAACGGCGGCGGTGACCCCACTGCGCTTCACCAAGATCTCGGTGGGGGCGGAGCACTCGTGTGGTATCGCCGAGAGTGGCGCTGCCTACTGCTGGGGATCCGGCAACGATGGCAAACTCGGCAACGCTGGCTTCACGTCGCAGCCCGCACCTGTTGCCGTCTTCGGCGGGCTGACGTGGCAGTCGGTCGCCGCTGGTGGGGCGCACAGCTGTGGCGTGACGACCGGCGGTGTGGTGTACTGCTGGGGCACCAACATCACGGGGGCGTTGGGCAATCCCAGCATTTCGCAGTCGCCCGTGCCGATTCCGGTGCAAGTGCCGGCGGGGCAGACGTTCCGTGAGGTGGTGACCGGCGAGTCGCAGACGTGTGCGCTCACCGTCGCCGGCCCTGCCTACTGCTGGGGGACCAATGTGGTCGGCCAGCTTGGCAACGGATCGATCATCAGCGCGTCGTCGCCGACGTTGGTCAGCTCAGCGGCGAATTGGGCGGCGATCGGCATGGGTGCCGAGCCGACGTTCCTTGGCCACGTCTGTGGCGCCGATGTCGGCGGCGTGGTGCGCTGCTGGGGGCTGGGCAACGTCGGCCAGCTGGGCCGAGACGCGACAGAGAGTTGCTTCTATCTCCAGCCCTGGCCGTGTGGCTTGACGCCGAGCGTAGTGCCTTCGCTCGGCGCGGCGGTACGCGCGGTGACCGGCGGGCGGCACTCCTGCGCGCTGCTCATTACTGGCGGCATCTGGTGCTGGGGCGACAACGGCGCCGGCCAGTTGGGAGACGGCACGTCCGTGGGCCGGGCACTCCCCGCCAGCGTGTCGGGGAGCATCCAGTGGCCCTCGGCACCAAATCCCTGAGGTGCCCCGTTGCCGAACGATTACACATCCGTGACGTGTCACGGCGACATCACGAGGCCGTTACGTCACAATCGGCAGATCACCGTGGCATCGTGACGTCCTCGCGGCACTTTATCAGTCCGCTCGTGCGCCGGCGTTGGCGCACTCCGTACGGCGACCCCCTTCGCATTGCCTCGTCGTGAGCTCCGCTTCGCATCGCCACAGCAACCCCGCCTCGCTGCATCTGCTGGACGCCGAGGCCATTCGCTTTCTCTCTGACGCCTCAGCCGTGCTGCTGACGGCTCGGCACATCGACACGTTGTTGCAGGGGGCGGCGTCGGCCACGATTCCGCGCCTCGCGCACATCGCGATGCTGGATCTGCGCGTGGGTGAGGCGCGCACGACACGCAGTTTCGCCGTGTCGTCGAATCCGGAAAAGGACGAGTTGGACCGTCGCGTGCTGAGCGAACTCTTGCCGCCGCCGACCGTTCGGACGAGTCCGCTCGCGGCGGTGCTGGCGCACGGCAAGGTGTTGTCGCGCGGCGAGCTGGGGACGGGCGCGCAGGATGCCGGAACCTACTCGCTGCTCGCGTTGCCGGTCGTCGCCAGCGACGAGATCGTGGCGTGCCTGTCGCTCCTGTGGTTCGGGCGACACGACCGCTACGGTCGACCGGAGCTCGCCGTGCTCGAGGAGTTTGCCGAGCGTCTCGGGCACGCGTTGTCGGCCGTCACGCAGTTGCAGATCGCACGCGAGACCGCACAGAGTGCGGTCGCCTACAAGGAACTGCTGCTCGACTCGGTACGATCGCTCGAGGGCGGCATTACCCAGCTGAAGGCCGAGGTCACCGCACTGCGGGACGAAAACGCAGCATTGCGCCGCGGCGAGACCAGCGCGCCAGTGGGCGCGCGACGTGACATTGATCCGGCGGCGGTGGAGGTATCGGCTCCTGAACCACCCCCCGTCGTGCGAGCGCTTCGGACGACGCTCCGGCGCACGCCGGCCACTGCCGTCGGCGCGATTGCCGCGCCGACGGCTGGACCAAGCGCCAGCTAGCCGACGGCGCTCAGGTCGTCTTCTTTGCCGCGGGCTTCGCCGCCGCCGGCGGCGTCGCGGGGGCCGTCATCGGCGGGTGACCAGCGGGCGGATGCCCCGGCGGCAGGGCGCCGGCGGCCGCGCCGCCACCACCCTCGGCGTGCATCCTCGCCATTGCGCTGTCGGTGAGCGCCGGCGTGCCGCTCAACGTGGCGACCATCTTCGACGCCGAATCCGCCAGCGCGGTATTGCCCAAGCGCTGCGCGGCCATCATCACGCCGTACCACGGCGCAGCGTTCTGCGGATCCGCGACGGTTGCCAGACGATACTGCACGACCGCATTCGCGGCGTCCCCAGCGCGAAGGAGCACGTTGCCGCTGTCGATGGCCGAGCGGGCCGACGGTGGCAGCGCATCGCCCGCCGCTTGGGCGCCGATCGGGATCTTCTCGGGTTCAGGCGACTTCTTGCAGGCCGCAACGAGGCCAACGGTGAGGAGCAGGGCAGGGAAGCGCATCGTACGGGTGCTGAGGTGGATCGCGGTCGTTATCGGCCGCTCAAGGGATCGGACGTGTGACACTGCAGGCACATCAAGCGGTTACGCGCCGCCACCGAGGCTGCGTTGAAGCGGTTGCCGTGCGGATTGACCTTCCATCCAAACGCCGAGTGGCACTGCATGCAATCGCGCTGCGTGTGGCAGGTCGTACAACTCTGCAACGACTGCCGCGCCGCGCGGCCGTGGTTGAGCAACCACACGGGCTGCCCCGTATGATAGCCGGTGCGCAACTGACCTTCAGAGGCCAGGCCCGCC
>JANRJP010000132.1:0-42495 GCA_033763905.1 Gemmatimonadaceae bacterium
CTGAGCCCGCGCCGCTGAACCCGAGGGGCCGGCGCCATCGTGCCGCCACTCCGCTGCAGGTCGCGCTGGGACTATGTTTTGGTGCTGGGCGCCATCGGCGTCCGCCCGCCTGAACCCGCCCCACCGTGCAGCCAGACCGCATCCGAAATTTCTGCATCGTCGCCCACATCGACCACGGGAAGTCCACCCTGGCCGATCGTTTGATCGAGGCCACGGGCACCCTGCAGAAGCGTGAAATGAAGGCCCAGGTGCTCGACACCCTGGACCTCGAACGCGAACGCGGCATCACGATCAAGCTCAATGCCTGCCGGATGTCCTACACGGCCAAGGATGGCATCGAGTACGAATTGAACCTCATCGACACCCCCGGGCACGTCGACTTCACCTACGAAGTCTCGCGCTCGCTCGCGGCGTGCGAAGGCGCCATTCTCGTCGTCGATGCGTCCCAGGGCATTCAGGCGCAGACGCTGTCGAATCTCTTCCTGGCGCTCGACGCCGGGCTCGAGATCATTCCGATTCTCAACAAGATCGACCTCCCTGGCGCCGAACCCGAAAAGCGCCGACAGGAAGTCGTGAACCTCATCGGCTGTCAGCCCGAAGACATCCTCTTGGTCAGCGCCAAGGAAGGGCTGGGCATTCCCGAGTTGCTCGAAGCCGTGGTCGCCAAGGTGCCGCCGCCGGTCGGCGATCCCGACGCGCCGCTCCGCGCGCTCATCTTCGATTCGTACTACGACAAGTACCGCGGGGCCGTCCCCAGCGTGCGCGTAGTCGACGGCACGCTCAAGAAGGGGATGCACATCTGCTTCGGCGCCGGCGAAGGCCAGTACGAAGTCACGCAGATCGGCTTTCAGCAGCTGCGGCCGGTGATCGCCGAGTCGCTGGGCCCCGGCGAAGTCGGCTGGGTGGTCGCCAGCGTGCGCTCGGTGACCGAAACGCGCGCGGGCGACACGATCTTCGACGCCAAGAACCGCGCCCCGGAGCCGTTGCCGGGCTACCAGCCGGTGCGCTCGTTTGTCTTCGCCGGCATTTATCCGACCGACACCACGCAGTACGAAACGCTCCGCGACGCGCTCGAGAAGCTCAAGCTCAACGACGCCGCGCTGCAGTACGAGCCCGAAAGCTCCACCGCGCTGGGGTTCGGCTTCCGGTGCGGCTTCCTCGGCCTGCTGCATATGGAGATCGTCCAGGAGCGACTCGAGCGCGAGTACGATCTCGACCTCGTCACCACGGTGCCGAGCGTCGAGTACGACGTCTTTCTCACTGACGGCACCGAAATCCGCGTCGAGAACCCGGCCCTGATGCCGCCGGCGGCCAACATCGAGCGCGTTGAAGAGCCCTTCGTGAAGGCGCGCATTATGGCGCCCACGGATTACATCGGGCCGATTATGACGCTCGGCACCGAGCGCCGCGGCATCTACAAGGGGATGACCTACCTCGACCAATCGCGCGTGGAATTCGACTTCGAGTTCCCGCTCGGCGAGATCATCCTCGACTTCTTCGATCGCCTCAAGACGGTCTCGCGCGGCTACGCGTCGCTCGACTACGAGATGCTCGAGAATCGCGCGAGCGATCTCGTGAAACTCGATATGCTCATCAATGGCGATCCCATCGATGCGTTCTCGGTGATCATTCACCGCGACAAGGCGTACGAGTGGGGCCGCAAGATCGCCGAGAAGCTCAAGGAACTCATTCCTCGACAGCTCTTCGAGGTCGCGATCCAGGCGGCGATCGGCCAGAAGGTCATCGCGCGCGAGACGGTCAAGCCGTTGCGCAAGGACGTGCTCGCGAAGTGCTACGGCGGCGACATCAGCCGCAAGCGCAAGCTTCTCGAAAAGCAGAAGGAGGGCAAGAAGCGGATGAAGCAGGTCGGAGCCGTCGAAATCCCGCAGGAAGCCTTCCTCGCCGTGTTGCAGGTCGAATGAGCACCGGCGGCTGGATCATTGGCGTCGATCTGGGCGGCACCACCATTTCGGTGGGTGCCGTCTCGACCGACGGATCGCGGCAGCACGGACTGCGCACGGTGGCGACGCTCTCGGCCGAGGGCGCCGACGCCGTCGTCGGACGGATCGCGACGCAGGTACTGGGCGTCGTCGACGATCTGCAGCGGGATCTTGGCGTCGCGCGCCGCGAGGTGCACGGGGTCGGCATCGGATCGCCCGGCCCGCTCGATCGCGCGCGCGGCGTCGTGATCACGACGCCCAACCTGGGGTGGACGGAGTTCCCGATCCGCACCCGCGTTGCCGAAGCCACCGGCCTCGATGCCTCGCTCGACAACGATGCGAATTGTGCCACGCTCGGAGAATGGTGGCTGGGCGCCGCGCGCGGTGGCCGGCACGTCATCGGCATCACGCTCGGTACCGGCATCGGCGGCGGCATCATCGTCGACGGCCGGATGTTTCACGGCGCGAGCGACGTCGCCGCCGAGATCGGCCATATGACGGTCGATTTGACCGGTCGGCGCTGCGGCTGCGGCAACGAAGGCTGCCTCGAGGCTTACGCGAGCGGCCCGGGGATCGCCGCGCGCGCGCGCGAGTCCCTCGAGGCCAGTGGTGCCGCGTCATCGATGCGCGACGCCGTCGGCGGCGACCTGAAGAAGCTCACCGCGCAGGTGGTCTACGCGTCCGCCGGCGAAGGAGACCACGAAGCCCGCGAGATCGTGCGCGAAACGGCCGAGTACCTCGGCGTTGGCGTGGCCAACCTGCTCAACATCTTCAACCCGGATGTCGTGGTGCTCGCCGGCGGCGTCGCGCAGGCGGGTGATCTGCTCTTCGAACCGTTGCGCGCCGTGGTGCGCCGACGAGCCTTCAAGCCGGCGGTCGATGCCTGTCGCATCGTCCCCGGCGTGCTCGGCGCGGCGGCTGGCGTGGTCGGCGCCGCCGCGACCTTCCGCGAACAGCGCGGGCTCACGGCGTGACGGCGGCGCCGCCCGCCGGCGGCGCCCGCGTCAAGCGACTCGGCGTCATCGGCTCGTTCGTCTGGGACGAGATCCACGGCCGCGAACCGGCCGCGCCCGTCATGCAGGAGTGGGGCGGCATCACGTATGCCCTCGGCGCGCTCGATGCCGCGCTGGGCGACGACTGGCTGATCACGCCGGTCGTGAAGGTCGGCGACGACCTCGCCGCGCAAGCGCGAGAGTTCCTGCGCACCCTGCGTCGCATCGATCCCGACGCCGCGCCCGTGGTGGTGCCGCAGCGGAACAACCGCGTGACCTTGCGCTACGTCAGCGCCGAGCGCCGCACCGAGACCCTGAGTGGCGGCGTGCCGACGTGGTCGTGGCTGGGCCTCGCGCCGCTGCTGCATGGCCTCGATGCGCTGTACGTGAACCTGATCAGTGGGTTCGAGCTCGACCTCGACACGTTCCGGCTGATTCGACAGCACTTTCGCGGGCCGATCTACACCGACCTGCACTCGGCGACGCTCGCCGTGCTGCCCGACGGGCTCCGTGCGCCGCGGCCCTTGCCTGACGCCGCTGCCTGGTGCCGCTGCACCGACTGGTTGCAAGTCAACGAGGACGAACTCGCGATGCTCGCCCCGGATGGCCTGGCCTTGGCCGCCACCGCGCTCGACGGCGGCGTGCGGGGCGTGCTCGTCACGCTCGGTGCGCGTGGGGCCGCGTGGTTCGCGCCCGCGGCCGTGGCCGAGGCGACACCGGCCATGGGCGGTGCGCTGTCAGCCCCGCTGTCAAGTGGACCGATGGTGTCGGGGAAGCTGGCGGCAGTGCCGATTCTGGACACCGATGTCAACGATCCGACGGGTTGCGGCGACGTGTGGGGAGCCACGATGTTTGCGTCCCTACTTCAGGGCGCTACTCTTGAAGGCGCCATGCAAGCCGCCCATCGGGCGGCAGCGAGGAACGTCCGCCATCGCGGCGCGTCGGGACTCGCTGACCATCTTCGTGGAGAACTCAGCCGCTCGTGACCGCCGTCATCAACGTCCCCCCTTCCCTTGACGACAGCACCTTTGAATTGGTGCTCGATCAAGTGGCACGGGTGCCGGCCGAGGAGAAGCTCCTCGTCGACGCGCGACACGCCAAGTGGAGCTCGCCCTACGGCCTGACGGCCCTGCTCACGCTCGCCCAGTCGCGCGCCGAGCGGCCGTCGTTCACCGGCCCCGAAGACGAAAACGTGGCGTCGTACTGGTCGCGACTCGCCTTCTACCGGCACGCCGAGCGCGTGTTCGAACTGCACGGCTTCGTCCCGCGGCCCAAGCCGGCCGGCGAATCGGATGTGTTGCTCGAAATCACGCCGATCACCAAGTCGGACGACGTGCACGAAGTCGTCGGTCGCATTCAAGAGAAGGCCAAGCAAATCCTCACGACGGGACTGCACCTCGATCCGAAGGCCACGATGGGCTTCGCGATGACGCTGTCCGAGTCGTGTCAGAACATCATCGAACACGCCGGCCAGGGTGGGTGGGTGGCCGTGCAGAAGTACTCGTGGCGCAAGCGCCTCGGCCGCAACGTCGTCGTCATTGCCGTGACCGATGCCGGGCAGGGCTTCCGGCATTCGCTGGAGTCGTCCCCCGCCCGCAAGCTCTCCGACCACTGGGACGACGCGAAAGCGCTCGAACAGGCGGTGATGAACGGACAGTCGCGGCACGCGCAAGCGGGACGCGGGCAGGGACTCAAGGGGGTTCGCCGTTTTCTCAGCCGCTGGAATGGCCGGCTCTCGATCCGCAGCGGTACCGCGCGGATCACCGAGGGGTCGGGCGAACTGGCGGCCGATATTCCGATGGAGAAGGGCCTGGCACCGTTCCCCGGTGCGCAGGTTCAGGTCGTCATTCCGGAGCACATCGAGACGTGACGCCTCTCATTGACGTGGGGGCCGTCCTTCGCGGGTCGGTCGCCGATCGATATTCCAATCTCGTCACGCGCCACACCGGCCGTGCCGTGCGCAGCGGGATCGAGCGTGAGCTCGAGAGCTTCGCCGACGGCCGGGTCGCGATCATCGACTTTTCGCACGTCAGTCTGCTCGACTATTCGTGCGCCGACGAGATCATTGCCCAACTGCTCATTCGGTTTGCCGGCGGCGACAGTGATGCGTCGACGCCCGAGGCGTACTTCGTCTTCCGCGGCGTGGGCGATCATCTGGATCCGATCGAGCACGTCTTGGAGCATCACGGCCTCGCGATCGTGATGGAGACTCCCGGCGGCGACACGCACCTCATCGGTGAAGTCAGCGAGGCCGAGCGGCTCGCGTGGCACGTCGTCAAGCGCGTCGGCCCCGCCGCCGTCGTGGACGTCGCGCACGAAGCCGGCCTGCCCACCGACGCGTGCGAGCGCGCCTTGCTCGGGCTCTGGAACCGTCGACTCGTGGTGCGTGACGCCTCGCGCTTCATCGCCGTCGGAGCCGTGCAGTGAGCGGAGGCCGCGACGCGCCGCTGCAGGTGACGCGCTTCGTGGCCACTCGCGTGCGTGACGCGGAGCGAGGTCCGCTGATCTGGATCAACGCGCAGGAAGCCGCCCAGCGCCTGCTCGTCGACGGCGAGCTGGTGTACGTCGAAGGCCCCAAGCGCCGCGAATTGGCGCCGCTCATCATCGACGATGCCGTCCCCCGTGGTGAAGCCGTCGTTCGCGACATCGCGGGCGTGGTGCTCACCGATCTGATCCGCGTCCGGAAGCCCGAGTTCGACCGCGGGCCGCGCGTCCGCGTCTGATGATGGCCCGCGCCGAGCGACGCAGCGTTTCTCCGGCCACGATCGCCGTGCACGGCGGTGCCGAGCGCAGCGACCTCGACGGCGGCGTCCCGCCGGTCATTCGCGAACTCCCCGTGGAAGTCGAGTACGGGGGCTCCGACGGCATCCGCCGCACGGCAACCACCGACGCGTCGGACAGCGTCGCTCAGCGCGTGGCGGCCCTCGAAGGTGCCGAGGCGGCGCAGCTCGTGGGGACCGGCCTCGGCGCCACCGCAGCCGCGTTGCTCGCCCTCCTCCGCCCCGGCGACCACCTGCTGGCGTCGAGTTGGCTCCCCGGTGGGGTCCGACGGTTTCTGGTCGAGGAACTCGGCCCGATGGGCATCGACGTCTCGCTCGTCGATCCGCTCGAAAGCCGCGGATGGCGCAAGCGCGTGCGCAAGCAGACGCGCGCGATCTTCGTCGAGTCGCCGGTCAGTGGCTCGGGTCGTGTATTGGACCTGCGGCCGATTTCGTATCTCACCCACGAAGTCGGTCTCGCGCTTGTCGTCGACGCCACCCGGGCAACGCCGGCCGTCTTCCGACCGATCGCGCACGGGGCCGACGTCGTCATTCACAGCTCGCTGCGTCTCCTCGGTGGTGCGCCCGACGTCGCTGGCGGCGTGGTCGCGGGCACCGCGAGCTACATCGAGGAAGTCCGCGAAAAGATGTTCCGCTGGGGGCAGGCGCCCCATCCGGATGCCGCGTGGCTGCTGCTGCGGTCGCTGCCGTCGCTCTTCGTGCGCCTCGCGCGCCAGGGGGAGAGCGCCGAGCGGATCGCCCGGTGGGCAGCCGGACGCAAGGATATCCGCAAGGTGCACTGGCCCGGCCTCGCCGATCATCCCGATCAAGAGATCGCGTCGGTGATGCTCGATCGCCCGGTGCCTTTCGTCGGCATCGAGCTGGGAGGTGGCGCCAAGGCGGCGGATCGCTGCCTGCGGCGACTGCGTCTCGTGCGTCCCGCCGCGGCCCTCGGTGCCGCCGAGACCTGCGCCAGTGAGCCCCGGCTCGTCACCCACCCGCACCTGGATGCCCAGGAACGGGGCATCCTCGGGATGCCCGATGGCCTGATCCAAATCGCCCTCGGGCTCGAAGACCCCGACGACCTTATCGCGGATTTCGAGCAGGCCCTGCGCTAGGTTTCGCCGGTGTGATCCGCTACACCAGCGTCCACAAGGAATACCCCCGCACCGGCGTCGCCCTCACCGGCGTCTCGCTCACCGTGCTCAAGGGGGAATTCGTCTTTCTCACCGGCCCCTCTGGCGCCGGCAAGAGCACCTTCCTCAAGCTGCTCTACTTCGAAGAGCGCCCGACGCGCGGGGAAGTCAAGATCGGCCCGGTGTCGTCCGCCACAGCCAGCAAGTCCGACGTGGCCAAGCTGCGACGCCGCATCGGCATCGTCTTCCAGGACTTCCGGCTGCTCGAGGACCGCACCGCCGAGCAGAATGTCGCATTCGCCCTCGAAGTGATCGGCACGCCGCGCGCCGTGATTCCGGCCAAGGTCAATCGCGCGCTGCAGCAGGTCGGGCTCGCGGCCAAGGCGACCGCATTGCCGCGCGAACTGTCCGGCGGTGAACAGCAGCGCGTCGCGATCGCGCGCGCGCTGGTCAACGACCCGATGGTTCTGATTGCCGATGAACCGACCGGCAACCTCGACGATCGCGCCACTCGCGGCATCTTCGAGTTGCTGCGCAGCATCAACGCCTCCGGCACCGCGGTGCTGATGGCGACCCACAACCTCGACCTCATCCGCAAGAATCCGTTCCGGACGCTCGAGCTCAATCGCGGCCAGTTGGTCTTCGACTCGGCGGACTCGCCCGCCGGCGCGGAGGACCTGTGAGACTCGCCGTGCGCGAGGCCCTGCTGGCGTTCCGGCGCGCGCCGCTGCTGAGCGCCCTGAGCGTGACGACGATCGCGGTGTCGTTGTTCGCCTTTGGCCTCTTCGGTCTGGTGGCCGTCAACCTGCGCGACGCCCTGCGGCAGGTCGAAGAACGCGTAGAGGTCCGCGCCTTTCTGGCCGAAGGCACCACCGCCGACGCCGCCGCCGCCGCGATCGGCGACATTCTCGCCTTCCCGGAAGTCGCGACCGCGACCTACGTCACCTCGGAGCAGGCCCTCGCCCGCGCCCGGCGCGAACTCGGGGAGTTCGAAGACGTGTTCGATGGCGGCGTGCTCCCCGCGTCGATCGAGATTCGCCTCAAGGAGGGCGCGCGCGACCCGGGCACCGTCGGGGCCGTCGCGCGACGCCTGCGCAACTTCGCGTTCGTCGACGACGTCCGCTACGGCGCCGAGTGGGTCGAGAAGCTCTACCGCGTCCGCACCATTGCCTCGATCGCGGCGCTCGCGCTCGGCGTGGCGTTCGGCGCGGTCGCCATCATCGTGATCGGCGCCACGATCCGGATGACGGTCCTCGCGCGTGCGCGCGAGATCGCCATTATGCGCCTCGTCGGCGCGACCGACGGCTTCATCCGGCTGCCCTTCCTCCTCGAAGGACTCGCCAAGGGCGTCCTCGGTGGACTCGTCGCGCTGGGCGCCACCTGGATCGCGGCCACCGTCATCTCGGCGCAGATCTTCGCAGTGTCCTTCTTTGAGCCGCGCGTGGCGATCCTCGGCGTGCTCTGCGGCGCAGTGCTCGGCCTGCTCGGCAGCGCGGTCTCCGTCGGCCGACAGCTGAAGAAGGTCTGATGCCCATCCGCGGGCGACGCCTCGGACCGTTGCTGCTGCTCGGCCTATTCGCCAGCGGCGGTCGCGCGGCGCACGCGCAGCAGGAGCCGCCCCGCGGCGCGGAACAACGGGTCCGGCAGGAGCGCGAGCAGCTCGAACAGGTCCGCCGCGAGCGCCAACTGCTCGAGCAGCGCCTGCGGGAACTGCAGGGGACGATGCACGACCTTGGCGAAGAGGCCAGGAACCTCGATGCCCAGGCCGATGCCACCGCGCGCGCCGTGTCGGCGCTCGATCGGCAGCTCTTTGCCCTGCGCGAAAGCATCGACGAAACCACCGCCGCCCTGCTCGGCGCCGAGGACGAGTTGGTCGCCAAGCGGGCCACGCTGCAGCGCCGCCTGCAGGACATCTACAAGCGCGGCCCGCTGCATACCGCCGAAGCGCTGCTCTCGGCAGCGTCCTTCGGCCAGCTGGTGTCACGCTACAAGTATCTGCACCTGGTCGCGCAGCGGGACCGCGCCTTGGTGGCGCGCGTCGCCGAGCTGCGCGCGCGCGTCGGCCGCCAGCGCGAGCAGCTGGTGCTGCTCGAAGGCGATATGGAGCGCAGCCGTCGCGATCGCGCCGAAGAAGAGCAGCGCTTGCGAGCCCTGGAGCGCGACCGCAACACCAGTCTCGCCACCGCCGAGCGGCAGGCGCGCCAAGTGGCGCAGCGCATCGAGCGCTACCGGCGCGACGAGAGCACCCTCGCCAGCGCGATCGAGAAGTTCGAATCCGACCGCAAGCGCGCCGAGCTGCGCGTGAACGCGCCCGCGCCAGTCGCAAGTTCGTTGCGCACCGCCGATGTCGGTCGGCTCGACTGGCCGGTCGATGGCACGATCATCTACCAGTTCGGTCGCGTGATCACCCCAGAGAACACAACCACCCGCTGGAATGGCATCGGGATTCAAGCACCGGTCGGCACCGCGGTGAAGGCCGTCGCGTCTGGTGAAGTGATGATCGCCGAGCCGATCGGGACCTATGGGCTCACCGTCGTCGTGCAGCACGGGGGTGGCGACTACTCGGTGTACGGCTCGCTGCAGCGTACGGCCGTCAAGAAGGGCGACAAAGTCACCAAGGGCACCGTGCTCGGTTCCGTCGGCAGCGCCGACCCGGAGATGCCACCACACCTGCATTTCGAGATCCGCCCACGCGGTCGCGCGATGGATCCGCTGCAGTGGCTCCGCAACCGCAAATGAGCGTCGCGAGACACGGCTGACCGCCCGATGGCGGCCAGCCGTGTCGCCCTGATTACTGGCGAACCGCGACCGCCGCGTTCTGCACCGTCACCGGGATGTTCGCGTCGAAGTCCGAGTGGGCCTCGACCGTGTGATACAGCGAAATCCCCACCTGCACCGCCGACGTCGTGACCGTCGAGCCCGTCATCGTGCCGCGGTGCTTCTGGCCCGACGCCAACGCGAACGACAGCCCGGAGCCGGCCGGCGGGTTGAATCGCACTTCGAAGTCGGCGTCGTTGTTGGCGGGATCGGCCGCACCACTCGCATCGAGCCAGGTCACGCGGATCGTCGTCGCGACGTTGCGCGTCAGGTTGAGCGGGCCACCGGTGACGCCGTTCGGGGTCACCGTCAGCGTCTGCGCGACGGCCGTGCCGTTCAGGACTTCCACGCGGGCCGAGGTGACGGTGACGTCTTCGTGATCGTGGTCATCGCACGCGGCGAGCGTCACAACCGACAGGGCCAGCGCAGCGAAACGAACGTGCTTCATCATTGAGCAGTCTCCAGAGGGAGATGGGTGTTGGTGGACCCGCGGAATGCGGATCACAGGGTAATGCGGTACAACAACGACAGATTCCGCCCGGCCTCGGGCAGAACCACCTTGGTCCGCGACAGATGGTCGCGGTAGAGCGTGTTGCCGGCGTTATCGAGCCGAAGCGTCAACGCGTGCAGGCGTGAACCCACCAGCAGTCGGACGCCAGCCGAGACGTTCAGCACCGCGTAGCCGTCGGTCGGCCGTTCGTAGTCGCCGGTCAGCGGCTGGGCGGCCGCCGCACGCACCGTGGCGCCGGCGAACCAGCGGCGACTCTCCCAGCGCGTGCCGATCGTCCCTTGCACGGGCGGGATCCACGGCAGCCACTGCGATGCGGGACCCGCCGGAAACGAATCGGTCGGCGTCGCCGTGGCCGGCACCGAGTCCCGCGCCATCACGTTCAGGCGACGCGCCCACACCGAGGACAACGTGCCTTCCACCACCCAGCTCGGCGACAGCGCGACGCTCATCGACCCGTCGACGCCGGTGAATCGGGCATCGGTGTTGACGTACTGGAACTTCGGCGCGAATCCCTGGCGGCCGATCTCGCCGGTGTTCCGCGCATAGATGAAGTCGCGCAGCTCGTTGCGGAACACGCCAAGCTCCGCCGACACGATGCCGCGCTGCACGCGCACGAAGACATCGGTGCCAAGCCCTCGCTCCTGCCGGATCTCGGGATTTCCTACGTCGTAGGAGTAGGCTGCAAGATGCGGCCCGTCCGAGAACAACTCGTTGAAGTCCGGCGTCCGAAACGCCTGCGCCACGGTCGCCCCGACGCGAACCCCGTCCAGGAGCTCGTACTGCGCGCCAACCGAACCGGACAGCGACCCGAAGGTGCGACGACGCACCGGCGTCAGCACGCCACCGACATCGACCGTGCGTCGCGCATCGAGCGGAATGAACTGCGCCACTTCGTAGCGAAGCCCGGTCTGGCCGCGCAGACGACCGCGCCCGAACTCCTGCACGGCGAAGGCGGCCAGACTCCAGTCCCCGGTGTCGGTCGCCCGGTTCGCGCCGCCGATCTCCACCGCGCGCACTTGTGCACGCATCCCGATCGCCCCGGAAGCCATCGGCCCCACTTCACCGTGACGCGCCTGCGCTTCGAGCGCCCCGACGTGTTGCAGGAAGCTCACCGTCACGCGGCCCGGCGCGCCCAGTTCCTGATGCGCATACAACGTGTACTGCGCCGAGCCGCGGACCGACGAGAAGGGTCCGCGCGCGGGATGCCGCTCGCCCTCGACGCGCGCCGTGTTGCGAAACATCCGCAGATCAACACCGTTGGGGTGCGCCCCGGTGAAGCCCCCCGGCAGGCCGTAGCTCGAGAAGTACGTACGCAACGCCACGCCCACGTGGCCTTCGGGGCCGATGCGCGAGACACCGATCGCCGCGTTGTACGTCCCGAGCCCGGTGTTGGTCATCACGCCACCGGGTGTCCGCAGATCCCCCGCCTGACGCCCCGAGGCTTCGAGCCGCAGCGCGGTGCGGCCCCGCGCCGTGGTGAACACGCCCGTCAGGCCGCCGCCCGGCTGGACACTGCTGCCGTGCACCGCCAGCGAGCCGTGCGCATCATCCGGGAGCGAGGTCGGCACCACTTCCTGCACGACGTTCACCACACCACCCAGCGCGTTCGAGCCATACAACAGCGACATCGGGCCGCGCACGACTTCGATCTGCTTCGCCGACGCCGGCTCGATCGCCGTCGCGTGATCAGAGGTCGTACCCGACAGATCGCCTGTCCGCAAACCGTCTTCGAGCATCAGCACTCGGTCGCCACCCAAGCCCCGCAGCACGGGACGCGCCGTCGCCGGCCCGACGGATGTCGCGACGAAGCCCGGTGTGCCCGAGAGTGTGGCGCTCACCGTCGGCTCGAGCCGGCGGTCGAGCGCCGCCCCCGACACCACCGTGGTCGAGCTCAGCGCGTCGGCCGCCGTGCGTTCGTCCACCGCCCCCGTCACCACGGTCGCGGCCAGCTGCGCGGCCGAGCGCACCAGTCGCAGCGTCAGAGCGGCGGTGTCTGCGGCCGCCAGGACGCGGGTCGCGGGCGCGTAGCCGATCCGCTGCACGACCAGCGTGAACGGCCCCGTGGGCAACGCCTCGAAGCGGAACCGGCCGTCTTCGTGTGTCGTGACCTCCCGATGCAGTTCCAGGAGGCGCACCCGCGCGAACGCCAAGGGCTCCGCCGTCGCGTTGTCGACGACGACGCCGCGGATCTCTCGCCGCGCCGCAACCGACTGCGCGACGACCGGCGCCGCCAGGGTCAGCGTGCACAACGCGGCCAGCGGTAGCCGCATCAGCACGTGAAACGCCCGCCGGCGTGCGAACTCAAAGCCGAACATTGCTAGACACAACCACGATTGTCTGGAGGCAGAAATGGCGCATCGGGCCGACCCACCGATGCGGACGGGCGCTCGTGGCGCCCAGAAGCGTGGTCGGCGGTTACGCCGTCGGCGGCGCGCGTGCCGCCGAGGACCCCTCGGCCACCGCGCCGCACGCTTGAATTGCGCGCGCGTGCACTGCCCGCGTCGCCTGCACGGGCAATGCCGACGGCAACAGCGGGGTCGCCTCGATCGGTGCCCGCAGCACGGAGCACCAGCTGCACGTCGAGTGATCGTGCCCCGGGACGTGGGACGTCGTGCCCGCATCCTCGACGTGCGCGCCAACGGCCGATGCCGCCGCGGCCGATGCGGCCGCCTCGGCAAACGCGGGCACGGCGGTCAGCGTCGCCCACGCCAGCACGGCGAAGACCACGGCAAACGCTCGCAGGAAGCGACGGGAAGTCGTCACGTGATAAACGGTAATCAAAAACCCGGGCACCGCAATCGGTGGAACGGTCCAAGTCGATGCCCTATCACGATTTGCGCCATTTCGTTCCACCCAACCGAAAAGCCGATGCGGTCGAATTGACCCATCCTGCCGAAAGTCCGTACATTTCCCAGTCTGATCGCGTCTCCCAGTGGACCTGCGCCCGTCGACCTCCCGGTCGACGACCGCGGAGGTCCCTTTCTGACTTTTGGTGCACACGGAATGACTCCGTCCGCTCCCGCCACCACCCGTGAGGCCTCGTCCTCGCTGGCCGCACAAGGCCTGACCCCCTCCGGTGAGGTCCACTGGAACTACGCCGCGCCCCTGCTCGTCGAGGCTGCCATTCGTCGCGGCGAAGGCCGCATCGCCGACAACGGGCCCTTCGTCGCCGTCACCTCGCCATTCACCGGGCGCAGCCCCAAGGACAAGTTCGTCGTCCGTGAACCGGGGTCCGAGGCCGACGTCGATTGGGGCACGGTCAACCAGCCGATCACGCTCACGCACTACCAGCACCTGCTCGAGGACGTGCGGCACTTCCTCGATCAGCAGGGCGAACTCTTCGTGCAGGACCTCTACTGCGGCGCCGATCCGCAGTACCGGCTGTCCGTGCGCTACGTGACCCCGAAGGCGTGGCACTCGCTCTTCGTGCGGAACATGTTCATCCGCCCGGAAACGGCCGAGCTCGCGGGCTTCGCCCCCAACTTCACGGTGCTGCACGCGCCGGACTTCGTCGCCGATCCGACGCGGCACGGCACGCGCACCGGCACGTTCATCGTCCTGAACCTCGCCGAGCGCACCATTCTGATCGGCGGCACGCAGTACGCGGGTGAACTCAAGAAGTCGATGTTCACCGTGATGAACTACTACCTGCCGAAGCAGGGACTGCTGTCGATGCACTGCTCGGCCAACGTCGGCCCCGAAGGACGCAGCGCCCTGTTCTTCGGGCTCTCGGGCACGGGCAAGACCACCCTGTCCGCCGACCCGGAACGCGGCCTGATCGGCGACGACGAACACGGCTGGGGCCCGAACGGCATCTTCAACTACGAAGGCGGCTGCTACGCCAAGGTCATCAATCTCTCGGCCGAAGCCGAACCGGACATCTATGCCACGACGCAGATGTTCGGCACCGTACTCGAAAACGTCGTCCTCGACGAAGGCCGCAAGGTCCGCTTCGACGACCAGTCGATCACCGAGAACACGCGCGCGTCGTATCCGCTCCCGTTCATCAAGAATCACGTCCCGTCGGGGCGCGGCCCGCATCCGACCGACATCGTCTTCCTGACCTGCGACGCCTACGGCGTCCTCCCGCCGATCGCGCGGCTCACCAAGGAACAGGCGATGTACTACTTCCTGTCGGGCTACACGGCGAAGGTCGCCGGGACCGAGCGCGGCGTCACGGAACCGCAGGCCACGTTCTCGGCCTGCTTCGGCGCCGTGTTCCTCGTGTGGCATCCGACCAAGTACGCCGAGATGCTCGGCGAGCTGCTCGACAAGCACCAGAGCCGCGTGTGGCTGCTCAACACCGGCTGGAGCGGCGGTGCCGCCGGCACCGGGAGCCGGATGAAGATCTCCTGGTCGCGTGCGATGGTGCGCGCCGCCCTCGCGGGGGCACTCGACAAGGTACCGACGACGGTCGACCCGATCTTCGGACTCGCCGTACCGCAGTCGATCCCCGACGTGCCGGCGGCCGTGCTCTCGCCGCGGTCGACCTGGACTGATCCCAGCGCATACGACGCGCAGGCGAAGAAGCTCGTCGGGATGTTCCACGAGAACTTCAAGAAGTTCGGCACCGCCGTCAGCGACGCGATCCGCAACGCCGGCCCCAAGGGCTGATCGCTCGCATCGAATGCACCAACGGGGCATCCTCCGGGGTGCCCCGTTGCGTTTGGCTCCCGTACTTTCCCGCCGATGCCGCTGACCACCATCCGTGATCCGCTCTGGGGAACGATCCGTCTCGACCCGCTCGCCGAGCGCCTGGTCGATGCCGCGCCGTTCCAGCGGCTGCGACACATCCGGCAGCTCGGCTGGGCGTTCTTGGTGTACCCCGGCGCCACGCACTCGCGCTTCGAACACGCGGTCGGCGCGTACCACTTGGCCGGGCTCGCCCTCGCGCGGCTCGACGAAGCTGGCGCGCTCACCCACGTCTCGGCGTTGCAGCGTGCCGAAGCGCGAATGGCCGCGCTGCTCCACGATATCGGCCACTACCCGTTCTCCCACGCCCTCGAAGAGATCGGCCTGGCCCATCACGAGGCCCTCGGCCAGCAGCTCGTCACGTCCGGTGTCATTGCGGAGTTGCTCGCCGAAGCGCTCGGCCCCGACGCCCCCGCGAACATTGCGGCGCTCATTCGGGGCGCGAGCCGGTCGCCACTGCAGGGCCTGATCGCTGGATCACTCGATCTCGACAAGCTCGAGTATCTCCGCCGCGACGCGCGGATGTGCGGCGTGCCGTATGGTGACATCGACGTCGATCGCCTACTGCACGCGATGACCATCGTGCCGGCACCAGCTGGCGATGCCGTCGGCCAGCCCACCCTGGGGATCGCCGCCAAGGGGCTCTCGGCGCTGGAATCGCTGCTCTTCGCCAAGTACCAGATGTATCGCAACGTGTACTGGCACCACGCCGTCCGCAGCGCCACCGCGATGTACAAGCGACTCGTCGACGACGCCGCGCGCGCGGGCCGCGTCGATGTCGCGCGCATCGGCAGCTACAGCGACGAAGGCCTGCTCCACGCGCTTGACGACGCGGGCCAGACGCCGATGCTCGATGCGCTGCGGACGCGACGCCTGTTCAAGCGTGCGCTCGATGTGCCGGCGGCCGAGCTCGATGATCCGGAAGCCCTCGACTGGATCTCCGACGACCGCGAACGGGCCCGCGCCGCCGAAGACGCGCTCGCGCGCACGCACGGCCTCGCGCCCGGCGACTTGCTCCTCGACTACCCGGCCAAGACGCAGATGCTCGGGCTCGACATCCCGGTCGTGAAGCGTGAAGGCTCCGTCGAGTGGCTCACGACCGCAGGAATGGCGGGCGCGATCGACCTGCCCCTGCTTTCCACGCAGTTCTACCGCTCCGCACGCTGGCTGCGCGTGTTCAGCCGAGTACCGTTGCACCTCGACGCCGCCAACGTGTTGGCCGCGCTTCGTTGACGACGCACTGACCGTCGCGCGCCGCGACGGTCAGTGCTCGGACTTCGCTCGGCCGTGGGCGTCAGCCAACGCGCGCCCGATCCCGCGGTAGAAGGCCGCATCCTCGGCCTTGCCCTCCGCCTCCAGCGCGAGCGCACAGCGCTCCAGCGCGTACAGCAGGTTGCCGAGGTACAACTCCGCGACCGCGCCGACCGAAGCCGGCGTGGTCACTCGACAGCCTGCATCGACGTGGTCGGCCGCGTGACTTCCTCGTCAACCTGCGACACCTGCACGACGATCGCCGTGATGTTGTCGAGGCCGCCGCGGCCGTTGGCCTCGCGGATCAGCAAATCCACCAGCCGCTGCGGCGGCTGACGCTGCATCAGCACCTGGAGCAGTCGCTTGTCATCGACCATCCCGGTCAGGCCGTCGGAGGCCACCAGGAAGAGATCGCCCGCCAGCACGCTGCCCGTGAACACGTCGGGCTCGACGTTCTCGGCGGCGCCGACGCAGCGGGTGATCACGTTGCTGTAGGGGTGGTAGCGCGCCTGCTCCGGCGTCAGGAAGCCCGCGTCCACCTGCTCCTGCACGTAGGAATGGTCCTTCGTGAGCTGATGCAGCTGGCCGTTGCGCAGCAGGTACACCCGAGAGTCACCGACCTGGCCGATCACGTAGCGCGAACCGCCGAGCATCAGCATCGACACGGTCGTGCCCATTCCCTGCTTGTCGACTTCCGCGAGGGTGCGCTCGTAGATCGCGCGGTTGGCGTTCCGCACGGCGCGGGCGATATGGCGATCGACATCGCTGGCCGCCAGATCGTTCACGGCGTCGAGCTCGCGCGTCACGATCTGCACCGCCATTTCCGAGGCGACTTCGCCGGCCGCGTGGCCGCCCATCCCGTCGGCAACGATGAACAAGCCCCGATGCCCATTGGCATCGGCGAAGAACGCGTCCTCGTTGCCGGCGCGAATCATCCCGACATCCGTTCGTGCTGCGACCGAGAACTGCACTAGCGACCCGCCAAGTAGAAGTAGGCACCGCCAGCGGCGGCCGCGAGCACGGCCGCCACCCAGACCCACGAAGGTACTCCACCGCTCGCGGGCTTTGGAGCGGGTGGGACGGCCTGTTTTGGCGCCGGGGCGGGGGGCGGGGGGCTCGCGGCTGGCGGGGCCGCCGCCTGACGCGCCGCCGCGAGCTGGGCCGCCAACGCCCCGGACAGCACCGCCGTCTCCCCCTTGCCCGCAGCGCTCGCGACCGCTGCTCCGGCTACCGCAAAGGTGCCACGAAGCGCCCCGAGCTTGATCTCGGCCGTCTCACCCAGCGCAGCGTCGCCCTGGATCCGGACCCCGCCGACGAACGACCCGTTGGTCGAGCCCATATCCACTAGATACCAGCCATCGCCGCGGCGCTGGACCTTGGCGTGGGAGTCGGAGACGCTCTCTTCGGCCACCACCACATCGTTGTGCTGCCCTCGTCCCAACTGGGTCAGCGGCTCGGTGATCTCGACGATCTTCGCTCCGGACGACAGCTGCAGCTCGAGGCGAGCCAGCACGGGTCGGGCGGGAGCGGCCGGGGGGGCCTTCGGCGCAGGAGCCGGTGTCGGCGCTGCGACCGGTTCTTGGCGCGGCGCTGGCGCCGCAGGGGCAGGAGCGTCGGGCGCTGGCGCAGCAGGCGCAGGAGCGGCGGGTGCTGCCGCGACCGGCGCAGGCGGGGTCGGAGCGGCGGCGGGAGCGGCCGCTGGCGGCGCGGCCGTCGCCGCGGCGGCGGCCTTGTCCGCGTAGAACCGGAACTCCTCCGGACCGAGCCGAATCACGTCGCCGCGAGCCAGCGTGATCGTGCCGTCGACCCGCGTCCCGTTCACCAGCACGCCATTCGTGCTCGTGTCGATGAGGTAGTACCCTTCGGCGCCGACCTCGATCTCCGCGTGGCTCCGCGAGACTTCGCCCGAAGCGATCACGACATCACAGGCCGGATCGCGCCCGATCGTGAACGGCTTGCTGATGATCGGGTACTCGCGGCCGTCCGTCAGTGATACCAGTCGTCCGCCCGTGTTCGCCGTCGGTTGCCGGGCCGCACCGCTGGCCGCTGCCGCGCCGCCCTCCCGCTGCTTGAGCAGTTCGGCGACATTCGCCCCCGAGAAGAACGCGGTCGACCCGCCCTTCGCGGCATCGCCGAAGATGAGGGTCGCCCCGCCCACCTCGATGCGATCGCCGTGAATCAGCGGCACGGGTTCGACCCCCAGCGCCACGCCATTCACCCGCACCGATGCATCCGCCAAGGCCAGCCGGATCACCGAGCCGGCGCCGGTCGCGTTCACCACGGCCGTGGCACTGGCATCGCTCAGGCCATCCACCCGGACATCGGCCGAGGCGGCGCCGCCGATGGTGGTGTCACCGGCGCGGAGCGGGATCTGGCGGTCGTTGAGCTGGAGGTAAGCCATTGGGGTCGAAAGTACGGGACGCTCCAAAGGGGAGCAAGCATTCGTGACGCCTTACGGAGCCGAATCGCGCACTGATTCAAGCGCGCCCACCTGCAGCGCCCAGAGTCGGGCATACAGCCCGCCCGAGGCCACCAGCGACTCGTGCGTCCCCCGTTCCACCACCTGACCGTGATGGAGCACCAGGATCAGACTCGCCGCCGTCACGGTCGAGAGCCGGTGTGCAATCGCAATGGTCGTGCGCCCCTGCATCAGGACCGAGAGCCCCCGCTGGATGTCTGCCTCGATCGTCGCATCGACCGCGCTGGTCGCCTCGTCGAGCACCAGGAGCGGCGGCGATGCCGCCAGCGCACGCGCAAACGACAGCAACTGCCGCTCCCCGACGCTGAGCGACGCTCCGCGCTCCGCAAGCGGTGTCGCCCACCCCGCCGGCTGCCGTGCAATCACCCGATCGGCACCGACGCGCGCCGCCGCAGCCCTGACGCCGGCGTCATCCAGTGCCGTGCCCAACCGGATGTTCGCGGCAATGTCTCCCGCGAAGAGAAACAGGTCCTGCTGCACGTACCCGATCCGGGCGCGCAGCGCATCGACGGGCATCTCGCGGATGTCCACACCGTCGACGAGAATCCGTCCCCGTTGCGGTTCGTAGAATCGGAGCAGGAGCCCGACCACGGTGCTCTTCCCCGCCCCGGTGTGCCCCACCAACGCCAGCGTCTCCCCGGGCGACACCTGGAAGGACACCCCGCGCAGCACCCACTCGTCGCCCCGGTAGGCAAACCAAACGTCCTCGAACACCACCGTCACGCCCGGAGGCGCCTCCGCACCTGCGGCCACCGCCGGGGTCGCCCGGCGCTGCGCCTCGACGGCCGCCGTCGACGCCAGCAGCGACTGCCCCGCCGCGTCGGGCGGCGTGTCGAGCAGGTGAAAAATCCGCTCCCCGGCCGCCATCGCCTGCTGCAGCGTGTTGTACTTGTCCGACAGATCCTGCAGCGGCTGAAAGAACCGCCGCACGAGCTGCAGAAATGCCGCGACCGTGCCGACGCCCAACACGCCGGCGCCGGCGCGCGACGCGCCGGCCACGATCAGCGACGCGAGGGCCACCGACGTCAGCAATTCGATCAATGGGAAGTACAGCGCATAGATCGTGACGCTCGCGAGATGCACGTCGAGATGCTCGCGATTGAGCCGGTCGAACTGCGCCGACTCGCGACGCTCCTGACCGAAGAGCTGCACGACGCGAATGCCCGCGACCCGCTCCTGCAGGAAGGCGTTGAGCCGCGCCAGTCGCGTGCGAATCTCGCGATACGCCGCGCGTACGCGGCGCTGGAACCACGACGAGGTCCACCACACGAAGGGAATCACGGCGAAGGTCGCCAGGGCCAGCCGCCAGTCGACAATCAGCATCGCCACGCCGATCACGCCGAGCGTGAACAGGTCGCCCAGCCCCGCCACCACCCCGGACGTGAACAACTCGTTGAGCGACTCGATGTCGCCGGTCACGCGCGTGACAAGGCGCCCCACCGGCGTCCGGTCGAAGAACGGCACCGACAAGCGTTGCAAGTGCGCGAAGACCTCGCGCCGCAAATCGTGCATCACCGTCTGCCCGAGCCGGTTCGTCAGCAACGTCTCGCTGAGACTGGCGACGAATTGCACGGCCAGCACCGTGCCGAAGGCCGCCGCGAGCCAGGGCAGCGTCTCGCGCTGCCCCGAGGGCAGGACCACGTCGATCGCGTGCCGCGTCAGCAACGGCCCGGCCAGTGTCAGCCCGGCCTGCAGGAACAGCAGTCCAAGCGACGTCACGACGAGCGCGCGGTAGGGGCGGACGTACGTCAACAGCCGTCGCGCGAGTCGCGCGTCCAGCACACGACCCACCGTGTCTTCGTCGAGATACGCCCCGGGCGCGGTCACACCGGAATCTAGTCGAGGCGTCGCTCCCCTATGTTTATCCGCAATGAAGCAGCCGATCGTCGTCCGCGGGGCGCGCCAACACAACCTCAAGAACATCACCGTCGAGATCCCGCGGCGGGCGATGACGGTCATCACCGGCCCCTCGGGCTCGGGGAAGTCCTCGCTCGCCTTCGACACGCTGTACGCCGAGGGCCAGCGCCGCTACGTCGAATCGCTCTCGGCCTACGCGCGGCAGTTCCTCGAACGGATGGAGAAGCCCGACGTCGATGCCGTCGACGGGGTCGCGCCTGCCGTCGCGATCGAACAGAAGAACCCGACGCGCACCTCGCGCTCGACCGTCGGCACGGCGACCGAGATTCACGACTACCTGCGGCTGCTCTGGGCGCGCGTGGGTCGCACCTATTGCCCCACGTGTGGGCGCGAACTGCGCCCGAGCACCGTCGCCACCGTCACCGACGCCGTCGCCGCGCTGCCGCCGGGCACGCGGTACGCCGTGGCCTTCCCGCTGCGCCGCAGCGACGCGGTCTCGCACGACGTGATCGTCGACAACCTGCGGGCGCAGGGCTTCGTCCGCGTGGCCGTCGACGGTCGGACGCTGCACTTGGACGAACTCGTGGGCAGCCGCGTGGACCTCGCGGTCGCGAAGGAAGTGCTCGTGCTCGTCGACCGCCTCGTCACCAGCACGGCCCCGGAACCGCGGCTGCCTGAGGCCGTCGGACAGGCGTTTCGTGAGGGCGACGGTGACTGCGTGTTGCTCTTTACCGCGCCGGTCGCGTCGCCGCTGGCGCACGCCGACGCCGCGCCGGTGGATCGCCTGCGGTTCACCGAGCGCTTCGAGTGCCCCGACGACGGACATCGGGCCCCCGCGCCCACGCCGCAGTTGTTCTCGTTCAACAACCCTCGCGGCGCCTGCAGCGTCTGCAATGGCTTCGGCGCCACGCTGGAGTACGATCGGACGCTGATCGTTCCCGATGCGAATCGCACGCTGCGCGACGGCGCGATCGATCCGTGGACCAAGCCGCGCTACGACAACAAGCGACGCGCCCTCGCCGAGTTCGCGAAGAAGGAAGGGATTCCCGTGGACGTCCCGTGGCGCGAACTCGACCCGGCGCAGCACGAGCGGCTGCTCACCGCCCGCGTGAAGGGCTACGTCGGCATCCTCAAGTTTCTCGAGGATCTGGAAGAGAAGCGCTACAAGCAGTACATCCGCGTCTTCCTGCGTCAGTACCAGTCCGCGGTGACCTGTCGCGCCTGCGGCGGGGCCAAGCTCTGCCCCGACGCCCTCGCGGTGCGCCTCGCCCAGCAGACGATCGCGCAGGCCTCGGACTGGCCCGTGCGCGAACTCCGCATCTGGCTCGAGGCGCTCCCGCTCACCGAGTACGAAGCCACCGTCGCGGCGCACATTCGGCAGGAAGCGCTGGACCGCGTGCGCTTCCTCGATGATGTCGGCTTGGGCTACCTCACGCTCAATCGCGCTACGCGCACGCTCTCCGGTGGCGAAGCGCAACGCATCGGCCTCGCCAACGCGCTGGGCGCGCGCTTGGTCGACACCCTCTACGTGCTCGACGAACCAAGCATCGGGTTGCACCCGCGCGACACCGACCGCTTGCTCACCCTCCTCGCCCGCCTGCGCGACGGCGGCAACACCGTGGTGGTGGTCGAGCACGACCTCGACACGATCCGCATTGCCGATCATATGATCGAGCTCGGGCCCGGCGCCGGTGAAAAGGGCGGCCGCGTGGTCTTTGCCGGCCCCATCGGCCGCGCCGCCGAGAGCCCGCTCACCGGCCAGTTCCTCACGGGGCAGCGCGAAATCGCCGTGCCGACGACACGTCGCAAGGCAGGACCGCGCTGGCTCACCCTGCGTGGGGCGCGCGAACACAACCTCAAGAACGTCGACCTGCGCGTGCCCTTGGGCACGCTCACCGTCATCACCGGCCCCTCGGGCAGCGGCAAGAGCACGCTCGTCCACGACGTGCTGGTGCACGCGGTGGAACAGGCCCTCACCGGGGAGACCTCGGCCAAACGGCACCTCGGCGAAGTCGTCGGCCACTACGATGCGCTCGAGGGCATCGGGGGATTGGACGCCGTCGTCCTCATCGATCAGGAGCCGATTGGCCGGTCGCCGCGCTCCAACCCGGTGACGTATGTGAAGGCCTATGACGACATTCGGAAGATCTTTGCCGATGTCCCGCTCGCGCGGCAACGCGGCTACACGCCGGGCACGTTCTCGTTCAACGTCGCCGGTGGACGCTGCGAGACCTGCGAGGGCGCCGGCGCGCTGGAAGTCGAGATGGTCTTTCTCGCCGACGTCTTCGTGCCCTGCGACCAGTGCGGCGGCAAGCGATTCAAGCCCGAGGTGCTCGAGGTCACGCTCTTCGGCCGCTCGATTCACGATGTGCTGCAGATGACCATCGACGAAGCGATCCGCTTCTTCCCCTTCGAAGAGAAGATGGGTCAGGCCCTCTGGCAGGTGCAGCAAGTGGGGCTCGGCTATCTGCGCCTCGGCCAACCGGCCACCACACTGTCGGGCGGTGAAGCCCAGCGCCTCAAGATCGCGCGGGAGCTCGCCGAGTCGGCCAAGAGCAAGGGGAAGAAGCTCTATGTGCTCGACGAGCCGACCACCGGGCTCCACTTGGCCGACGTCGAGAAGCTCTGCGCCGTGCTCGATCGCCTGGTCGAGGCGGGCCACACGTTGGTCGTCATCGAGCACCACCTCGATGTGATCAAGCGCGCCGATTGGGTCGTCGACTTGGGCCCCGATGCCGGCGACGCCGGAGGCGAGATCGTCGCCGCCGGCACGCCGGAAGACATCGTCGCGGCCGCCGGCTCGGTGACCGGGCGCTACTTGGCGCCGCTCGTGGGCACCACGAAGGCGCGACGCGCCGCTTCGGCGGCCGCGCGCACGTGACAGCGGGACTCGTGATGATTCACGAGTCCCGCCGCTTGCAGGAACGCCTGCACCGTCGTCGGTCCCACGAAGCGGAAGCCGCGACGCTTGAGATCCTTCGACAGGGCGGTCGCTTCCGGTGAGGTACTCGCGGCACGGAGCCACGCCTCGGTGATCGTGCGGGGTTGCGTCGCGGCGGGCGGCGCAAAGCGCCACACGTACGCCGCGAACGACGACTCCACGTCGAGCAGGGACTCGAGCGCACGCGCGTTGGCGATCGTCGCCTCGATCTTGCCGCGATGCCGCACGATGCCCGCATCGGCCAGCAGTCGTGCCACATCGCGCGCGCCGAAACGCGCCACTCGGGCGACGTCGAAGCCGGCGAAGGCCTCGCGAAAACCCTCGCGCTTCTTGAGAATCGTCAGCCAGCTCAGCCCGCTCTGAAACGCCTCGAGGGACAGCTTCTCGAAAAGCCGCCGGTCATCCGCGACCGGGAAGCCCCACTCGCGATCGTGGTAATCGTGGTAGAGCGGCGGGCCATCCACCACCCAGAAGCATCGCGCCGGCGTCGTCGGGGGCATCGGGCGGAAACTGCGCCCCGACGCCGCGTCCGCCACATCGCATCACAAACGTGACAGCACCGAATCCGGCGATTTTTCGGCGTGTGGGGTTGAATGCGGGCCTGCGATTTCCGATAATTCAGGTCTGCGGTGTAGCAACGCCGCGGACATTCCCCGATAGCTCAGTTGGTAGAGCAGCTGACTGTTAATCAGCGGGTCACAGGTTCGAGTCCTGTTCGGGGAGCTCCACTACGCACGTCAGTTCGGTCACGGCCCCGATGCCCCTGCGGCATCGGGGCCGTGTGCGTTCCGGGTCGGCGGAACTTGCGGCCACCTGACCGGTACGTAGGCTTCACCACACGGCCGACGCGGGCCAGTCGATTCCGAAGTGTGTACGTTCCTGTACCCGGAGCAACCGATGGTCCGCCTTGTGTATCCCATTCGTCTCGCCGTCATCGTCGCGCTCGGCACAGCATCGGGCGCGACGGCGCAGCAGCCCGAGGCCCCAACCGGTATCCGCGGGGTCGTCACGAGTTCCATCGGCACACCGCTGCCTTTCGCGCAGGTTCGACTCGACGATGGCCGCTGGCAGGCCACGGCAGACGACCAAGGCCGCTTCGAGATGCTCGGTGTCGCCGCCGGCACGCACCGCTTCGCGGTGCGCCGCCTCGGGTACGCGGCGCTCCGCGATTACGCCACCGTTACGCCGGGTCGCGTCGCCACGTATCGCGTGGAGCTCGACCCAATTCCCCTGGCCGCCCCCACCATTACCGTCCGCGCGCGGCAGCTCAACATTGGGGCCGTGCAAGTCGCCGGGAGCGGGCAGGAGCTCGCCGAGGCCCCGGATTTCTCGATCCGGCAGTATGCGGCACGGACGTGGCCCTGGCTGCGGCTGGGTGAGGAAGTCGGCCCCACACGCGGCTGGTCGACCCAGCAGCCCGCCGTGTTTCCCGCCGATTGGAACGGCTGGGACACGGCGCTCGGTCAGGCCACGATGCTGGGCATCGACGTGCCCTACGGCGGGCCGTTCGTGCCCGCGATACCCATTGGGGTGCCGTTCGGCGGAGGAAACCAGTTGCAGCAACGCGCGGATGCGCTGCTGGCCGGTTGCAAGCGGTACGTGAACGGCGCCTGCGTCCCCGACTGGTATCTCGACGCCATCGCGCCTGCCGACCTCGAATCGTTCTCGGTGCATCGCCGCGGGAACGGCTACGTGGTCGTGATGCAAACCCGAGCGCTCGCCTCCGCCAACTGATGGCCCGATGCGGCGCGTGCGCACGCTGACGGCGCGCGTCGCCATTCTCGCGACGGCCGTGTCGGTCACGGCCGCCGCGCTCGCGCCAGCCGCCGCACGATCGCAGGGGGCCGGCACCACCGACGTCGTAGCGGACGTCCGCCAGATCGTCACCTTCCGCTGGCTGCCTGGCCGCGAGGCGGACGCCACCGCGATCTACACTGGCCCGCTCCGCGCGATCTACGACCGTGTGCCCGCCATCGGCCGCGTGCGCGTCTTCCGCGAAGCCGAGAGCCCCGAACCGCTCGACCTCGTCGTCGTCACGCACTACGCCTCGATGGCGCAGATGGACACCGCGA
Organism: Gemmatimonadaceae bacterium; assembly: GCA_033763905.1. Taxonomy (GTDB): domain Bacteria; phylum Gemmatimonadota; class Gemmatimonadetes; order Gemmatimonadales; family Gemmatimonadaceae; genus JAJTHG01. Next base: position 25,448 of record JANRJP010000132.1, read on the forward strand.
ACGCGCAACTCCGGACGCAGAGTGAAGGGGGCCGACGCGCGCTCCAGTTCTATGGCGACCTCTCGGCGATGTCCGCCGGCCACCACGACCAGTTTGTCGAGATGCTGCCCCACCTCCGGGTGTCGCGTGACACGGCGAGCGCCCCGCGTGGCGCCTTGGTGGTGTACGAGTATCTCCGCGCCGTCCCCGGTGGCCTCGAGGCGCTCGAGCGCGAACTCGAACTGCGCGTGCGCCCCGCAGAGCGTGCCAGCGCGGCGGCCTGGCGCAGCGAGACCGGCCGAATGCTCGTGAGTGACGGCTGGACCCACCTGCGCATCCACACCGTGTCGTCCCTCGGCGCGTGGCAACAATTCGTGGCCGCGACCCGTACGGCGCCTACGCATCGCGCGTACGAACGCCAAATTGCGGCGCGCAAGATCATCATCCTCCGTCACCTCCCCGATGCCGATGTTCGCTGACCTGCCACTGACTGCACGACGCACCGCGGCCCTCGCGCTCGCGGCGGCCGTCGTGGCCACCGCTGCTCCCGTGACTCCGCTGGCGGCGCAGTCGGCGACCGGTCGCCCCACGATTACCAAGGTCGATCCGCCCAACTGGTGGACCGGCCACAGCATCAATCCGGTGCGCGTGCTCGTGCGCGGCACCAACCTTGGCGGCGCGCAAATCGACTGCGGACGACTGACCTGCAGCAACATCCGCACGAATGCGCGCGGCACCTACGCGTTCGTGGACGTCACCATTGCCAGTGGCACGACGCCCGGTGCGTATCCTATCGCGTTCCGCACCGGGGCCGGTCGCGCGGCGTTCACGTTCACCGTCGATGCCCCGCTCCCTCGTGAGGGGCGCTTTCAGGGCTTCGGCATCGACGACGTCATCTATCTCGTGATGCCCGACCGCTTCGCGAATGGCGACCCGTCGAACGACGACCCCGCCAAGTCGAAGGGCCTGCTCGATCGCAAGAACCCGCGTGGCTACCACGGGGGCGACATCGAGGGCATCCGACAGAAGCTCCCGTACCTCAAGTCGCTGGGCATCACCGCCATCTGGTTCACGCCCGTGTTCGACAACACGGATGTGGCCGACAAGGCCAGTATGCGCCCCGGGGATCCGGTGATGACCGCGTATCACGGCTACCACGCGTCGGACTTCTACGCCGTCGAAGATCGCTTCGGCGATATGGCCGCGTTGCGCCGTCTGGTCGATGATGCCCACGCGCAGGGCATCAAGATCATTATGGATCAGGTCGAGAACCACACCGGCCCCGAACACCCGTGGCTCACGGACTCGCCCACGCCCACGTGGTTCAACGGGACGCGCGAACAGCATCTCCCCAACAACTGGCAGACCTGGACGCTCGCCGATCGCTATGCGAATCCGGTCGTGCGCGACAGCACGCTCAAGGGCTGGTTCGCGAACATCCTCCCCGACCTGAACCAGGACGACCCGGACGTCTCGCGCTATCTGATCCAGAACACGCTGTGGTGGCTCGGGATGACCGGCATCGACGGCATCCGACAGGACACCTGGTTCTACGCGCCGCGCTCCTTCTGGGCGCCGTGGATGGCGGCGATCAAGCGCGAGTATCCCACGGTCCGCGTCGTGGGCGAGGCCTATGACGGCGACCCGGTGCTGCTCTCGTTCTTCGAAGGGGGACGCGTCGGCTGGGACGGCATCGATGGCTCGGTGGACTATCTGTTCGACTTCCCGCTCGCGTTCCCGACGCGGCGCGCCTTCGCGACGGGAAGTTCGGTGCGCGAAGTGGCGATGATGCTCGCGCGCGACCGCGTGTATCTGCGGCCCAACGAACTCGTCACCTTCCTGAGCAATCACGACGTGCCGCGCTTTATGGGCGAGCCCAACGCGACGATCGACGGCCTGCTGCTGGCCTTCACGTTCCAGCTGACGGCGCGCGGCATTCCGTCGATCTACTATGGCGACGAGATCGCGCTGCCCGGCGGTGGCGACCCCGACAACCGACGCGATTTCCCGGGCGGGTTCCCGGGTGACGCCGCCAACGCGTTCGAGGCCCGCGGGCGCACCGCCGACCAGCAGCGCGTCTTCTCGCACGTGCAGCGACTGCTGGCGCTGCGCGCCGCGCGAGCCGAGCTCCGCACCGCGCCGACCGAACATCTGGTCGTCGACGAGCAGCTCTACGCGTACCGGCGTGGCGCGACGCTCGTGGTCATCAACAACGGCACGGCTCCCACATCGGTCACGGTCCCCAGCGCCGCGCTCGGCGCTCCGGTGGTTGGCAGGTGTACCGCCACGACGAGCGCCGCCGGCCGCGTCACGATCGCGATGCCGGCGCGGACCAGCTGCGTGTTCTGACCACGCGTCATCGCGCGGCGCCGGAGCGGCCGCCGCGCCTCAGTGGCCCCAGGGCGCGGTCGAGAACAGCGTCACCGACAAGGTGTTGTTGCTCTCGACCCGCCGTCCGCTCGCGCGGATGATTTGTTGCTGCAGGTAGCCACCTTCGACGCGGAGCGTCGGCGTGAGGCGCCAGCCGATGCCACCGAACAGCCGGTTCTGCTCCAGAATGTTGAGCTGCACATCGCGGCCCAGCCCGACGAAGATCTCGTTGTAGCCGGTCACGTACGGGCCGGTCTTGGCCGATCCCAACGGCAGGGTGCCGCGAATGAAGTACCGAAAGCGCTGCGTGAAGCGCCAGCGCTCGACCTCAGGCTCCTGTCCCGCCGGCGGCGCCGACATCACGCCGAGATAGCGCTGCTCCAGCCGAAAGCGGTGACTCACCGCCACCCGCGCGGCCTGCTGGTTGAGCGTCAGTTGCTCCCAGAGCCGGTGCTCGGGGAATCGCGCGGCGATCGGATCCTCACCGTACTGGTGGGTGACGATGTATCCGTACCCCGCGGTGAGGCGCACATCTTGCGCCACGTCGTAGGTCACGCCGGGCCGCAGCAGCAATTGCTGCCACCGCTCGCCGGGAAGACCCTCGCGCCGAAGGTGCACGTCGTACCACAGCGACCAGCGCCCCGACACGCGGTGGTCGCCGAAGAACGAATACCACGTGTTCGTGTTCTCTACGGTGGTCCGCACGGGCCCCTGCGCGGTGGCGGCAGACGTCGCCACGACGACCGCGAGGCACGCGCCCCGCAGACCGCCGGTGTTCCAGCGGCGTCCGCGTCCGATCCTTAGATTCAGTGGAGTCATTCGTCTCACGTTCACCTGCTGCGACTGGACACGGCGTCGCGGCATTCCCGTTTGCGCTATGTCCAGCTCGCCCTCGTCCCGCACCGTCGTCCTCATTCCCGGCGATGGAATTGGTCCTGAAGTTATCGGTGCCACGCGCCGTGTTCTTGAAGCGGCCGGGACCGGCCTGTCCTTCGAGATGGCCGAAGCCGGTGGCGCCGTCTTCGCCAAGGGGATCAAGTCCGGCGTCACGCCCGACACCATCGAGGCGATCTCCAAGCATCGCGTCGTCCTCAAGGGGCCGCTCGCGACGCCGATCGGCAAGGGCGAAAAGTCTGCCAACGTGACGCTGCGCAAGCTCTTCGAGACCTACGGCAACGTGCGGCCGGTGCGCGAGCTGCCCGGCGTGCCGACGGTCTTCGCGGGTCGCGGCGTCGATCTCGTGATCGTCCGCGAGAACATCGAAGACCTCTACGGCGGCATCGAGCATATGCAGACGCCGGGCGTCGCCCAGTCGCTCAAGGTCGTCTCCCGGAAGGGCTGCGAGAAGATCGTCCGCCTCGCCTTCGAAGTCGCACGCTCCGAAGGCCGAAGCAAGGTCACCTGCGCGACCAAGGCGAACATTCTCAAGCTCACCGAAGGCCTGCTGCAGCACACCTTCGACGAGATCGCGCCGGAGTACCCGGACATCACGGCCGAGCAGATGCTGGTCGACAACTGCGCGCACCAGCTCGTGATGTCGCCCGAACAGTTCGGCGTCATCGTGATGACGAATATGAACGGCGACATCCTCTCCGACTTGGCCTCCGGCCTCGGCGGTGGTCTCGGGTTCGCCCCCTCGGCCAACCTCGGCTCGGGCTGCGCCATTTTCGAAGCGGTCCACGGCACCGCGCCGGCCATTGCCGGCCAAGACAAGGCCAACCCCACGGCGCTGCTCCTCAGCGCGGTGATGATGCTCCGCTATCTGGGCTTGTTCGCGCAGGCCAATGCCGTCGAGCACGCCATCCTCGTCACGCTCGAGTCCGGCGTGCGCACCGGCGATCTCGCGAAGGGTGGGCCCAGCGTCGGCACGCAGGCCTTCGCCGATGCGATCATCGGCAACCTCGGCAAGTCCAGCGCGCAGTGGGCGGTGCGCACCGGAACGCCGCTCAATTTCCCGCCGGCGGTCAGTCCCGCCGTGCGCGTCGTGCCGCGTGAACGGCAGGTCGTCGGTGTGGACGTGTTCGCCGAGTGGGGCGGTGATGCCAACGGCATCGGCCGTGCCCTCGAAGCGGCGGTCGACGGCACTCCCGCACGACTCGTGATGATCTCGAACCGCGGCACGCAGGTGTATCCCGCCACCGGCGGCGCCGAAACCGACGCCGTCGACGTGTGGCGCTGCCGCTTCGTCCAGCGCGACGGCGGCGCGATGTCCGACGCCGTCGCGCTCGACGTCGTGCAGCGGGTCGCTGGCGTCGCGCCGTGGGTCCACATCGAGAAGCTGCAGGTCTTCGACGGCGTCGACGGCTTCACCAAGGCACAGGGGCAAGCGTGAGCAGCCCGGCGCCGCTCGTCGGCGTGATCTGCGGATCCACCTCCGACTGGACGCATCTGTCGGCCGCAGCCGAGGTGCTCGACGAACTCGGCATCCCGTACGAGAAGCGCGTCGTGTCCGCCCACCGGACGCCGGATTGGATGTTCGAGTACGCAGCCACCGCCGAGGCGCGTGGCCTGCAAGTCATCATCGCCGCCGCCGGCGGCGCGGCGCACTTGCCGGGGATGGTGGCCGCCAAGACCACCGTGCCGGTGCTGGGTGTGCCGATGCCCGCCACCGCGTTGCAGGGCGTCGATGCGCTCCTGAGCATCGTGCAGATGCCGGGAGGTGTCCCCGTCGGGACGCTTGCCATCGGGCGGCCGGGCGCCACCAACGCTGCGCTCTTCGCGGCCGAGATTCTTGCCCTGACCCGTCCCGAACTCCGCGCCGCGCTCATCGCGCGACGCACGGCGCGCGCCAACGACGTATTGCGCGACACGCTGCCGTGACCCTGTCGCGCATTCTCCCGCCGACCGCGATTGGCATCTTCGGCGGCGGGCAGCTCGGCCGGATGACCGGGATGGCCGCGCGCGCGATGGGCTACGACGTGCACATCTTCGACCCGGATGAGCACTGTGCGGCGCGCGCCATCGCGACCAGCGTCACCGTCGCGCCATTCGACGATGAGCGCGCCGCGGCCCGCTTCGCCGAGCGCTGCGGCGTGGTCACCCTGGAAATCGAACAGGTGTCGGCCACCACGCTCAACGCCGCCGCGCGGTTCGCACCGGTACGCCCGGGCTCCGAGGTCGTGCACATCGTGCAGGACCGCGCGCGGCAGAAGACCTGGCTCCGGCAGCAGGGCTTCCCGCTCGGCGACTTCGCCGTGTGCGACGACGAAGCAAGCTTCGTCGAGGCGGTGACGCGGCTCGCGCCCTGCATCGCCAAGAGCGCCCACGGCGGCTACGACGGACGGGGCCAAGTACGGCTCCGCGAGGCCGACGCCGCCGCTGCGGCCGAGGCGTGGACCGCACTGGGCAGCCGTCGCTGCGTCGTCGAGGCCTTTCTCGACTTGGACTTCGAGATCTCGGTGATGACCGCGCGCGCCCCCGACGGACACGTGCGGCAATTCGCACCAAGCTTCAATCACCACGACCACGGCATCCTCACGTGGTCGGTGTCGCCCGCACCGATCGACCCGTCGCTGACCCGGGATGCGTTGGCCTTGGCCGAGGCCATCACCACGCAGCTCGGGCTCCACGGGGTGCTGGCCGTCGAGATGTTCCGCACGAAACAGGGCCAGTTGCTCGTCAACGAACTGGCACCGCGGCCACACAACACGTTTCACCAGACGGAGCGCGGCGCCGACACCAGCCAGTTCGAGCAGCTCGTCCGTGCCGCCTGCGCCCTCCCGCTGGGCAGCGCGGCCACGGTGACGCCGAGCGCGATCTACAACCTGCTGGGCGACCTCTGGGTGCAGCCGGGCCGCACACCGGACTTCACCGAAGCCTGGGCGATGCCCGGGGTGCGCGTACATCTGTATGGTAAGCCGGGCGCGCGCGCGGGCCGCAAGATGGGACACCTCTCAGCCATCGGCGACACGCCCGAGATGGCACGCGACCTCGTGCGCGCCGCGTATCGTAGCGTCGCGCGCTCCGTGGGCCTCGCCGACTAGCGCTTCGCGAAGACGACCGAGCGCGCGTGCTCGAGGACCGTGTTCACCAGCGGGTGCTTCACCTTGCGGTCGAGTGATACGGCGTAGTAGCGCTCGCGCACGTCGTCGAGCCGACCGACGATCTTCACTTCCATTCGGTCGCGAATCTCGTCCTCGATGATGGACGGTGCCACGAAACATCCTTCGCCCGCTTCGCCGAACGTCTTCAGCAATGCGGAGTCTTCGAACTCGGCGATCAGGTCCGGCCTGATGTTTCGCTGCGCGAAGTACTCGTCGAGCTCCCGCCGCAGGGTCGTGCTCTCGGTCGGCAGCAGGAAGGGCATCCCGTTGAGCGACTCGGGGAACCCCTTCTGCGCGCGCGCTGCCAACTTGAGCGGCGCAAACACCGTCACCGGCGTCTCGCCGAGCAGGTGGTTGTAGGCGCGCACCTTGATCGTCGGCGACACGGGCTGATCGGAGATCACGAGGTCCAACGCGTGGATCGACAGATCGGCGATCAACCGCTCGGGCCGCCCATCGCGGAACGTCACGCGCGTCTCCGGCGAGGCGCGCATCACGGGTTGCATCAGTCGGTAGGCGACGAGCTTGGGCAACACATCGACGAAGCCGACTTGGAAGCGGACCGCCGATCCGCCGTCATCGCTGGTGAGCGTCCGCTGCAGCTCGCGACCGATCGTGAAGATCTCTTCCGCATACCGGTAGGCCACTTGCCCGGTCTCGGTGAGAATCAGGTTGCGTCCGCTGCGCGCGAACAGCTTGCGACCCACCGCGCGCTCGAGCGCGTGGATCTGTCCGCTCACCGTGGGTTGGGCCAGCCCAAGCTCGACGCTGGCCTTCGCGACGCTGCCTTCGCGCGCGACGACCCAGAAGTACAGCAGGTGGTGGTAGTTCAGCCACTCCATAGTGGTCGAATCTACGCCGGTTCCACCGTCGCGGCGAGCAGGGTCAGCCGATCGCCATCCGGTCGCGGCTGTCGGCATCGACGCCGCCGAAGCGCCGCTTGCGTCGCGCGAACTCCTGCAGGGCGCCGTCGAGGGAGGCCGCATCGAACTCCGGCCAATACGTCGGCACGAAGACGAACTCGGCGTATGCGCACTCCCACAGCAGGAAGTCGGACAGCCGCTGTTCGCCGCCGGTGCGAATCAGCAGATCCACCGGCGGCGTCTCCGGCGAGTGATCGACGGTCGCCAAGAGGCGCTCGAACCCCTCCCGCGTGAAATCCTGCGACGCGCGGGCCGCCGCGGCGGCGCGCAGGATCGCATCGCGCGCCGAGTAGTCCACGGCCACGCGCAGATGCAGTCGCGTCCCCTGGGCGGTGGCGCGTTCGGCGCCCTCGATCGTGTGCACCAGTTCCGGGCTCAGGCGATCGCGCCGGCCGAGAATCGTCAGCCGCACGCCATTCGCCACGCACTGCTCCGTCTCCGACAGCAGGTAGCGCCGAAACAACCGCATCAGCGCCGACACTTCGCGCCGCGGCCGTTGCCAGTTGTCGGCCGAAAAGGCGTACAGCGTGAGGACACCGATACCGCGGTTGCGCGCGAGCTCCACCAAGGAGCGGGCGACGCGCGCGCCGGCCAGGTGGCCCGCCACGCGCGGCTGCCCCCGGTGCGTCGCCCAGCGGCCGTTGCCGTCCATAATGCAGGCGACGTGGTGCGGCCGAGCCTCGGTCACCGGGGTCACGGCAGCTGCTCCGCGGCGCGCGTGGCACCGATGATCGCTTCCATATGGTCCAGATAGCGCGTGAGCGCCGACCGCCCCTGCTCCGTGAGCCGGAACGTCGTCTGCGGCACTCGGCCCACGAAGCTCTTGTCCACCGCCACGTAGCCGGCCTCTTCGAGCTTGCGTGCGTGCACGCTCAGATTGCCGTCGGTAATGCGCAGCAAACCCTTCAACTGATTGAAGGTCAGGCTCGGATTGGCTGCCAGAGCGCTCACCAGCCCCAATCGGACGCGCTCGTGAATGAGGCGGTCCAGCTCGAGGGCGCCGCTCGCGTCCCCGGCAATGGGCGTGAGGGGCACGGCCGCGGCGCCGGAGACCGGCACGCCCGTCGCGCGATGATTAGCCACCGTGCTTCACCCCCACCCACGCGCCGAATCCCAAATGCACCAGGCCGAAGGTGGCAGCCATCAGCCAGTCGCCCCACGTCGGCGGGAGTGCCAGCGCGAGGACACCGAAGAGCACGAAAACCGCCCCCATCACCGGGATCGGCGGGACCGAGAACGCCCCGCCCGCCATCACGGCGGTGCCGTAGAGCAACATCCAGATCGCCGGCAGCAACTCGGGGTAGCCTCGCGCCAGCAGCGCGATGCTCAGCACCAGGCCGACCATCATCGCCGGCATCACGGCGAGGAGGAACTTCCGCTCCGCGCCGCCCAGCAAGGCTCGGTCGGTGCGCTGCGCCTTCCGGACGGAGGCCCCGGCAATGATCGCGAGCGAGACGACGGCGGTGCCCAGCCACGCGGCGACCCAGGCGGCGGGGCTGCGCATCGCGTGCGCGAGCGGCGCGATGAGGAGTGCCACGGCACCGACGGAGGCCATCCCCGACCCGCTGATGACCGTGAAGGGCGCGGCCTGCTCCATCGTGGCTCTAATGAAGCGGAGGTTCTCGAGGGCGCGGTCCTGGAGGTGCGGCACCTCGGGCGCGTCGGCTTTGATGCGATGGGTCTTGGTCACGAGGCGAAGGGTATCGAGTTCAGGTCCCACTATCAAGTGCTTTGCGCCGCAAACCAGAGTGATCCGCTCCCCGTTGGCTGGCTGACAAGTCGGCAGATCGGCCAGTCGTCGTGACAGCGAGCCGATGTTGATATGTAACGCCGCGCGTTTCTGGAAACTGATGTTTATGATGCCTGGTGATGTAAGCATTTTCAATACAACGAGTTACCGAGACCGCTCGCACTGTTTTGATTCTATTCGGCGGTTCCGTCCCTTCCAATCAGACCGCGTTTGCGAAGAGCTTTCCCCTCGTGAAGCCCGTACCTGTCATTGGCCACGACGACCTGCGCGCTCGACTCCTCGCGCGGGTCCGTGATCGCTCACTCCCTGCCAGCCTGCTGTTCCACGGCCCGGCGGGGGTGGGCAAGCAGCGCTTGGCGCTGGCCATCGCGCAGGCCATCGTTTGCGACAGTGCGGACGCCCCCTGCGGGAGTTGCCAGCACTGCCGAATGGCGACCGAATGGCAGCACCCGGACATCACCTGGGTCTTCCCTCGCCCGCGCCTCAAGGCCGCCGACCCAGGGATCGACGAGGTCGCCGCCGACCTGGCCGAAGCCATCGACGACCGCAAGAAATCCGGCGGCTGGTACGCCCCGCCGCCAGGCTCCGATGGCATCTATGTCGCCACCGTCCGCGCCATCGTCCAACGGATGGCCTCGGCGCCCGCGCTCGCCAAGCGCCGCGCCTTGATCGTCGGAGACGCCGAACGGATGGTCTCGCAGGAAGGGGCGGATCAGGCCGCCAATGCCTTTCTCAAGCTGCTCGAAGAGCCGCCGGCCGGCACGACCATCATCCTGACGTCGTCCGAACCGGGGGCCCTGCTACCAACCATACGCTCCCGCGTCGTCGCAATGCGGGTGGCGCCGCTCCCCGAGCGGCACGTCCGCGCCGTGCTCGACGCCGACGGGGTTCGCGATGCGTTGCGCGACGCGGGACTTCCCGAGGCCACCGAGCACCTGATCGCCCTCGCGGGCGGCGCCCCCGGCACCTGGTTCGCCGCGGCCGCGCGCACCGCCGCCGTCGCCGACGCCCGCGCGATGCTCGATGCCGCGCAGGGCTCGCCCGCCGAGCGATTCCGGATGGCATTTCAGCAGGGGGCCTCCGGTGCGCGCGGGTCGTTCGCCGATGTCCTCGATGCGCTCACCGATGTGCTCGCCGAGCGCATTCGCCAGAGCGCCGATCGTTCGCCCGATCGCGCGCTCGCCGCGGCCCGGGCACAGCTCGAGCTCGAACAGGTGAAGGCGCTCGCCCAGAACAACATCACCCCGCAGCTCATCACCGCGCGGCTCCTCGGTGCCCTGGAGGGTGTGCGATGACCCAGTCGCCGCTCACGCACCTCGGCGCCGATGGCGAGGCCCGAATCGTCGATGTCTCGGCCAAGCCGGTCACCGTCCGCACCGCGGTCGCGAGCGGCGAGATCCGGATGGCCGCCGAGACGCTTGCGGCGATCGAGGCCGGCACCGGCCCCAAGGGCGACGTGCTGACCGTCGCTCGCATCGCGGGGCTGCAGGCTACCAAGCGCACCGCCGATCTCATTCCGCTCTGCCATCCGCTGCCGATCGACGGCGTGGAGTTGGAGCTCCTCAGCGATCACACACTGCCCGGGATCCGTGCCCGGGCGACGGTCCGTACCTCGGGCCGCACCGGCGTCGAAATGGAGGCCCTCACGGCGGTCTCCGTCGCGCTGCTCACGGTGTACGACATGGCGAAGGCCATTGACCGCGGGATGGTGCTTGGCAGCATCGCCCTCGACGAGAAAACCGGTGGTCGATCGGGCGCGTGGCGCCGGTCGCCGTCGGCTCCCTGAACCACGAGATCTTGTGCCAATACAACGACGTGATCCTTCCCCGTATCTCCGCCGCGGCGACCGCGAGCGCCGCCGTGCGCGCTGGCGCGCCGGCCTGCTGGTTGCTGGCGCCGTCGCGGCGCTGACGCTCCTCTTCGCGCAGCCGGGCCCACGCGCGGCGCACGCAGAAGGCAACCCCTTCCCGCTGTCGTTCACCGGGTTCCGACTCCGGGACGAACGCGACGCGGCGCACGGCGAACTCGAAATCGCCAACGCCCAGCTCGCTCGGTACCAGCGCATCTTCGGCTACTCGAGCCGCTACCGTATCGACGCTGGTCTTGCCGCCGCGATCTATGACGCCGCGCTCGCCGAAGGACTCGACGCCGACTTGGGCTTCCGCCTCGTGCGCATCGAGAGCGACTTCAACGAGCGGGCGGTGTCCCCCGCAGGCGCTGTGGGGCTCACGCAACTGATGCCTGCGACCGCCCGCGGATTCGACCGCAGCGTGACCAAAGACGGATTGTTCGAGCGCACCACGAACCTGCGGATCGGATTCCGGTATCTGCGCGGCTTGATCGAGGAACACGACGGCGACGTGAAGACGGCGTTGCTCGTCTACAACCGCGGGCCGGTCGCCGTGGCCGCCGCGCGCGAGCGCGGCGAAGATCCGTCGAACGGCTACGACCGGGTGGTGATGAAGGGCTATCGCGGACGCGGCGTCATCGACTGACGCCCACGCGAGTCTAGGTCGAGGAAGGCGTCCGCTTCGCAGCGGGCGCCTTTTTCGTCGAGGTTTTCTTGGCCGCCGAGCCCTTCTTTGCGGCGGACTTCTTGGCCGCCGCCGAGCGCTTCCCCGCCGCGCTTGTCTTCGACGTCGCTGCGGCGCCCTTCTTCTTCGAAGCCGCCTTCGACACCGCCGCCGAGCCCTTCTTCGTGCCCTTCGTGCCCTTGGTGGTGGAAGCGCTTTTGCTCTTGACCCCGGAACGCTTCGCGGCCCCGCCGCGCACGATCAAGCGCTGCCCCGGAATCACCGTCGCCCGCTTGAGCCCATTCAACCGCTTGATCGCCGCCACCGACGTGCCATACCGCTTGGCAATCGCGCCCAGCGACTCGCCGCGGCGCACCAGATGCACCCGCCGTCCCGCCGGCGCGGGTCCGTACTTCTCGATCCCCGGGTCAGGGACCGCGCGCGCCAGGGCCAGCACGGCTTCCGTTGGCACGCGCACTTTCTGTCCACTCACCAGCCGCGTCTTGCCGGACCGGCGCGGCGCCGTGCCGAACCAGCCCAGCGTACGTACCGGCACACCAGCCCGCGCCGCGAAGCTGGCCGCCGTCTCGCCCTTCTTCGTCACCAGGACGCGCGACACCATCAGTGCCGCGCTGTCGAGCGCCGCAAACCGCTCCTCGAATCCATCCTGGCCGCCAATCGGCACGCGCACGATCGACGGCGCGCCGGGCGGCGTCACGCCACGCAGCAAATGGGGATTGAGCCGCGCAATGGCCGCTGGCGCCGCCTGTGCCGCCTGCGCCACCGCCGACAGCGGGGTCAACGCGGGCACGCGCACGGTGTCGAACACGAACGGCGGCAGCGTATCCACCGTCAGGCCGTACTGCGCCGGCGCTTTACCCACCATCGCGGCCGCAATCAGTTGCGGGACGTAGTTCTTGGTTTCGGCGCGCAGATAGTCCTGCTCCGCCAGTGCAAAGAAGAGCGAGTCCCCGGAAATCCCGTCAAGATCGTCTTCGTACTTCCTGAGGCCGCGCGAGACGCGGCCCGGGCCCCCGTTGTACGCCGCGGCCGCGAGATACAGCGAGCCGAACTGCGCGTTGAGCCAGTTGAGAAACTTCACGGCGCCATCGGTGGCACGCACCGGGTCGCGCCGTTCATCGACCCAACCATCGACGCGAAGGCCGATCCCGCGCGCGGTCGTCGTCATGAACTGCCACATCCCCACCGCCGCCGCACGCGAATAGGCGTCGGGATCGTAGCCGCTCTCGACGAGCGCGAGGTAGTACATATCCTCGGGCAGCCCACCGTCGCGAAGCTTCTGCCGGATCATCGCTTCGTACTGCGTGCCGCGCGACAGCCGCGACTCGATCCGTCCCTTGGCCGAGCCGCTGAACATCGACACGTAGTGCGCGACCCGATCGTGCGCCGCGAAGGAGGTCACGTCGATGTCCCACGCCGGGCCGTCACCTTCGGACGGGGTCGGCACGTCGGGCGACGCGCCGAACACCGCCGTCGCCGAGGCCGCGACATCGGCCGGTGCCGGTGTCGGCGCGGCCACGACGTTCGACACCGAGGTCGGCGTCGACGGCGGAGTGGCGGGCGCTGGTGCCGGGACCGCGCGCGCCGGGGCAGCTGGCGCAGGCACTGGCGCAGGCGCGGTCGTCGTGCCCGCCGCGCATCCCGAGAGCAGCACTGCACCCGTCGCGAGCACGCGCGACCCGAGGCCGACCGATGCGCGCAAGCGACCGACCGTCATCGGGTGGCGATCCGGTTGCCCAGCACGCGATTGGTGGCACCGAGGATCGCCACCACCGTGGAGCGCAGCGGGTCTTCGTCGCCGGCCAGATGGCATCCCACCAGGCGGCGGGGCGCCTCCTCGCCATCGAGTCGGGCGAGCACCGACACGATCACCACGTTGGCGTCGAAGGCTCGCACCGGCTTCACCCCCTGCAGTTCCAGCCCGACGCCATCGCCCACCGCCAACTGCAACGCGCGCACCGTCGCGTCGCCCACGATGCGGTAGTCCATCAGGGACGTGGATTGCCCCGAAGCCTTCGCATCGACCCGCCGACCCTCTGGTGTGACGAATCCGACTTCGACCGTGCACACGCCGGCCTGGGTGCGGCTCAGGGCGTAGTGCACGAAACGCAGTCGGGCGACCGGAGTCGGAGCGGGATCTGGCGAAGCGGCGGCAGGATTCGTCACGGCGTCTCGACTAACACGACGGAGCGAACGTCAGCCCCGATCGGGCCGACGTTCCTCGTGACAATCACACGATCCAGCGCCCCGAACGCAACCGCCCCTGGGGCGGTCCGTGTGCCGTTAGTGCAGCGCCAGGACCAGCAGCCCGGAGGCGATCGCGATCGCCTGCCCCGCGAGCACGTCCCCAGGGTAGTGGACGCCGAGCCGTACCCGCGAAAAACCGATCGCGGCGGCGAAGGCAAACAGCGGGAACGCGAAGTTCGGGAACGCCGCCGCGTAGGCGAAGGCCACCGACATCGCCCCGGTGGAGTGCCCCGAGGGGAACGAGAACTTGTCGGGAATGGCCACGTGGGCATCGACCTCGAGCCGCTCGGTCGGCCGTTCGCGCAGCAGATTGCGCTTCATCACCTGCACGATCAGGTGCGACAGCAGCACCGACCACGCCGCCGTTCCCCCAACCGGTGCCAGCGGGCCGCCGATGATGAGCGGCAGTAGCGCCGCTAGAATCATCGTCGGTGCGTCTCCCAAGTGGGTGAACACCGTCCACATCCGGCGGTCCATTCCGGCACCGGCGTCATCGAGCCGCCACCGCGTGTACAGCGCGCGGTCGCGGGCGTCGAGTCGGGCCAGCAGTCTGGGAGTCATCAGGCGCAGAACAATCGCTTGGGCAGTTGTCTGCGGAAATGTACGGTTGGCCATGCAGAAAGTGTCACGGCGCCGCGTGACTGGGTGATGACGGCCCCGTCGCGACGGCGTAACGGCACCGGGCCAGGAATCGTCCGGCTCGCCGGTGGAAACGTGACACTGCCGTCGCGGCCTGGTGACACGAGACGGCCAACGTGTGGGACCATGCCGCGTCCCGACGCCCCGCGACTGCTCGTGTGTACCGACACGTGGGCTCCACAGGTGAACGGCGTCACCGTGGTCACGAGCCTGAGTGTCGCCGGGTTGATCGCCCGGGGCTGGGATTGCGCCGTCATCGCCCCTGCATACCCCGCTGGCACCCCCGGCGTGCCGTCGCCTGTGGTGGAGTCCGGCGGGGTAACGTCGATCCCGAGCGTTGCCTTCCCCAATTACCCGGACATTCGTGCCGCGGCACCCGCCCTGCTCCGCGTGCGGGACCGCATTCGCCGCTTTCGCCCCGACCTCATCCACTGCGCGACGGAGTTCATCATCGGGCGTATGGGAATGTGGGCGGGACGGCAGGCGGACATCCCGGTGGTCACCTCGTATCACACGGATTTTGCCCGTTACGCCGCAGCCTACGGCACCCCGTGGCTGGAGCGACCGATTCGGTGGGCGATCCGGCGTTTCCACGCGCGCGCCGTCCGCACCTTCACGCCGGGTCGCAGTGCCGTGGCCGACCTTGAAGCCCTCGGCATCGGACACGCGCAGCTCTGGGGACGTGGCGTCGACACCACGCTCTTCCATCCGTCCAAGCGCAGCGAAGCGTGGCGCCAGCGGCTTGGGCTCGAGGGCCGCGTCGGCATCCTGTGCGTGTCTCGCCTCGCGCCAGAAAAGGGGATCGATGTCATTCTCGCCGCGTTCGCTCGACTGCGGGAGCATATCGGCCCGGACCGCGCGCGGCTGATCATTGCCGGCACTGGCCCGGAAGAGGCCGCGTTGCGGGCAGCGGCACCGCCGGACGTGGTGTTCCTCGGTACGCTCGATCGGGAACGTGACCTGCCGGCGCTGTACGCCTCCTGCGATTTGTTCGCGTTCGCCTCGCTCACCGAGACGCTGGGGCTCGTCGTGCTCGAGGCGATGGCGTGCGGGCTGCCGGTGGTGGCCACACCAGCGCTCGGCGTGGCCGAAACACTCCGCGACGCCCGCAATGGCCTCGCGGTCCCGCCGCGTGACCCGGCGGCAATGGCGCAGGCCTTGGGGCATCTGGTCACGCACGCGACGGTCCGCGCGCAGTTGATGCACGGCGCGCTGGTGACGGCACAGCAATTCTCGTGGGAGCGCGAACTCGACCAGCTCGACGCAACCTACCGGCAGTGCGCGCGCTCCGCGCCGCCGGTGCGGGCGACACGACCCGAGCGCGTCGCGCTGCGCTGACCGCTTGCCGCCGCGTGCGCGGTGCACGACCATTCGCCCCAATGAACACTCGATCCTGGCGCGTGACCGCCGCGTTGCTCACCGTGGCCGCCCCGTTCGTCGCCGCGCACGATTTCTTTCTCCGGCCGACCGCCTTCGACGTCGCGGCAGACACGACCATCACGATCCCCGCACTCAACGGGACGTTCTCGACCAGCGCGAACATCGTCGGGGCCGAGCGACTGACCGCGCTTGTCGTCGTGCGCAACGGCGTGCGTGACAGCCTGCCGCGCCGCGCGTGGGGGCCGGGGGCCGACTCCACGGCGCAGGTCACCGTACGCACTGGCGCTCCGGGCCGCCTGGTCGTCGGCGTCGAGACGGCGCCGCGTGTGCTCGCACTCGATGGAAATGCCTTCAACGCGTACCTCGCCGATGACGGGATCCCCGACGAACTCGCGGCGCGGCGCCGCGACGGCACGGCCAACGACTCCACGCGCGAGTCCTACGCCAAGTCCGCGAAGACGATCCTCCGCGTGGGTGCCGGCCCGTCCACCGGATGGGACGCGCAACTCGGCCACGAAGTGGAACTCGTGCCGTTGCGTGATCCGTACGTTGCGCGGCCCGGCCAGCGCCTGCGGCTTCGCGCCCTGTCGCGGGGTGCGCCGCTAGCGGGGCAGATCGTCGTGGCCGGGGGACGTCGGACGGACGGCACGCGCATTCCCGCGCAAACCGTGCGCACCGACGCCGACGGCATCGCCACGATCCGGCTGTCCCACGCGGGGCAGTGGTACGCGAAGTTCATCCGGATGCGTCGAACGGCGCCCGGCGATACCCTCACCCACGAGTCGCGCTGGGCCAGCCTGACCTTCGGGATTCGGTGAGCCTTCCCGCGTCGAGGCGGCGCGTGGCGATGTCCCGGGCGGGGATCGAACCCGCGACCTACGGATTAAAAGTCCGCTGCTCTACCAGCTGAGCTACCGGGACGCCACGCCACCGCGCGGGAAGTTAGCGCGCGTGGCCGCGCTACGCGGGGACGAGACCGGGTGGCGCAGCGCGCAGGGCCTGCACGCGTCGCCAGTCGCGGGTCACGAGCCACAGGTCGAGCAGTACCACGACCGTATTCACTTGGCACCACGGGCAGAACGTCTGCAGCACAATCCACTCGCCGTACTTGAGTCGGATCGTGAACAGCACCGCACCGACGATCAGCACGCCCAGCGCCACCGTCGGCGCCACGGCGTCCTGC
>JANRJP010000134.1:0-11172 GCA_033763905.1 Gemmatimonadaceae bacterium
GAATCCGCCGCGACCGTCGCGCACCGTCACGATGCTCTGCGCCAGTGTCGGCCCGATCCCTGCCACGTACGACAGCAGCGCGGCCGAGGCCGTGTTGAGTTCCACGCCCACGCGATTCACGCAGCTCTCGACGGTTTCATCGAGTCGCGACTTGAGTGTCGGCTGATGCACGTCGTGCTGGTACTGGCCGACCCCGATGCTCTTCGGGTCGATCTTCACCAGCTCAGCCAGCGGGTCCTGCAACCGGCGGGCGATGCTGACCGCGCCGCGGAGCGAGACGTCGAGATCGGGAAACTCCTGGCGGGCGAGATCCGACGCCGAGTACACCGACGCGCCGGCTTCGTTGACGACCACCACCTGCGGGCGAGGCTCGGCCACACCGCGCACCACGCGCCGGACCAAGCCTTCTGTCTCTCGACTGGCGGTGCCGTTGCCGATCGCGATGAGATCCGGCGCAAACTGTCGAATCGCGTCGGTGAGTTGCGCCACGAAGCGGTCTTCCTGATGCAGATACCACGTCGACGTCCCGAGCAGCGCGCCGGTGGCACTGATCGCCGCAACCTTCACGCCCGTGCGGAACCCCGGGTCGAGCCCAAGCACTCGCTTGGCCCCTGCCGGTGCGGCCAGCAGCAACTGTTCCAGATTCTGGCCGAAGATGCGAATGGCCTCGGCGTCGGCGCGCTGCTTGAGTTCAAGGCGCAGCTCGACCTCGATCGCCATCGCGAGGATGCGGTCGTACGCGTCTTCCGCGGCACGGCTCAGCGTCGCGACGGCGCGCCGGCCCGCGCAGGTCTCGGCCACGAGGCGCGGCTTGATCACGTCAGCGGGGGCGATGATACGCCACAACAGCTGCTCTTCGGTCTCGCCTCGACGAATCGCCAGCATCCGGTGGCTGGGAATCGTCGTGACCGCTTCGCTGTAGTCGAAGTAATCGCGGAACTTCGAGTCATCGCTGGCCTTGCCCTTGAGCACGGTGCTCTTCACCTGACCGCGCTCCCGGGTGAGGTCGCGAATCCAGCCGCGCACCGCCGCGTCGTCGCTGATGCGCTCGGCGAGGATGTCGCAGGCGCCCGTCAGGGCGGCTTCAGCCGAGGGGAGCTCCTTCGCAGCGTCCACCAGCGTCGCCGCCATCGCCATCGCGGCGGCGTCATCGAGGGCGCCTGCCCACAGGGCGTCGGCCAGCGGCCCCAGGCCTCGCTCCAAGGCAATCGTCGCCCGCGTCCGCTTCTTGGGCTTGAACGGCAGGTAGAGGTCTTCGACCTGCTGCTTCGTCTCGGCCGCCTTGAGCGCCGCGTCGAGTTCCGGAGTGAGCTTGCCCTGCTCGGTGATGCTCGCCAGCACCGCGGCCCGCCGGTCTTCGAGTTCCGTGAGGTACTGCGCCCGATCGCGGACATCGCGCAACTGCACCTCGTCGAGCCCCCCCGTGGCCTCCTTGCGGTACCGGGCGATGAACGGCAGGGTGTTTCCCTCGCCGAAGAGCGCCAACGTGGCGGCGACCGAGGCGGCGGGCAGGGACAGCTCGCGGGCGACGCGGGATTGAATGGCAGAGGCGTGCACAGGCATTGCGTTCGGTTGTGACAAAAGGGGAGGGCGGGAAGCTCGCGGGAGCGGGGCCTCGGCGCCATTCTTGACGGCAATGCTTCGACTCACTTCGATCTGCATCGCCGCCGCCCTCGCCGTCGCTGCGGCCCAGCCGTCTGCACTGGGCGCGCAGGAACGCCAACTCTCGTGGCCACGCGTCGCCGTCGACGCGCGCCTCGACGCCAGCGGCCGACTGTTCGTTCGCGAAGTGCAACGGATGCGCTTCACCGGCGACTGGAACGGTGGCGAGCGGAGCTTCCGCATCTTCCGTGGGCAAGAGCTAACGCTCGATCGTGTGCGCCGCCTGCGCGCGGAGGGCGACACCGTCGATCTCGTCGAAGGTGAGCTCGAAGCGGTCGACGAATGGAAGTGGACCGCCAGCGGCGTCCTCCGCTGGCGCAGTCGCCTCCCCAGCGATCCGCCGTTCGACAACCAGGAACTGACGTACATCCTCGAGTATCACTACGACGGGATCCTGCAGCCGGACGACCCCGGCGTGCTGCTCGATCACGACTTCGCGTTCTCTGATCGCGCGGGCGATATCGAGGCGTTTACGCTGACGCTTGCGATCGATCCAATCTGGTCGCCTCCGCCGTCCTACGCGGCGCAGGTCGGGCCGATGCGCCTCACGCCGGGCGAAGGTTTTCTCGTGACGTTGCCGCTGCGCTATGCGAGCAGCGGCCCGCCGCCCGGCGTGTTCTACGGCGCCGATGCCGAGACGCGACTCCTGATCCTTCAGGTATTGCTCGCGGGATTGGCCGCTGGCTTCGCGCGCTGGCTGGTGCGCGAGTACCGGCGCGGTCGTTTCGCCCGTCCCCCATCGCTCGACGTCGTGACGCCGGAGTGGCTGCAGCGGGAAGTCTTCTCGATGCGCCCCGAAGTCGCTGGCGCGGCGTGGGACGACGTGACCGCGCAGTCGGAAGTCGCGGCGACGCTCTCGCGGCTGGTGCAGGAAGGCAAGCTCGAGAGCAACGTACGCTCGCAGAAGATCTGGATCTTCACGTCACAGACGCTCGAGCTCACGATTCCAGGGGCGCGACGCGACTTCAGCGACTACGAGCGCACGCTGATCGACGCCCTGTTCGAGCCGAACGAGCGAACGACCGATACCGACAAGGTCCGGGCCCGCTACAGGAAGACCGGCTTCAACCCCGCCGCCAAGATCGAGTCCGGCGTCAACGCGCTGGTGGCGCAGTTGGTCCCCGGCGAGACCACCACACCGTGGTGGCGCCGCGGCGACGTCTGGGTCTTCGTCGCGCTGCTGCTGGTGGCCTTGGGCTTCGTGATCGCCGCCGCGCGCGAGCGGCCGGACGAACTGGAGCCCTTGGTGTTGCACATCGTGTTGTCGGGACTGCTCTATGCCGCCGCGTTGACCCAGGCCTACGCGACCAGCCGGCGCGTGACGGGCGTGATGCTCCACGCGCTTCGGTGGTTGGTGCCGATGGCCATCGGATTGAGCGTGCTCGCGCCCCGAATGCTCGACGGAGAACCGAGGTTGACCACCGCCGGCTGGGCGGCGATCGCCACCCTCGCGCTGGCGCTCGGCCTGAGCGTGATGGATCGCGCCGCGACGCGATTGTCGCCCCAGCGGATCGCGCTGCGACAGCGACTCGACACGGCGCGCGCCTGGTTCCGCGCCGAGCTCAAGCGGCCGACGCCTGCATTGCAGGACGCGTGGTTCCCGTGGCTGATCGCCTTCGGGCTGGGCCGAGCGGTGGACCGCTGGTTCACCGCGTTCGGCGGCGTCGGTTCGGCGGTATCGTCGTCCCGAAGCATCGGAAGCGCCACGTCCAACAGCTCGAGTAGCGGCGGCTGGACAGGCTTCGGTGGTGGCGGCGGCTTCTCCGGTGGCGGGTCGGCGGGCAGCTTTGCCGCCGCCGTCGGCGGCATCGCCGCGTCCGTGCCGTCGCCGTCGAGCTCTGGCAGCTCGGGCGGCTCAGGTGGCGGGAGCTCCGGCGGCGGCGGTGGTGGCGGCTGGTGAGTCGGCGAGATAGCGATCGGTGTTCGGCTGGAAGGTGCGCCAGCTGTGCCAGAATTCCTGACTGGCCTTGAGGGGCGTCAGCGTTCCCGCCGCGCTGCGGCCATTCAGGGCGTAGCGGAGGCCGTCGGTCGCCAAGGAATCCCCCTGCATCGTGAACCGCGTCGCCGGCGAGGGACGCACGAAGGCAAAGAAGCTTGTCCGGTCACTGGCCAGCACGAGCACGACTGGCAGACCCCCGAGCGTGTCGTTGAGGGCGCGCTGCGCCACCAGCTGCTGCCAGTCGTATGCACGACTCTTGCCGTCGACCGTCAGCCCGACCACCCAAGACTTGTCCTGCCACGGGCGACGGTCGGTCCCCGTCAGTCGTGATGTGCTGGTGCCGCGCTCATACGCATAGTCTTTCGCGTACTGCGCGTCAAAGGTCGGGTCGCCCTGCATCACGCGCGAATGCGGATACAACGACAGCCACATCGCCAGCGTCACCTGTCGACTCGGCACCTCCGGCAGTACGGTGCCTCGGCGCGGGCCCGCGACCGCTTCGCCGTTCGCCTGGCGCCACCACGAGCCGGTGCGGACGTCTTCGAGCATCGCGTTGAAGTGGTCCATCCCCACGAGCCGGAACGTCTCGAGCTCGCCCTGCACGATCGGCGTGAAGACGCGCCCCGTGCGGCAGACGGTGCAGTAGCTGACGAGCACGGGCTGGCCGCCGACGGAGTCGCGCACCTGGTGGTGGTAGCCGATGAACTGCAACGGATACGCGCGCGCCTCGCCGTTGATTTCGATGCCGACGACGAGCCGGTCGAGCGCCACCCGATTCTCGGCGGCCGTCGCCATCGTCAGCACCGTGGGTTGACGGAAGATCTGGTCTGCGGCCATCCGGAAGTTCACGAACCAGACCACCGCCCCGACCGCCACGGCGAGTACGGGCATCACGAAGCGGAATCGGCCGCGGCGGCGCAGCACCGGCAGCGTGAGCGCCGCCAGCGCGGCGCCGAGCCCGAGGCGCACGAGCCAGCGCGACTGGTACAGCGCATAGGCCAGCGGCAGGCTCCGCATCCGCTGGCTCCCCGGGAGGGGCATAATGAAGTAGACGCCCGCGATCTCGAACGCCGCGAGGCCCAAGAGCAACAGAGTCCAGATGACACGCATTCGCGCAACCTCGTCAGCGGCACGCGAGGGGTCAATGTCGTGCCCCCTTAAGCTGCGCCGCCGAGTGTGACAGATTCCGAGCGTGCGTTTCCCGATTCCAGGAGCCCTCTCGTGATGCTGGTTCGCCTTTCTCGCGCGGCAGGGGCCGCGGTCCTCTTGTTGCCCGCGTCACTCGCGGCCCAGTCGTCGCGGCCGGTGTGGCCCGATGAAGGTCCTGCGGTGTGGACCGAGCGCCGTACAGGGAGTGACATCACCGCCAACGATCTGCGGACGCGCTTGTATCAGTTGGCTGACGACTCGATGATGGGCCGTCGCGTCGGCACGGAAGGCAATCGCAAGGGCACCGAGTACATCGCCGCCGAGTTCCGGCGGCTGGGGCTCAAGCCGGCGGGCGAGGGCGGGACCTACTTCCAGGATCTGCCGTACGGCGCCTTCGCGTACGAGCGCGCCGCCACGCAGTTGGTGGTTGCCGGACGGAAGTTGCAGCTCGAGACGGACTTCATTCCCGTGGCCTCAAACGCCTTGGCCGGCCTCGGCGCCGATGCGGCCTTGGCCAACACGCCCACTGTGTTCGCCGGCCGCTGGGGCGACACGTCCGTGGTGCTCGACCCTGCCATCTTCAAGGGGAAGGTGGCGGTCTTCGTCGTTGGTCCCTCGGCGCCTGGCGTGCCGAACCGGCCCGCGCCGCTGTTGCGCTGCGATTCCGTGCCCGATCGCTTCGGCGTCGATGCCATCCTTCGCACCGAGGCGGAGATCGCGGCTCGCAACGCCAACCGTCCGCCGTCAACGACGGTGCGTGATCGCCGCGCCGTTACGGCGGGCGTGGCCGGTATCCTCGTGATCGCGCTCGATTCCCTGACGCCCGCTCAGCGTACCGCAGCGCTGCAGCCGCGTCCGACGATGAAACCGACCGCCGCGAGCACAACGCAGCCGCCGGTCGCGCTCATCTCGATGGCCGCCGCGGGACGCCTCTTCCGCCGCTTCGACGCGTCGACGCCGGTCGGCACCGCCGGGGCGCCCGTGACGGCCGCGTGGCAGTTCGCGTGGACGCCGTCGCCCGCCGGCACGTCACGCAACGTGATCGCCGTGTTGCCGGGTAGTGATCCGGCCCGCGCGGGCGAGTACGTCCTGGTGGGGGCACACAACGATCACGTGGGCTGGAACCGGTCACCGGTGGATCACGACTCGCTGCGGGCGGTGAACACCGTCACGCGGCGGCAGGGCAACAACGATCCCGTCTGTCGCCCGACGCCGGATCAGCAGCGTCGGATCGATTCTCTCATCGCGCACGCCCGCAGCATTCGGTCGGCACGCCGAGATTCGATCTTCAACGGCGCCGACGACGACGGGTCGGGCACCGTGGTGATGCTCGAGATCGCCGAGAAGTTCGCAACCGAAAAGCCGGCGCGCTCGGTCATCTTCATGTCGCATCAGGGCGAGGAAGCCGGGCTCCTCGGTTCGTTCTGGTGGACCGACCATCCGACGATTCCGCTCGAGCAGATCGTCGGTGTCTTCAATATGGATATGGTCGGCAAGGGACGTGTCGAGCAGGTGAAGCTCGGCGGGCCGAATTCGGTACAAATGCTGGGGCTGCGTCGCCAGTCGCGCGAGTTTGGCGACATCATCGATTCGGTCAATGCCGTGCGCGCGGAACCGATGGCGATCGACAAGACCTGGGACATTCGGGAGAACCCGCTCAATCGCTTCTGCCGCAGTGATCAGGTGGCGTACGTGCGGAAGGGTATCCCCACGGTGTATCTGTCGTTGGGCTACGCGCAGGATTACCACCAGCTGACCGACGAGCCGCAGTACATCGACTACGAACACTCGGCGCGTCTTGGCCGCTTCGTACACGACGTGATGTTCGCGGTGGCAGAGCGTTCGCGTCGACCCGCGATTACCGGTCCGGATCCGAACTACCCGCGCTGCTGATTTGCCGCGCGGCGGCTGGCCGCTCCGTCAGGATGAACCCGCGTCGTCTGTGTGAGGGAAACCCGCACAGGAGGCGCGGGTTCACCTGTTTCGCGCGGGGGCGGGGAGACGCACCGTGGAGCATCCCACCGTGTCTCCGGAGGAGGTTCCGATGACCACTGGTACGCTGACCCCGATCGCCCCCGAGGCATTCGATGCCTTGAAGCGTGGCGACGAATCGACACTCGAGCAGCTCTTCAAGGCGGATTACGCCCCGCTGGAGTCCGAAGCGGAAGCCACCTTGCGCGACCCTGCCGCCGCCGCGCGCGCGGTGGAACACGCGTTCGTCCACGCGTGGGCGGAGCGCGAGAAAGTCGACACGCCCGAAGGCTTCAATGCCACGCTGCTGCACGCGCTGCACGAAGAGACGGCGCGCGAGCGCCGACGCATTGCTGCGGCGCAACGGATGGCGTCCGGTCGTGCCCGGACCACATCGCACGATCCGGTCAGCGCCGATGCGGCGTGGGAGGCGGTGCAGCAGGCCCTGCATCCCGCCCCGATCGACGACGCCGCTTCGCACGCTCGGCAGCGCGAAGAAGCCAAGCATCACACCGCGCATCACGTCGCCGCGCTCGGCGCCAAGCCGAACACGTGGGCGATGGTGGCGACGGTCTTGCTGGTGATCGCCCTCGGCATCGGCGCGGTGGTCTGGCTCGACCGCGAAGGCGCGTCGGCGCGCGTAACGGCGGCCTTGTCGAGTCCCGATGCACGGCTGATCAAGACGGAGCCGGGCCAGATGGGCGGCTTCACCTTGGGCGACGGCGGCGAGATCAGCCTCGGGCCGCAGAGCGCCGTCCGGATTCCACCGGGCTACAACGCGAGACTGCGTGCGGTGCGCGTGGAAGGCGCCGCCGTCATCACGGTCGCACCGAACGCCGAGTTGCCATTTGAAGCGCGCCTCGGTGATGTCGCCGTGGTCGCGACGGGTACCCGCTTCGCCTTGCGGCACTTCCCGGAGGAATCGGTGTCGGCCGTGCGGGTGCTGGAAGGCAGCGTCAACGTACGCGTGGACAAGACGCTGACATCGGTGGTGGCCGGGCAGACCCTGCTCGTGACCGCCAATGGTTCGCGCATCGCGTCGGACGATGAACGTGTTCGCAGCACGGGCTGGGTCGACGGCACGATTCGTCTGTCGGGGATCACGCTCGAGCAGGCCTTGCCCGAACTGCGCCGGTGGTGGGGGCTCGTGCTGACCATTCCGGACGCCTCGGTGCGGACGCGGGCGCTCACGATGGATGCGCCACTGAACGACGTGAACGCCGCCATCGCTGTGCTCGAGTCCGCTGCGAACGTGCGGGTGACGTGGGAGAACAAGCAGATGGTGTTGCGCGCGGCGCCGTGAGCCGCGCGGTGGCCGGCCCGCTCTGGGACGGCCGCCGTGGGGCCCGCGGCTAGGCCGCCGGCACCGTGCGAGTGGACGCCCAATGGCGGAGCGACGCGAGTTGCTCCGCCATTGTCGCGCTCAGCGGACGGGTCCTGGCCAGCTCGTCGGCCAGTCCTTGCTGAGTGAGCGCCGTGCCCGTCGCAAACGCGGCGTACAGTGCCCCGACAACGGCCGCTTCGATTTCGGCACCGCTGAAGCCGTCGGCCGCGGCCGCGAGCGCGTGTAGATCGAAGGCCTCGACCTGCTGGCGCCGACGCGCGAGATGAATCGCGAACACGTCGCGACGCGCGTCCAAAGTGGGCAGATCGACGAAGAAGATTTCGTCGAATCGCCCTTTACGAATGAACTCCGGCGGCAACTTCGAGACGTCGTTGGCGGTCGCCACTACGAATACGTCGCCGGCGCGGTCCTGTAGCCACGCGAGGAAGCTGCCGAAGATCCGCTTCGACAGTCCGCCGTCGCCATCGCTGGACCCCGCAGCGAACGCTTTCTCCAGCTCATCGATCCACAGCACCACCGGTGCCAGACGTTCGGCCGTTGCCAGCGCGCGCTTGAAGTTCTTCTCGCTCTCACCCACGAAGCGATCGTACAGGTTGGCCGGGTCGAGCTTGAGCAGTGGCACGCCCCACTCGCGGGCCACGGCCTTCGCGCACAGACTCTTGCCGCAGCCCGGCACACCGAGCAGCAGCACGCCCTTCGGATACGGCAAACCCATCGCCGCCGCGCGCTGCGGATCGGCCACGACCGCACGCCGCTGGGACAGCCAGCGCTTGAGTCCATCGAGGCCCGCCACCCCATCGAGCGTGGCGTCCGACGGCGCGTAGTCGAGCAGCCCGTCCTGCTCCACGACTTGCCGCTTGGCCGCATTCACACGGGCCACGTCGTCGGCGGTGAGCGCACCGTCCTCGATGATCAGCCGCGTGATGATCCGTTCCGCCTCATGCAGCGTCAGCCCGGCGAGGTTGTTGATCAGACGCACGCGCTCTTCGTGGGTGAGCGTCACGCGCACGGGGCTGCGGGCCGAGAGTACCCGGATCGTGCGTTCCAGCAGTTGCCGGAACTCTTCAACGGTCGGCGGCGGCAAACGGAGCGTCGTCGCAAAGCGCCTCAGTGCGTCGGGGAGCCGGATTTCGTGTCCCGAGATCACCACCGCGCCGCGGCGTGTGCCGAAGTACGCCGCCGCCTCGGCGAGATGACTCTGCACTTCCGCGTCTTCCAGGTGCAGGCCCAATTCGCGAAAGTGATACACGCCCGCGCCCACCTCGGGAATCTGTGCCAGCGCCTGCGCCGGATACCCCGTGTCGGGGACGGCCGGCGCGGTGCGCTCCAAGCCGCGGCGCAGACCGGTGGCCCGCCGCCAGCCGAAGGCGAGCAGCGACGCCTTCGCGGCCGCGCGTTCGAGCAGCTCGTCCACCCGCTCCGATTCATCGCTCGGGACGAGGATGATCGCATAGCGGGAGCGCAACAACAGGTCCAGTTCGTCGAGCGGATCGGCAACCATATGGACGGCGGGCAAGGTGTTTCCCTATTGTACCCGATGCCGTCGCTCGCCGGAGGATGGGACGCGCTCAAGATCGGCCAGCACCGCGCCGCGCTGTATCGGGCGTGGGGCGCTGCGTACAATGCCGGCTTCCCGCACACACGCGCGATGGCGATGCTCGGCGCACAACCGGCGACCACCGAACCCCTGCGACGCGCGATTGAACAGGGCGGGTCGCGCGGGGCCTCACTTGCGGCCTCGCTGCGCGCGGCGCCTACCGTCGCCGAGCCGTTCGAGGCAGCGCTGCTGATCACTGGTGAGGAGTCGGGCACGATCGACGCGTCCTTGCGACTGCTTGCCGAGCACTGGACGGCTCACCAGCGGCTGATGCAGTGGGTGGTCAAGCAGATGACCTACCCGCTGATGACCGCGTTCGCGGCGTGCTTCATCGCGCCATTCCCGTTGGCGTACTTCGGCCACGTCGGTGCGTATGCCGTCGTGTCGGTTGGTAGCGCCGTCGCGCTTGTCACGAGTGGTGGGGCCATCGTCGGACTGATCGCGCGTTCGTTCGCCAGGCGGCCATCACTGGTGGTCGCCCGATTGATTCGCACGCTGGCGACGGCCGTCGAGGCCGGCCTTCCGCTGGACCGTGTGACGTCCCTCGCCGCAGCGGCGAGCGGCGACCCGGCGATCGTGGCACACGTGGAGCGCCAGTCTCCAAGAGCCCGCGCCACGCAATCGCTCACGGACACCCTCCGAGGGATCCCGCAGCTGACGCCGGACGTCTACGCGATGCTCAGCGTGGCGGATCGCACGGGCGACTACAGCACGACGCTGAGCAAGCTCGCGTCGCTACTCGAGGACGGCTTCAGGTAGCGGGTGGCGTCGCGCGTCGGCGGCGGACCAACTGCCAGAGCGCCGCGACCACGCCCGAGAGCACCAAATACTTCGCCGCGCGCCCAAGCACCGCGCCCACGAGCAGCGTGGGGAGGGGCATCGCGGTGGATCCGGCCACGACCGTGTACGCCGCGAACGGGATGGGCGTGAAGCCGGACGTGCCGAGCGCCACGAAGGGATGCTGTCGATACGCCGCCGCGACCTGCGTGATGTATGGTCGTACTGCGTCCGGCCACACCACCGCGCTCGGCGCCGCGGCCGCCAACGCCTCGCCGAGGGACCACCCGGCCCAACTCCCGAACGCAGCGCCAAGTAGCGTCAGGCCAAGCAACCGAGACAGGCGCTGCCCCGGCACGGCGGCGCAGGCGAGGAAGATCACTTCGGTCGGCGCCGGAAACACCGAGGCTTCCAACGCCGCGGCCGGCACCAGCAGCCACGGCCCCCAGCGGGTGCCGAGGGCCTGGCGCCACGCCGACCACGGCGACGGCGACGTGCCGCGCGGGGTCAGGACCAGCGCAGGTCGTGCCGGGTCAGCGGCAACGAGCGGATGCGCGTGCCGGTGGCCGCAAAGATCGCGTTCGTGAGGGCAGGGATCACCGGTGGCAATGCCGGCTCACCCATTCCGGTGGGCGGGAACTCCGTCTTCCGGAAGTGCACCTCGACTGGCGGCACTTCGGTGATGCGCAGCAGCTCGAAGTCGTCGAAGCTGTTCTGCATCACTCGACCGCC
>JANRJP010000020.1:0-2738 GCA_033763905.1 Gemmatimonadaceae bacterium
AGCGACTGCACCGACTCGCCAGCCTTCTCGCGCAGCGATCGCGCCAACCGATCGATGGCATCGAGCACCGCACTCGAGTCGCGCGCCGATTCCCGAAGTGCGGCCAGCTCGCGCTCGCCATCCACCGTGACCAGCCGCGCAGTAAGCACGAAGCCCGAGCCCGCGCGCGCAACGTCGCCGTCGATCCACGCCTTGGCGCCGAGCCGACGCGCCAGTTCCTGAAGCACCGCCCCCGCGAGCGGCGTGGTGTCGGCGCGCTCCATCGCGCGCAACGCGGTGCGCACGCGGCCGGGATCGGGCACTCGCACCCGTGACGACTGCCCAAGATCAATGCGAAGCGCCTGCTGTACGGCGCCAGCCAAGCTGACATCACCCGTCTGGTGCGCAAAGGCGCCCACAATAACGAGGTCGCGCGTGGCCGGAGCGGCGGGGGCGGCAAACTGCCGATACGCCACGAACGCCAGCGCGGCCACCGCCACGCCCACTGCAGCCATCCGCGGCGTGCGACGAGACGGCACGCTGGCCGCACGCTGCGCGATTGGTGTCTCCTGACCGCTGAGCTGTTCGAGCCGTTCCAACACCGCAGCCGCCGAGGCGGGACGCTTCGCGGCTTCTTTCTCAAGACACTGCATCACCAACTGCGCCAGTGCCGCCGGTGTCTCGGCGCGCAACGGCTGCAGCGGGCGCGGTGGCGTGCTCAGGTGCGCCGACAGGAATCCCTGCGGCGTGGTGGCGTCAAACGGCAACGCGCCGCTCAACATTTCGTACATCACGAGCCCGGCGGAGTAGAGATCCGCGCGGTGATCCAACATCGCGTCGGCCAGCGCCTGCTCGGGCGCCATATAGGCCGGCGTGCCGAGGGCCATTCCGACGCCCGTGAGCCGTGCATCCCCCGACGACGTGCTCTGCGAAATGGCGCGCGCCACGCCGAAGTCGGCGACCAGCAGGTGCCGGTTCGACACGAAGAGATTCTCGGGCTTGATGTCACGATGCACGACACCCGCAGCGTGCGCCGTGCCGAGCGCTTCGAACAGATCACGCGCCAAGCGAATGACATCGGGAATGGACAGCCGGTTCTCGCGCGCCAACCGCTCGCGCAGGGTCTCGCCGGCCACGAGCGGCATCGTGAACCAGGTCAGGCCGTTGGCCGAACCCGTCCCAAGCACGGGCACGATCGCGGGGTGCTGCAGCCGTGCGGCCAACTGCATTTCCAGCCGGAAGCGGTCGACCGACATCCCGGGCATCAGGTCCGGCGCAATGACCTTCACCACGACCTCGCGACCGAGGGCGAGCTCTTCGGCCACGAACACACGGCTCATCCCGCCGCCACTCAGTTCGCGCAGGACCCGGAAGCCCGGGCCAAGGGCAGCTTGCAGTTCGGCGCTGAAATCGGTCACGGTACCGGAAGCTATGGCCCGGGCGCACCCGCGCCAGCATCGCCGAACCCCCTATCTTTCGGCTGCGATGTCCACCCCCACCCCGCCCCGCCGCATTCTGCTCGCCGACGCCGACGCGTTCTTCGTGGCCGTCGCTCGGCTCGAAGACCCGGAGGGCGCCGGCAAGGCCTCCCTGCTCATCGTGGGCGGACGACCGGGCTCGCGCGGCGTGGTGTGCTCGGCCTCGTACGAAACACGCAAGTTCGGCGTGCGCTCGGGAATGCCGATTTCGCGCGCGCTGCGGATGTGCCCCGACGCGCTCTGCGTGCCGGTCCCGCGCGATGCCTGCGCCGAGCGCAGCCGCGCCATTCGCGCGGTGCTCGACCAGTGGTCGCCGGTCGTGCGCGCGGCATCGATTGACGAGTGGTATCTGGATTTATCCGGCACGGAGTCGCTGTATCGCGAGCCGCTCGCCGAGACGGCGGCGAAGATTCGCAGCGCCGTGCTGGATGCCACCGGATTGTCGGTGTCGTTTGGTGGCGGCACGAACAAGCTCATCGCCAAGCTCGCGGTGGAGTACGCCAAGCCTAAGCCGGGCACCACAGCCACCGGTGTGCACATCGTGGAGCCCGGTGCCGAGCTGGCGTTTATGGAGCGCGTGTCGCTGGCCGAGATTCCCGGCATTGGGCCGACGTTCCAGCGCAAACTGGCCGATCGCGGACTCGAGACCGCGGCCGACGTCTGGCGCCACGACGTGGGCACGCTCACGCGCTGGTATGGTGCCCGCGCGGCCAACTGGCTGATCGATCGTGCACACGGTCGCCACGACGACCCGGTGGTGGAGCGCGAAGCCGCGAAGAGCATCGGCCACGAAGACACCTTCGGCGAAGACATCAACGACGACGCGCGACTGGCCGACGAAATGCGCCGCCTGGTGACGCGCACCGCCGCGTCGCTGCGTGGCGACGGCCTGGTGGCGCGCACGATCACCGTGAAGTGCAAGGATCACGACTTCGAGCTGCGCACCGCGCGCAAGACGGTGAAGGACGGCGTCGAAAGCGACCGCGCGATTGCCGACATTGCCGTGGCGCTGCTCGAACGCCTGCGCGCCGCGCGTCGCGTGCCTGTGCGCCTGCTCGGGATTTCGCTCTCGGGGCTCACCGTCGCACGCGGGGGCCAGTTGGACATCTTCGGCGAACCCGTCAACGCCACCGAGAAGTCGCAGGACCGCGCGGTGTCTCGCGCAATGGACGCCGTGCGCGGCAAGTTGGGCCGCGAGGCGATTCAGCTCGGGCGCTTGGTCCGCTGACGCGACCTGCGCTCAGGCAAAGCGCGCTGACGCCGGACGACGCCGCGCCGCGG
>JANRJP010000032.1:0-43101 GCA_033763905.1 Gemmatimonadaceae bacterium
GTCCTCTGCCTTGAGCCGCTCAGCGATCGGCACTTCGGGCACGTCTTCGACCATCACCGACAGGATGACCACCTGCTGGTGCAACACCTTGTTGTGCTTGAGGTGGTGCAGAAGCACGACCGGCACCCCGCCGGGGTCAGACGACATAAAGACGGCCGTGCCCGGCACCCGGTACGGCTTGTTGCGCCGGATGTCGTCGATGAACACATCGAGCGGCAGCGCCTGCCGCTTCATCGTCGCGGTGAGCTCGGCGCGGCCCTGCTTCCACGTGGTCATCAGCAGGAAGAGCACGCCGCCGATCGCCAACGGCACCCAGCCGCCGTCGTGAATCTTCACGACGTTCGCGCTGAAGAAGCCGAGGTCGACGATGAGGAACGCCGCGGTGATGGTAAAGGTCTGCCACGCCGGCCACTTCCAGCGATCGGACATGACGCGATGGAAGAGCAGAGTCGTGATCGCCATCGTCCCCGTGACGGCAATGCCGTACGCCGCGCCGAGGGCGCTGGACGAGCCGAAATACAGCACGGTCAGCACGCAGCCGATCGCCAGCGCGAAGTTCACTTCGGGGATGTAGATCTGTCCCGCCTCGAGCTTCGACGTGTGGCGCACGTCCATCCGCGGCGAGTAGCCGAGCTGGATCGCCTGCTGCGTCAGCGAGAAGGCGCCCGAGATCAGCGCTTGCGACGCGGTGATGGCCGCCAGGGTGGCAATGCCCACCAGCGGGTACAGGAACCAGCGCGGGGCCATCGCGAAGAAGATGTTCTCCTCGACGAGCGTCGGCTCGGCGAGGAGGCGCGCGCCCTGGCCGAAGTAGTTCAGCATCAGCGCGGGCAGCACCAGCGCGAACCACGCGAGACGAATCGGGCGCCGCCCGAAGTGACCCATATCGGCATACAGCGCTTCGGCGCCGGTGACGGCGAGCACCACCGCACCCAGGAGAACGAAGCCCGTCTTGGGGTTCTCGGCGAGCAGCGCGACGCCCCACCACGGGTTGATCGCGCGCAGCACGCCGGGGTTGTCGATCATCCGCCAGACGCCGAGGGCGGCGATCACGACGAACCAGGTGAGCATCACCGGGCCGAAGACCTTACCGACGCGATCGGTCCCGTTCTTCTGCACGCTGAAAAGCGCGACGATGATGGCGATCGTCAGCGGGACGACCACGCGGCCGAACGCCGGCGAGATGGTCTCCAAGCCCTCGACGGCGCCCAGCACGGAGATCGCCGGCGTGATCACGCCATCGCCGTAGAGCAGCGCGGCGCCGATCAGGCCCAGCGCGATCATCGCCCGACGGCGACGGCTCTGCCGCTGCTTCGCCGACGTGCCCTGCAACAGCAGCGCCAGCAGGGCGAAGATGCCCCCTTCGCCGCGATTGTCGGCCCGCAGGATGAACGCGATGTACTTGACGCTGACCGTGAAGATCAGCGCCCAGAGAATCAGCGAGAGCACGCCGTACACGTGCTCGGGGACGGGCGTGAGCCCGTACTCCGGCTTGAAGGTCTCGCGGAATGCGTAGAGCGGACTCGTCCCGATGTCGCCGTAGACGACGCCCAGGGCGGTCAGCGTGAGCACCGCGAGGCGCCGCCCCGTCGGATGCTCTTCGACGTGGTGCAGGACCTCGGGAGGAACAGGGCGCGCGCCGGTCAGGCCCGTGGTCAGTCGGGCGCTGCCGTCGGAGTCCGGAGGCTCCGATGGCGGATTCGGCGGCGCGGAAGGCGCGCTCATCAGGACGGCGGGGCGCGAAGCCCCCTATGTCGATCGGGCCGCGCAACGCGAGGCCCGGAAGGTCGAGGTGCAGAGAGATCCGTACCGTCGGCGGACGCCGACCTTTGGAATGTAGGAGCTGCACCGCGCCACGGCAGGGGAGGCGCCGTGACTCAGATCACCGGCGGCGGTTCTGCTCGGCCGCGCGGATGCTGTCGCGCCGCGCTTCGGACTCGGCGATCAACCGATCGAACTCGGCCTGCTGTGCGGGGGACAGCAGGGTGCGTATCCGAGCGCGCGACGCGATGCGGATCGAGTCCATCGTGGGGCGCACTGGGTCCATCGCCGCGCGGGTCGCCCGGTAGCGCTCGTCGAGGATCTGGTCGAGCGCTTCGCGCTGCTCGGCCGACAGGTCGAGCCGAGTCGCCACGTAGTCGCGCATCGACCGCTGGTCGCCCCACTGGACGACCGGTTCCTTGGCGCCCAACACCCGAGTGCCGGCGAAGCCCAGGGCACCGCCGGTCAGGAGCGCCCCGAGCAGGAACAAGACCGCCATCGCGCGGCTCTTCTGCATCAGGGCTCCAAGAGCTGCCGAAGCGTCGCCTCACGGGCAACGTCGGAATTCATCGCGGACTGCGCCGCGGCCGCCGCCGGAACACCGATCGCATTCATCACCGCCATCCGAGACTCGCGCTGGCGCATATAGCCCTCGGCGGCGACCGCCACGAGCAACGCCGCCGCCGCCGCCACCAAGGCAGGACGTGCCCAGCGGGCCAGCACGAACGTCGGGTCGTTCGGCCGCGTCGCCGCCATCAGGATGCGCGCCTCGAGGGCGGCGAAATCTTCGGCACCGCGTGGGGGCACGAGCAGGGCACGCAGTTCGCTGGCCACGCGGGCGTCGTCATCCGGCGCTTCACGGCCCGCACCGCCTGGCACGATCGTCAGCCGCGGGTTCATCGCGGCCCCCGCAACGGATGCAGCAGGCGGCGCATCGCGGCGCGCGCGTGGAAGAGATCCGAGCGCGCCGTGCCTTCCGGGATGCCCAGAATCTCGCCGATTTCACCGTGCTTGTAGCCCTCGACGTCGTGCAGCACCAGCACAGCACGTTGCCGCGCCGGGAGCGTCGCCAACCCGGCCTCGAGGCGCTCGCGCAGATCCCGGTGCTCGGCCGGGTCGCGGAAGGGCGTGGCGTGCACGTCGTGCAACTCGTCGGTGTTGCGCACCTTGCGACGCCGCGTGTTGTCGAGCGCCGCGTTCGCGACGATGCGATGCAACCACGCGCCGAACGGCTGCTCCGGACGGAACCGATCAAGCGCCCGGTAGGCGTGCAGGAACGCTTCCTGTACCACGTCCTCAGCGTCTTCGTGCGTGAGCACGATGCCTCGGGCGACGGCGTACGCCCGCTCCTGATGTCGTCGGACCAAGAGTCCAAATGCCTCGGGACTCCCACGCTGTGCCGCCAGCACGATCGCCAGCTCGGCCGCCAGCTCCTGACTTGGCGTCAGGGGCGCGGCGGGGGCGTCGGCGCGGGAGGCGAGGGCAGGAGTCACAGGTGTCGGCGGATTCACCCCTGTAACGTGCCACCCTCGGGGGGCGTTGAGGTAGTCCCCGCCAGGCCAAGCTCGGGAGCGGCGCGCTGCAGGGCCGCGACCACGAAGGCGATGTGCTGGTCGAGGTCGACCCCGAGTTCGTCGGCGCCCTTGAGGACGTCCTCGCGTGACACCCCCCGAGCGAAGCCCTTGTCCTTCATCTTCTTGCGCACGTTGGCGGCATCCACGTCGAAGACCGACTTCGAGGGCTTCACCAGCGCCGTGGCGGTGACGAGCCCCGAGAGCTCATCGACGGCGAACAGGCACTTGGCCATCAATGTGGTACGCGGGACCCCGGTATACTCGGCGTGCCCCATCACGGCGTCGCAGACATCGTCCGGCCACCCCGCGGCGCGCAGGAAGCG
The DNA here is from genome assembly GCA_033763905.1 of Gemmatimonadaceae bacterium. GTDB lineage: Bacteria > Gemmatimonadota > Gemmatimonadetes > Gemmatimonadales > Gemmatimonadaceae > JAJTHG01. The sequence goes on from JANRJP010000032.1 coordinate 3,659, forward strand.
CACCCCCTCGGCCGGGTGCTCCGCGTCGGCGCGACGATCGGGGTTTGGATAGCGCTCGTAATCGAAATCGTGGATGAGACCGGCGAGGCCCCATCGTTCGGGGTCTTCGCCGTAATGCACCGCGTAGGCGCGCATCGCGGCTTCGACGGTGAGCATATGCTTGCGGAGCGATTCCGACTGCGTCCAGTCGGTGACGAGTTGCCAGGCGGTGTCGCGCGTGGGCGTCATGTCGGCGTTGGAGGAGAAGACTCCTCCAACTTACGCCGCGGTTCGTCATCCATCACGGCACGCCACGCCGGCGTGTCCAGATCGTCGAACTGCCCACGTCGCGCGGCCCAACGAAAGGCCAGGACGGCGCCCAGGGCCAGCAGCATCGACGCGGGGAGGACGAGATACAGCACGCTCATTGCGGGGTCTCCGGTGCGGGATCGAAGGTGCGTCCCCGCCACGACGTGGCAACGACGATCACGCTCGAGAGGGGCATCATCACGGCGGCGATCGCCGGGTCGACGTACCCCGCCATCGTGAAGCCGGCGCCGAGCACGTTGTAGAGAATGCTCAGCACCACGTTGGCGCGCAGCAGCGCCATCGTACGCGCGGCGCCATCGGTCAAGCGCACCAGCGGCGCGAGGCCCGGTGTGCCCAAGTACACATCGCTCGCGGCCAGCGCCGCCTCGGCGCCGCCGTGCACTGCCACACCTACCGTGGCGCCCGCCATCGCGGCGGCGTCGTTGACGCCGTCGCCGACCATCACGACGCGCTCACCGCGGGCGATCATTGCGCGGACCGCTGCGATCTTGCGTTCGGGGTCTGCGCCGCCTTCGACGTCGGCGACCGGAATGCCGACGGCGCGCGCCGCGGCGTGTACTGCCGCTGGTGCGTCCCCCGACAGGACGCGCAACTGCCAGCCTGCCGCGCGCAGGGTGGCCAGCGAGGCGGCCGCATCGGCGCGCACGGGATCGCCGAAACGTGCTTCCGCGACCACGGCACCATCCACGGCGATCCACACCGGCGACAGACCATCGTCGACCGGGCCCGCGCCGGGCGCCGGCGGCTGCCCGACGGCGCGGTCGCTTACCCAGGACGGCCGACCGACGAGCACCCGGTGGCCCCGGACCGTGCCGGCGATGCCGGCGCCGACGGTCACGTGCACATCTGACGCGTCGGGCACATCGACCAGCGGCCACGCGCGACGGAACGCCGTCGCGAGCGGATGATTGACGTGCGCCTCCACCGCGAGCACGAGCGGGCGTACGGCGTCGTCACCGCGCCATTCACTGAGGCCCGCCCGGCCTTCGGTGATCGTACCCGTCTTGTCGAGGACGAGCACGCCCGGCGTGCCGAGCGCCTCGAGTACGTCACCGCCCTTGATCAGGAGTCCGGCGCGCGCGGCGCGGCCGGTCGCGACACTGATCGCCAACGGCGTCGCGAGCGCCAGCGCGCAGGGACAGGTGACGATCAGCAGGGCGATCGCGTGGTCGAGCGCATTGGCGGGATCACGCGGCGCCCAGAACCACCAGGTCGCTGCGGCCAGCACGAGTACCACCGCCGTGAACCAGCCCGCGAGCGAGTCCGCCAACTGCACGACCGGCGCCCGGCGTGCCGCACTGGCTTCGAGCTCGCGCATCAGCGCCCCGACCCGCGTCGCTTCGCCGGTCGCCGTCACGCAGACGGTCAGCGGTGCGTCGAGGTTGGCGGTGCCGGCGTACACCGTAGCGCCGACGGTGACGGTGACCGGGCGCGATTCCCCCGTGAGCAGCGCGGCATTCACGTGCGAGCGGCCGTCGGTGACCACGCCGTCGGCGGGAATGAGATCGCCGCTGCGGACGTGCACCGCCATCCCGGGCATCACGCCGACCGTTGGCATCTCGTGCACCGTGCCATCGGTGTCGATCACACGCGCCGTGGACGGCGTGAGCGATGCCTGCAACTCGGCTGCGTCTGCCGCCGCACGCTGACTGCGGTGCTGCAGCCAACGACCGGTCAGCAGCAGGAAGATCAGCGTGGCCACCCCATCGAAGTAGATCGGCCCGCTACCGGCCACCGTGTTGACCGCGCCGCGCGCCATCCCGGCGGTGAGGGCAAGCGCGACCGGCAGATCCATATGCAGGCGCCGCAGTCGAATCGACGACCAAGCGCCGCGCAGGAACACGCGGCCCGGCCCGAGATAGGCGGGGAGCGTCAACGCCAGCGAGAGCCAACGGAACAACTGCTCGAACTCGCGTTCGATACCGCTGAACCATCCCCCATAGGTGGCCAACGCGAGCAGCATCACGTTCATCGCGATCGCGAAGGCGACCCCGATGTTGACGAGCATCGACCGCTCCTCCGCGAGTCGCAACGCTTCGCGATTCGCGCCGCGGAACGGATGCGGGGCGTAGCCCAACTGGTCGAGCGCGCGGGCAATCTGCGGCAGCGTGACCTCGGCGGGATCCCACGTGATGTGGGCGAGGGCGCGTCGCACATCCAGTTCGGCGTGACGCACGCCGGGCAGAATCAGCGGCACCCGCTCGACGAGCCACACGCAGGACGCGCAGTGCACGCCCGAGAGAAACAGCTCGGTCGATTCCAGCCCGTCGTCACGCGGTCGTACGTACAGCGCGCGGAAGCTCTCGTGCGCGTAGTCGTCGTAGGCGCGCGCGGTGACTTCCACCTTGCGATCCCGGCGCTCGGGCAGGCGATAGTACCCATCCAGTCCCGCTTGCCGAATGACGGCTGCCGCAGTGCGGCATCCCGCGCAACAGTACTGATCGGTCGCGCCGGGCTCGACGAGGCCAGCGGGCACGGGGAGCGTACAGTGCGTGCACGCGACGGCGGTCGGGCGTGTGCCCGAGGCCGAATCAGTGGTGATGATGGCCATCAACGGCGTCCGGCGTGGGCGAGCCCGTGGCGACTGGCACCGACGGGACGGCGTGATCGTGCGCGCTCGGCAGCGCGCGCCACGCGAGGGACAGCAACCCGACCGTCACCAAGGCGACCGCCGAGAGTTGCGGCAAGCGCGCGCGGAGCGGGGCGCTGAGGCGTGTCGCCCCAAGCCCGAGGGTTGCGAGGGCTGGGACAGTGCCAGCCCAGAATGCGAGCATCACGGCCCCCGCGCTGACGACGCGCCCCGTGCCTGCGGCACTGACGACGAAGGCGTACAGCCAGCCGCAGGGAATGAGCGTGGTCAGCAATCCCAGCGCGGCGCCGCGCAGCGCCGGGGGACGATCGCGCAACGCGTGCAGCGCGCCGCCGAGCCAGCGTTGCGCCGGCGTCGCCACCGACGGCAGCGGTACACGAACGCCGCGCTGCTCAGCAAGCATCACCACGCCCCACACGACGATCAGCAGGCTCGCGACGATCGTCGCAGCGCGCTGGACGCCAACCCACGCGCCGCCGAGGTTCACAAGACCACCCATCGCGCCCGCGATCACGCCAAGGGTGAGATACGAGACGAGTCGGCCGGCGTGATACCACCCCGACGCACGGCCGTTGGCCAGGCACGCGAAGCTGCCGCACATCGCGGCGCAGTGCGCCGAGCCGACGAGTGACGCCACGAAGATGGCGACAAGCAACGCGGTCATCGCGCGGCGGTGGCGGCGGCGGCCACGTCGAGACGACGGGTGAGAACCAACCGGTCCGTCTGCCGCCAGATCTCGAGCTCCAGCTGCCAGAGGCCCGGTGCACGCAACGCGAGGGTGGCTTCGTACGCGCTGCCCACGGCGGGCGCCGACGCGCTCGCGACGGTGTTCGCGTGCGCTAGATGGAATCCGCGCACGCGAACGGTGGCACCGGTCACCGGCTGCCCATTGCGGTCGGCGATCTGCACCACCACGCGGCCATCGCGATCCGGCACGAGCGTCGCGCGGACGTCCACCGTCCAACCGAGTCGTGCACCACGAGCCGCCACGGCCTGCTCGGCGTCCCAGTTCACGGCGTGGCGGTAGTACTGCTCGTCGTGCGCGAGCGCATCGGGCGCCGAGGCGACGCGCATCACGGCAATGTTGCCCGCGACGAAGCACAGCAGGGCGACGACGATGCCGATGGGCCAGCGGTTCGAGCGATCAAGCATCAGGGAGCAACCGGAGCGGGAGCGGAGGACGACCTGGGACCGGCGAGCCGGTACGTGAAGGACTCGCGGTAGCCCTCGCCATCGTCGATGCTGAACGTCACGGTGCGAACACCGGCCGTGAACGCCGTGGGCGGCAGCACCACGAACGTGCTGGTCATCTCGAAGCGACCGGCCTCGACGACCAGCGGATTCACCGGAGCCACGAGCCGGGCCTCGGGCACATCGGGGAGCGCAATGCGGAAGCGACGGGTCGCATCGCCGCGATTGGCGATCTTGATGCGCATCTGATTCACCACCGAGCCATCCTGCTCGATCGTGTACGGAGCCCCGGTCGCGCCGAGCAGCGTGACGTCCGCGGTGGCCTTGGTCCCGAGCGCGAAGAGGAAGCCGCCGAAGAACAGCGAGAAGGCGGCGGGGTAGAGCACCGTACGCGGCCGGATCAGCCGACGGGCCTTCCCGTCCAGCGCATCGCGCGAGGTGTAGCGAATGAGACCGCGGGGCTGGTGCGTCCGGTCCATCACGTCGTTGCACGCATCGAGGCACTGCGTGCAGTGGATGCACTCCATCTGCAGTCCGTTGCGGATGTCGATCCCGGTCGGGCACACCGCGACGCACTGGCCGCAGTCCACGCACGAGCCGAGCCCATCGCGCGACTTGCCCTTGCCTCGCGGTTCGCCGCGCGCCGGGTCATAGGCCACGATCAGCGACTGCCGGTCGAGCAACGCCGACTGCCAACGGCCGTACGGACAGGCCACGAGGCAGGTCTGCTCGCGGAAGTACGCGAAGTCGAAGAACGTCGCGCCGCTGAAGATGGCCATAATGACGAACGGCGTCGGGTGCTCCAGCGGTGACAGGGTCATCCACTGCGCCAATGTGCTCGTGCCGACGAAGTACGAGAGGAAGGTGTTCCCGAGCAGGACGGCAATGACCGCATAGGTCGCGGTCTTGCCGAGACGACGCCAATGCCAGTGCGCCGCGTCGGCGTCGAGCTTGAGCGAGCCACGCTCGCCACCTTCCCAGAGCCGCTCGATCGGACGGAACAGAAACTCCATCCAGACCGTCTGCGGACAGGCCCAACCACACCACGCGCGGCCGAACAGCGCCGTGAGCAGGAAGATGCCGATCAATCCGCTGATCAGCAGCAACATCAGGAGGATGGTGTCGGTCGGCAGAAAGGTGGTGCCCAGGATCGTGAAGTGGCGGCGCGGGAAGTCGAGCAGCACCGCCTGCTTGCCGCCGACCGTCAGGTGCGGCAGCACGATCCACAGCGCCATCAAGCCCCACGCCACCGCGCGGCGCCGAACCGCGTAGGTGCCGTCCACCCACTTCGGCCGCAACCAACGCCGCGACCCGTCCTCGTTCAGCGTCGGAAGGACGCGTCCCGGCGGACGGGGGGCGAAGACCGGCGGCGTGGAAATACTCACTGGTGGTCCTTCTCCTTCTCGCCATCCTTCTCGACGACCACACCTTCGGGACCCTTCGCGTTCGCCGGATGGGTGTCGTGGATCGAGATCACGTACGCCACGACCTGATCGACTTCGGCGGGCTTGAGCGTCTTGCCCCAGGGCGGCATACCCTTCTGCAGCACGCCATTCACCACCGTGGCGTGAATCTCGCGCGGGCTGCCGCCGTGAATCCACGCGTCATCGGTGAGATTCGGTCCGATCTGCCCGCCGCCGGCCGCACCGTGGCAGGCCGCGCAATTGCGGGTGAAGACGCCCTGACCGGCACTGACGGCGGCGGCGTCGTTGACCAGCGCCACGAGCGACGCCTCCGACACCGTCGGGGCCTCGGGTGCCGGGGGATGCGCCTTCTCGTACGCCGCGATCTCGGACGCGTACAGGGCTTCCTTCGTGCCGCCTGCACCCATCAGACCGGGCGCGGCGTAGTACACAGGGACGAAGATGATCGTGACCCAGAAGAGATAGACCCACCAGCGCGGCATCGGGTTGTCGTACTCCTGGATGCCGTCGTAGTTGTGGTCGAGCAGCTGGTCTTCCTGCGGGCGGTTCGGGGCAGTCATTACGACTCCGTGCCGCGCGGCCGCGGCTCCTGAGGATTCAGATCGTCGAGCGGCATCCGGCTCTGCAGGTCGTAGCCCGCCCGAAATCGCGGCGCGAACACGCGCCACAGGACGCCGACAAAGGCAATGGCAAAGAGGATCAGGGCGATCTCGGCGTAGGCCGAGAGTCCCGAGTTCGACATAATGGCGGTGCGCATCGACTACTGGCCCCCGTGTGCTGCGGCCGGTGCGCTGGTGCTCGCCGTCGTGGCGGCCTTCAGGTCGCGACCGAGTCGCTGGAGATACGCCACCATCGCGATGATCTCCTTGTCGGCGAGACCGTCAGGGCCACCCTGCGACACGATCGCTGCCGCGAGTTCCGTGGCCTGCGCGCGAGCCATCGCCGACGCCTGACCGGCCTTGACCGCGTCACCATAGGGCACGCCGAGCATCGCCATCGCATCGACACGCGACTGAATGCCCGCGAAGTCCAGCGCCTTCTGCTCCAGCTGCGGGTACGCCGGCATAATCGACCGCTGCACGATCTCGCGCGGGTTGGCCATATGCCGCACGTGCCAGAGGTCGGGGTACTTGCCGCCGACGCGAGCGAGATCCGGACCGATGCGGCGCGATCCCCACAGGAACGGATGGTCGTACACCGACTCGCCGGGCTTCGAGTACTCGCCGTAGCGCTCCGTCTCCCAGCGGAAGGGCCGGACCATCTGCGAGTGGCAGTTGAAGCATCCCTCGCGGATGTACAGATCGCGGCCCGCGAGCTCGAGCGGCGTGTACGGCTTCACGCTCGCAATCGTGGGGACGTTCGACTTGATCAGGAACGTCGGCAGGATCTCGAAGAGCGACGCGACGATCACGGCAACGGCCGTCATCACGCTGAACGTGAGCGGCAGCCCTTCCCACGCGCGGTGCCAATTCAGGCTGACGAACCCGCCGGTCGAGGTGTGCGCGCCCTGCGCGGCCGCCAGCGGCGGGGCCTGCAGTACCGGGTTGGTGTAGGCCGCTGGCCGCGCGCGCCAGGTCATCAGCAGGTTGTAGACGCCGACGATCACGCCCGCGAGATACATCGTGCCACCCGCCACGCGGACCCAGTACATCGGCATCAGCTTCATCACCGTCTCGACGAAGTCGGGGTAGGCCAACCGACCCGTTTCATCGAACGCGCGCCACATTAGCCCCTGCGTGACGCCGCCGGAGTAGATCGCCGCCACGTACAGCAGAATGCCGAAGGTCCCGAGCCAGAAATGGATCTCCATCAAGCGCTTGCTGTGCAGCGGCGCCTGGAAGATCCGCGGCGCGAGCCAGTAGGCCATCCCGAAGGTGAGGAAGCCGTTCCAGCCCAGCGCCCCGGTATGCACGTGCGCGATGACCCAGTCGGTGTAGTGGGCGAGCGAGTTGACCGTCTTGATCGAGAGCATCGGGCCCTCGAAGGTCGACATCCCGTACGCCGTCACCGCCACCACGAAGAACTTGAGGATCGGATCGTCGGCCACCTTGCTCCACGCGCCGCGCAACGTGAGCAGGCCGTTCACCATCCCGCCCCAGCTCGGCATCCAGAGCATCACCGAGAACAGCATCCCGAAGGTGCTCGCCCAGTCCGGCAGGGCGGTGTAGTGCAGGTGGTGCGGGCCGGCCCAGATGTAGAGGAACACCAGCGACCAGAAGTGCAGAATCGACAGCCGGTACGAGAACACCGGCCGCTCGACCGCCTTCGGCATGAAGTAGTACATCAGGCCGAGGAACGGCGTCGTCAGGAAGAACGCCACCGCGTTGTGGCCGTACCACCACTGCATGAACGCGTCCTGCACGCCGGCGTAGATGCTGTAGCTCTTGAGCGGACCGGCGGGCAGCGAGAGGTTGTTGAAGATGTGCAGCAGCGCGACGGTGATGATCGACGCGATGTAGAACCAGATCGCGACGTAGAGATGCCGTTCGCGGCGCTTGGCGATGGTGCCGAAGAAGTTGATCCCGAACGCCACCCACACCACGGCGATCGCGATGTCGATCGGCCATTCGAGTTCGGCGTACTCCTTGGCCTGCGTGAAGCCCAGCGGCAGCGTCAGCGCGGCCGAGACGATGATGGCCTGCCAGCCCCAGAAGTGGAACTTGCTCAGCGCGTCGGAGAACATCCGCGCCTTGAGCAGGCGTTGGGAGCTGTAGTACACGCCGGTGAAGACCGCATTGCCGGCGAAGGCGAAGATGACGGCGTTGGTGTGCAGCGGCCGCAAGCGGCCGAAGCTGAGCCAGGGCAGTTCGCCGATGTTGAAGATCGGGTTCGCCATCTGGAGGGCGATGAGCACCCCGACCAGCATTCCGACGACTCCCCAGAGGAGTGTGGCGAAGAGGAACTTTCGAACGATGTCGTCGTCGTACGAGAAACTCTCGAGACGGGCGGCGGCGGCACCAACGGCCATACCGGACTCCGGACGTACGGGGGGAGGTAAAGGGGAATGCAGAAACCTCCTCTTGGGGACTGGGGCCAACCGTCGGGGGACTCCCGATGCTCTGTGGGGGGGCTCCGGCGCCCAAGTAGGGGAATCCGGCGATCGCCGTGGCGCTCTCGCCGCCCCTGTGCCGCCCGCGCGATCGAACAAACGCGACACGGGGGATCGGCATTGCTGCCGATCCCCCGTGTGGTTCCGCGAGTGCGCGGTGGAGTTACTGCGGCGTCGGCGCTGCTTCGGCAGCCGGCGCGGCTTCGGCCTTGTGGCCTTCGAACTTCCCATTCGTCCAGAGGACGAGTCCGTACATCACGGCGCCGATGAAAATGGCGCCCGTGATGAGGCCCGTGTACGCGGCCTTCTTGTCTTCGGGGTGGTGCGTCGCGTGTGACATGCGGAATCCTCGTGGCTCAGGAGACGCGGACCGACGTCATTACGTCGTTCCCGACGATCTTCATCACGGCGTCGATGCCGGACGTGACCTGCCCGAACACCGTGTGCACCCCGTTGAGGTGGCGCGTGTTGTCTTCGGACAGGACGATGAAGAACTGGCTGCCGCCCGTATCCTTGCCGGCGTGCGCCATCGAGAGCGCGCCGACCTTGTGGGTGTGCGGGTTGCCCTTGGTCTCGCACTTGATCTGCCAGCCGGGCCCACCGGTGCCGACGCGGGGGTGGCCATTCGGGAGATCGCGGGAGAGCGGGTCACCGCCCTGGACGACGAAGTCGGGAATCACGCGATGGAACTTCACGCCGTCGTAGAACCCGGAGTTCGCGAGCTTTTCGAAGTTGGCGACCGTACCCGGCGCCTCGGCGTCGTACAACTCGGCGACGATCGTGCCGCGATTGGTTTCGAAGGTTGCAGTCTTGGGCATTGGGAGTCTCGAGGAAACGCGATCGGCCGCAACGGCCGATGATGCAAGCTAAGGCGTGGCGCAGCCGCGCGCCCGCCACGGGATGGACCGAACGGTCAGCCGCCGGCCTTGAAGCCGAACTTGTAGGGCCGCTCGATCTTGCACCCCCGGTGCATTGCCGGCGTGAAGCTCCACTTCGCGATCGCGTTCTTCGCGTTCGTGGTGTACCAGCTGTGGCTGGACTTCACCACCGTGAACGTCTTCATCTGCGGCTTGCCGAGGGTGTCGACGACGACCGTGACTTCGAGCTCCGGCGTGCGATCCGCCGCGAGCACGCGGGCGGGCACCGGCGTCCGCACGGCGGCAGGCTTCATCGCGACGGGGACGGCTGGCTGCTCGACGGTCGCGCTCCCGCTGGCGGCCAGCTCGGCGCGAATGCCGCCGCAGCCGTCATTGGAGATGGCCATCGCCGGGGCGGGGGGCGGCGGCGTGGCGGGCGCGCCGGCACAGGCGGCGAGGAGCGACGCGCCGAGGGTGACGACGAGTGATGCGTACGGGACGAGAGATCGAGGCATTCCGTAATCTAGCGCCCGATGCTGGCGTCGGTTGAAGCCGCCGATAGCTTCTCCCCGATGCTGAGCCGCTGCGTTGTGGTTGTACTGGCCGCCGCGCTTGGCGCGCACCCGTGCGTCGTCGCGGGCCAGCCGTCGCGCCCCACGCCGACGATCACGTGGTCCGGCTATCTCGACGGCTATCTCGCGCTCGACGCGGGCCGGCCACGCACGCTCGACCGACCGTACACGACCACGGCGGCGCGGCACGCCGAATTCAATATCAATCTGGCGCACGTCGCCGTGTCCTATGACGCCCCGCGCGTGCGCGGTCGGTTGGCACTCCAAGCGGGCACATCGGTGCAGGCCAACTACGCGTCGGAGCCAACGGTGGGGATGCTCAGCGGGTCCAGTCTGGCCCGGCACCTGCAAGAGGCCTACGCCGGCGTGCAGCTCGACGACGATCTCTGGCTCGACGCCGGCGTGTACTTCGCCCCCTTCGGTCGCGAGAGCTGGATCTCGGCGGACAACTGGACCTACACGCGGTCGCTGATCGCCGACAACTCGCCGTACTATCAGTCGGGCGTGAAGCTCTCGTGGCAGGCGGCGCCGTCGCTGGCGCTGCAGTTCAACGTGATGAACGGCTGGCAGAACATCAGCGAAACGAACGACGACAAAGCGTTGGCGGTGAGTGCGGACTGGACGTTTCGTCCGCACCAGGTGCTGAGCTACGACGCCTTCTTCGGCAACGAAGCGCCGGACAGCGTGCCGTCGAGATTCCGTACCTTCCACGAGGTCTCGTGGCAGGGCCGCGTCAGCACCCGCGTCGACGGAATGGCCACGCTCGACGTCGGTCGCCAAGCGCGGAGCTCGGGCGGAGGGACTGCCGCGACGTGGTGGGGTGGCGCGGTACTCACTCGGCTTGCGCTGCGTCCCAACACCGCGTGGCTTGCCCTGCGGGTCGAGACCTACGCCGACCGCGACAACGTCCTCGTGTCGACCAACGGTGCGGGGGAGTTCGTCGTCCGCGGCGGGTCGGTGAACCTCGACCTCGCGCCGGCGTCGGGGATCTTGTGGCGCAGCGAGCTTCGCGTGCTCGGCGCGACGCGCGCGGTCTTCCCGGATCGTGACACGGCGAGCGGCACCGGCACCCGATCGATCGGCCTCACCACATCGCTGGCGCTGCGGTTCTGACGCATTGCGGCGCTACCGCCTGACTCGCGCTAGCGCTCCACCGACGGGCAGCGATCAGCGAGCGGGCACTCGCCGCACTTAGGCCTACGCGCGTCGCACAAGCGACGGCCGTGCCAGATCATCCGGTGCGAGACCATCGTCCACTCGTCGCGCGGGAAGAGTGGCATCAGGTCCTGCTCGATCTTGACCGCGTCGGTCTCGCTGGTCAGCCCGAGCCGGCGGGCGATGCGGCCGACGTGCGTATCGACGACCACACCGACGTTGATGCCGAACGCGTTGCCGAGGACGACGTTGGCGGTCTTGCGTCCCACACCGGGCAACGGCGTCAGCGCGTCCATATCGGCGGGTACGTTGCCGCCGTGCTGCTCGACCAGGGCGGTCGCCATCCCGATCAGGTTCTTGGCTTTCGAGCGGTAGAACCCCGTGCTTTGTACGATGCGCTCGACATCCTCGAGCCGGGCGTTGGCCAGCGCGTGGGCGTCGGGGTAGGCGGCGAAGAGCGCGGGCGTCACCTGATTCACGCGCTTGTCGGTGCACTGCGCGCTGAGGATCGTCGCCGCGAGCAACTCGAAGGCATTGCGATGGTCGAGTTCGCAAAACGCGTCAGGGTACAGCGCCGTGAGGACCTCCCACACGGCGGCGGCCTGCGCCGCCCGCGCCGCTTTGCTGCGCGGGCGCGGGGGCCGAGCGCTCCGCGTCGGCATCAGCCGACTGTCGCCGTGCGACGCGCTCGGGCGAACGCCAGCACGTCGTCGGCGCTGCGGGCGTTGAGCACGTGACCGGCTTCGAGGCCGCCCTTGCGCGCCATTGCCACGCCGAGCGCAATGTGCTCGAGGCCGGTCGGCGAATGCGCGTCGGGGCCGATCTCGATCGACACGCCGTGACGCGCCGCAGTGGGCAGCCACCGCCAGTCGAGATCCATCCGGTGCGGATCGGCGTTGAGCTCAACCGCCACGCCGCGACGCCCCGCTTTCTCCAGCACGGCATCGAGATCGATCGCGTACGGCTCGCGGGTGAGCAGCAAACGCCCCGTCGGGTGACCCAGAATCGTCAGGTACGGATTGTCGAGCGCCTTGAGCACGCGCTCGGTCATTTGCGCCTGGTTCATTCCGAAGCGCGTGTGCACCGAGCCGATAACGTAGTCGAAGGATTCCAGCGTGGCCTCGTCGTAATCGAGGCGACCGCAGGGCAGAATGTCGGCCTCGACGCCCTTCAGGACGCGGACATCGGCGCGCGAGGCGTTCAGGGCGTCGATCTCGGCGTGCTGTCGCCGAATGGCGTCGCGGTCCATCCCACCCGCGTGCGGATTCGACTGCGAGTGATCGCTGACGCCGACGTACTGCCAGCCCATCGCCGCCGCGGCATCGGCCAGCGCCGAGATCTGCGATCCGCCATCGCTGTAGCCCGAATGGCAGTGCAGGGCGCCGCGAATGGCCCCGACGTCGAGCATCGTCGGCAGCGTGCCGGTGGCGGCGCGATCGACTTCGTCGCGTGCTTCCCGCAGCTCGGGTGGCACCCACGCGAGGCCCGCCGCGGCATACAGCGCCGCTTCGTCGGCGGTGACCACCACGCGGCCATCCGCATCGCGGAGCTGATCGCCCGTCACCTTGAGACCGCGCGAGGCCAGCCGACGCCGGACCAGCGCGACGTGCTCTGCGCTGCCGGTCGTGCGCCACCACGTCGCCGCGAACTCGGCATCGGTGCAGGCGTGCAATCGCACGACAATGCCATCGTCGAGTCGCAGCGTGACCGCACGCCCACCGGCGCCTGAGGCCTCGCGCACCCGTGGGCCGTGCAGGAAGCTCGCAATCACCTCCTGCGGCGCCGTACGGCACGCGAGCACGAGATCGAAATCCCCGATCGTCTCGCTGGCCCGCCGGAGATCACCCGACAGTTCGGCGCGGACGACCCCGGGGTGCTCGCGGACCCAAGCCAGCAGTCGTGCCCCGTCCGCTTGTGCGTGCGGCAGCAGCACCGGCGTGCCCGTTTCGCGCAATTGCGCGATGCCGCGGAGCACCTTCTGGGCCATCTTCTCGCCGAACCGCGGCAGCGTCGACAGCCGCCCGTCGCGCGCGGCTTCTTCGAGCTCCTGCAGGGTCTCGATGCCGAGCCCCTCGTGCAGTTGGTGGATGCGTGTCGGGCCGAGGCTCGGGATGCGGAGCATCTCGAACAGCCCTTCCGGCGTGTCTTCGCGGAGCAGATCTCGCCGCTCGCTCTCGCCGGTGGTGGCGTACTCCTCGACGGCGGCGCGCGCCTGTGCGCTCAGCTCGGAGACGCGGGCAAGTGCGCCGTCCGCCGCCAGCTGTCGCAGGTCGGCGCCCTGCAAGGCGGCCAAGGCTCGTGCCCCCGCGCGAAACTCCGCCGCGTCGGGACGCCCCGCGAGCTCGAGCAGCGTCGCGATTTCGTCGAGCAGGTGGGCGGCGGCGCGGGCGTCCATACCGGCAAATATACCCCGATCGCTCGAGGGTTCCCGCTGTCCAACCGCCGGGACTCAGGCGACTGTCGTCAGGTATCCTGACCGGCGACGTCGCGGAGCCGATCGACGAGTTCGTGGAGCTGGCGCTCCGTCAGGTCGAGCTCGCCCGCTGCGCCTTCGACATCGAGCAGGCCGGCCCGCATCGAGATCGCGACCTGGTTCAAGTACCGGATCTTGGCCAGGATGTCGTCGGTGGCGCGCCGAAGGGCGCGGAAGCGCCGCTTCTCGGCGAGGGCACGCTTGTACCGAGCGGCGAGCTCGTCGTGGGTGAGCCGCTTCGCGAGTGCGAGGACCTCCTCTTTCGTCCGGCCGGGAAGCGCCCCGCGGTCCGGAATGCCCAGATCGTCCCACGATTCGTCGGCGAACCAGAGTCGTCCCACGTACTCGATGCCGTCGAACGTGATACGGCACGACGCGACGAACCGACGTCCGTCGGCGTCGATCGTCGAGATATACGGTTGCAGGACGTCATCGGTGGCCATCAGGCCGCTCCAGAAGTGGACGAGAGAAACCTATCGAGGGCCCCAAACAACGCAGGGGCCGCTTCGACATACGGCACGTGGCCGCAGTCGTCAAGGATGACACACTCGCCGCGAAGGGCGTCGGCGATGCGCGCTGCCGAGGCGACCGGAATGGGGTCCTCGCGGCCCGCCACCACGAGTGCGGGGACGTGCACCGTCCCGAGCCCCGCCGAAAGATCGTAGTCGCCCAAGCTCGCCCAGATCGACTTCTGGACCTTCTCGACGAGCCGGAATGGGGTGAGCCCCTGCGCACGTCGCGGGTCGTGAAACCACGGTGCCACCGCCGCCTCGAACACCAGGCGCCGATACGCATCGGGGTCGGAGGTCTTGAGCGGACTCGTCGCGACCGCTGCGCGCATCGCCTGCACGGCGGGCGACGCGGCGCGGGTGGCAAAGGCGCGATCGGCGTCGTCCTTGTCGCGACGGGCGATGCCGGCCGGACTCACCAGCGCTAGCGCACTCGGCGTGACGCCCACGCGGCCGGCCGCGGCCTCGATCGCGGCGAGCATCGCCAGCAGGGCGCCCCAGGAGTATCCCACGATCGTCGGTGGTCCGCCCGGCAACAACTCCGAAGCGACCAACGCCAGATCGGCGACCTGCGTCTGCCACGTGATCGGCTCCGGCTGATCCGTGCGAGAGCGACCGCCGCCTCGCTGATCGTACGTGATGACGCGATGCGTCGCGGTGAGGGCGAGCATCTGCGGGAGCAGATAGTCGTGATGCGCCCCCGGGCCGCCGTGGAGCAGGAGCAGCGGCGGATGCGTCGGCGCCCCCCATTCGGCCCAGTAGAGCGGAACGGGCGTCGACGAGGTGGTGCCGGAACGTGTCGGTGGCGGAATGGTCATCAGTGGGTGGGCGTCGCGAGGAGGGCGCGCGCGATGCGTGCCGTGCGCGCGTGGATCGCGACCGTGTCGTGGATGTCCGTCCCGTACCCACCGGCAATCACAATGCAGACGGGAATCCCGATCGCGCGGCAGCTGTCGAGCACATAATGGTCCCGCCGCGCGAGTCCGTCGAACGTGAGCGCGAGCCGTCCCAGGCGATCGCGTTCGTGTGCGTCGGCGCCGGCCAGATAGAAGACCATATCGGGTCGGGCGGCGGCCAACACGCCGGGCAGCGCGGCGGCAAGCGCGGCGAGATAGGCCTCGTCGCCCGTGCGGTCCTCGAGCTCGATATCGAGCGTCCCAGGCACCTTGTGAAACGGGAAGTTCCGTTCGCCGTGCATCGAAAAGGTGTACACGCTGGCATCGTCGGCGAACACGGCGTGGGTGCCATTGCCCTGGTGCACGTCCAGATCCACCACCGCCGCCCGACCGATGCGTCCGTCGGCCTGCAGATCCCGGATCGCGACGGCGACGTCATTGAACACACAGAACCCTTCGCCGCGATCAGCGAACGCGTGATGCGTGCCGCCGGCGAGGTTCATCGCGATGCCGTCGCGCAGCGCGGCGTCCGCTGCAGCGATCGTACCGCCCGTGGCGCGCAGCGAGCGCTCGGCGAGTGCCGGGCTCCACGGGAACCCGAGTCGGCGCTGCGCGGCCGGATCCAGCGTGCCGCTGAGCACCGCATCGACGTATGTCGACGTGTGCACGCGGTGCAGCTGCGCGCGTGTGGCACGCGGTGGGTCTTCGACCTGCGCGCTCCCGTCGGCTTCGACCGCGCGCCGCAGCAAGGCGTACTTCTCGATCGGAAAGCGATGCCCCGGCGGCAGGGGAACGACGTAGGCCGCCGACGACCACGCGCGAAGCATCGCCACGCAGGAGGCGGCGGGTCCGCGATCGGTCAGCCGCCGCGACGGCCGAGCACGACCGTCACGGGGACACGTTGTCCGGCGCGCAGCACGACGACCTTGACGGTGTCCCCCGGCGCATAGGCGGCGATGGCGTCGGTGTACTGGTACAAGTCGCCAACCTTCATGCCGCCGAACTCCACGATGATGTCATCGGCCTTCAGTCCCGCGACATCCGCCGGACTGCCTGCGCGCACGCCGGTGAGCCGAAGCCCGGTGCCGTCGCCGGCGGCCATATCCGGAATGGACCCGAGGTACGCGCCGCGGCCGGCACGCGGCTGCGCGGCCGTGCGCTCCGGCGTTTTCTGGAACGTCAGCCGAGTGCCGCGATTCGCCAAGGCACGAATCACGTCGGCGGCGAAGTCGACAATGCGCGCTTCGCCCGCCGCGTTGATCCGCTCCACATCGTCGGACGCGCGATGGTAGTCGCCGTGCGTGCCACTGAAGAAATGCAGGACCGGTAGATCCTTGCCATAGAACGAGCTGTGGTCCGACCGACCGAAGCCGTCGCCGTTGGCCGTGAGTCGGAACTTGTACTTCGTGTTGGTCTCGTCGAGCAGCGCCGGAAACTCGGCGGCCGTCGCCGTCCCGAAAATCTGCAGCTGTTCGCGGTCGAGACGGCCGACCATATCGAAGTTCACCATCGCGATCGACTGGCCAATCGGAACCGGCGGCTGGGCCACGAAGTGCGCCGAGCCAAGCAGCCCCATCTCTTCGCCGCTGAACGCGACGAAGAGAATCGGCCGCTGCGCCGGCTGGCGGGCAAACAGGCGCGCCAGCTCGAGGACCGCCGCCGTGCCCGAGGCGTTGTCGTCGGCGCCATTGCGAATGACGGCTCCAGCGTCCGGATCGAGCGCGCCGATCGTGTCACGCCCGAGATGGTCGTAGTGCGCGCCGACGATCACGAACTCGGTCGCGAGGGCCGGGTTGGTGCCGCGGACGACACCGACCACATTGCGCGTCGGCAATTCAAATCGCTTGCCCGCCCGTTGCAGGACGAGCGACCGCGCGGTGTACGGCTGGTACCAGCAGCCGAGGTCGCGCTCACAGGGCGCGCCGACGGGCGACAGCCGGAGGGCCGCGAAGCGTCGGGCAATGAAGGCCGCCGCCGAGTCGTCTCCGGCGGTGCCGGTGCCGCGGCCTTCGCGACGGTCGTCGGCGAGCCACGCGATGTCGCGCCGAATGGCCGACGAGTCGGCCGCGGCCGGGCCCGGAATCGGCGTGGACGCCGCGTTGCGGCAGGCGGCGACGAGCAAGAGAGCAACGAAGGGGCGGCGCATCGGGACGTCGAGTGGGAGGAACCAGTAATCTCGCCCAGTGCGGCTCGGCGGACCACGGGAAGGATACGGAGCCGCGGGCGCGTGGTGCTGGCGCCGCGTCGTCGGACGGCTGATCTTGCACACGACGTATGGCCTCCGGAATCACGTTCGCCCGGCATTTCGCGATTCTCGTCTCGTCGTTCGGCTTCGGCCGCGCGACGGTCGAGGAGCAGAAGCTCAACCTGCGTGCGGCCGTCGCCGCGACGAAGGGTGGCGCGGTCCGGCTCTTCGTCGAGCACCAAACGCTCTACGCGAACGACGAGCCGGTGTCGCCGATCTTCAGCGGGGTGCGCGAATTGCTCGTGCAGCTCGACGGTCACGGCGTCGCCGGCATCCAGGCTGCCGAGGCGACTGCGCCGGCAGACCTGTTGCTCTTGGCCCGAAGCTTGGCGGCGCCCTTCGGCGACGGCAGTCGGCTCGAGCGGGACCTGGTGGCGGCGGCACCGCCAACGATCCGGGTCGCTTTCGCCATCGACCAGACGGTGCCGCTCGCGCCGGCCGAGGCGCCGAAGCCGATCATCTCGTTGGATCCAGAGCCCACGCCAGCGGTGGGGACAGCGCCGCTCGTGGTTGCCGATGCCCCGCCCGCGACCGATGCCCCTGCCGTCGCGACCCCCGATGCCCCGCTCGCGGCGAAACCGACGCCAGAACCGATGCCCGCCGTCGCGGCCGACGCCGCCACGGTGTTCTCGGCACTCGCGGGCGCGCGCACGGTTCGCGAAGCGATTCCGGAACTACTCGCCTCGCTCCACGGCGAAACGTCGGCGGCACGACTCGCACGGACCCTCGACGAAATCAGCACCTTTGCGGAAGTGGCGCAGCGCGAAGGCCGGCACGACGACACCGTGATGGCCTACCACGGCATCGTCGAGCGCGAGGCCGCGGCAGAGGGCGTGGAGCAACGTCGGGCCTTCATCGTGGCCTTGCGACGCCTGGCCAAGCCGGCCGTGCTCGACGCGGTGGTTCGACAGGCGGTCTCGGTGGAGCCAGCGATGCCGACCGCCGTCGCGATTCTGCAGCGCCTCGGCGACGACGCGGTGCTCGCGGTCGCGACGCGCGCCGTCAGCGCGCGGACGCCGGACGACCGGAGTCGACTCGAACACTTGCTCCGGACGTTGCCGAACGCGGCGACCGCACTGGGGCAGATCGTCGCGACGGCGAAGCCGGCCATTGGCCGAGCGGCCGCCCGTCTCGCGGCAGACATCGGCGCGGCTGATGCCGAAGCGGGCCTGCTGCAGGCGTTGGAGCAGGCGGCGGTGGACGTGCGGCGCGATGCGTTGGCTGCGCTCGCGGTGCTGGCGACGCCGCGCGCGGCAGAGGCGCATACTCGCGCGTTGCACGACGACGAGGTCGTGGTGCGGCTTCAGGCGGCGGCGGGGCTCGCGCTGCTTCGACCGGCTGGCGCGGCTTCGACGCTCGGTGTTGCACTGCGTGACGAGGCCGACACCGAGGTGCAGGTGGCCTTGGTGCAAGCCATCGGGCGCACCGCGCAACCCGAGGCGCTGGAACTGCTCGTGCACGCGGCCGAGCCCGCGAAGGGTGTGTTTCGCCGCAAGTCGCTGGCCCTGCGCGTCGCCGCCGTGCACGCCCTGGCGCAACTGCGCATCCCCGGGGTCAGCGCGGCACTGCAGAACCTCGCGCAGGACAAGGAGCGGGCCGTTCGCGATGCGCTCGCGCAAGCGACCCGCATTCAGGGACGCCGCACGACGCGCTCGATGATGGCGATTCCCGGCTGAGCGGGACTGATCCTACTGCGGCTTGAGCGCCGTCGTCGAGGTGATCTGGCGGCACGCGGCCGCCAGCAGGTTCGCCGCGTGGTCCAAGTCCCGCAGCGACACCATCTCGTTCGGCGAATGCATATAGCGGTTCGGGACCGACACGAGGCCCGTCGCGATGCCATTGCGCGCGACCATCACGTAGTCCGCGTCGGTGCTCGTCAGCTTGCCGGCCGCCTGCACGGAGTAGGGAATCTGCTCGCGCTCGGCCGTGTCACGCAGGACGTCGAACACGATCGGCGAGATGACCGACCCGCGGGTCAGCACCGGGCCGCCACCCAGGGGATGGTGCCCGTGCTCCTTCTTCTCGACCGTCGGGTGGTCGGTCGCGAAGGTGACATCCACCACCAGGCCGACATCCGCGCGCGTCGATGACGCGCCGGGCAGCATCCCGCCGCCGGTCAATCCGATTTCCTCGCGCGAGGACGCAATGGCGACCACACGCGCCGTGCCCGGTCGCTCCGCGTAGCGCCGCAGGGCTTCGAGCACCACGAACGCACCGATCCGGTTGTCGATCGCGCGCGAGACGATGCGGTCATTCGGCAGTTCAAGCACCGGTTGCTCGATGACGCCCGCGTCGCCGACGCGCAGGCGCGCCTCGGCTTCAGCCCGATTCGCCGCGCCAATGTCGACCCACAGATCGGTCATCTTCGACGCCTTCTCGCGGTCGTCCGCCTTCATCAGGTGAATCGGCTTCTTGCCGATCACGCCGACGACGGGGCCGGCACGTCCCGCGAAGCGGACACGCTGTCCCACCAGCACCTGCGGATCCCATCCGCCGATCGGCCCGATCCACGCGAAGCCATCGTCGTCGATCCACGTGACGATCACCCCGATCTCGTCGATGTGGCCAGCCAGCAGAATGGTCGGCACCTCGGTGTCGTCACGATCACCGACCCACGCAAAGCTGTTGCCCACCAGGTCGGTTTCGACGCGCGCGAAGGCGCGTGCCTGCTCGCGCCACACCTGCGCAGCAGCATCTTCGAATCCGGACGGACCGGTCGCCTCCAAGAGGCGGCGGAGGAAGGCAACGGACGATGGAGCAAGCATACGGTTCGTGCGGTGGAAGTCGACGGAAGCCTACACCAATCGGTACGCGGCGGTAGCGCCTTGTGTTGCGGGGCGGACCACGCCAGCCTTTGGGATGACTCTGACGTTTCTGCTCATCGGATTCGCCGCCGGCATCCTGTCGGGCCTGTTCGGCATTGGCGGTGGGATCGTGATCGTGCCCGCGCTGCTGTACTTCGGGAAGTTCGCCCAGCAATCGGCCACCGGCACGTCGCTCGGCGCCCTGCTGTTGCCGGTCGGCCTCCTCGGGGCCTACACCTACTGGAAGGCCGGTCACGTCGACGTGAAAGCGTCCGCGCTGATCGCGACGGGGTTGTTCTTCGGGGCGTATCTTGGCGCACGGGTGGCGTTGGGCACGAGCGGCCCCACGCTCAAGCGTGCGTTCGCGGTCTTTCTGGTGCTGGTGGCGGCGAAACTGTTCTGGGATACGCGCCCGGCGTCGGCGGCACCGGCGGTCGTGCCCCCGCCCACCAGCCCCGGCTGACGCGGGTCAGTTTCGCGGGGCGGGAAAGAGCAACGCGGCGGCGGCGAAAATCACCAAGCCCACGAGCAAGAGCGTGGGCACGCCGGTCACGATCAGATACGCCGCACCGAAGATCGCCGGGACTTCGCCGAGTGCCCATCCCACGAGGAGGCTGGGCGCGTCGCCCTTTTCGATCTTGTCTTGCCGGATGAAGCGCCACACCGCCAGCGCGGTCAGGGCCACGCCCCACACGCCCCAGGCCGCATACGTGAGTTCGCGCGGCGGCGGCGCGGTATCCACCGGCCGCGACTGACTGACGAACCACGCCATCCCGGAGAAGGCGAGGACGCCGGCGCCCATCGCCAGCCGGATGATTGCGAGTTGTGCGCGCTTGTTCGTCGCCATATCACTTCGCCTCGTAGACGAGCTTGCCGCCGACCCACGTCTGCAGCACCCGCGTGCGCAGCACCGCCTCGGCGGGCACGGTGAGAATGTCCTGATCGAGCAAGACGAAGTCGGCGCGCTTGCCCGGCGTCAGGGACCCTAACTCGCGCTCTTGAAAGGCCGCGACGGCCGGCCAGAGCGTCATCGAGCGCAGGGCTTCTTCACGCGTCATCCGCTGCTCGGGGTGCCAGCCTCCTGCCGGCCAGTTCTGCTCATCCTGACGCGCGATGCTGGCGTGGAACGAGATCAGCGGGTTGACCGCTTCCACCGGAAAGTCGCTGCCATTCGGGACGATCGCACCGAGGTCGATCAGGCTACGCCAGGCGTAGGCGCCGAGCACGCGGGTGCCGCCGAGGCGCTGTTCCGCCCAATACATATCGCTCGTCTGATGGCTGGCCTGCATCGACGGAATCACGCCAAGCGTCACGAACCGGGGCTGGTCGGCCGGACTGATGATCTGCGCGTGTTCGACGCGGAAGCGATGATCCGGGACCGGGACCTTCGCGAGCGCCTGTTCGTAGGCGTCGAGCACGTTGCGGTTGGCGCGATCTCCGATCGCGTGGGTGTTCACCTGGAAGCCGGTGCGCAGCGCACGCACCGCGACATCGACGATGTGCCCGATGTCGGAGATCACCAGCCCGCGGTTGTGCGGATCGTCGCTGTAGGGGTCGAGTAGCGCCGCGCCGCGAGAACCGAGCGCGCCGTCGCCGTAGAGCTTGATGCTGCGCACCCACAGCCGACCATCGCCGGCGGCGATCAGCGGTCCGCGCTTGAACCACGCGGCGAGCGTGGCCGAGTCGTCCCCGATCATCACGTTGAGTCGGTGGTCGTAGGCGCCGGCCTTCGCGAGAGCTTCCATCTGTGCCAGGGTCTGCGCGCTGGCGCCGGCGTCGTGCACCCCGGTGAGGCCCCAGCGCTGCATTTCCTTTACCGCTGCGAGCACGGCGTCGCGGACCTCGGTATCGGACAGCGGCGGAATACGGGATTCGACGAGCTCGGCCGCGCGGTCGACGAAGACGCCCGTCGGAGCGCCCGACGCGTCGCGCTCGATGCGGCCGCCGGCGGGGTCCTTGGCGTCTCGCGTCACGCCAGCCACTCGCATCGCTGCTGCATTGGCGAGCGTGGCGTGGCCATCGACACGGTCCAGCGCGACGGGATGATCCGGTACGGCCTTCGAGAGTGCCTCGTGCGTGGGAAAGGCGGTATTGCCCCAATCGTTCTGGTCCCAGCCACGACCCAGAATCCACTGCCCCTTCGGTGTCGTGCGCGCCCGCTCCACGACACGCGCGATCACCTCGTCGTACGACGTGGTGCCCACGAGATTCACCCGACGCAACGTCACGCCCAAGCCGACGACGTGTCCGTGCGCGTCGGTCATCCCCGGGATGATCGTGCGTCCGCCGGCATCGATCACGCGCGTGGCCGGGCCGCGATGCGCTGCCGCCATTCGCGCGGGTCCGACGAAGAGCACGCGCCCGTCCTTCACCGCCAAGGCCTCGGCACGCGGTCGCGCCTCGTCCACGGTGTAGATGCGGGCGTTCGTCACCAAGATATCGGCGACCGGGAGTGTCGGCGCGGTGGACTGGGCGCGACTGACCATCGGCAGCGCCGCGACGAGGGGCAGGAGCAGCAGCGGACGCATCACGGGCATCGATCGAAGGGCGGGAAGAACGTGTGGCGCCGCCCGATCCGGCGGCATTGGTGAAACTACCGCGTTACGACGAGGCTGGGGACGACTTGGCTGCCAGCCGGGCCGGCGTTTCGAGCTCGGGGCGCTTGCCGCGCTTGTCGGCGTAGAACGCGGCAATGCGGGCAAGGTCGGCCTCGATGTCACCGGTGAGGTGGATGGCCGGCCCAAGCCCCGCCCGCTTGCCGGCGTAGTCGAGGTAGCCAAGCACGAGCGGCACATTGGCGCCGCGCGCGATGTGGTAAAACCCGGACTTCCACCCGTCGGTCTTCTTGCGCGTGCCCTCGGGCGACATCACGAGAATCAGCGATTCGCTGGTATTGAACAGCTGGATGGCCTGCTCCACGGCGTTCAGGCGCGCGCCTCGCTGGACGGGAATGCCACCCAGTTTGCGCATCAACACACCCAGCGGACCACGAAACAACGAATCCTTGCCGAGGAATCGGATCTGGACCCGCATCGCCATCATATATGGGACCATAAAGACGAAGTCCCAGTTCGACGTATGCGGCGCACCAATCACCAGCATCTTCTGGAGCGCGGGGAACTCTCCCTCGATCCGCCAGCCGAGCAGTCGATAGAAGCCGAAGCCGATCCGTTGACTGAGCGTCATCGCCGCGACGGCGTGTCGGACGGCACGCTCGTGATCCACGCGGTCCACCACAGATCGCGCAACATCGCCGCGCCGGCGGCGATGCGGGTCGCCGTGAATTCCTTGTGGGCGGTCCCCGCCGTGCCTTCGCCGAAGGGCTCCTGCTTGTCGAGCGTGTACAGCGTCCGCAGCTCCGCGTTGGTGCGCATCAGGTATGCCATCACGCCGTCGCGCAGCGCCGCGTGCACCGTGGGGGTCTTGGGGACCAGCGGCGTCACATCCCCCTGCGTGATGCGCGCTCGGACGTAGGTTCCTTCGAAGCGCGAATGCATTCGGTTGTCGGTCGCGAATCCATCGGGATTCGGACCGACCCACCCGTTGTGGTGAATCGTGGTGTGGTGCGGATTCGATCCGTCGGTCACGTAGTGGCCGAGAATCCCCGCGTCATTGATGATGCGCTGCTCCAGATACCGGCGCTCCGCGCCCTCGGGCATCTGGCGCCACTGACGGAACTGAATCCGCAGTCGCTGCGTGAGTTCGACGATGCGGAACGGCAGAAAGCCCGGCAGTTCCTTCTGCCCGGCGGCGCGCAACGAGTCCAGAAACGCGACGCGGTTCGGGGCCTTGAGGCTTCCCGGCGTGGTCCACTCGAGGTCGATGTAGTGATCTGGCGCGCTGGCGCCGTTGAGTGCGGGGTCCTGCCGGGACTCTTCGGCCCCCCGCCAGCGGTCCGGGTCCGGGTTGAGCCAGACCAGCTGGTCGCCCGCCGCCCGGAAGAAGCCGGGCATTTCGGCGGGCAGGGTCTGCACGGCGGCCTGTGCGGCCATCTTGTGCCCCTGTTCTCCCCAGCGTGCACCGCCGAGGCCGAGGAGCAGAAGACTTGCGGGTAGCACGGCAACGGCCGCGAGGGGGGAGGGGTAGCGAAACACGGAGCGCATAGCGACGTATCCTAATGCACTCCAGCGCGCCGCACCCGCGGTGCCGGAGCCCTCTTCACCTCCTTGTTGCCGATGCGAAACCCAGTCCTCGCCGCCGCGTGCCTCGCGGCGGTTGCCGTCACCACTGCGCCGCCGATGGCGACGGCGCAGGCCCCCGCTGCAAAGGCCGCCAAGGCGGCCCGCGCGTCATCCAAGCCGGCGACGACCGCCGCCATTACGGTCGCGGATCTCCGGCACCGCTCCTTCGTGTACGCCGATGACTCGATGGGCGGCCGCGGGACGGCGACGATCGGTCACGTGAAGGCCACGAACTACATCGCGGCGGAGCTGGCCCGCATCGGGGCGACGCCTGCGGGTGACAACGGTACCTTCTTCCAGGCCGTGCCGATCGTGGTTCGCGCGCCAGACGCCTCGACGGTGCCAAGCGTCAACGGCACACGCTTCGAGTCGGGCAAGGACTACATCGCGCGCGACCAAGGGCCGGGGATGCGGTCGATCGACGGCGCGGCCGTCGTCTTCGGCGGGACCGCGGGCGACACGGCGTCGATGATTTCACCCGAGGCAGCCGCCGGCAAGTTCGTGCTGCTTGCGGTGCCGTCGGGGGCGTCGCCGACGCCGAACCGACAGATCCTCACGCGGCGCTACATCCGGGCCGCGGGCATTGGCGTGATTTCGCTCGAGCGGCTGCCCGATGAGCTCAAGGCCGCGCTGAGCCAGTCGGGCCCGACGCTGGCGGGCTCCACGCCGAATGCGCCGTCGTTGCCCGTCTATGCGTATCTCTCGACGGCGATGGCCAATGCGATGCTCGGCGCACCGGTGACGTCGGCGGCGAGCGGTGCGGCTGGCGGCACGATCACCGGCACGATTCGCTTCGTCGAGCAGCCGACCGAACACCCAGTGCGCAACGTCGTGGCGATCGTGCCCGGGAGCGATCCCACGCTCAAGTCGCAGTACGTCGTCCTCGGCGCCCATTCCGATCACATCGGCTACGAGGTCGGCACGAACTACGACAGCGACTCGGTGCGGATCGGCAACCAGCTCTTTCGCAAGGGCGGCGCCGACGAAGCCCCGGTGACGCTGACGGCTGCGCAGAGGGATACGCTCAAGGCAAAGCTGACCGCGGTTCGCGGCAACGCGCCGGCGCGTCGCGACTCGATCTACAACGGCGCCGATGACGATGGCTCGGGCTCGATGGGGCTGCTCGAGGTCGCCGAGTACTTCGCGGCGAACCCGAAGTTGCGTCCGTCGCGCTCGCTGCTGTTCGTCTGGCACACCTCGGAGGAACTCGGCCTGTGGGGGTCGGAGTGGTACACCGACCACCCGACCGTGCCGCGCGACTCGATCGTGGCGGCGATCAACATCGACATGATCGGTCGCGGCTCGAAGACGGATATCCCGAACGGCGGTGACGACTACATCCAACTGCTCGGGTCGCGCCGCCTCTCCACGGTGTATGGCGATTTCGTCGAGACGGTAGCGAAGGCCGCGCCGCACGCGTTGCGGCTCGACTACACGTTCGACGCGCCGGGACACCCGCAGCAGTACTACTGCCGCTCCGATCACTGGAACTACGCGCGGTACGGGATTCCGACGGTGTTCTTCTCGACCGGTGGGCACGGGGACTACCATATGGTCAGCGACGAAGCCGCCTATCTCGACTATCCGCACTTCCGGCGCGTGGTGCAGTTCGTTGCCGATCTCGCGCAGAAGGCCGGCAACCGGGTCGGCGGCTTCCCGCTCGACAAGCCGGTGCCGGGCCCGAACGCGCAGTGCGTGCAGTAACGGCGCCGCGCGTGCGTTACGTCTGCTCCGCCACGGCCGCCTCGCGTGGGCCGTGGACGGAGCGGGCTAGCGCGGTTTGCGCGACCCAATAGGTGAGCAGCACGGCGATCCGATCTGCGGGCGACGGCAACACGTCGCCGAATCGCTCGGTCGCCAAGGTGAGATCGCTCACGACGAACCAGAACATCCCGAGTCCCGCCAGGCGACCCCACGGCGTGTGGACCAGCGACATCGCCTGATGGGCGGTACAGGAGATCACCGCCGCATAGCCGAGCACCGGTACGAGTAGCGCACCGAGCGCATTGCCGTCGGTCAGCGCAAAGTGCCAGAAGAACGCGCCATTGGCGGCGCCAAGGGGGAGCAGTGGCCACCACGACCGCTGCCATCCGGCTTCCCGGACGCAGGCGGTGAGGTACGCCAGGTGGCCAATGAGAAAGGCGCCGAGCCCGAACAGGAACCACTCGTCGCGGAGCATCAGCAGGACATCGCCGAGCAGGCCACAGGTCATCCCCGCGACGATCCAGGCTCGGTATCGGGCCGACACCGCGCTGCCGCCCGCGATCGCGAATCCGATGCACAAGCCCGTCGCGAGCGGCTTGGCGATGTAATGCAACCAGTCCAGCGACCAGACCGCGCCGACGATCGCGAGCGCTGCCGCCGCGGCGATGTTGCGCAGCCATCGCCGCGCGACCGGTGCCGAGAGCGATCGCGACGTCGTCGACGCCGTCATCGGCCGGCGGTGTACTTCGTCAGGTACAGATTGAGCGAGCCGAACGAGAGCTTGCTACGCAGCTGCAGCACACGCCGGGTGGAGTCATCGGCGAGCCAGACTTCCGCGCGACCGCCCTCGGAGAAGATGCCTCGGGTCTTGAAGAGCGGCTGTACGACGATCGCATCGAAGGTGCCTGCCGGCACCCGGATCCGCTCGCGGCGCAGCACCACGAGGCGCACGGGATTCGTTTCCGGCTTGAAGTAGCGGGCCCATTCGTACGAACTGCCGACTTCGAGCGGCTGGGTGCGCACGAAGAAGAGGAACGATGCATCGTCCAGCGGAGCGGCGACCGTCGGCGACGTGCCCTTCCCGCGCTCGTCCAGTTCGAGTCGTTCGGGAAAGAAGTCGTAGCGACGAGAATACGACTTGGGTCCTTCCTGCAGTTCTTGCGTGAAGCGTCGTGAGAACTGTGCGGCCGGATCGTACCACGACTGCATCACGTCATTGATGCGGAAGAACGGAATCCCGCCGCGCACCGCGAAGCGAAGGATCCAGGTCGGCGCACCGCCGATCGTCTCGCCGCTGTCCACACGAATCGAGCCCGAGCCGATGCCGACGCCGCTGAACTCCACCGAATACAGCGCCAACTCGCCGGGGCGAAACGGCGGGGATGCCGGCGCGGACTGGGTCGCGGCCGGTGACGCCCAGCCGACCGCGAGCGCGAGCGTCGCGCGCCACGCGCGTCGCCACCAGCGACCAGCCGGAGACATCACGCGTTACGCAAAGATGCCGCGCAACGCACCAACGAAGCGCTCGGTGTCCGCCGGGGTGCCCGTCGACACGCGACACCAGTCCAGCATCGGCGGGAACGGGCGGCCCACGTCGATGCCGCGTTCGGCGAACTGCTGAATCACGTCACTAATCGGTCGGCCGGTATGGAAGAACACCATATTGCCGTGACTCGGGACGTAGCGCCGCTTGAGCCCGTCGAGTGCACGGTAGATCGTCTCGCGCGAGGCCGCGTTCTGTCGGCGGACGAACTGCTGCGCCTCGGTATCCTGCACGGCAGCGATCGCGGCGCGCAACGCCATCGCGTTCGGGAACCCTTGCCGGTACGCGGCAATGCGCGCCAGGATGTCCGGTCGCGCGACGAGGAAGCCCACGCGCAGGCCAGCCATCCCGTGAATCTTGCTCGCCGTGCGCGAGACGACCACGTCGTAGCCCTGCGTCACCAGCGGCATCATCGACCGATGGCCCGGTACCTCGACGTATTCGTGGTAGGCCTCATCGATGAAGACCGGCGCTTTGGCGCTCACCCGCTTGGTGAAGCCCTCGAGCTGGTCGGCGTTCACCAAGGTGCCCGTCGGGTTGTTGGGATTCACGACGAAGACCATTCGCGTGAAGGGCCCGACGCGTTTCTCGATTGCCGGCAAGTCGAAGGACAGGTTGGCGTCCAGCGGCACGCGGACGATCTTCGCCCCGAGGGTCTCGGCGTAGGACAGCAGTTGATCGTAGGTCGGCTGAGCGCTGATCACTTCGCCGCCCGCGCAGAACGCCGCCGCCGACGCGCACAGTCCTTCGGCCGAGCCCTGTGTAATGAGAATGTGATCGGCGGGCACCTGCCACTGCGCGGCGAGACTGGCGCGCAGCTCGGGAGCACCTGCCGGTCCGTAGCGATTGGACTCATCCCACGCACGCATCATCGCGTCGCGTGCACTCTTTGGCGGGCCGTAGGGATTCTCGTTGGACGCGAGTCGCGCCCGGCTTTCAGCATCTGGCGCCGACGAGTCTCCCGCGCCATCCGCCACCGTCGGCATCGCGAGGGATTCGCGCCCAAGGAGCAGGGTCGCGCCGGCGAGCATCGAGGAGTTGCGGAGCCAGACGCGGCGATTCATCGACATAGGCGGGCCAGCGGGTGGGAGGTTTTTGAATACTGACACGACTCGTCACCGGGCGCGAGGGTCGCCCGGTGCTGGGACGGCCACAGATCACGACGATCGGCGACCGACCAGATACAGCGGTACGGCCAATGCGGCAACGAACACGGCAATTGCCAGCGTCGCCGACTCGGCCAGCGGGCCAAGGTGTTCCGCCAGATTCAATCCCTTGTCCCAGCCCTGCACGGCGATTCCCGCGAGCAGGACGCCAGTGATGGCGCCGCCCGCGATCAGGCCGCTCGAGAACAGGACGCCCGGCCCCGAGTCGCCCTCGTGTCCTGCGGCGGCACCGCCCTGCTTGCGATCGACCAGCCAACGAATCACGCCGCCGGCAAACATCGTCGCACTCGTGGAGATCGGCAGATACACCCCGACAGCGATCGGGAGCGACGACAGACCCATGATCTCGAGCGCGACCGTCAAGAACGCCCCGATGAGAATCAGGCCCCAGGGGAGCTTTTGCGTCAGAATGCCATCGACGACCAGCGCCATAATCTGCGCCTTGGGCGAATCGAGCTTGTCGACCTTGTTGCCATCGTCGCCGACCGGCTCGCGGCCGCCGATGCCGGGATCCACGAGGAATCGGATCGCCCCGGCGTCGTCGACCAGGTAGCGCCCTGCGGGCGCGGCGCCGGTCCGCTCGTAGAGTTGTCCCTCGCGGTACGTCTTGCCGTCCGGTGCGACACGCGTGGCTTCGCTGACGGCATTGACCGCGACGCCGGGGTAGTCGCGTGCGACCAGCGTGGTCTTGGCCTCGTTGAGGAACGCGATGATGCCGCCCACAAGCAGCGCGCTCGTCACGGCCCCAAACACGAGCCCGATCTGCTGCCGCCGCGGCGTCGCGCCGACGAGGAACCCGGTCTTGAGGTCCTGCGACGTCGCGCCGGCGACGGCGGCCGCGACGCACACCACCCCGCCAATCGACAACGCCAGCACGCGATGTTCGGTCTTGGTCATTCCCGCCGCGAGGAACAGCAGCGCCGTGAGCAACACCGTAGCGACCGTCATCCCGCTGATTGGGTTCGCGCTCGATCCGATCTGGCCCGTGATCCGGCTGGAGACGGTGACGAAGAGAAACGCGAAGAACAGCGCGAGCAGCGCGCCGACGAACGAGATGCCGATCTGCGGCAGGGCGACCATCGCGACCACGCACGCGACGGCACCGGCGAGGACGACCCCCATCGACAGCTCGCGGTCGGTCCGCGCGTCCGTCGCGCCGTCGCGGCCACCGCGCATCGTCCCGAGTCCCGCAACCATCGCCCGCACGATGACCGGCAGCGACCGGCCAAGCGAAATCAGACCCGCAGCGGTGACCGCTCCCGCGCCGATGTAGAACACGTAGTTCGCGCGGACCTGCATCGCGGTCATCTCGGCGATGCGGATCGTCGCCGGGAAGATCGGCTCCGCCAACCCCGCACCGAAGAGCTTGATCGCCGGAATGAGCACGAAGAACGACAGCAAGCCGCCCGCGAAGAGATAGCCGCTGATCTGTGGCCCGATGATGTACCCGACACCAGTGAGCTCCGGACTGACTTCGGCCTGCATTTCGCCGAACAACTGCTTGCTGCCGTTCGGGTTCACCTTCTCGAACACCCAGCGCGGCACCTCCGCCCACAAGTGCGCGCCGGCGTTCAGCAACTTGTAGAGCGCGCCGAGCCCGAAGCCCAGAAAGACCGTCTTCGCCTGCACGCCGCGTTCTTCACCGACGATCAGCACGTCGGCACACGCCGTCCCTTCGGGATACTTGAGGTTCTGGTGCTCCTTCACGATCAGGGATCGTCGAAGCGGCACCATCAGCAGGACGCCGAGCAACCCGCCCACCAGCGCGATTGCGGCCACCTTCGTCCAGGGCAGCTCATAGCCGAGGAGCAGCAGCGCAGGGAGCGTGAACACAATGCCCGCGGCAATCGATTCGCCCGCCGAGCCGGTGGTCTGCACGATGTTGTTGCGCAGAATCTGCGGGCCCTGCACCCCGGCGGCTTTGCTGATCCACCGGAAGATCGTGATGCTCAGTACGGCAATCGGAATCGACGCCGAGACGGTCAGGCCGATCTTGAGCGCGAGGTACACGCTCGAGGCCGCGAAGACGAGGCCGAGGCCGATACCGAGGAGGATTGCTCCCGGCGTCAGTTCAACAAGATCGCGATCCGCGCTGATGTACGGCGAGGGCGCGGCGGCGGCAGTGGGCTGGGATTCGGGCATCCCCGAATATGGCGACCGCGTCGCGCCGCCACGACCGGCCAGCGACGCCTACGGCGTCTCGCCTTCGAGCGCGCGCGACTGCCGCAGGTACCGTGGCCAGCCATCGACGACCGGGCGCCGGGCGGCAACCGAGCGCGCGGCGGCACTGTCGCCGAGTTGCCGGTACCACGAGCCGATGAGCAGATCCGCCCATCGCGCGGCATCGCCCACGGCGCCTCCCGCCAGCGCCAGACTGTCCATCGCGGCCAGCTTGCGACGGGCGCCGATCCGCTGTCGCGCCACCGACACCCCGGACTCCACCAAGGCGGCGCAGAGCATCGGCGGGGTGGCGACCGGCGTCGTCACCCGCATAGGCGGCGCGAGCTTGAGTGGTGCGCTGGTCCGCTCGGCCGCTGCGGCGTCCCCCTGATGCAACTGGGCGAGCGCCAGCAGGCAGCGATCCGCCAAGCGGGCGGCTTCGTCACGCGCGTCGAGCGGCATCCGTTGTAGCCCCCGTGCGAGCGAATCCATCAGCGGCGCCATCGCCGTGTCGACACCGGCGAACATCGCATCCAGCAGCCGGAGGCGGCGGCTTGCGCCGGACGCCGGCGTCGCCCCGTCCAGCGCCGCCAACGCGCGACGACGTGCGAGCGTGTCTTCGCGCGCCAGCGCGTCGCTGTGCTCGGCCAGCGCGAGATCCACGAGTTCGGTCGCGCGCGGCGTGCGGCCGCGCAGCGTCGTCAATGCGGCCCTTCCGATGTCGAGCGGGAGGAGGCCGAACTGCGCGAAGATCGCGGCATCGCGCACGGCCTCGTCGTCGAGTCGCGGGAGTTGCCGACGCAGGCGCACCACGCCGGCGGAATCGCCGAGGGCGCCGTCGAGCACCGCGCGAGCGACCAGGGCCGTCGCCGGCACACGGCTTCTCGCGGCGATCATCGAGTCGCGATTCCCGCCGAGCGCGAGGGCCGCGGCGAGCGGACGCCACGTGGCCACGGCGCCGTCGAGCGCGAGCGAGCGCTCGAGGGCCGCCTTGGCATCGGCGTACGGGGACGGCATCTCCATCGCCGCGCCGTGCGTCAGATACAGGCGCCCCAACGTCTGCCACGCGTCGGCACGATCCGGCGCCGACGCGGCGACCAGTTCCCACGCCACGCGCTGTTCCTGCGACGAGGTGGGGGCCGGATAGCGCGGTCCGGCGAGCGCGTTGAGCAGTGTGCGGTCGGTGGGGCTCAGCTGGTCGCGATGGGCCACGGCCAGGGCCAGCGCCGCGTCGTCCGGCTCGGCGGCGTTGCGGCGTGCCGCCAGAAACGCGAGACGGAGCGCCGCTTCGGCAAACGACGAATCCACCGCAATCGCGGCGCGATAGGCCGCGGAGGCGTCGGCGAGCCGACCGCGCCGCTCGGCATCGACGCCATCGAGGTACCGGCGAATCGCGGTGAGTGGCGGTGTGGAGCCCAGCGGCACCTCGGTTCGGCGCTCACCACTGGCGAGCCCGGCCGCCAAGGTCGCGACAATACGACCCAGGCTATCGACCGGGCCCAGGGCGATGCCGGAGGCGATGGTCTGTCCCGTTTCGACGTCGATCAGCTGCGCGGTGAGGGTCAGGCGCCGCGCATTCCCCGTGGCCGCACCCACGACGACGCGGCGCCACAGCGCGCTCCGCGCGAGGTCGCGCGCCTCATCCACGGTGACGACATCGCGTCGATTCCGCTGCACGCCCTGCCACAGGCGCAGCGTGCGCCCGGGCTCGGCAATGGATCGGCCGGTGGCCTCACCGATGCGTGGCGCGAGGAGTTCGACGATGCCCGCTTCAACCCAGCGCAGTTCGGGACTGGCCCCCGTGACGCGGAAGGGCAGGACGGCGATCTCGGTCGTGACCGGAGCGGATGCCGGTACCGTGCCGCGCTGGAGACCGAGCAGGACGCTCACGCCGATCACGAGACCGATCGGCACAGGCAGCCACTGGGCCAATCGCAGGCCGAGTCGTGGCGTGCCGATGCGACCCGCACTTGCGAGGACGGATGGTGCCGGGCCGAGTTCGGCATCGAGACCAGCGCGGAGTGCCGCCAAGGGCTCCGGCAGCTCCACGACGCCCTGCGCGCGGAGCGACTGCGCGTACACGTCCAGCGTGCGGCGTGCGTCCGAGGCCGCACCGGCGTCGAGCAGCACCCTCACGCGCAGGGCGACGGCGTCGGCATCGGTCGGTGCCATCGCGAGCCGACGGGAGAGAATCTCCTGCGCCCGCTCGGTGGCGCCGTCCCGCCAGGCCGCCTCGGCAAGGCGCAGCATCGCCGGCCGCGACTGCTCGATGCGCCGCTGCCGCTCGGCTACCAGCCAGTGCTCAAAGGCCGGGGACGCCCCGAGCGAGAAGCCATCGAGCAGCGGCCCGCGGTGCAGTTCGACCATTCGGACGTCATCGCCGGCGGCTACGGCTGCGTCCGCCGCCTGCAGGTCGCTCGTGACCAGCGCGGGGTCAAGCTGCAAGCTGGTGACGCCGGTAATGCACTCCGCTTCGCCGAGCAGTCGGCGCGTGAGGTAGACGAGCTGATTGAGGGCGTGCCGTCCCTTGCGGACATCGGCGTCCGGCCAGAGCAGCGCGATCAGCCGTTCCTTGGTGAACGGCTCGTCCGGCTGCGCGGCCAGCAGCGCCAGCAACGCGATGACGCGCCGTTGCTGATGCACCCCGACGACCGGTGCGCCGTCGCGTTCCACGACGGGAGTTCCGAGTAGTCGAAGGGTGATTGGCGGCATTGGCGGGGAGGCGGACCGGAGAGCGCGACGAGACGCGCACCGGGCGGAATCTAGCGGCCCCGCCCCGGCGACTGTCGTTGCTACGGTCGCTAGGATTCGTCGAATGTCTCCGCTCGACGCCCACGCGTGGGTCGCGCCGTTGCTTCGCGCCCCGCATCGCGTGCTCTTCCTCGACTACGACGGGACGCTGGTACCGCTGCAGCCCGATCCGGCGGCGCCGATCGACGCCGCGGCGCCGGATGCGTCGTTGCGCAGCCTGCTGGCCGACCTCCGCTCGCTCCCGGACACCGACGTGCACATCGTCTCGGGGCGCGACCGGCATACCCTGGGACGCTGGCTCGGGTCCGCGCGGCTCTCGCTGCACGCGGAGCACGGCGTGGTGTCGCGCTCGCCGCGTGGTCGGCAGTGGCGCACCACGGTGGACGTGCCGCCCGTGCCGGCATCGATGCGCCGCGCCCTCGCGCGGGCAGTGAAGGAACTCCCAGGGACGTGGATCGAGTGGAAGCCCACCGGCGCGGTCTGGCATTGGCGTGGCGCACAGGGCGACGCGGCGCCCGACGACGCACTCCGCATCGCGGTGGCGCTGGTGGATGCGTTGTCGGGGAGCGCGTGGCGGGTCGTGCCAGGACGACGGATGATCGAGATCCGGCCCGCCGCTGCCGGCAAGGGAGGCACGGTGACGCGAATCCTTGGCGAACATCGCGCCGCCCGACGTCAGCCGGCGATCCTCGTCGCGGGTGACGATACCGCCGATCTCGAGATGTTTCGCGCGGCCGGGCGCGGCGCACTGCGGGTGGCGGTCGGGCGGCGATTGCCGGGGGCCAGCGCGAGGGTCAGGGATGTGTCGGCCTTTCGAGAAGGTCTCGCGACACTGATCGCCAAGCTGCGGCGCTGAGTCCGCGCCTCAGCGCCCGCGCCGAGCGGCCATCAACGCCTCGATTTCATTGGCTTCGCGCGGGAGCCGACTCACCCACTCGACGCCCGCCGCGGTCACGACGTAGTCGTCTTCGATCCGCACGCCGATATCGGCATAGCGTGCGACGGCCGCGCGCCGACGTTCGACGAATGCGCGGTTGCCCGGCGTGTCGGGGAGCGAGGCGAGCACATCGGCGCGCACATACAGCCCAGGTTCGATCGTGAACGCTGAGCCCTCGGCGAGCACGCCCGTGTCGTAGTACTGGTCCGGGTCGTGCACGTCGAGGCCAATGCCGTGTCCAAGCCCGTGCATATAGAACAAGCGCAGTTGCCGACAACGCCGCGGCGCATCCGCCGAGCCGCAGTCGTACATCGCGCCCGGTGCATCGATCAGACCGAGGGCGGTCAGGCCGGCGGCAAGCACGGAGTCCGCCGAGCGCGACATCAGGGCGGCGTTGGCGCCGGGCGTCGCCGCCGCTTCGGCCGCTGCCTGTGCACGGCGGACGATGTCGTACACCGCACGGGCATCGGGTCGGAAGGTCCCGCTCACCGGATAGGTGCGCGTCACATCGGCGGCGTACCCCTGAAATGACGAGCCGATGTCGACCACCACCGTTTCACCGGCGAGCATCTGCCGTTCATTCGTGTTGTAGTGGAGAATCGTGCTGTTCGGCCCACTGCCTACGATCGACGCAAAGCTCGGACGGTCGGCGCCGCGCCGCCGGAAGGTGTACTCCAGCAGGGCCTGCACCTCGTACTCGTACACGCCGGGTGCGATGCGCGACGCGATCTCTCGGTGCGCCTCGACCGTAATGTCGATGGATCGCCGCAGCAGCGCGAGCTCCGCCGCCGACTTTCGTCCGCGACGGCGCGTGATGAGGGCATCGGCGTCGTCCAGCGTGAGACCGGGGTGCCGCTGCACGATGGCATCAAGGCGTCGCTGATCGCGCCACACGAGCTCACCACCCTCCGACCGGTGCCGCACGACACGGAGCGGACCGCTGCCGGCCGCCAGCAGCGAATCGACCAGACGATCCAAGTCACTCGCGGGTCGGGTCGCCAGCCCCGTGCGGCGCGCAGCGTCTCGTTCGCCGAGCCGTCGGCCGGTCCACACTTCCGCGTCGGGATTCTTCGGTTCCACCAGCAGCCACTGCGCGCGCATCGCGCCACGGCGTACCATCACCAGCGCCATACCTGGCTCGCGGATGCCCGTCAGCCAATCGGCGTGCGGGGTCTGCCAGAAGGACGAGTAGTTCTCCGGCGGTTCGCCGGCCCCGAGGACGAGCACGATGCCATCGCCCGCATCATCGAGGATCGTCGCCCGTCGCGCTGCATACTCGGCGGCCGGAATTTGCGCCGCCGCGGGCGCCCCAACGACGATAGCGACGAGCAGAGCCACGCCGCGCGACGCGCGACGGAGCATCTGGTGGACGTGGAGCAGGCTCACGGCGAGGGGGACTTGGGGGAACGCGTCGCCTCGAGGCGCTGCGCATACGCGCGCACCATCTCCCGCTGCGACTCGGTTTCGGGGGATCGGAGGAATCGGGCAACGGGTGCTTGCCCCAGCGGCGTGTCCCGCCAACGCCGATCAACCTCGGCAATGGCGTCGTCCGCCGACCAGCCGTGCCACACCAGCAGGCCCGCAGCGACGAGTCCGGTGCGCCCGATCCCGGCGCGACAATGGATCGCCAGCCCGTCGGGCCGCGTCGCGAGTTCCTCGATCAGCGCCGCGTAGGCGTCGACACTTGGCGGTGTGCCGCCGTCGGGAATCGGCCGCGACCAGCGCGTCGGTACCCACAGGGCGCCGCCCGACCCTGCGCGACGGAACCCGAACACGGCCGGGTCGTACGGTGGCCGCTGGTCGCCGGCATCGGTCAGGTCCACAATCACGGCCGGCGCGTACTGCGCCAGTACCTCCCATCGGGCCCGCGCAGTCTCGGTGTCGACCGTCGCACCGGGATGCTCGCTGCACACCACCGGCAGGTCGGGCAGGACGTAGTGGTTGAGCGGGCTCCGGGATTGATCGGTCACTACTTGAGCAGCGCCCGCGCGATCGTGTGGAGCTGCATGTTCGACGTGCCCTCGTAGATCTGCCCAATCTTTGCATCGCGCCAGAACTTCTCGACCGGATAGTCGCGCGTGTAGCCGTAGCCGCCGAAGAGCTCGATCGCGAGACCGGTCACCCGCTCGGCGACCTGCGATGACAGCAGCTTCGCCATCGCCCCTTCCTTCGCAATGTCGGCGCCGGCATCGCGAAGCCGTGCGGCATTGTAGACGAGGAGGCGCGAGGCTTCGAGCTCCGTGGCCGCCTGTGCGATCTGGAACTGAATCGCCTGGAAGTCCGCGAGCGGACGACCGAACTGCTGACGCTCCTGCACGTAGGCCGTCGCGGCGCCGAGCGCGCCGGCGGCCACGCCGATCATCTGCGCGCCGATGCCGATTCGCCCGCCGTTGAGCGTGTCGATGGCGATCTTGTAGCCGTTCCCGACCGTCCCGAGCAGATTCGCCGCGGGGACGCGGCACTGGTCGAAGATCAGCTCGCAGGTGCTCGACGCACGGATGCCCAGCTTGTCTTCCTTCTTGCCGACCGAGAAGCCGGGGAAGTCCTTCTCGACGATGAACGCGGTGATGCCCTTGTAGCCGGCCTCGGGGTTCACCGTGGCGAAGACGACGAACACCCCGGCTTCCGCGCCGTTGGTAATCCAGAGTTTGCGCCCGTCGAGCACCCAGTGATCGCCGTCCTGCACCGCCTTGGTGGCCAGGCCGAAGGCATCGGAGCCCGAGCCGGCTTCCGATAGCGCGTAGGCGCCGATCGTGTCCTTCGTCATCCGCGGCAGATAGCGCTGCTTCTGCTCGTCGGTGCCGTAGCGCGCGATCGGGTACATCGCGAGCGTGTTCTGGACGTCGACCAGAATGGCCGCGGCGCCGTCGACCTTCGACAGCTCCTCGACCGCAATCGTGACCATCGTCAGCGAGGCACCGGCGCCGCCGTAGGCTTCCGGGACTTCGAGGCCCATCAGCCCCATCTCGAAGTACTGCGCGATCAGCGCCGGATCGATCTTGCCGGCGGCTTCCATCGCGCGAACGCGAGGGGCGACTTCTCCGGCGGCGAAAGCGGCGACGGTCTCGCGAAAGAGCGCTTCGTCTTCCGAGAACTGCGTCAGGGGCGGATGCTGGGCGGAATTCGACATTCACGAAATCTCTGGCGCGGGTCCGGCCCCGTAAACCCTCGGCACCCCAGCCGCCGCCCGCCGCGCCGACCACTGCATCAGGGCCCGGTAGAGCGTCGGCAGCACCAGCAGCGTCAGTGCGGTGCTCGTCAGCAGGCCACCAATCACCACCGTGGCCAGCGGCCGCTGGACTTCGGCCCCGGCGCTCGTGCTCAACGCCATCGGGACGAACCCGAGGCCGGCGACCAGCGCCGTCATCAGTACCGGCCGGAGCCGGTCGGTGGCGCCCTCGCGAACCGCCCGTTCGATGTCGTAGCCCTTGGCCAAGAGCGCGTTGCAGTGGGTTACCAGCACAACCCCATTGAGCACGGCAATGCCGAAGAGGGCGATGAACCCGATACTCGCCGACAACGACAAGTTGAGCCCCCGTGCCCAGAGGATGGCCACCCCGCCGACCAAGGCGAACGGGACGTTGACCAGGACCAGCGCCGCCTCACCCGTCGAGCGGAACGAGAGCCACAGCAGCAGGAAGATCAGCCCGATCGCCGCCGGCACGACGTACGCAAGCCGCGACATTGCCCGCGTCTGGTTCTCGTACTGCCCGCCCCACTCCAGATACACGCCCGCCGGCAGCGGTACCTCGGCGGCCACGCGCCGCTTGAGCTCGCCGGCGAATCCGCCCAGATCGCGGCCGCGCACGTTCGTCAGCACGATCGCGCGCCGCTCGCCGTGTTCGTGGCCGATCAGTTCTGGCCCGGTCCCTGGAACCACCGTGGCGACGGCCGACAACGGCACCAGCGCCCCGGACGCCGTTCGCAGCAGGACCTGCGACAGCGTCTGCGCGTCGGCGCGCTGCGCGGGGGGGTAGGTCACCGCCAAACCGATGCGACGCGCACCGCGAATCACCTCGCTCGCCGTCTGCGCCCCCGTGGCGAGTTCGATGCCTTCCTGCACGTCGCGGATCGACATCCCGAGTCGCGCCAGGGCCTCGCGATTGGGTACGAGTTCGATCTGTCCCGATCCCTCGCTGATCTCGACCGCCACGTCCTCCGCCCCGCGCACCGACGCCACCACCTGACGGATGCGTTCCGCGATGGCGTTGTTCTGCTCGATGTCGGGCCCGAAGACCTTGATGCCAAGGTCCGTCTTGATGCCACTCTCGGCTTCGTCGAGGCGCATCGCCAAGGGCTGGGTAAAGGCCACCTCCAACCCCGGCAGCACCGCAAGCGCACTGTCGAAGACCGCCACGAGGCCGTCGCGATCGCGCGCGGTGGTCCACTGATCGCGCGGCTTCAGAATGACGTACAGATCGCCTTCGAAGAGACCCATCGCCTCCGTCGCGAGATCGGGCCGACCCTCCTTGGTCACCACCGTGACGACCTCGGGGAAGCGCCGCAGAATCTTCTCCGACTCGGTGGACAGTCGCGTCGCGTCGGCGAGCGAGATGCTGGGCAAGCGACGCGTGGTCACGAGGATCGCGCCCTCGTCGAGCTTCGGCATGAACTCGCTGCCAATGGCCAGCAGGGAACCAATCGCCACGAGCACACCAACCGCTGACACGAGCACGATGTTGCGCCCGTGGTGCAGCGCCCACTCCAGCACGCGCTCGTAGCGCGTACGGATCACCTCGAAGAAGCGACTCGGCTTCTCCTCGTGATGATGCAGCAGCAGCCCGCTGATCGCCGGTACGTACGTCAGGGCCAGCAGCAGCGACCCGAGGACCGCCGCAACCACGGTGAAGGCCATCGGCTTGAACATCCGCCCTTCCATCCCGGTCAGCGTGAAGATCGGGATGTAGACGGCGACGATGATGGCGAT
>JANRJP010000034.1:0-5595 GCA_033763905.1 Gemmatimonadaceae bacterium
TCTGGGAAACTGCAGGTGCAGCTCGACGTGATGGAAGCGGCGTTGGCGGAGGAACTGCCGAAGCTCAACGCGTTGCTCAAGAAGAACGGGAAGCCGCCGATCAACGTGCCGCGGCCGGTGCGGGCGCTGTAGTTCAAAAGCCTTCACCACGAAGGCACGAAGGACACGAAGGCTCTCTTCGTGCTCTTCGTGCCTTTGTGGTGA
The DNA here is from genome assembly GCA_033763905.1 of Gemmatimonadaceae bacterium. GTDB lineage: Bacteria > Gemmatimonadota > Gemmatimonadetes > Gemmatimonadales > Gemmatimonadaceae > JAJTHG01. Next base: position 205 of record JANRJP010000034.1, read on the forward strand.
ACGGCCTGTAGGTCTTGTCTATCAATGTGAATAGAGAAAGCATCGCTTGTGCCTATGTATTGGTACAAGCGATGTTTTTGTCGTTCCCATTGATCGATAGCCCTTCGCCCACCGCTGCCGATGCTCTTACCTTCGCTTGAGACCCTGACGAGTCGCCGCACGCTGCTCAAGACCGCCGTCGCCGCGGCCGCCCTCACGGCCCCGGGCACCTTGCTCGCCGCAGACGCCGAAGCGCGCCTCTACCCCGAGGTGCAGACGCCCGACGAAGCCATTCAGCGGCTGGTGCAAGGCAACCAGCGCTTTGTGGCCGGCAACATTCAGGCGCCGAATCGCAATATGGCCCGCCTCAAGGAAGTCGCAGGCGGACAGAAGCCCTTTGCGGCCTTTCTGGGCTGCGCCGACAGCCGAGTGCCGATCGAGATCGTGTTCGATCAGGGCTTTGGCGATCTCTTCGTGACGCGCATTGCCGGCAACGTCGCGGATCCGGCGATCATCGGCTCACTGGAGTTCGGCACGCTGGTGCTGGGGGCCAAGGTGCTCTGCGTGCTCGGTCACTCGAAGTGCGGCGCCGTAGACGCGACGATCAAGGGCCAGGAAGTGCCGGGGCAGATCTCGACGCTGTATCAGCACATCCGGCGCGCGGCCAAGGAGGCGAAGGGCGACCTGGATGCGGCGGTCGCGCGCAACGTTCAGGTGCAGGTCGAGATTCTGCAGGAGGCGTCGCCGGTGCTGGCGGCTCGCATCCGGAGCGGGGCGCTCAAGGTCGTGGGAGGGGTGTACGATCTTGAGTCTGGTTTGGTGCGGTTTCTCTAGAAGAACTGCCTTTCACCACGAAGGCACGAAGGGCACGAAGACTACTTGAAGTAGCCTTCGTGTTCTTCGTGCCTTCGTGGTAGAAAGTAGTTAACCGTTGGAGCCCGGCACTGACTCCCAGCCTTCCACCGCCATCCCCATCGCGTGGTATCCCTTGTCCACGTAGAGGGTATGCCCGGTGATCGCACTCGCCATCGGCGACGCCAGGAACGCGGCCGCTGCGCCCACTTCGGCGGCGTCCAGCTCCTGCGCGAGCGGCGTGTTCGCCTTGCAGTACTGCACCATTCGCTCGATGATGCCGATGGCACTCGCCGCGCGTGACGCGTACGGGCCCGCCGAGATCGTGTTCACGCGAATGCCCCACTTGCGACCCGCTTCGTAGGCCAGCGTGCGCGTATCGCTTTCCAACGCGGCCTTGGCCGACGACATCCCGCCGCCGTAGCCCGGAATCGCGCGCTCGCTCGCCATATACGTGAGGCTCGTGAGGTTACCACCCGGGCGCATCAGGGGGCCCAGGCGCTGCAGCATCGACACCATCGAGTAGGCGCTCGCGCTCACCGCCGCGAGATACCCGCCCCGCGACACTTCGAGCAGCGGCTTCTTCACTTCGGGGCCGTTGGCCAGCGAGTGAAAGACGATATCGAGCGACTGCTCGCCGAAATCGGCCTTCCAGCGATCGGCGAGGCCCTGAATCGAGAAGTCGCCGGTGTCCTTGTAGCGCTTGTTCTCGCGAATGTCCTGCGGCGCATCGCCGAGCGTGTCGAAGACCGCGTCGAGCGGATAGATCTTCTCGAACGTCAGCTTCGAGCCGTCGGGCATCGTGCGCGACTCGTCGAGCTTGCCGCGCTCAAGCAGGTTCAGAAAGATGTTGAGCGCCGGCGGCCACGTGGCGACCGACACCGAGGCACCAGCGGCGGCAAGCGCCTTGGCGATGGCAAAGCCGAATCCGCCGTCGTCGGCGACGCCGGCTACGAGAGCGCGCTTCCCGCGCAGGTCGATGCTGAGCATAGTTTGGAAGTATCGCATGACACGCCCTCCCCCGCCAACCGCCTCCGTCCTGCCCGGGGCCGACTCGCTGCCTGCGGCGGAGGCGGCGCCGACCTTTACCCGTGGGCTCTGGCGCATTGCGGGGGCGCAGGTCACGAGCGGCAACGCCGTGACACTGCTCGACAGCGAAGCGGCAATCGACGCGATGTTGCAGGGCGTCGCCGACGCGACCGAGCGGATCGACCTCGAGATGTACATCTATCACGGCGATCGGATCGGCCGCCGAATGACCGATGCGCTGGTGCAGGCCCTGGGACGAGGCGTTGCGGTGCGCGTGTTGGTGGACTGGATCGGATCCCGCGGCGCCGGCGCGGCGCAACAATTCGCGCGGCTCCGCGACGCGGGCGCGCAGGTGCGGCCGTTCAGTCCGCCGGGCCTTCGCGCGTGGTTGGGCCTGCTGCCGCGCGATCATCGCAAAGTGCTGGTGATCGACGGCACGGTGGGATTCACCGGCGGCGTGAACATCGGCGACGAATGGATCGTGCGCGCCCCGCGTCGTCGCGCGCCGTGGCGTGATACCGCCGTCCGAATTGCCGGCCCTGCAGCGGGCGATCTCTTGCGCGCGTTCGAGTCGATGTGGCGCCGCGCGTCGGGCGAGCCGCAGACCCGCGCCGATCGTCGCCGCGAACGCCGACTGGTGCGTCAGCCGCGCAATGCGGCGCTGCCGCACGACGCGCCGCCCGCACTGGTGGGCATCATCGAAGGCGAACCGGGCCGGTATCGCATTTCGCGCGCGTTGCAGTTCCAGAGCGTGGCCGCCGAGCGGTCGATATGGATCGCGTCGGCGTACTTCGTGCCCGGCGGTGCCGAGCTCGAAGCGCTGGCCGGTGCCGCACGAGACGGCGTGGACGTGCGCATTCTCGTGCCATCGACGACGGATCATCCCTGGATTCGCCGCTTCACGCGACGGCGTTACCGCCGCCTGCTCGAAAACGGCGTGCGTATCTGGGAATGGCGTGGCGAAATGATGCACGCCAAGACGTCGGTCACCGACGGCCGACTGGTGCGGGTGGGATCTACCGACTTCAACCCGCTCGGGCTTGCGATCAACTACGAGCTCGACGCGCTGGTGCTCGATCGCGACTTCGGAATGGCGGCCGAGGCGGTGTTTCTAGCGGATCTCGCGGCGTCGAAGGAGATCACGCAGGCGTCGCGGGAAGTACGCGACGCCTGAGTGATGCACCGCGGCGGCCCAGGTCAGGTAAAGATGATCTGGCCTCCACCTGCCATCTCGTAGAACTCTCCGACGGTGATGACGCCATTGAGTTGCGGCACGAAGTCCTTCGGGTCGTACTTGAACAAGTCCACCGACGCCTTGCACGCGTAGAGTTGCGCGCCACTGTCGGCGATGAGTTCGATGAATTCGGGGATCGGTGGAATGTCGAGCTTGGCAATCTCCTCTTCGAACTTGTACGTCACGAAGGACTCCACGCCCGGCAAGCCACCGACCCAGGTGGGCATCCCGAGCGCCGGGTTGCCGACGGTTGCGACGTGGATGTGCTGCTGCTTCACCTTGTGAATCGCGTCCATGCCGAAGAAGGTGAAGAAGACATTCGCCTCGATGCCCTCCATGCGGGCACCGTTGGCCATGATGAGCCCGGGATATACGGACTCGAGTGATCCCTTCGAGATGATGATCGAAACCTTCTCAATGCGGTCAGCCATCGTCGTGTCCTCGGGGGTTCAGATGCAACCCTTGGGCTTGGGGATGCCGCCGATCTTCGCGGCGAGCTTTGCCGGGCCCTTCGGAAAGAGCTCGTAGAGTTCCTTCACGCTCACACCGGACTCCTTGCCGAGCGACCGGATGGTCGGCGCGCTTCCGGTGTTCAAGAACGTGTCGCGCATGTACCGCACGACCTGCCAGTGCCGATCAGTCAGAACGGGAATGCCGTTCTGTTGTGCGATCTCGCTCGCGATCTCGTCGCTCCACTGCGACGGTTGCTGCAGGAAGCCCTCGGCGTCGGTGTCGAGCGGGGTGCCAAGAATCATCGTGGTCATTGTGCGCTCCGTGCAGGCACCAGCGTCTTGCCGGTCATCTGCATCTGCGGGGTGATACCGGGGATGTCGTAGCCCGGCAGGATGACGTTCCAGTACGCCCACTTGAATCCGAGCTTGCCCAAGTGGTTGACGCGGCTCTCCTCGAGAAGGCTCAACGGCCCGACCGCGAACGGATAGTGGCCAGGCAACGGCTCGGTCTCGTAGTTGAAATCGATTAGGATCGCGCGATCGTGGCCGGTCTCGACGAAGCAGTTCGCGTGGCCATCGTAGGCCGGATCCAGTGGGCGCCCCTCCAGGAAGCGCGCGATATTGGGGACCAGCACCTCGGCTTCGAAATGCGCCACTGACCCCGCCTTGGACGTGGGCAGGTTGGTGCAGTCGCCGATCGCGAAGACGTTTGCCTTGACCTTCGCCTGCAGGGTATGCGGGTCGGTGATGACGAAGCCCAGCGCATCACCGAGCCCCGGCGACTTGCTGACGAACTCCGCGCCGCCGTGCACCGGTACGATGACGAGCACATCGTATGGAACTTCGCGGCCGTCCCAGCTGCGCAGCACCTTGGCCTCACCGTCGACGTTGCCCGTTGCAAACTCCGTCACGACCGTGATCTCGCGCTCCTTGAGCAAGTGCCCAAGGCGCTCGGCCGCGATCGGCTTCGTGAAGGCGGCGTCGAGCGGTGTCACATAGGTGACATCGACCGAGTCACGCAGGCCGAGCGCCCGGAAATGGCTGTCCGCGAGAAACGCGAACTCCAGCGGTGCCACGGGACACTTGATCGGTGCCTCGACGAAGGTCACGACAATCCGACCTTTGGTGAACGTCGCGAGGCGATCGCGGAGCGCGGTCGCGCCAGCCAGCGTGTAGAAGTCGAAGGCGCTCTCGTTCCAGCCCGTGTCGGTGAGGCCTTCGGTTTCGCCGGGCAGGGTACGCGTCCCGGTCGCGACGACGAGCACGTCGTAGGACAGCGTGGATCCATCGTGCAGCCGCACCGTATCGGTGTCTGTATCGACCTGCTCGATCCCCTGCTGGATGTACGTGATCCCCTCAGGAAGCTGCGAGCGGCGGTCGCGCACCAGCGACTCGGGCGTGCCCCGACCAAAGGGGAGAAAGAGCAATCCGGGCTGATACAGATGCGCCGCGTCCTGATCGACGACGGTGATCTGCAGGGTGCCAGCACGACGCTCGGTCGCATAGCGACGCGACAGCCGGTTGGCGGTCATAGTGCCGGCGGCGCCGGCGCCGAGAATGACGATGCGGGTCATACACGACCTCGATCAGACGATGGCTGGTGCCACTCGCCGCAGTCGCCGCGGGGCACGACATAACTATTTGGTTATGTACGAGCGGTAGCCATCGGGCGACCGCCGTCGCCCACGTCCGGAATTGCCTGACCCGTCAGGTGGTCGGCGTCGACGCCCGCTGCAGGCGGTCGGCCACGCCCGCCCACGCCGCATCGGCCGGCGGCGCCTCCGCCAGCACCAACGCGCAGCCTTCGGCGTCGAGATCGTGCAGTACCGCGTACAGACGTCGCGC
>JANRJP010000042.1:0-5825 GCA_033763905.1 Gemmatimonadaceae bacterium
GCCCGCAGAAGCTCCCGGAGCATCTTCCCCAAGCTAGCGGGAGTTCCTAGCTTCGCAGAGGTTCGCTTCTCCTGACGGGATCGCAATGTCCGCGTTGTCCGAACATCTCCGGAAGGTCGCCATCTTCAAGGACCTCGACGACGGCGAGCTCGAGCGCGTCGCCGAGGTCTGCCGCACCGCCGAGTTCAAGTCGGGGGAAGCGATCTTCAAGGAAGGCGAGGTCGGCAACCGCCTCTACTTGATCCTCGAGGGCGAGGTGCGGATCTCGCGGCAGGTGCCGGGGAGCGGCGAAGAAGCGCTCGCCGTGCTCAAGGCCGGTGCGCTGTTCGGCGAGATGGCCGTTTTCGATCGTTCCGAGCGCTCCACCGACGCGATCTCGAACGGCCCGAGCAAGTGCCTGACGATCGCGCGGTCGGACTTCGAGCTGTTGCTCGACTTCAACCGGGACATCGCCTACAAGGTGCTGTGGGCCTGCACGCGGCTGCTCTCGATGCGGCTGCGGTCCACGAACGACTCGCTCCGGTCGTTCCTCGCGATGTCGATGTTCTGAGTCCCGATCCGTGGCCGTCGCCCGCGTGGGGGACGGTGCTCGTCTCGCTGCTGGCGTGGACGACCTGGTGCGGTGGCACGATCGCACGCATCAGCGGCGTGGGGCTCGTGCATCGGGGGCTCGCCGGAGTCACGGCGTTGCTCGCTTTGCCGGCCGCCGTCGTGGCGATGTCGTTGGGGGCCACCGAAACCGCCCGCGCCGTGCAGGACATCCATTGGGTGTGGCCGGCGGTCTGCGCGGCGGCGCTCCTGCAGCCGCTCCTGGGGATGGGTCGGGACCGAGCGCCGGCGTGGCTCGCAGTGCCGGCATTGCTCTGGAACATCGCGGCACTCCTCGACGCGAGCGCGCGCGGCCTCGACGCGTACGGCGCTCGGCTCCCGGACGCCGCGGCCGCCGTCCTGACGCTTCCCCGCGCCACGTGGGGGCTGTTGATCGGCGACACCGCGCTGACGGCCGCGTGGACCATTGTTCCACCGCTGCTGGTGCCGGTCTGGCCACCCCGGTGGCGCGCGACGCGGCTGGTGCACATCGGCCTTGCCGCCATCGCGCTCTCGGGACTTGGCGGGCTCGCCGCCGTGGCGTGGCCGCACCACGCGGCCGTCGCGAGCTATCGCGGTTTCGAGCGCGAGCCGGTGCGCGAGCGGCCCGGCGGCGACTTCAGCGTCGGCCTCGCGGCCCTCGGCCGCGTCACGGAAATGCCCGCGGCCGCTGTCGCGCGTGTCGAGTCGTCGACACTGGATCTCCTCGAGACCGGCGTGGTCCGCGTCGAGGTGCAGATCCCGGCGCGCGCGGCGGTCCTCGATTCGCTCGCGCGCGTCCTCGACTTCCGTCGGCGTGTCGGCTCCGCCGTGCTCGTCGAAATCGTCGGTCGCCTCGCGGACGCCACGCGCGACAGCGCGGCGATTGCCGCCCTGGCGCGGCGCTTCCCGACCGCGACGCTGGTCGTCAGCGCCCCGCGCGACACCGCGCCGCTCGACCGCTGGGCGGCGCGCGTTCGACGACGCGCCGCCGCGGCCCACGCCGCGTCGCCGCGCGTGGGTGTGGCCGTTCGCGTGTCGTCGGCCGACGAGCGTCGCTACCGTTGGGCGGTGGATGCGGGCACCGTCGTAGATGCGGTGGTGCTCGGCATTGTGCCGTCGCGCCGTGGCGCGACCGGGCTCTCGGCGCAGTGGCAGCGCTACAGCGCGTGGATCGCCTCCTCGGGGGCCCTCACGCCGCATTGGGTCGACGGCGCCGGCGGCGCACCGGCGTTCTTCGGCAGCGCGCAACAGCAGCTGGCGGTCATCGGCACCCTCGCGTGGGCGACGAACGAGCGGGTCGTACGCGGCGTGATGATCGCCGACGCCGCCGACCAGGGAACGCTGGTCGGTGTGCGCACAGCGACCGGGCGGTGGCGTCCCGCGGCGGGCACCGCGCTTCGCGCCGCGCGGGTGATTCGCGAGACGCGGGTCGTCCCGACGCCGGTGGCGCCGCTCGACGTGCCGTGATCCACCGCCGTGCGCGGCGCGTCAGCCGACGCCGCGCACGATGCCTTCGACGGCGCGCGAGGGATCGATCCATCGCTCGACGAGGGCGGCGCAGTCCGTAGAGGTCACGCGGCGCACGGCCGCGTCCCACGCGTCAATCTCGTCGAGCGATCCGGCGAGCCACGCGTCGAGCAATTCGCCGAGCAGGGCGCCACCGCTTTGCCGACGGATCGCCCGCACGCCCGCCAGATACGTCACGGCGCGCGCAAGCTCCTCGCCGGTCACAGGCGCATCGCGGAGCCGCTGCCACTCGCGCAACAGGCCGGCCCGCGCCTCCGCTTCGCGCGAGGGCGCCATCGCGAGATACCCGCCGAGGTAGCCGCCCGCGCGGCGCTCGCCGGCCAGGACCTGCACCGAGTACGCCAAGGACTGTCGACTGCGCAGCGATTCGAAGAACCGACCGCCCAATCCTCCCGCGATGACGGTGACGACTTCGGCCACGACGCGCTCGGGGGAGTTCCGATCGGGGCCGGGGAACAGCATGGCCAGCCCGGTCTGCCGCTTGTCGCGCGCGTCGACCTGTTGCGTTGCGACGGCGGGCCACGGTGCCGCGGGCGTCACCGGCGCGGACCTGAGCGCCCATCGATCGAACGCGGCCGCGAGGGCCGCGGCCGCCGTGGCAGGGTCCACATCCCCGACGACGAGCAGCACGCCGGGGGCACGGGCAATCCGTGCGTCGTGCCACTCGCGCAGGGCCTCGCGGCTGAGGGCCGCGAGCGACGCGTCGCTGCCGCTCGCGGAGATGCCATAGGGATGCCCCGCCCACGCGGCATCGAGGCCCAAGCGCATCGGCCAGCGCGCCATATCGTCGCGCAACTGGGCCACCTCCGCACGCGCCTGCAGCCGTTCGGTCTCGATGGCCTCGACCGGGAACGTGGGAGCCAGCACCACATCGGCGAGCAACCCGGCCGCGTCGGCGAGGGCGTCGGTAGGCACGCTGATCGAAAACCCGAACGACTCGGCGCCCACGCTCGCGTGCACGGCGCCGCCGAGCCATTCGGCGTCGGTGGCAAGCGCCAGCGCGTCGCGCGATCCCGCGCCTTTGGTCATCACGCGCGTGGTGAGTTGGGTCACGCCCGCCGCCGCGGCGGTCTCTTCCACCGCCCCGCCGGCGGCGTAGGCGCCGAGGTGCACCAGCGGCGTCCCCGGTTGGCGTCGCACCAGCAGCGGGACGCCCGCGCGGGTACGGAACAGGTGCACATCGCCCGTGGAGCCGCGATGGATGCGCTCGTGTTCGGCGCGGCCGGCCCGCGGCGGCGCAAAGGTCGGCGTGCGCATCGGGGGGAGTGCGGCGGCCGTCGCGCGATCGAGGCGCGCGAAGCCCGTGCCCGTCGCATCGGCCACCGGTGACATCGTGTGCGGCCGATAGACCACCACCGACGCCGCCGTCGGGGCACACCAGCGGCGGAGCGCCTCGCAGACGTCAGCGGCGGTACAGCGCGCGACCGCCGCGTACCACGCCTCGCCGCCGGTGGGGTCATCCAGCGCTTCCCACGCGGCGGCCTCCATCGCCTGGCCGTCCATACTCTCGAGGCGGCGCAGGCGACGGACGGCCAACGACCGACGCGCGCGGTCCAGTTCCACGTCGCTCGGCCCCTCGCGCGAGAGCCGCGCCAGCTGCGCCCAGAGGGCATCGAGCGCATCGGCGGCGCTCGTCTGCGGCGCGCGGGCGTGGAGGAGCAGCACGCCGCACTCGGTCGGCGCATAGTGCGACGCGGACGCCGCCGCCGCGAGCCCCGTCTCGCGCAGCGCCTGATGCAGCCGCGCGCTCCGGCCACTGCCAAGGATGACACTGGCCAGATCGAGCGCGACGGCGTCCGGATGTTGCGGCGGCACCGTGCGCCAGCCGATCGCGAGCTCGGCCTGCTGCAGGTCACCGCTCCATTCACGCCAGCGCCTGGATGGCGGCTGGTCTTCGCGGGGACCGCGATCGCGCACGATCGGCGCATCGACCAGCGTGCCGTAGCGCTCGGCGACCGCGTCGAGCATCACCGTCTCGTCGAGGTCACCGACGACCGATACGATGGTATTCGACGGCACGTAGTACGTGCGGTAGAACCGCTCGAGCTCGTCGCGCGTCAGCCGGCGGAGGACATCATCGTGCCCGATGCGCCATCGGCGCATCCGGTGCACATCGTGCAACACTTCGTACAGCGTCTCGATCGCGACGGCCGACGGCGTGTCGCGCTTTCGCGCGGCTTCCTGAATGATGACGTCGAGCTCGCGGCGGAGTTCATCTGCGTCGAGGACGCTGTGCGCAAACGCATCGAACTGGATGTCGAGGGCATCGACGAACCGCTCGGCGGGCACCACGGCGTAGTACGCGGTGTGATCGTAGATCGTCGCCGCGTTGAGGATGCCGCCGCAGGCCTTGGTGGCCGCCGCGATCTCGCCAGCGGCGAATCGCGGCGTCCCCTTGAAGTACATATGCTCGAGGACGTGCGCGATGCCACCGACGTCGTCCGGCTCGTCGAAGTAGCCGACCTTGACCCAGGTGACGATCGCGACCACCGGCGCCGCGCGATCGCGGCGTGCCAGCACGGTGAGCCCGTTGGCGAGCCGCCGACGGGCGAATGCCGTGGTGCTCAGGTCACGATGCGGAGCAGCCCCGCGTTGGCGGACGCGCGGAGGAAGGCCTCCGCGTCGTTCGAGGGAATGCGGGCGCCGGTGATCGAGAAGCCGCGCCGGGCTTCGTTCGCCATGAACTCCGACAGCGTGCGCCCGCCCGACGTGCCCGAGGCTTCACGCCACATCGCGACGATTTCGTCCCACGTCCCTTCGAATCGGCGCCCGTCACGCAGCACGACCTCGTGCCGCGAAGGCTCGACCTTCTGCTGAGCCAGCTCGCCGAGCATCGCGCCGAAGAGTTCGAGCTGATTCCGCGATGACGCCGCTTCGGCGTCTTCGACGGCCTGGGCCGCCTCGGCGAAGAGGTCGTCGATCTCATCCCCGTCGCCGGCAAGTTCGAGCAGACGCTCCTGCCAGACGCGCAATTCGTCGGCGTCCTCGCGCAAGCGGTAGGTGGTCTTCTTCATCTCGATCAGCCGCCAGATCCCGAGTTCGTCCCAATGATCCTCGGGATTCGTCCGCTCGAGGTGATACAGCGACGCTTCGTATTCGCCGCGATCGAAGAGAATGTTGGCGAGGTAGATGCGTGCTTCGACGTGATCGCTGTCGAGCTGCAGGGCCTTGCGGAGGGCCTTCAGGGCGCCGTCGTCGTCACTCAGACGATGCGCGGCGTAGCCCGCCAGCGCCACGGCCTCCGCCGACTCGGGGACCTGCGCGACCGCAATGTCGAAGAACTCCTTGGCGATCTCGATCAGCCCTTCGCGGAAGGCCGCGCGGCCGATCTGGAGCATCAATTCGACGTCGTCCTGGTAGCCGAGCTCGAGCGTCTGGCGAAAGCAGCGGATGGCGTCGTCGATGCGCCCGAACTTGATGAGCGTCTCACCAAGGCCGGCCAGGGCGTCCTCGTGCTCGGGATCGAGTGCGAGCGCTTCCTCGAACGCCTTGCGCGCCCAGGCGTACTCCTCACGCGCGGCGCGGGCGTAGCCCACCCCGACGTGGAGTTCCACGGCGTGCGGGTACAGCGCCAAGCCCTCGCGAAGCGTCTCGAGCGCTTCGTCGAAGTTGCCTTCGTTGTACAGCTGATGGGCCCGCTCGTCGTACTCTTCGGAGCTCAGGAACTGGTTCGACATCTCGGGTCGCTCCTCCCGCGGCGAAGGGTTCGGACACCTGCAATTTACCCC
>JANRJP010000050.1:0-2130 GCA_033763905.1 Gemmatimonadaceae bacterium
CGCACGGGCCGCCACTGGCCGCCGGCGGTCTGGCGCCAGAGTCCCCGATCGGTGGTGCCGACCCAGAGCTCGCGCGATCCATCGCGACGCGCCACGTCGATGGCGCGGAAGGCCTGCTGCGGCGCCCCCGACACCATGCTCCACCGGGTGCCACGAAGCGCGGCCACGCCCTCCATCCCGACCGCGAACAGCCGGGTCCCGTCGGCGCGCGGCGTGCCGGGCACCACCAGCCATTCGATGTTCGAGAGGAAGAGTCCCTGCTCCGGCCCGATCCGTTCCCAGCGATCGGCCTGCCAGCGACGCATCCCGACATTCGGGGAGGCGACCCAGAGCTCCAGCGCGCCGCGCGCATCGCGCGTCTCGGCCGCCACCACCCCGTCGGCCGGGAAATCGGCCGGAAAGTCGAGGCGGTGCCAGCGCGTGCCGTCGAACCGGGCCATCCCGCTGAACGACGACACCAGCACCTGGCGGCCGCCGAAAATCCCCACCTCAAGGAGCTGGTAGACGGACCCCGGGGCGAGGCCATCCGGCGCGCTGGTGAAGACGGTGGTGTCGCGGCCACGCACCCGCACGACCTTGTCCCGGGTGCCGAACCACATCGTCCCGTCCCGCTGGGCGAGGATCGACCGGGCCTGGTTGACGGTGCCGGACGGCATCGGCACGGCACGCCAGTCGTGGCCGTTGAAGACGGCTGCCCCCTCGTCGGTCGCAATCCACAGGAGCCCGTCGCGGTCGCGGGTGATCCCATAGACCACCGAGGCCTGCAGGTCGCCGCGCTTGTCGAAGGTCTGGACGGCAATGACGCCGCCCTCGTCGGGGGCCTGCGCGCGAAGCGTGCGCGGCAGGCAGCCCGCCACGACCAGGGCGGCGAGGACCGGGAACCGTCGGACGGTGGGCGAGGCGGGACGCACGCCGTAGTATCGCTCCACCGGGCCGTTCCGGGCCAGTCGCCTCCCCCTTGACCCCTGACTAGATTGCAGGGAGTCCCGCCGTCTCTCCACCCCCCGATGCAGGCGCAATGAGCACTCCCACCCGGGCCTGTCCCAACTGCAACACCCCACTGCCAGGCGTGGCGGCCTTCTGCTACGTCTGCGGGACGGCCACGCCGTCCGGGATCAACCGGGAGACCGGGGAGCGGCTCATCATCGCGCACAGCGGGATCACCCCGGCGGCGCTCAAGAAGATGCTGCAGCGTGCCCTCGGCCCCGGCTACGAGCTCGGCGAGCGGATCGGGGCCGGTGGCTTCGCCGAGGTGTTCAAGGCGCGCGACCTGCGCCTCAAGCGCGACATCGCCGTGAAGGTGCTGCGCCCGGATCTCGGGCTCACGCCGGGGATGCTCGAGCGCTTCCGCCGCGAGGCCGAAGTGGTCGCGGCACTCCGCCACCCGAACATCGTCCCGATCTACGATGTCGGCGAGGCCGAGGGGCTGGCGTTCATCATCATGCCGTTCATCGCGGGCGAGTCGCTCCGCGCGAAGATGGAACGCGAGGGGGCAATGCCGCTCCCCGAGGTGCGGCGCATCCTCCGCGAGGCAGCGTCGGGTCTGGGCGCGGCGCACTCCGCCGGCGTCATCCATCGCGACGTCAAGCCCGAGAACATCATGCTCGAGGGCCCCGAGTCGCGCGTGCTGCTGATGGACTTTGGCATCGCGAAGGCGGTCGGGGGCGACGAGGACACGCCGGCGACCGAGGAGGGCGTGGCCCCGGCACTGACCTCGACCGGGATCATCGTCGGCACGCCGCAGTACATGAGCCCCGAGCAGGCGTGCGGCGACAAGACGATCGACGCGCGCACCGACCAGTACTCGCTCGCGGTCGTCGGCTACCGGATGCTGAGCGGCACACTCCCCTTCGAGGGCGAGTCGACGCGCGCGGTCCTCTACCAGCAGCTCGTGGCCGAGCCCGCCCCGCTGATCGACAAGGTCCCGGGCCTCCCCGGCGGCGTCGTGACGGCGATCCAGCGCGCGATGGCGAAGGAACCGCGCGAGCGCTTCGAGACGATGCTCGAGTTCGCCGGGATGCTCGAGGACGACGCCGCACCGGTGCCGTTGAGCGCCGTCGAGCGCACCAAGGTCGCGCAGGCCGCCGCGAAGACGCAGAGCTCGCAGCGCCGCCAGCTGGTGATGGCGGT
>JANRJP010000059.1:0-26489 GCA_033763905.1 Gemmatimonadaceae bacterium
GTGACGCTCGATCGCTCGCAGGAAGTGCTCGGCGGCACGATCCCCCCGGGCAGCTACTGTCAGCTCGTCGTGCAGGACGATGGGATGGGAATGAGCCCGGAAATGGTTCGTATGGCGTTCGAGCCGTTCTTCACCACGAAGGGCTCGGGCGGAACCGGCTTGGGGTTGGCGACGGTGCTCGCGATCACGACCAGCGTCGGCGGCGGGATCGTCGTGCAGTCCGTGCCGAAAGCGGGGTCCACGTTCACGATCCTGCTCCCGACCGCCCGACGCGCGTCACGCGACAATTGATGCTCGCGAGCCTCGCGGTCCCGTTCGCTCGGGAAACCGGCGAGATTTCAGGATGATCGGTCCCTCCGATTTCCGCGGCGTGTTCCGCAGCGACGCCGAGGCCTGCGCCGTTTACGCCGAAGGCGCGGGCATCGGTCGCATCGTTCCACGGGCGGTGGCCGTACCGGCGGATGCGGACGACGTCTCGGCGCTCGTCCGGTGGGCAGCGGAGACCGGGGCAACCCTGACGCCTCGAGGATCGGGCTCGTCGATGGCTAATGGCGCGATCGGGCCCGGTGTCATCGTGGACCTCTCGCGCCTCGATGTGATCGGGTCGGTCGATGTCGAGCGGCAGCGCATCCGCGTCGGCCCGGGCGCGGTGCGGGATGCCGTGGACCGCGCCGCGCGTGCGGTCGGCCTGCGATTCCCCCCGCATCCGTCGAGCGGCGCGTACTGTACGGTGGGCGGGATGGTGGGCACCAACGCAGCCGGTGCCGAAACGCTGGGCTTTGGCGCCACGCGTCGGTGGATCACCGGCCTCGAATGCGTCCTTGCCGATGGGGCACGCGTCTGGGTGCGTCGCGGCGAGCCCTGGCCGACGTCGCAGCCGATTGTCGCCGCGTGGCGTGCCCTGTTCGATGCGTGGCGCGACGATCCATCGCTGCCCGCCGCCGTGCGTCGCGACGGCGTGCGTAAGGAGTCGAGCGGATACGGCATCGCCGATGCGCTCACGTCCGGTGATCTCGTCGATCTGCTCGTGGGCAGCGAGGGGACCCTCGCCATCTTCACGACCGTCGAGTGTGCGCTGGCCCCGGTGGCCGGCGCCGAGGCGACGATGGTCGCCGCCTTCCCCGCGCTCGAGATGGCGGTCGATGCCGCGTTGCAGGCGGGCACGGGAGGCGCCGTCGCCTGCGAGTTGCTCGATCGCACCTTCCTCGATGTCGCCCGAGACGAGGCGTCGGCCCTGCATATCCCCGAGTCGGCAGAGGCGGTGCTGCTGATGCTCGCCGAAGGCGACAACGCCGACCTCGCCGCGGCCGCCGCCACGCGGCTCGCGACGACCGCGGCGGTGTGCGGCGCCTCGTGGTGCGTCACCGCGCAGGACCCCGACGCGCAGCGCACCCTGTGGCATTTGCGGCACGCCGCGAGCCCGACGATCAGCCGACTCTATCCGACGCTGGCGTCGGTGCAGGTCATCGAGGACGGCTGCGTGCCGCCGGCGGCGTTTCCGGCCTACGTCCGCGGCGTCCGCGCGATTCTCGACAAGCATCAGGTGCCGGGCGTGATCTTCGGGCACGCGGGCGACGCGCACGCGCACGTGAATCCGCTGATCGATATGCGCGCCGACGACTGGCGCGCACGGCTGAGCGTGATCTACGCCGAAGTGCACGCGATGATCGGCCTGCTCGGCGGGACGCCGGCGGGGGAACACGGAGACGGCCGGCTCCGCGCGCCGCTCGTCCCGGTGCTCTGGCCAGCGCCGGCGGTCGCCGCCTTCCGGGCGCTCAAGGCCGCGGCCGATCCCGTCGGCCTGCTCAATCCCGGCGTCATTCTTCCCGCGGCGGACGCGACGCCGTTCGGCGACGTGAAGTACGATCCGGCGCTGCCCCCGCTGCCGCCCACCGCACGGGCGGCGCTCGACGAGGTCGCGGCGACCCGCAGCTACGCCGGATTCCGGCTGTCGCAGCTCGGGACGGCCGCACGACGCGCCGCCAGCTGACGCGACCGCGCACGCGCGATTCTCGCCAGCCGCGGCAACGGCTAGTTTGCAGGCACGGCACCTCCTCGGTCCCCCAACCTCCGCGCCCCGGTGCAATTCTTCAGCGAACCCCGCCTGACCGTCCTTTCGAAGCCCTCGTTCACCGAACCCGAGCATCTGGGCGTGCAGTGGCTCGGCGAGGGCACTGATGGCGAGAAGCTCGCCGAGTTTGCGGGCCGGCTCTGCTATATGTCGCAGCGCAATCCGGCGGGACGGAGCACGCGCGAGTATCTCGAGAACATCAAGCGGCAGGGCCACGGCTCGGTGCTCGAGCACGCGAACTACTCGATCCTGCTCGAAGGGGTCTCGCGCTCGCTGACGCACGAGTTGGTCCGGCATCGCGCGGGCTTCGCGTACTCGCAGCTCTCGCAGCGCTATGTCGACGAGTCGGACGCCGCGTTCGTGATTCCGCCCGCGTTGCTCGGCGACGAGGTGCTGGAAGCGGCGTTCCGTGCGCAGATGACCTCGGCGCAGCAGGCCTACACCGAGGCCGTCGATCGGCTGATGCAGAAGTACGGCTGGGTCGATGACAAGGTGCACCGCCGCAAGATGGCGCGCGAAGCCGCGCGCGCCGTGCTGCCGAACGGCACCGAAACGAAGATCGTCGTCACCGGCAACGCGCGGGCCTGGCGCACGATGCTTGAGCTCCGGTCGACCGAAGCCGCCGAGCTGGAGATCCGCCGCTTGGCGGTGGCGCTGATCCGGTTGTTGCAGGACGTGGCGCCCGGCTTCTTCAGCGACTTCGAGATCTACACCGCGACGGATCGTCGCGAAGCGGCACGCATCGGGTACCACAAAGTCTGAACGACACACCACGGCGGTCGGACGTCGGGACTCCCCGATGTCCGACCGCCGCGTGCGGTGCCGCCTGCCGTGCCGCCGCTACGTCGCGCTCACCGCCGCGTGCTCGTGGCGATCGGCAATGACCCGCTTGGCCGAGTCGGCGGGGACCGGTTCGTACCCGTGGGGACGCCGCGTGTAGCTACCGCGCCCCTGCGTCATCGAACTGAGTTCGCTCGCGTACAGGTGCAACTCGGCACGCGGCACCAGCGCGCGCACGACCGAATGCCCCGCGACGTCCGCTGGCTCCGTCCCCAGGATGTGCGCCCGGCGTCCACTCAGGTGGCCGAGCACGTCCCCCACGTGGCGATCGGGCACCGCGACCTCCACGGCATCGATCGGCTCGAGCAGCACCGGCCGACACTTGGCCGCGACCGCTCGGAACGCGAGGATCCCGGCCATCTTGAACGACATCTCGTTCGAGTCGACCGTGTGGAATGAGCCATCGTAGCACGCGACGGCGAAATCGACGACGGGATACCCCGCAAGCACACCGCGCACTGCGGACTCCTGAATCCCGTGATCAATCGCGGGCAGGTACTTGGCCGGAATCACGCCGCCCTTGATGGCGCTGTCGAAGGCGTAGCCGCGGCCACGGGGGAGCGGCGTGATGCGGATCCAGCAGTCGCCGAACTGCCCACGACCGCCGGATTGCTTCTTGTGTCGGCCTTGGCCCTCGGCGGTGGCGGTGAAGGTCTCGCGATACGCGATGCGCGGCCGAGTCAGCTCGGCGAGCACACCGTACTTGCGGTGCAGCCGCTCCAGCGAAATCTCCAGATGCCGCTCGCCCAGCCCACCGACGATCGTCTCGTGCGTGTCCGGATCGTACGACACTTCGAAGGTCGGATCTTCATCGTGCAGCCGGTGCAAACCGGCCTGCAGCTTCTCTTCGTCCCCGCGCGTGCTCGCGTGCACGGCGAAGTGCACCAGCGGTTCGGGGAACCGGATCCCCGGCAGCCGAATCGGATGCTCCTTGGTCGACAGCGTGTCGTTGGTATGCGTCCCCTTGAGCTTGGCGACGCAGCCGATGTCTCCCGCCGTCAGACGCGGGACCTCGAGGCGATCGCGTCCCTGCGGCACGGCCAGATGTGCCATCCGCTCGGCCACACCCCGCGTGGCGTTGAAGACCTCGGCACCGGCGTGCACCGTCCCCGACAGCACGCGGAAGTACGAGACGTCCCCGACGTGCGGCTCGGCGACGGTCTTGAAGACCAGCGCGGCGAACGGCGCGGCCGGATCGGCGTGCACCTCCACCGTGCGATCGCCTTCCGCGCCACGGAGCGCGTGCAGTTCTTCCATCTCGAACGCGGTGGGCATCAGCTCGACGAGTTTCGTGAGGATGGCGCGCGTGCCGTAGGTGAGTTCCGCCGAGCAGCACAGGAGCGGGTAGATCTCGCCGCGCTGCATCTCGGCCTTCATCGCGGCCATCGCATCGGCGCGACTGATCGTGCCGCCGTCGAGGTAGCGCTCGAGGAGCGAGTCATCGTTGGCGGCGATGGTCTCGATCAACGCGTCGTAGTAGCGATCGAAGATCGGCTGTTCGTCAGCGGCAATCGGCGTGGTCTGTTGTTCGCCGTTGCGCGACTCGCGGCGGAAGCGATGCGCCTCGCGATCGAACAGATTGAGTACCGCGCGGAAGGCCGGGCCTTCGCCAATCGGCACTTCGATCGGAATGACGCGCGGGGTGACGGTCGACTTGATCCCCTCGTACACGCGTTCGAAGGAGGCGTGTTCGCGATCCAGCATCGTGGCCACGAAGATCACCGGATCCCGACGAGCTTCCGCGGCGCGGAACATCCGCTCGGTGCCGGACTCGACCCCGGTGACCGCGTTGACACAGAGCACCACGCCATCGGCGGCGTCGAGCCCGGCGGTCATATCGCCGGTGAAGTCGGCGAACCCGGGAAGGTCGATCAGGTTGAGCTTGGTGTCTTGCCACTCGGCGAAGGCACACCCGAGCGAGATCGAGTAGCCATGCGCCGTTTCCTCAGGCGCGTAGTCGGTGAGCGACGTGCCGTCTTTCACCGTACCGTGTCGTTTGACGGAGCCGGCCACGGCGGCGAGGGCATCGACCAGTGTCGTCTTGCCGCTGCCGCCGTGGCCCGCTACGGCCACGTTGCGAATGGTGCCGGGGGTGTACTCGCGCATAGATCCTCCCGTGGAGGCGAGGCGGCGGTGGTCGTCAGGCAGTCGTCCGGCGGCACGCCGTCGCGTATGCGTAGAGCGTCGTATCGCGCGTCCCGTCTGGCAAGAGCGTGTCACCGCGCGGCTGTCAGGGAATATCCTCTTGCCGACTTCGACCGGGCGGGGACGCTCGCACCGCGCGATATGGCTAATTTGTGATCCCCATGACGAACTCCCGTATGACCGCGCGCCTCGGACTCCGCGTGGCGACGCTGCTCGCCCTCGTGCTGCGCACCCCGGTGTCGCTGGCCGCGCAGCAGGCGCCCACGCCGAACGAACTCGGCCGGATTCCGATTCTCGAGTACCACCTGATCGGCGACAGTGACAAGCGCTGGGCTCGCAGTCGCGCGTCCTTTCGGCGCGACCTCGAGCAGCTCTACGCGGCGGGCTATCGGCCGATCACCGTCGGCGATCTGGTGGCGCGGCGCATCGACCTGCCCGCCGGACGCTCACCCGTGGTGTTCACCTTCGACGACGCGTCGCCTGGACAGTTCCGCTACGTGCGTCGCAATGGCGCGCTCGTGCCGGATCCGACGAGCGCGATCGGCATCTGGCTCGACTTCGCCGCGACGCACCCGGAGTGGACCCCGCGCGCGACGTTCTGCCTGCTCTCCAACGCCGACCACGGGCACGCGTTCTTCGGCAACAAGGGTATCGACGGACAGGAGACCGCCTGGCGTTTCCAGAAACTTCAATGGCTGGTCACACAGGGTTTCGAACTGTGCAACCACACGCTCTACCACGTGAAGCTGAATCGCGTCGACGACGACGTGGTGCGCGAGCAAATCGGCCGTGCGCAGCTCGCGATTGACAGTGCGGTGGCCGGGTATCGGGTACGGACCTTTGCGCTGCCGCTCGGGCTCTGGCCGCGCGACCGTTCACTCGCGCGCCGAGGGACGTGGACCGACGCCACGTCCGGGGCGCGCGTCCAATGGACGCACGAGGCCGTGCTCGAGGTCGGCGATACCCCGCAGGCGGGTTCGTTCAGCTTCTCGCCGCACGACCCGCGCTTCGATGCGGGCTCGTTGCCGCGCTATCAGATCTTCGCGAACCGAACGGAAACGCTGATCGCACGACTGGCGACGACGCGGTACGTGAGTGACGGCAATCCGCGTGTCGTGACGCGCGGCCCGGCGGTTACGGCGTCCGCTCGACCTCGCCCCACCGCGCGACCGCGCGGCGGACGTGGGGGATCGTGATCGATCCGCCGACGATCAGCCCGATCCCGATCGTCTCGAAGAACTCGTCGCGCGTGACGCCTTCCTCGCGGCAGCGAATCACGTGATACGTGATGCAGTCGTCGCAGCGCAAGACAAGTGAGGCCACGAGGCCGAGCAGTTCCTTCGTCTTCACCGGCAGCGCGCCGGCTTCGTAGGCGCGACCGTCGAGGGCGAAGAATCGGTTGACGACCAGATTGTTCTCGCCGAGGATCTCGGCGTTCATCTTCTCGCGGAACTCGCGGAACTCGCGCAGCGTGGCGCCGATGTCCGGACCGTCGGCTGCGTGATCGTGGGGAGCGCTCACCAGTTCCATCCTCGCAGGGTCATCAGGGCCTGCTCCAGCGCCTCGCGCTGGCGCAGATCGGTCGCACGAGAGAGCAGCGTTTCGTACTCGGCAATGGCCAGCGCCAGCGCTTCCTTGTCGTGCTCGGCGCTCGCGAGCGACGCCGCGTTGTCGGCCACGTTCGCGCGGGCGAGGTCGTCTTCGGGGAAACGCTGGCTCACTTGCCGCCAGCGGATCGTGCGTTCCCGCTGATCACTTTCCGTCAGCGCCCACATATGCCAGGCGCCGCGATTGGTCGGGTCGGCCGCAATCGCGCGCTCGGCGATCTCGCCGACGACTTCCGGTCCGCGACCGGTGAGCCAGTAGGCGCTCGCCAGACTCACGAGCGCGCGCGCGTTCTCGGGCTGCAACTCCACGACGCGTTCATAGAGCGGCCCGGCAATCTCGGGCACTTCCTTGTACGGCTCGGCCGCGGCGACGAGCGCCTCGGCATCGTCGGTCTTGGCCAAGGCGAGCAGCCCGGTAATCAGTTCAGCCCGATCACCGCCGGACCGATACTCTTCGGCAAGCGCCGCAACCGCGGCGACGAGGGTATTTTTCGCTGACATTGATGGGAATCTATCCCGCTCCCGATCCGAACGACGACGGGCAGGCCGCTTTCCCGACCGGGCCGGCGGCCGTGGCGCTGCGCCACGCGTTGAACAATCCGCTGACGGCCATTCTCGCTGAGGCGCAGTTGTTGCAACTCGAACCGTTGCCGCCGGAACAGGCGCAGTCGGTCGCGCGCATCGTCGAACAGTGCCGTCGTCTGGTCGCGATCACGCGGAAGCTCGAGGATCCCAGTCGACGGATCGACGACGCGCGCTGATGGAGCTGGGGGGTGTTGCGCCGGAGCGTTCGGCTCCCTAGGCTTTAGGGCGTTGGTCGGCAGCAGACGTGCCGCCACCGTCCGGTGTATCTCGCGGGTCCGTGTGTGGACCGCCACTGGATGTCTGTTCCGGCAATGGCGTGAACTGTCCGCGCATTGCCTAGCCCACCGCTCCGAACCTCTTCGTGCTAGTGTCACGATTCGGCGGAGCCGCATTCCGGAGTACAGCAGCACAATGACCGAACCTCGTGGTCCTCGTCGTGGACGCGGCACGCGTTCCCGTCGAGGCCAGAGCCCCGACGCCGGGGCGGACACCACCGCTGGCGAACCGAACCCGTACCGCGACGATGCGGGCGGATCTGCCGCCGCCCACGCCGAGTCCGCGCCGCCAGCGCCGGCTCCTACGGCGCCGCCACCGAGTGCGGTGAGCGATGCCCCCGCGGCGGACACGGCGCCCAGTGCGCCGCACGACGCCGGCAGCGCCCCCGACACCGGTGGTCGGAACGACGGCGGCCGCGAGTTCGGTCGACGCAACGGGCGACGGCGTGGCCGATTCCGCCGCGGTGACCGTGGCGATCGCGGCGAGCGCGGGGAGCGGGGTGACCGTCCAGAACGCGGCGAACGCAACGGTGGCGATCAGAGCCCACCGTCCACGCCGCTAGTCGTAGAAGGGGAAATCGCCGGCTGGTTCGATCCCGCACGGGACGCCGGCTTCGTACGGCGCCCGCAGTTCAGCTACCTCGCAGAGAATGGTGACCCCTTCGTCCCTGCGTACGTCGTTCGTCAGTTAGGCCTGCGTCGCGGTGACGCGCTGCTCGTGACCTGGGGACGCGATCCGCGCGGTCGGCCCGCCGTGGTCGAGGTCAAGGAAGTCAACGGCGGTGATCCCGCCCTCGCGCTACGGCGCCCCGACTTCGCGTCGCTCACGGCGTCGTATCCCGAACGCAAACTCACGCTCGAAACCGGACGCCCCGCCAAGGGCGGTCCCGAGCTCACACGGCGCGCGATTGATCTCATTGCACCGATCGGCTTCGGCCAGCGCGCCCTGATCGTCGCGCCGGCTCGTGCCGGCAAGACGATGCTCCTGCAGGCGATCGTCGAAGGCGTCGCCGTGAATCATCCCTCGGCGACGCTGCTCGTCCTCCTCGTCGACGAGCGACCGGAAGAAGTCAGCGAGATGGTCACCTGGGGCTACGGCGAAGTGGTCGCGTCGAGCTTCGATATGCCCGCCGTGCGTCATCGTGACGTCGTCGAAATGGTGCTTGAGCGTGCGAAGCGACTGTGCGAGCTCGGCAAGGACGTCGTGATCGTGCTTGACTCGATCACGCGTATGGCGCGGGCCTACAACGTCGTCGAACGCGGCACCGGCCGCACGCTGTCGGGCGGCCTGGATGCCACCGCAATGGCCAAGCCGAAGGCGTTCTTCGGTTCTGCCCGCGCGGTGTCGCCGCAGAATGGGGGCGGCTCGATCACGATCATCTCCACCGCGCTGGTCGAAACCGGTTCGCGGATGGACGACGTGATCTTCGAAGAGTTCAAAGGCACCGGCAACTGCGAACTCAAGCTCGACCGATCGCTCGCCGAGAAGCGCATCTACCCTGCGATCGACGTCGCGGCGAGCGGTACGCGGCGCGAAGACAAGCTCTTCAAGCCCGACCAGCTCGAACACGTGCATATGCTGCGACGCGGCTTGAGTCAGATGCCGCCGCAGGCGGCGCTGGAGTGGCTCATCAAGCGCATCGCCAACACGACGAACAACGACGCACTGCTCGAAGGTCTGTGACTGACGCCGCGGGGCAGCGATCCGATCCGGATCGCTGCCCCGTCGGCCTCTGGGCCGTCAGCGTCGCCCGCAAAACTCCAAGAAGGCCGCGCAGGCGCGCATCCCCTTCTCGATGTTCTCCACCGCGATCCACTCGTCGGGCGCGTGGGCGTTTTCGCCGGGCAGCCCGAAGCCCATCAGCACGACCGGCGCCCCGAGCAAGCGCTCGAAGTCTCCGACGACGGGAATCGAGCCGCCTTCGCCGGTGAAGACGGGCTCGCGGCCGAAGGCGGCACGCAGGGCCTTGGCGGCGGCATCGAACACCTCGCCCGACAACTCCGCCTTCCACGGTGCACCACCGTGCAAATGGCTCACGGTGACCGTGACACCCGGTGGCGCGTGCGCCGCGCAGTGCGCCGCCATCAGGCGTTCGATCTCGGCGGGTGTCTGGTCGGGCACCAGCCGACAGCTGACCTTGGCCATCGCCTTGGCAGGCAGCACCGTCTTGGCGCCCTCGCCGGTCCACCCGCTCAGCAGGCCGTTCACTTCGCAGGTGGGTCGCGCCCAGAGCCGCTCGAGGGTCGAGCGACCGGGCTCACCGCCCAAGGCGGGCGCGCCGACCCCCGCCCGGAAGGCCTCGTCGCTGAACGGCAGCGTGGCAAGGCCATCCCGCTCGCGTGGTCCCCATTCACGCACCGCATCGTAGAAGCCCTGAATGGCGATCCGGCCGTCCGCATCGTGCATCGTCGCGAGCAGCCGCGCGAGCGCCATCGCCGGATTCACCACCGCACCGCCGTACATCCCGGAGTGCAGGTCGCTCGCGGGCCCCTGCACGTTGATCTCGAAGTACGCGAGCCCACGCAGCGCAAAGAGAATGCTTGGCAACCCCGGCGCGAACATCGCGCTGTCGGAAATGACCACCGCGTCGGCGCGGAGTCGCGCCGCGTGCTCGGCGATGAACGCCGCGAGATGCACCGACCCGACCTCCTCTTCGCCTTCGGCCAGAACGATCACGTTCACGGGCAGCGTGCCGCGCACCGCGAGATGCGCTTCAATCGCCTTGATGTGCAGCCACAACTGCCCCTTGTCGTCGACCGCACCACGGGCGAACAGCTTGCCGTCGCGTTCCGTGGGCTCGAAGGCTGGCGACGTCCACAGCTCGAGCGGCTCGGCCGGCTGCACGTCGTAGTGGCCGTAGACGAGCACCGTCGGCGCATCGGGGCCTGCGTTCCGCCATTCGCCCAACACGATCGGATGCCCCGCGGTGGGAATCACCTCGGTCGGCACCCCGATACGGCGTAGCTCGCGCGCTAGCCAATCGGCGGCGTGCGCGACGTCGGCGCTGTGCTCGGACTTTGCGGAGACCGACGGAATGCGGAGAAACTCGTCGAGCCCAGCCCGGAGACGTGGCCCATTGGCATCGAAGAAGGCGTCGAGATCGCGAGGAATGACGGCAGAAGGCATCGGAGGAGGTGTGACGATCGTGTCAGGTCGGAAGGGGACGGGCCAGTACGTAGCCGAGCGCTGCGAGCAGCACCGAGCCCACGGTGGTGGCCACGACATACAGCACCGCGCGCGTGAGCGCGCCGGACGACGCGAGCTGGACGGTGTCGATCGCAAAGGTCGACATCGTGGTGAATCCTCCGCACAACCCGGCGGTCAACGCGGCCACGAGGGCGGGAGACGTCGTGCGAGACGGCAGCGCGCCGGTGAGCCAGCCGAGGAGCGCTGAGCCGGCGAGGTTCACGGCCAGCGTGCCCCAGGGAAAGGCCGAGGGTGCTGCCACCGCGAACCATCGACTGCAGGCGACGCGTAGCACGGTGCCAATCGCGCCGCCGCCCGCGACGGCCACCCACGTCGACCACGTGGGCATCACGACGCGCTCCGGAGCACGCGTCGGCCGCGGAACCACGCGACGACGAGCGGACCGAAGTGGAAGAGCGCCCAGATCCAGCAGATCCAGCTCAGTCGCTGACTCGGCGAGAGCGTCGCGTTGAGCTCATAGAGCATCAGCGGCACGAGGACGAGCAACTGCGGTCCGGCCTGCAGTTCGGGCGTGCGCCGTTCCACGACGCGGGTCGCCAGCCGACGCTTCGTGCGCAGCGTCGCCTCGATGGACGCCGCCAGCGATTCGGGCGACTGCCGGTGCCACCCGGGCAACCGCATCAGCGTCCACGCGGCGGCGGTGCTCCCCCAGCCGTGATGACTCGACGACGACACGAGCGCGAGGTCGAGCGAGTCCGCGACGCGCACGAGGCGGTCGTGCTCGCGTAGCGCCTGCGCCAGACCGCGAGGATCGCCGTTGGCCATCTCGAGCGCAGTCACCGGCGGCGCCGCAGGATCCGCGGGCCCCGCGACCTGCGAGAGGTCGGAGGGCAGCTTGTGCACGAGCACCGGCGGGTGACCATCCGCACGACGCACGGCGGGGCCGGCCAGTCGATCGCCGTCCACCACCCAGCCGGTATCCGCCGCCGACATCGACAGCATCGTGACCGGTTGCCCCTTGGCCCGCAGTTCGGCGCCGGGCAGGAGCACGACCCCGCGACCCGCCGTGGGCGGATTCTGCGCCATCGCCTCGCGCTGACGGCGGAAGAGCGAATCCCTCGTCTCGCCCGACAGGTGATCGGTGAGATACGCGGCGTGAAAGCCGGCGCGTTCGAGCCATCGCCGTTGCCACCACGGCGTGAAGCCCGACCGTCCATCGTGCGCCGGCGTGGTGTGGCCGTGCACGTCCAGCACCAGCACGTCGGGATCGAACACCACGAGCCGAGCCATCGGGCGAGGCACGAGCAGCGCGGTGGCGTACACCAGCAACAGCCCGCCGATCGACGCGGCGGCGAGCAGCAGCTCGCGTCCCGTCCGCCAGCGCACGCCCCGCCGACGCACCCGCCACGTGCGCGCGACCGCGTGCGCGAGGATGACCGACCCGAGCACCGCCCAATGCTGCGGCAGGGTCAGGATGCTCAGGGTGTCGAGCAGGTCGAACCAGGGGGCGAACCAGATATGGACATCGGAATAGACGAGTCGCATCCCCACGACGGGGTCACGCGTCGCGGCATCGCGCAGCTCTCCGGGGGGCGTCCACGTGCCAGCCACCACCACGAGCGTCAGCAGAAACGGCCAGAGGATCCGGCGCGGATTGGGGCGCCAGCCAGCCGAAACGGTCGAGGAACCCGGCGCCGGGGTCCGGCGCGTTGCATCAGAGTCGGTCACGAAATCCGGTAAGCGGTCCTGCGCCGCGCCGTCCACCCACGCGCGCGGACCATCCCATAAGTTGCCTCATTCCGATTCGCGACGCCAACCGTACGCGTTGCTTCACAGGTCAGACTCGCGCCAGCTGATGCCTTCGATGACCCCCGAGTTGCCGTCATTCACCCGCGGCCTGTACGCCGGCGCGATTCACGATGCGCAGCTCCTGCCCTATCCGCCCACGCTCGACCGGCGCGACGCCGATGAGGCGCGCGTCGTCCGTCGCGTGATTCGCGAGCTCCGGGCACTCGTTGGTGACGTCATCGATCCGGCCGCGATGGACGAGGCGGAGGCGATTCCCGACGCGGTCATCGAGGCCTTCGGCCGAATCGGCATGCTCGGGTTGGGCATTCCCAAGGAGTACGGCGGCCTCGGCCTATCGAACACCGGCTACGCGAAGGTCTTCGGCGCGCTGGCGCCGATCGACGCCTCGCTGTCGGTGCTCGTCGGCGTCCACTGCGGCTTGGGTTCGAAGGCGTTGGTCCTCTTCGGCAACCGCGAACAGAAGGAGCAGTACCTCCCGAAGCTCGCGAACGGCTCGATGCTCGCGGCGTACGCGCTCACCGAACCCGAGACGGGATCCGATGCCCAGCACATCGTGTCGCGCGCCGAGCCGGATGGCCAGGGCGGCTGGATCCTCCACGGCCGCAAGATCTGGATCGGACTTGGCGCACGGGCCGGCGTGATCACCACCTTCGCGCAGACGCCGGTCGAACGGCGCGGCACCACGGTGATGCGCCCGACGGCGTTCGTGCTGCATCCCGATGATCCCGGTTTCCGCGTCGTGGGGACCTATCGCAAGCTGGGCATCCGCGCGTCGTCGCAGGCGGAACTGGCCTACGAAGGCCTTCGCGTCGGGCCCGACCGGGTCTTGGGCGAGGTCGGGAAGGGATTCTCGGTCGCGGTCAACGTGTTGAACGGTGGTCGGCTCACGCTCGCGGCCGGGTGCACGAACGGCGCCAAGGCCCTGCTGGGGGAGTTCACGCGCTACGCCGACCAGCGGGTGCAATTCGGCAAGCCGCTCGCCGACTTTGAGATCACCCAGCGCAAGATGGCGTCGCTGGCCGGCGACATCTACGCTGGCGACGCGATGCTCGGACAGCTTGCAGCCGCGATGGACCGGCCGGGGGCGGACTGCGCGATCGAAGCGGCCATCTGCAAGGTCTTCGCTTCGGAACTCATCTGGCGCGCCGCCGACGAGCTGGTGCAGCTCGCGGGCGGCCGCGGCTACGTGAAGCCGCACCCGTATGAACGCTGGCTGCGCGATGCCCGCATCAACCGGATCTTCGAAGGCGCCAACGAGATCCTGCGGCTGTTCATCGCGCTCAATGGCGTGCAGGGACCGGCGGAGAAGCTCGCCGAGCTCGGTAGCGCGATGCGCACGCCGCTCAAGTCCTGGGGCGTCGTCGCCGAGTTCGCGGCGGATCGTGTGAAGGGCATCTTCGGCGCGACCGAGCGCTTCGACACGCCGTTCCATCCGCGGCTGGCGGAGCACGTGAAGTTCTTCGAGAAGCACGTCGCCGAACTCAAGGCGGCGGTGATTGCCGCCGTGATGAAGCACCGCAAGCAGATCATCGAGCGGCAGTTCGTGCTCGAGCGGCTCGCCGAGATGGGCATTCAACTGTTCTCGACGGCGGCGGTGCTGTCCCGCACGCAGGCGCTCTTGGAGTCACAGGGCGAAGCAGGGACCGCCCGCGAACTGCAGCTCTGCGATCTCTACTGCGTCGAGGCGGGCCGACGGTTCCGCGCGGCACGTCTGGCACTCGACGCCCGCGAGGACGAGGTCGACGACCGTCGCCGCACGGTGGCGACGGCGCTCCGCGAAGCCAAGACCTGGTGGGTTCCCGACGCGTTGCTGCCCGACGACGAGCCGATGCCCGAGCACCGCACCGACGCCGAGCGCGCCGATGGCGGCGCCTCGGTGCCGTTCCCGCAGCCGGCCGAGGCGACGCGGTAAGGCCGGTCAGCCCTGCAGCAGGCCGAGCTTCAGCGCGAGCTTGACGTAGTCGGTGCGGTGGGTCAGCCCAAGCTTCTCGTTGACCCGCTGCTTGTACGTGTCGACGGTCTTCGGGCTGATGAAGAGCTTCTCGCCGATCTCGGGCGCGGTGTAACCCTCGGCGACCATCTTGAGCACCGCCTGCTCGCGGTCAGTGAGCTTCTCGAATCGACCGCGCAACTCGGCGTGCTCGTCCTTCTTCGCGATGCCCCGAGCGAGCACGCGAGCCGCGCTCGGTTGCACGTAGGTGTCGCCGCGCGCCACGGCGCGCACGGCATCGACGAGCTCGCGATCGGCGGCACTCTTCACGAGGTACCCGTTGGCGCCCGCTTCGAGCGCCGGCATCAGGTATTCCTCTTCCCCGTGCATCGTCAGCACGAGCACGCGGCCCGGTGCTTGTGCGCTCCGGAGATCGCGGATCGCGGTGAGGCCATCGACCTGGCCCATCGAAAGATCCATCACGATCACATCGGGGTTGAGTCGCGCGGCCAGCGCCGCAATGTCGCGGCCATCGGACGCTTCGCCGACGACGTCGATGTCGCGGGCGGACCCCAGGACGGCCTTGAGGCCGGAACGGACGACGGCGTGGTCGTCCACCAACAACACGCGGATGAGATCTGAGGTCATTCGGTCGTGGAATCGAGCGGCACCGATGCGACGACACGCGTGCCGTCCCGGTGCGTGGCAATCTGGAGATCGCCACCGACGAGCGCCACCCGTTCGCGCATCGCGAACAAACCCATCCCCGGCCGCCGAGACTCCGCCTCGGCGACGTCGAACCCGCCGCCGTTGTCGGAGATCTCCAGACTGACCCCCCGCGCGAACTCGGCGAGCTGGATCGAGATCACCGTGGGCGTGCCGTGCCGCAACGCATTCGCCACCGCTTCCTGCGCGACCCAGTAGAGGACCGAGCGCAGCGTGCGCGCCAAGCGCCCCGAGAGCGCCGCATCCCCTTCGGCCGTCACGGTCACCGTCGCGGTACTGGCGGCCCGACCGAGCTGCCGCAGCGCCTCGAGCAGCCCCAAGTCGTCGAGACTGCGCGGGTACATCGTGTGCGAGAGAAGTCGGACTTCCTCGAGGGTCTCCCGCGCCAGATCGCGGACGGACACGAGGCGCTCCTGCCGCGCGGCGTCGGGCTCGTGCGCCAGCAGGGCGCCGATCTGCATCACGATCGCCGACAGATTCTGCGCCGTCGACTCGTGGAGCGCGTGCGCCACCCGCGACCGCTCCAGGTCCCCGGCGTCGATCACGTGGGCGACGAAGCGTCGCAGGTCCTCTGTCGACGGAGGCGAGCCCGCCGGACCGCGGGGTGACAGAGGAAGGATGCGTTGCACGGGGCTGACGGACACCTCGGAATCCTCGCCGCGGGCACAGCCTCCGCCAGTCAGGGCGAACCTGTCAGACGTAAGGGATTACCGGACAGTCTTGTAGGGGATACCTTAGGTCCATGTCCTCGATCGACCTGCTCCCCCACCCGATTCTCGTCCTCGACGACGAGTGGCGCCTTCGGCACGCCAATCCGGCGGCAGAGGCGCTGCTGACCAAGCACAGCGGAATCGGCGACTCGGTGTTCCGCTGTCTTCCCGCGTTGCAGGATGTGGCGATCGAGCGGCTCTTCCGGCAGGTGCGGAGCACGGGGCAGTCGGATCGCACCGTGTTGCACCCGCCCGAGGGAAGCGCGCTCCTGGGGGCGCACGACGTGCACGCGGCCCCGGTGGCGCGCGGGTTGGTCGTGGAACTGCGGGCGCGGGCGCCGCTGTCCCAGGTGACGACACCAGAGGAAGCCTCTCGGCTGGGCGAGGCGCTGGTCGAAGCGGGGATGGCGCTGGCGTCGGCACTGGATCTCGAGCACGTGCTGCGCGTCGTCGTCGATTCCGCCCGCGAGCTGCTCGATGCCAAGTACGCCGCGCTGGGTGTGCTCAACGCCGAAGGCAACGGGTTGGCAGACTTCATCTTCGCGGGAATGACACCTGAGCAGCAGGCCCGGATGCCCCACAAGCCCCGCGGCCGCGGCATTCTCGGCTTGCTCATTTCCGACGCACGAACGATCCGCCTCAAGGATCTCAACGAGCATCCGCAGGCCGTCGGCTTCCCGACCGATCACCCCGGTATGAAGTCGTTCCTGGGCGCTCCGGTGTCGAGCCGCGGTCGGATTTTTGGCAACCTGTACGTCACCGAAAAGAACGGCGCCGAGGAGTTCAGCGAAGCCGATCTCGCGATCGTGCGCACGCTGGCGGCACAAGCGGCGATCGCGATCGAGAATGCCGAACTGCGCCGTGAGCGCGACCGCTTCTTTGCGGCGGCGAGTCACGAACTGGGCAACGCGGTCACCGGCGCCCGAATGTGGGCGCGACTGCTCGCGCAGAATCCGCCGGAGACGCGCGAGCAGTGGCTGTCCGGTTTGCGCAAGATGATCAGCGGCACCGAGCACGCCGGTCGGTTGATTGACGACTTGCTGTCGACCTCGCGGTTGAACGAACGTCGGCTATCGCTTGCCTCGTCTGAGGTTGATCTCGGCGAGCTCGTCGTCGACGTGGTGGCCCATCTCGAGCCAGAGGCGGAAGAAGGCCTGCTGACCGTCGTCGTGAAGGGAGCCGGGAGCTATCCCGTCCGAACCGACCCGGTGCGCGTGCGACAGATTCTCGTGAACCTGCTCGCGAACGCGCTCAAGTTCACGCCGCCGGGTGGCCGAATCGAAATGAAGCTCGAGCGCCTGCCGGATGGCGGTGTGGCCGTGGCGGTGAAAGACGAAGGCCCGGGCATTGCCGAGGAGGACCTGGAGCGCATCTTCCGCCCGTTCGAGCAAGTCACGGGGATCGCGAAGGGCCGCGGCTCCGGACTTGGGCTGCCACTCTCGCGTCAACTCGCGCAGATGCTGGGCGGCACGCTCGAGACGCAGAGTGCGCACGGATTCGGCGCCACCTTCACGCTGCGCCTGCCCGTCGAGATGCCCGAGCGCGAGGACGCGCGCGGCGCCTAAGATGGCGGCCGTGTTGTGGGATCGTCACTGGGACGAGCGCCTCGCCCGGCGCTCGGACACCGTGCTCGTCGCCGACGGTCGCGTGTGGACCGGACGCGAACTC
This sequence comes from Gemmatimonadaceae bacterium, assembly GCA_033763905.1. Classification (GTDB taxonomy): domain Bacteria; phylum Gemmatimonadota; class Gemmatimonadetes; order Gemmatimonadales; family Gemmatimonadaceae; genus JAJTHG01. The sequence continues at coordinate 17,515 of JANRJP010000059.1, forward strand.
GTCGCGCTGGCTGACGTACTCCGCCGCGCGCTGGAGCAGGCCGGCCTGCGGCTCGATGATCGGGTGGTGCTTGCGCTGCCGTCCGGGGCCTCCCTGATCGCCGCCCTCGTCGCGTGCACGATGAACGGCGCTGTGATTGCGCCGATCGCGCCTGAGCTTGGCATCGAGATCGCACTCGACGCCGTTGCCGCGGACGCGGTCATCGCGAGCGCGCCGCAGGACATCGCGGGCATCGTGTGGCGCGACGTGGCGCCGGGCCTCGCGTTGGGGACGCGTGCGCGCCCACAGCGCGACGTGACATCCGCCGACGCGGCGCTGGGCCGCTGGGTGCTGTCCACGAGTGGGTCGTCGGGAGAGCCGCGCTGGATTTCCTGCAGCGATGCCGCGGTCGAGAGTGTGCTTGCGAGCCACCGCGCCGCGTTGGGTAGCGGACCGGCGCGGCTGCTGAGCGCGTTACCCTGGCATCACGCCTTCGGTTTGGTGCTCGACCTGCTGCTTGGGCTGCAGGACGGCGCGCTGATCGTGCGCGAGGCGTCCGGTGGCCGCGATGCCGCGTCGATGGTGCACACGGCGCGCGCGTTCGACACGACGCGCCTCAATGCCGTGCCGGCAACGATCACGCGGCTCTTGGGCCATCCCGACGGCCGCGCGCTGCTCGCGCAGTGTACCAGCGGGATCATCGGAGGAGCGCCGATCACCGCGCGACTGGCCGCGTCGCTGCAGGGGACGCGCCTGCGCGTGGGCTATGGACAGACGGAAGCCGCGCCCGGCATCACCCTCGGCGCACCGGGCGAGTTTCGCGAGCGATGGATCGGTCGGCCGCTGGGGTGTGAGGTCGTGTCTATCGAGGGCCGCCTTCATTTCCGCGGCGCAAATGCGCCGGTGGGTCGCTGGGCGTCCGGGCGCTTCGTCGCGAACCCGAATCGCAGCGACTGGCAGGACACCGGCGACGTCGTCTCCGCGGACGCCGACGGCTGGCGCTTCGAGGGCCGAGCCTCCGACGACTTCAAGTTGTCGAACGGTCGCTGGGTCGCGGCGGCGCAACTCGAAGCGGCGATCCGTGCATCGACCGGTGCGGAGGAGGCGCTGTTGTGGTCGATCGACGGCGAGTCGATCAACTGCGCGGTGACGGCGCCGCGATCCTTCGACGACGACGCGGTCCGTCGCGTGCTCGGCTCGCTGGCCTCGCGGGTGCCGCGCATTCATCGTGTCCCCGCCACCGCGTGGTCGCGCACCCCCAAGGGCGATGTCGACCGTCGGCGACCGCCAGCGGTCCCGGGACCTACGCCCGTCGGGTGACGCGCACCCCGTAGCGGTGCGACTCGCGCACGTCGATCGCCGTCAACAGGGGGAGCCACGGCGCGAGGCGCGACATCAGCCACGCCGCCACGTGCTCGCTCGTCGGGTTGTCGAGCCCGGCCACGTCATTGAGCAGTCGGTGATCGAGCGCCGCAAAGACCTCGCGCTGCCAGACCGCCTCGATCTCTGCGAAGTCCATCACCCAACCGCTGTGCGGATCGACGGGCCCGGCCACGGTCACGCGCACGTCGAAGGTATGGCCGTGCACCCGCCCGCAGGGATGCTCGGGCGGCACGTGGGGGAGTCGCCGCGCGCAGGCGAGCGAAAAGTCGACGAAGCACTCCGTTGTCACGCTCACGCTCCTTCCGCGTCACCGAAGGGCCGCGGATTTCGCTTGAAGATCCGGAACAAGACCCAGAAGGATGGTACCAGCACGCAGAAGCCGACGCTCAGGCCGATGGCAACCAGCCGTAGTGTCGCCCGCGGCGAGGCCAGATCGTCGATCGTGCGGTCCGGCGGGACGAAGAACGGCCACTGCACCCACGCCCATCCCCAGACGATGCTGCTCACCTCGAGGACAGCCGCGAGGCGCGCCACCTCGTAGTAGCGCCTCCACAGCGCCCACGCGGCGACGACCGCCGACGCCGCCGCCATCGCGTGCACCAGGATGGCGCGCTGCGTCTCGACCAACCCGTGCCACAGAAACGGGGCATCGGCGCGCGCCATCAGAAGGGCCACGCCGCCCAGCGCGAACACCGCGAGGGCCGCCACGAGCGCTCGACGCCGGAAGTCTTCACGCAGCGCCTCGTCCGGCGCCTCGATCGTCAGATAGACCGCGGCGAGATACGCAAACAGCGCCAGCACGAACCCGCCGATCGCCCAGGGAAACGGCCCAATCCACGGGGCGACGAACCGGCCCCACGCGTCGGGCGCCGTCTGGGCAGCAGCCACGGCGCCCGACAACGCCGCGCCCAGCGTGACGCCCAGCAAGATGGGCGTCACCAGCGACGCCACCGAAAACACGAGTCCCCATCGGCGTTGCACGTCGTCGCGGCGCGAGTCGTAGGTGCGGAACGTGAACGCCGATCCGCGCAACACCACACCGACGAGCATCAGCGAGATCGGGATGTGGAGCGCAATCGCGTACGCGGCAAACGCCGCAGGAAAGCACGTGAAGCACATCACGACCACGAGAATCAGCCACACGTGGTTGGCTTCCCAGATCGGCCCGATCGCATCAGCGACCAGCTCGCGCTGCGCGTTCCGCCGAGGGCCGCTGGCCATCAAGTCCCACACGCCGCCCCCGAAGTCGGCCCCGCCGAAGAGCGCATAGGCGTGCAACGCCAGCACCATAATGCCGGCGAGATAGTCCGGCAGGTCGATCCCGTTGTTCACGCGGCCGGCCGCTGCATCGTGCGGAACTCGCGCGTGCCATAGAACTCGCCGCGGGGCCCCGTCCGGATGATCTGACGATAGAGCAACCAGGTCACGGCAATGCCGAGCAAGACGTACAGGAGCGTGAAGGTCACGAACGGCACGATCAAGCCGGGCACCGGCGTCACGGCGTCGGCCGTCCGCACCAGCCCCTGCACGATCCACGGCTGGCGCCCGACTTCCGTGACGACCCAGCCGGCCTCGATCGCGATGAATCCGGCGGGTGCCAACAGGCCAAGGACCGTGAGCAGACGCCGGCGCTCGACCAACGACCCGCGGCGCATCGCCCACGCCGCCCAGAGGGCCACCAGCGCCATTGCACTGCCCAGCGCCACCATCACTTGGAACGCCACGTGCACGACGCGCACGTTCGGCCAGTCCTCGCGCGGGATGCGGTCGAGCCCCGTGACTTCCGCCGAGGGATCGTTGAAGGCGAGGAACGACAATCCACCCGGGATGTCGAGCGACGCCGCGACGCTGCGGGTGTCGGGATTCGGCCAGCCGCCGATCCGCAACGGTGCCATCCGCGACGTCTCGAAGTGCGCTTCCATCGCGGCGAGCTTCGCCGGCTGGTACTCGGCGACGTGCTGCCCCGACCAATGCCCGACGATCGGCTGCAACAGCGTCGCCGGAATGCCAACGAGGAGCGCGACCCGCAGCGCGCGCTGGTGAAACGGCGCGTCGGGCTCGCGACGCAACAGCCAGGCGTGAATGCCGGCGACGCCCATCCCCGTCGCCGAAAACGCCGCCAGCGTCATATGCACCGTCTGCGGGAGCGCCGCAGGCGTCATCATCGCCCGGAGCGGATCGATGTTCACCGGTCGGCCGTTCACCAACTCGAACCCGACCGGTGCGTTCATCCAGGCATTGGCGATCACCACGAAGACGCCGCTCGCCACGCCGCTGAGCGCCACGAGGACGCCCGCGGCGAGATGTGCCGCCGGCGAGATGCGGGTCCACCCGTAGAGATAGATCCCGAGAAAGATCGCCTCGGTGAAGAAGGCGAATCCTTCGAGCGAGAACGGCATCCCGATGATCGCGCCCGCGTACTCCATGAATGCCGGCCACAGCAGACCGAGCTCGAACGACAGCACCGTGCCCGACACCGCACCGACCGCGAAGAGAATCGCGGTGCCTTTCGACCAGCGTTTGGCCAGCTCCAGATAGATCGCATCGCCGGTGCGACGCCACCGCCACTCGGCCACGACCATCAACACCGGCATCGCGATGCCGACGACGGCAAACAGAATGTGAAAGGCGAGCGATGTCGCCATTTGTGCGCGGGCCGCGAGCAGATCGGACATCAGACGAAGTCCAACGCGAGATCCAGCGCCGGCGCACTGTGGGTCAGGGCACCGCTCGAGATCCAATCGACGCCGGTCTCGGCGATCGCGCGGACCGTGTCGAGTCCCACGCCCCCGGACGCTTCCACCACCGCACGACCCGCGATCAGCGCCACGCAGGCGCGCATATCGTCGAGCGACATATTGTCGAGCATCACGATGTCCGCACCGGCGGCCAGCGCCAGCTCGACCTGCTCGCGCGTGTCGCACTCGACTTCGATCTTGGTGCCGGCGGGCGCCAGCGCCCGCGCCTGCGCGATCGCGGCATCGAGCTGCGTCCCGGCGATCGTGAGATGGTTGTCCTTGATCAGGACCGCCGCACGCAGATCGAGCCGGTGGTTGGTGCCGCCGCCACAGCGTACCGCGTACTTCTCGAGGACCCGCCAGCCGGGGATCGTCTTGCGGGTATCCAGAATGCGCGCGCGCGTCCCCTGCGCGGCCGCCACGAGGCGCGACGTCGCCGTCGCCACGCCGCTCAGGTGCATCACGAAATTCAGTGCGGTGCGCTCAGCCGAGAGCAGCGCGCGCGCGCGACCGTCAAGCGTGATCAGGGTCGTGCCGGCAGCAACGGCAGTGCCATCGGGGACGACGACGTGGGCACGCAGGGCGGGATCGAGCTGACGAAAGGCCTCGAGGGCGAGCGGCACCCCCGCGATCACACCAGCAGCGCGCGCCACCAGCACCGCGCGGGCGTCAACGTCCGCGGGGATCGTCGCCAGCGTCGTGATGTCGTGATGCGCGCCGTCTTCGTCGAGCGCGGCCTGCACGACCGACCGGAGGGTCGCCTCCGACAGCGGAAAGCGGAGCGGCGACTCGCCCACGCGCCTACTCGCCGGGATCCGCCGGCGGACGCGTCGGCGTCCCGCCGATCGCGACCATCCGCTCAATTGCGGTGCGCGCGCGCGCCGCCACGTCGTCAGGCACCGTGATGCGATGGGTCAGCGTCTCGAGGGCGTGCTTCACCTTGGGCAGCGTGGTGACCTTCATATACGCGCACACGGCGTGCTCATTGGCCGCGATGAAGCGCTTGGCGGGGTTCGCGCGCTGGAGCCGATGCAGGATGCCTGTCTCGGTCGCCACGATGAACGTGTCGGCCGAGCTCTTCGCCGGTCGCTGAATCATTCCCTCGGTCGAGAGAATGTGCGCACCCGCGGGGTCGACGTCGCCCGCCGAGATCGCTTCCACGACGCTCGTAGCGCAGCCGCATTCGGGGTGCACCAGAAACTCGGCCCCGGGGTGCGCAGCGCGTTGCCGGCTGATGTGTTCGGGATCGATCCCCGCGTGCACGTGACACTCGCCCATCCAGACGCGAATGTTCTCGCGACCGGTGACGCGACGCACGTGGGCCCCGAGGAACATGTCCGGCAGGAAGAGAATCTCCCGCTCCGGGGGAATGGCGTTGATCACCTCGACCGCGTTCCCCGACGTACAGCAGTAGTCGCTCTCGGCCTTCACGTCGGCCGTGGTATTCACGTAGGCGACGACGACGGCGCCGGGGTGCTCGGCCTTCCACGCGCGCAACTGGGCCGCGTCGATCGTGCTCGCGAGCGAGCATCCGGCGGCCAGATCCGGGAGGAGCACGGTCTTTTCTGGCGACAGGATGGCCGCCGTTTCGGCCATAAAGTGAACACCGCAGAATACGATGACATCGGCGTCCGTCCGGGCGGCCTCCCGCGACAGACCGAGCGAATCTCCGACGAAGTCGGCGACGTCCTGGATTTCCGGACGCTCGTAGTTGTGCGCGAGGATGACTGCACGCCGGTCGGCCGCGAGGGCCCGAATCTCGCGCTGTAGGGCGCTATGGGGTTCGGAGAACGTGACCATATGATTAATCTAGCCGAAGGTCTTGCCATCAGGTGGCTCGGAAAGTGAATTGAGGGTATGACGATCCAAGTGCAAGAGAACTCCACCGCGACCCGTGCGCTGACCGTGCTCGTCGTTGACGACGACGCCGGCGCACGCGAATTGATCCGGCTCGCGCTCGAACCGCTCGGCGTATCGGTCACCGAAGCGGGGACGGCCAGCGAGGCATTGACCAGTGCTGCCGTGCACGAGCCGAATGTGGTGGTGCTTGACCTCGGGTTGCCGGACCGGCACGGCCTCGATGTGCTCCGTGACCTGCGGCGCGAGTCGCAGGCCGCCGTCATCGTCTTCTCGGGGTCGAGCGCGGAGGAAGACAAGATCGCGCTCCTCGATGCCGGGGCCGACGACTACCTCGTCAAGCCAATCGGGATCGCCGAGCTGCAGGCCCGGTTTCGGGCGCACGCGCGTCGTCTCGAAAGCGAAGCGCGCGCCGCGGACGAATTCGCGGTGTCGATCGGTGGCGTCACGGTGGATCTGCTGCGCCGCCGCGTCACGCGCGATGGCCGCGACGTTCGATTGACCCCCACGGAGTGGTCCCTGCTCCGCGTGCTCGCGCGGCACGCCGGCGAGTTCCTGTCGGCGGATCGGCTGTGGACCGAAGTGTGGGACCGCGAGTTCGGTGACGCGCGCCTGAACGTGCGGGTGCACGTCTCGCACCTGCGCCGCAAGATCGAACCCGATCCCTCGCATCCGGTCCTTCTCGTCAGCGAACCCAAGCTCGGCTATACCTTCCGCGTCCCGTCACCGCAGATGGGCGCGCCGCGGTCGGCCACGACCGAGGAATGATCGACGACAGCGCCGAGTCGGAGTCTTCGTCGACGGCGCAGCTGGAGGCGGTCGGAAGGGAAGCGGCGCGCGTCGCACACGATCTGAGCAACCTGCTCCAGATCATCGTCGGTTTCGGCGATGTACTCGCCGCCGAACTCCCAGCGGACAGCCCGCAGCACCGGGCCGCCACCAACATCTTGAACGCCGCCACGACGGCGACCGCGAGAGCCCGGCAACTGGTGGCCCTCGGGCGTCGCGCGCGCGCCCTGCCAGCCCTGCTCGACGCCTCGGTGGCGATCCTGGCCGTGACTCCCGCCCTGCGACGCCGCTGTGGTGACCGCCTCCGGCTTCGCTTGACGCTGCCCGATACGCCGATGCCGATTCGGATCTCGGCGGCGACGTTCGAACAGTTGCTGCTGCAACTCATCGTGCCGACGGATGGCGCCTGTGACGGCACGCGGACGCTGGCGATTGGGGTCGCCCGGCTGGTGCACGCGGATGACGACGCCGCCGCTCGGCAGGTGCCGGCGGGCTCGTACATCGAAGTGATGGTCCGCGACACCTGCGCCGCCGCGCACGACCGCGCACCGGGCGTGGACGATCTCGATCTCCTCCGTCCGGACGGCGGGTATCTGCTGCGCGGACGCAGTGCCACGCGCGACTTCGTCGTGCGGGTTGGGTTCCCGGAGCCCGCGTGGGATCCCGACGCGTGGACCGAACCGTCGGTGCGGGACGCGCCCTCGACGTCAGCCCTCCCGATGGCGGAGATGGCGTTGCTGCTGACGGGGGATGTGGTCGCGCGCGATGCGCTGGCCGTCGCGTTGACGCGCGCGGGTTATCAGGTGGCCGACGCATTCTCGGTGTCGGAGGCCGAGGCGTGGCTCGCCGAGTCTGCGGCGGACACGGCGGTCGTGCTCTGCGATTCGGCCATCCTGGACACGCCGTTCGCTGCGCTGGCCCGTGCGCGGGGAGTCGCCGTGGTCCCGATGCAATGGCCGTGCACGCCCCCGACGCTCGTTGCCGCCATCCGGGACGCCGCGACGAGCTGACCGCGGCGAGCACGCCTCAACTGGCGATGCGCCGCCCCTTGAACTTCGGTCGAGGGCGCGGAAAGTCGCTCCGAAAGTGACCACCACGGCTCTCCTGGCGTGCCAGCGCGCCGGTCGCAATGAGCAGCGCCGTCTCGGCCAGATTCATCTCCTCCGTCGCGCCAGCGGGCAGTCGGCGACGGATTTCCTGCAAGCGGCGAATCCCTTCCTCGAGGCCGCGCGCGTGGCGGTCGATCCCGACGCATTCCCACATCGTGGACCGAATCGCGTCGGCCGCGACCTGCGCCGCGCCGCGATCGGCCAACGGCGGCACCTTCCAGCGCGTGCGCCGCGGCACCGCCACCGGCGCGGGCACCCCGCTCAGATCACGCGCGCATCGCTCGGCGAAGACCATCCCTTCGAGCAACGAATTGCTCGCGAGCCGGTTGGCGCCGTGCACGCCCGTTCGCGACACTTCTCCCACCGCCCAGAGCCGCGGCATACTGCTACGGCCGGCGAGATCGGTCACGACGCCGCCCATCAGGTAGTGCGCCGCTGGCGTCACCGGGATCGGTTCGCGTCGCGGATCGATGCCGCGGGCGCGGCAGAGGGCGAAAATCCCGGGGAAGCGTCGCTCGAACGCCCGCCCGAGCTTGCGCGCATCGAGCACCACGCTGTGGCCAGCCATCTGCTCGCGGTAAATCTCCCGCGCGACGATATCGCGCGGCGCGAGCTCGGCCAGCCGATGGCGCTTGCTCAGAAAGCGTTCGCCGCGCGAGTTGAGGAGGATCGCCCCTTCGCCACGGACCGCTTCACTGATGAGCGAGCGCGGATTCTCGGCCACATCGAGGGCCGTCGGATGAAACTGCACGAACTCCATATCGGCGATCGTGACGCCGGCGCGATGCGCGATGGCAAAGCCGTCGCCCGTCGCGACCAGCGGGTTGGTCGTGTAGCGATAGACCTGCCCCGCCCCGCCGGTCGCCAGCACCGTAGCGTCGGCAATGACTTCAACCGGCTGGCCGGCGATGCTCGCGCGCACGCCGAGGCATTCCCCGTTCTCGACGATGAGGTCGAGCACGCGAGCCGACTCGATCACCGTGATGTTGGGACTCCCCTGCACGCGGTCGATCAAGGTGCGGGCGACTTCGGCGCCCGTCTGATCGCCGCGCGCGTGCACGATGCGGGAACGCGAGTGCGCCGCTTCGCGGCCAAGCTTGAGCTTGCCGCGCGGATCCAG
>JANRJP010000062.1:0-2181 GCA_033763905.1 Gemmatimonadaceae bacterium
GTCCTGCTGGTCCAGAGCGCCGCCACGGTGACGGATGTCCAAATCGCTCTGGGCCATCGCACGCAACGCACCGCGCTCCGCTACACGCAACACGCGCCGCGGGTGCATGACGCGATGCGGCGGGCGCAGGCGCGGCAGGTCGAGCCGCCGGAGGTCGCGCATGAGGCACCGGTTTAACACGGGTACTGACGGTTTTGCGCACCGCGTGCGCACCCGTTGCGCACCCACTGCGCACCCGAGCGCGTCGTCCGCACCTTCCCGCCGGGTGTGCCGTGTGGCTAAGTTGTTGAGTTACTTCGTCAGGAGCGGTGGCCGAGAGGCTGAAGGCACCGGTTTGCTAAACCGGCATACGGTCCAAAGCTGTATCGCGGGTTCGAATCCCGCCCGCTCCGTTCTGTTCGACCCACGGTCCGTCCGAGCCCCGGACGGACCGTGCCGTTTCCGGGCCTGCGCCCCGCCAAACCATGTCCGACCTGCCCTCCCCCCTCCGCGTCCGCTTCGCCCCCTCCCCCACCGGCTACCTCCACGTCGGCGGCGCGCGGACCGCGCTCTTCAACTGGCTCCTTGCCCGCAAGCTTGGCGGCCAGTTCCTGCTCCGTATCGAAGACACCGACAAGGCGCGCAGCACCGACGACAGCACCCGCGCCATCTTCGAGGGGCTCCGCTGGCTCGGCCTCGATTGGGACGAAGAGGTGGTGTACCAGGGCGCGAACCTCGCGCGGCATCAGGCCGACGCGCAGCGGTTGCTCGAGACCGGGCACGCCTACCGCGACTTCACCACGCCCGAGCAGCTCGAGGCGTGGCGCGCCGAGGCCGACGCCGCCAAGGTCCCGTTCAAGGTCGACCGCGCCAAGGTCATCCTGAGCAAGGACGCCGAAGCCGCCAAACTCGCCGAAGGCGCGCCGTTCGCCATTCGCTTCAAGGTGCCCGATGGCACCACTGAATGGATGGACTTGGTGCACGGCCGCATTGCCTTCCCGAACAAGGACATCGAAGACTTCGTCATCCTGCGCAGCGACGGCACGCCGCTCTACAACCACGCCGTGGTCTCCGACGACATTGCGATGGGCGTGACGCTGGTGATGCGCGGCGATGACCACATCAGCAACACGCCCAAGCAGATCCTCATCTACGAAGCGCTCGGCGCCACGCTCCCCCGCTTCGGCCACTTGCCGATGATTCACGGCACCGACGGCAAGAAGCTCTCGAAGCGGCACGGGGCCACCGCCGTCGCCGACTGGCAGCACGAAGGCATTCTGCCGAGCGCGATGAACAACTTCCTCGCGTTGCTCGGCTGGTCGCCGGGTGGCGATCTCGAGGTGATGCTGCGCGACGAGCTGATCGAACGGTTCGATACCAGCGGCCTGCTCAAGAAGGCCGCCGTGTTCGACCCGAAGAAGCTGGAGTGGATGAATGGCCAGCACCTGTCGCGACTGCCGATCAGCGAGATCGAGCCGCCGGTCACGCGCGGCATCATCGCCGCCGGATTGGCGACCGCCGAGTCGCTCGCGGCGCAGCAGGCCTGGTATCACGGCCTCCTCGACCTGCTTCGCGTGCGCGCCCGCACGGTGGACGACATCGTGCGCCAGGCCGCCCCGTACCTGCAGGAGACGATCGACATTCCGGACGAGCTCTGGGCCGGGCTCACCAAGGACAGCGACGCCACGCGCACCGCACTGACGGCGGCGCACGCCGCGCTCAGCGCGATGGACGACGCGACGTGGCGCGACGGCCCCGCGATGGAAGCGGCGCTGCGTCAGGCGGCGGAAGGCATCGGCCTTGCTGCGGGCAAGCTCTTCACGCCGCTGCGCACCGTCCTCACGGGCTCCAAGGTGAGCCCGGGCATCACGGACGTCATTGCCGTGCTCGGCAAGGCGCGCGTGCTATCACGTGTGGAGCGGGCTTTGTCACGTATGGCATAACACCTGCCCGATCTCGCGTAGCGCGAGGGGGGTTCGGCAGTTATCTCGCGGGACCACTTCAGCGCCCGCCTGGATGCCCGAGCCGCTCACACCCCTCGAACGACGGGTGTACCACTACCTGATCGACTTTCTCGCAACGCACTCCTACCAGCCGAGTGTGCGTGAGATCGCGAAGCGCTTCCGCATCAAGAGCACGAAGTCGGTGAGCGAACTGCTCACCGCCCTTGCGATCAAGGGCTATATCCGGCGCGAGGCCGGC
>JANRJP010000066.1:0-37422 GCA_033763905.1 Gemmatimonadaceae bacterium
GCCGCCCGCAGCAGATCCTCGGGTCGCGCGGCCGACACGATGAGGAGCGTGTTGTAGTCGCTCCCGGTGAGCATCGCGCCCGGCGCCGCCTGCGACCCATACAGCACCACCGCCTGCAGGGTGCTCCCCCACGCGGCCTGGAGGGCCTCCGTGAACTGCTCCAGCGTCATTCGCTTCGCCATATGCGCTCTGCCTGATTAGAAGTCGCCGCTCGAGCCGCCGCCCGAGAAGCCGCCACCGCCACCGAAGCCCCCAAAGCCGCCGCCGAACCCGCCGCCGCCACCGCCACCTCCGGACGACCAGCTCCCGCCACGCCCGCCACTGCTGGCGCTGCGCAACAGGGAATCGATCACCATCCACTTGAGCAGTTCGCCGCCGCTACTCGCTCGGCGACCACGGCGTCGTCCGCTGCTGAGCGCGGAGAGCACGACGAGCAGCAGGAAGAACACGAGCGCACCGCGCGACGAGGACGTGCGCTTGACCCGTCGCACCGGCTCGGGCGCGCTGGCCCCGTCGAGCGAGAACGCGAACTCGGTCGCGTAGCGCTCGGCGAGCCGCAACGTGATCAGCTCGAGCCCACCGCCGTAGTCACCGGCGGCCAGGTACGGCGTTGCCTCGCGGCGGATGTCGCCCGCGACGGCGTCGGGAATGAAGCCTTCGACGCCGCGTCCGGTGGCGATCGCGATCTTGCCTTTGCCGTCCGGCGAGCGCCCCTTGGGAATGAGCAGCACGACCACGCCGGCGTTCTTGGCGGCATCGCCCGCTTCGCCGGCCGCACCGACGCCCCACAGGCGGCCGATCTTGTACGCCAAGTCGGCGACTTCGGTGTCGTCGATCGCGGGGAGCGTCACGACCGCGATCTCGCCCTTCGACGCGTCGCGGACCCGCTGGGCCAGCGCGGTCATCCGTGCCTTGTTCGCCGACGGAATGATCCCCGCGAAGTCGTTGATGAGCCCCTGCGGTGCGGGAATCGTGAGGGTGTCCTGGGCGTGCGCCACACCGGCGCCGAGCGCGAAGCACGCGGTGGCGAGCGCCAGCCCCCGCCAGCGGAGGGGCCGGGGCGCACGAAGCCGAGACAGCCGAGAGAGCAGAAGTTGCATATCGGGGGTTGGCGGCGGCGAAGCGGCACTCCGATCCGCCGTGCCGTGTATCTTACGTATGCGTTCGCTGCAGGTGTCAGCGGACTCCCGGTCTCTGCCACTTGCCTCCCGACGGTATGCGTCGCTACAGCCTTCGTGCCTTGCTGGTTGCCGCCTGTGTGGCGTCGCCAGTGCTTCCCACCATCGCCGCGGCCCAAGGTCCTGCCGCGCCGTCCGCGGCCGCCCGCACCGCGATGGCGGCCGCTGACCGCGGGCGCATCCAGGGCAGCGACAGCGCCAAGCTCTGGATCATCGTGATGAGTGACTTCCAGTGCCCGTTCTGCAAGCGCTGGCACGACGAGACCGACGCCGTCATTCGGCGCGACTACGTCAACACGGGGAAGGCCAAACTCGCCTTCATCAACTTCCCGCTGCGCTCGCACAAGAATGCCGTGCCGACGGCCGAAGCCGCGATGTGCGCCGCGGCGCAGGGCAAGTTCTGGCCGTACCACGACGCGCTCTTCGCGACGCAGGAGCGCTGGTCGGGGATGGCGGATCCGTCGCCGCTGCTGGACGAGCTCGCGGCCAAGACGGCCGGCCTCGATGTGGCCGCGCATCGCACCTGCCGCAGCGAGCGCCAGATGAAGTTGCTGGTCGAAAGCGACTTGCAGCGCGGCGTGTCGGCCGGCGTATCGGGCACGCCCGCGTTCGTGATCGGCACACAGTCGCTGGGTGGCGCACTGCCGGCGGCGGAGTTCGTGCGCGTCATCGAGCAGGAACTCCAGAAGCTGGGAGCCGGCCCGAGGAAGTGACCGGCGTGGCGCTGCACGGATCGCTCGCCGAGTTGGCGTGGCGCGCGATCGGCGGCGTCGCGAATGCTGCGGTGCAGTGGCCGTGGCGCTCGGAGAGCAAGCTCGCGCGGTCGTTCCGCCTCCGCCGCGGCGTCGCGTCGCGTCTGCGCCGCTTCGCCGAGACCGAGCGCGATCCGGCGCGACCGCTCGTCTGGATGCACGCGCCCTCGGTGGGCGAAGGCCTGCAAGCGCGTCCGGTGCTGGAGGCATTGCGGGCCGCGCATCCTGACTGGCAATTGGCCTACACGTTCTACTCGCCGAGCGCCGAGGCCTTCGCGATGCGCCTCGCGGTCGACGTGGCGGACGTCCTGCCGTTCGACACGACCGCCAACGCCACGATGCTGCTCGACACGCTGCGCCCGTCGGTGCTGGTCTTCTCGAAGCTGGACGTGTGGCCGCTACTCGTCCGAGCCGCCGCACAACGCGGGGTGCGGTTGGCGATGACGTCGGCCACGCTCCGCGCGGGCTCGGGACGCGAATCGGCGCTGGTCGCGTCGCTACTTCGTCCGGCGTACGCGGCGCTCGACGCCGTCGGTGCGATCACCGCCGAGGATGGCGCGCGCCTCGTGCGCCTCGGCGTTCGGGCCGACGCGGTCACCGTCACGGGCGACACGCGGTACGATCAAGTCTGGGCGCGTGCCGACGCGGCGCAGCGTGCCCTGCCCTTTGGAGCGCCGGATGAGGCGCGACCACTGGTCGTTGCGGGATCCACGTGGCCTGCCGATGACGCGGTGCTCTTGCCCGCCTGGGAGTCCATTGTGCGTCGGTGGCCGCACGCGCGCCTGATGGTGGCGCCGCACGAACCCACCGCCGCGGCCGTCGAGCGGTTGGAGGCGTGGGCGCGATCGCGGGGACTGCGCGTGGCGCGGGTGAACGCCGCCGACGCCCGCGAGGCGTCGGTGGTCATCGTGGACACGGTCGGGCAGCTCGGGGATCTGTACAGTGCGGCGTCGGTGGCGTTCGTCGGTGGCGGCTTCCACGCGGCGGGATTGCATTCGGTGCTCGAGCCCGCGGCGTACGGTGTGCCGGTCATCTGTGGTCCCGCGTCGCCAACTCAGCCGGACGCCGTGGCCCTCGCCGACGCATCGGCGCTGGTGCGGGTGTCGTCGACGGCTGCGTTGCTCGACACGCTCAGTCGGTGGCTCGACCACCCCGACGCGCGGGCACAGGCGGGGGCGGCGGCGCGGCTCGTGGTGATGCAGCACCGCGGCGCGACGACACGGAGCGTCGCCGTGATTGAACACCTCGTCGCGTCGCACGCGGCCAACCCGTCGTCCCGATGAGACAACGGCGGTGGGGATTCGCCGTGGCGGCCTTCGCGGCCCCGTGGGTGCTGCTGGCCGCGGCGGAGGTCGCCTTGCGGCGCTGGTGGCCCGAGGGCGCGCCGGCGCCGCTCACGATTGCGGCCATCGAACCGCGCGGCGCCCGCATCGCGAATCCTGCGCTCGCCACACGGTGGTTCCGCGGCGAGGCCGAGCCGCCGACCGCTCCGCTCGAGCCCTTCGCGCCGGATGCCCCGGATGGCGGGCTGCGACTGGTGGTGCTCGGCGAGTCGTCCGCGCAGGGGTTTCCCTTCCCGCGCAACGCGATGTTCTCGCGCGTGGTGCGGGACGCCCTGGACGACCGCCTCGGCGCTGGGCGCGTGCAGGTGATCAACTTCGGCATCGCGGCGACGAACAGCTACGCCGTGCTCGATCTCGTGCCCGATGTGCTCGCGCTCGCACCCGATGCCGTGCTGATCTACGCCGGGCACAACGAGTATTACGGCGCCGATGGTGTGGCGTCGACCACGTCGATGGGATTGCCGCCCGCGCTGGTACGCACGGCGATGCAGGTCCGGCGCTATCGGTTGGGCGCGGCGCTCGACGCCGCGATCCGCCGCCTGCGGTCGCAGCCCGCCGCCACCGAGCTCGCCGCATCGCCGAGTATGATGGAGCGCGTCGCGGGCGAACGCGCGATCCCGCTTGAGTCGGCGCTTTTCAGCGCCGGTGTCGCGCAGTACCGCGGCAATCTGTCGCGTGCCGTCGGTGCCTTGCGGCAGGCCGGCGTCCCGGTGCTGCTCGGCACGCTGGCGAGCAACGAGCGCGACCAGCCGCCGTTCGCGGGCAACCCGCGTGAGGGGCCGGCGTGGCAAGCCTACGTGGCCGGGCAGCGTGCGTGGGCGGCGGGGGATTCGGCGACGGCGCGTGCGGCGTTCGGCCGCGCGCGAGACGCCGATGTCGTGCGGTTTCGCGCCCCCAGCGCCTTCAATGCCGTCATTCGCGAGGTCGCGCAGGCCACGGGGGCGGTGGTGGTGCCGGTTGCCGAGGCCTTCGCGGCGGCGGCGCCCGGGGGGAGCCCTGGGCGCGAGCTGTTCACCGAACACGTGCATCCCACCAGTCTTGGCTACGCGCTGCTCGGCCGCACGTTTGCCGAGGCGATTGTCGCACAGGGCTGCTTCGGCCGACCCTGTGCCGGCGGCACGATGCCATCCGCATCGGCGCTCGAGGCGCGAATGGCCTTGAGCGCGCTCGACAGCGGGCTCGTGCGGCACCGCTTGGGCGCGCTGATGACGCGATGGCCCTTCGTGCCGCCCGATTCGGTGCGCGACTACCGCGCGACGGTGCGCGTGCGCGATTCCATCGACGCCATCGCGCTGGAAGGGTCGCGCGGCGGCATCGGTTGGGAAGATGCCAAGATCGCCGCAATGCGCGTGCATCTGGCCGCGGGCAACACGGCCGCCGCGCGTCGTGAACTCGATGGACTCCGTCGGGATCGCCCCTGGGATGAGCGACCGATCCGCCTGGCGGCGGACACCTGGCTTGCCGAGCGCCAGCCCGCTCGGGCCGAGTCACTCTACGTCGCGGCGCGCGCACTGCAACCGACCGCGGAAGGCTCGCTCGCCTTGGCCAAGCTGGCGGCCGCGCGAGGCGACAGCCGCGCCGATGTCGTGTATCACGACGAAGCCGCGCGCCTGGCGCCGCAGTCGGCGGAGTTGCAGTTGCAGGCCAGCTACGCCCACGGCCGTCAGCGGGCGCTGGAGCCGGCACGCGCGGCGGCGGTGCGTGCCTTTCGCATCAACCCTGCCCTGCCCGGACTGGTCGAGTGGATGCGCGCGCTCGGGCTGTAGCGGTGTCGGGTCGTGGCAGTAGCTTGTCGTTCACCCCGTTTCGTGTGGAGTCAGCAATGCAACCTGTGGTGCGTTCTCTCGTCGTGATGGCGGCTGCGGCCGCCAGTGGCTGTGCGAGCGGTGGCGGTTCGGCGGCAGCGCCAGCGGCACCGACGGCAGCGCAGAATCTTGCAGCCGCGATCAACAGCCGGTGGACCGGCAACTTTCAGGCGACGCCGCAGAATCGTGGCGCACTGACCGGCAGCGTCCGTCTTCGCGCCAGCGGTAGCGTCATCATCGACGCCGACGGCGCCAACGAAGCCAGCGTCTACGAGTTGGTCGTGTCGATCCCGAGCATCAACAACCCGCGGCAGATGGCCTGGGCGGTGCTGCCCGGTCGTTGCGGGTCGACGGCGATTCCGATTCTGGCGGTGAACAGCTTTGGCGTGATCGAGGTCGGCGCCGACGGCCGCGGGGTGTCGAAGGGCCGGTTCCCGGCACGCCTGACCGAGCCGTCGTATCACGTCAACGTGTACTGGAACCGCGGCGAGGACATTGGCGACGTGGCCACCTGCGCCAACCTGCGAACCGGCACCGCCGGCTAAGCGAGGCGGTCCCTCGGTCGGCCGCGCGTCAGCGCGACTGCGTCCGAACGCACAACGCCCCCGGCAGACGTGGTCTGCCGGGGGCGTTGTCGTACCGTGGAGCGGTTACTGCGCGCCGAGCGTCAGTTCGTACGGACGCGGCGTGCGCTTCGGGAAGCGCAGGGTCATCGTGCCCTTCGGCGTCTCGAGCAGGCGCTCTTCACCGAAGTAGTTCGAGAGCCCGTAGGTCCCCGTGCCGACGACCGGCGCGAGGAGACGATCCGGGTTGCCGACGCCACCGAAGGTGTAGATCGGGAGGCGCAGCGTCTCGAGTTCACGCGCCGGCACCGGGAGGTGACGGAGCGTGCCGGCCTGAAGACGATCGACGTGGCGGGCGCGGGCGAACTCGAAGCCGCTGGTGTTGAGCAGTTCGATATCGCGCTCGTAGTCGAT
Organism: Gemmatimonadaceae bacterium; assembly: GCA_033763905.1. Classification (GTDB taxonomy): domain Bacteria; phylum Gemmatimonadota; class Gemmatimonadetes; order Gemmatimonadales; family Gemmatimonadaceae; genus JAJTHG01. The sequence goes on from JANRJP010000066.1 coordinate 6,056, forward strand.
GTACCCGAGCAGCGTCGCATCGGACTCGGCCGTGGTGGCCGGCGGCAGGTTGCCGCGCGTCACGCGCGAGTTGTTGATCAGCTGGACGGCGACGTTGCGGTCCCCGTTGGTGCGGATCAGGGCTTCGGCGCGAATCAGGTCGCTTTCCGCGGCGAGGAAGAGCGGTACCGCCGTGAGGGCGGCCGTCGAGCTCGTGCGGGCGTGCGAGTAGAAGCGCTTGTGGAACCAATTCGACTGCATGTAGATGCCGCGGGCCGGGTCACCGATGACGACGGCGCAGGTCGAGCCCGTCGTGCCGGTGATGATGCCGTCGCCCGGGGGCGTGGCCGTGGCGGTGCCGCAGCGGTGGAAGTCCGACACGTAGCGCGCATCGGGCGACGTGCCGCGCGGGCCGTTGACGCCGGCGTACGGCGCCGGGGTCGTGCCGTCCATCCGGCGGATCACGCGGTGGTCGGTGCGGATCCAGGAGTGCTCGTTGCCGTAGAAGTTGACGTACGAGTACCAGTTGACGTTGTCACCCTGCACCACGACGTCGAAGGGCGCGCCGGCGGTGCCGGTGCCGATGCCCTGCGCCGAGAGCGTGGCGACACGCGCCCAGTTCACCGTCGCCGCTTCCGCCGCGCCACGCGGATTGTACGTGTCGAGCAGTGCGGCGTAGGTGGAGGCGATGCGGCGGAGCCGCTGCATCGTCAGACCACCCGTGATCGGGAAGACCGTGCTGGCGTAGGTGAAGTCGTTTGTGCCGACCTCGGTGAAGAACTGGTCCCACTTCGCGGCCGCCAACTGACGAACGTTGGTGTAGGGCTGCAGCGTCGGGACGGCACCACCGGAGATGGCAATCGCGCTGTCCTCATCGACCGCGAAGGCGCGGTCGAAGTGGAGGGCGAGGTTGGTGAGCGAGGCGGCCTGGCTGAAGCGCGCGAGCGCGACCCACGGCCGGTTGCCGCCGGGGATCTGCAGACCGTTGCGGACCGCCACCAGCACGTCATTCGCCGCGCCGAGGGTCTGGTAGTTGAAGTTCCACGGGCTTTCCGTCACGGCGCGGTCGGAACCGGCCGAGAGGTTGGCATATGCGATACGCGGTTCAAGGTTGTTGAAGCGCATCCCGAAGTTGCCGAAGTTCGACGTGTTCGCGTCGGCCGTCGTGGAGAGCATCGCGTGCGGCTCGAGGTACGTCGTGGTGAGGTACCACGAGTTGATCGAGGAGATCGCGAGGTTCTGCACGTCCTGAGCGGACGCGAGGGCGCGGCGGATGTCCGGGGCGTTGAGGTTGGCGACGTCGAGGTTCTCGTCGCAGCCAACAGCAGCAAGCACACCGAGACCCGCGGCGAGGCGCCGGAGGCGGGGGCTGAACATAGAGGTGAGGGCTCTCATCAGAAGTTGATCTCGATCGCGCCGGTCAGCGTCCGGAAGTTCGGATAGCGGAAGCCGTCGATGCGGAAGTTGAGGTCACCGTTCGCGACTTCCGGATCGAAGCCCGTGTAGTTCGTGAAGGTGAACAGGTTGCGGCCGATAAGCGACAGCTTGAGGCCGCTGATCATCCCGTCGAGCTTGAGCGAGCGCAGCTGCTTGAGCGGCACGTTGTAGCCGAGCGAGACTTCGCGGATCTTCATATACGAGCCGTCCTCGACAAAGTACTCGCTGGCTGCGAGCGCGTTATAGAGGCCGCCCGAGTAGAAGGTCTGCGCAACCTTGTCGGCGTCCGCCTTGCCCGCCTGGTCGAGATCCCCGTGGCGGAGATCCTGGAACATCCACTGCTTCGTGAAGTTGTAGATGTCGCCACCGACCTGGCCGTCGAACAGGGTGTAGAGCGAGAAGTTCCCGAAGCGGATCGTGTTGGCGATGCCGAAGTTGAAGTCCGGGTTCACATCGCCGATCTGGAACTGGTTCACGCCCGTCGTGCCGTCGACCAGCACGATCGGCGCCTCGTTCGGCGCCCCGCGGAGGCTGCGGCGTACCAGGAAGCCCAGCGGGTTGACGACGAAGCTGTCGGCCGGCGCCACGACGCCACCGATCACGCAACCACCCGCCGCGTTCATGCGGATGTTGCAGTCGGAGTACGAGCGGGCGTACTTCGTGCCGAACATGATGCCGAGGGTGCCTTCGCGGTAATAGAAGACGTCCTGGCCCTGACCACCGGCGTTGACGCGGAACGGCGCGCGGCCGAGGCGGTCGATGTTCTGGCGGGTGCGGTCACCGGTGAGGGTGACGTTCCAGCCGAAGTTGCGGCCGTCTGCGAGGACTGCGTTGAGCGTGACTTCGGTCGAAGTGGCGCTGATGTCGGCCGCGTTCTGGATCTGCGAGAGGAAGCCGCCCGACTGTGCCAGCGAGAGCGGCACGTTCAGGAAGGCGCCTTCGGTGACGCGCTTGGCGTTGACCACTTCAAGATCGAAGCGGTTCAGGAACGCCAAGTTGAAGCCGTATTCGTCTTCGGTCTGGATCGCGGGCTTGAGCAGGCGGTTACCCAGCTGCGCCTTCGAGACCTGACCGGCCGAAAGCGAGTAGGTCTCGAACTGGTCGGAGAACCCGGGGCGGAGACCCGCGGTTCCGCGCGCGGCGCGGATGCGGAATTCCTGGACGCCGGGGAGCTTGAAGTCTTCGCTGATGCGGTAGGCACCGGCGACGCGATAGAAGTTCTGGAAGCGCGCGTCGGGGCCGAAGAGCGACGAGCCGTCACGACGATACAAGGCGTCGAGGATGTAGCGATCCTTGAAGTCGAACGACTGCGACAGCATGTAGTTGACCGTGCGACGCTCGACGTAGCCCGAGTTCACCGACACCTGGGCCGGATCGGCGGCGGCGAGGTCCGGCACGTCGGTCACGTTCAGCCGCGTGCCCTGCGCGAAGACGCTGCGGTTCGACTCGAGTTCGCGCAGCCACATCGCACGCGTCGTCGAATTGAGCTTGTCGAAGAAGCGCTTCGTGGCGGTCGCCGTCACCTGCGTGTTCGTCGCGATGTTCGACGCGTACGTGTCGGCCAGCAGGCCCGTACCCGGCGCGCCCGTTTCCTGCAGATAGCCGCGGAAGCGGTACGTGCGCTCGTTGGTGTTGAGGCGGTCCGTGCCGTACTGCGCTTCGACGCGGAGCCAGTTCGTGGGACGATAGCGGAACGCGAACGACCCGAGGATGCGCTCACGACGACGCGCGAACTCCTGGTTGACCAGCTCGTAGAGCGGGTTCACACGGGCCGAGGGCGAGTTCGCCACCGGAATCAGCGGGTAGTAGTCGACCGGGGCGTTGCCGCCCGGGTTCTTGAGATCGACGTCACCCGGCATCTGCAGGAAGCTGAACCACGCCCCCGTCGCGCCGTCCGGGCTGAAGTCGTTGAAGATGTTGCCGTACGTGATGCCGGCCGACAGATCCATCTTGTCGTTCAGCCCCTGGTCCACATTGAGGCGGAAGTTCCGGCGGCTCTGGCCGGTGCGGAACGGCAGCAGGCCTTCGTTCTGGTCGATCGCGAACGAGGTGTTGAGGTTGGTGTTTCCGCGACGGAGCCCGACCTGCAGGTTCGTGGTGCGGAAGTCACCGTTCTGCGCCCACTCCTCGAGCTGGTTGCGCCAACGGTTGGCGCCCGACGGGAACGGGTTGTCGGCGATGTTGTTCGGGTCGCTGACGCGCGCACCCGCGGCGTTGGTGATGATTTCGCCGGTCGTCGGGTCGGTCTGGAACGCGTGGCTCTTGTTGAGCGGGATCATCCGCCACAGGTCGTTGCGACCGAACTCGTTGCGGAGCGAGTAGGTGACCCGGTTCTGCTGGAGCCCCTTGCCGCGCTTGGTCGCGATATTGATGACGCCAGAGGCCGCATCCGAGCCGTAGAACGACGAGGCCGCCGCACCCTTCAGGACTTCGATCGACTCGATGTCGCTGACGTCGATGTCGGCGAGGTTGTTCTTCGTGAAGACGCCGTCGATGATGATCAGCGGCGAGCTGCCGCCGACGCCCAGCGACGTCGAGCCACGGAGACGCACGACCGGCGCGCCACCCGGGCCGCCCGCGCCGATGTTCACCTTGGCACCCGCGACCTTGCCGGCCAGCGCGGCGATCGGCGACGTCGCCGGCACCTGGTTGAGCTGCTCACCGTCGATCTTCGCGACCGAGATCGGGAGCTTGGTCACGCTCTGTTCGTCGCTCACGCCCGTCACGACCACCTGCTCGAGGCGGAGCGGATCCTTCACCATCTGGAAGTCGGCCGACACCTGGCCGCCCGGCGCAAGCGAAATCGTGCGCGTCTGCGGCTTGAAACCAATGGCGCGCGCCGACAGTACAACCTGTTGAGCCCGCGCGAGGTTGCTCGGCACGACCAGGGTGTACGCACCGGTCGCATTCGTCGAGGCCCGAAGCGAGAGGCTCGGGATCAACACCGTCGCATTCGCGAGCGGCTGCTTGTCTGGGTCGGTAATGCGGCCGGAGATCGTCGTCTGGGCCTGCGCGACGCCCGTCAAGGGCAACGCGAACGAGGCCAGCGCGAACACCGCCTGCCGAATCCGACGGGACAGGTCGAACGACATTCTGGAATTCCTCTGATGATTGACCCGCTCGCTGGTTGCGACGCCGTCACTCGATGGACGTCCGCACAACCGCGAGCGAATGGGGGACAGGGCGACCACGTGGCCACGCTGTACCGGGAAACCGCAGCAACTGCTCGAACGAACCAGGTCTGGCGCGCCCTCCGGGTGTGGGATAACCCGTTAGTTAGCCCTTAACGCAACGGCTCGCAAGCAATTCTGCACCGCTGGTCCCAGCGGCCGGTCCCGCTGTTCGGCGTCTCTACGGGCTTCGGCGGAACTCCACCGGCAGGCGCACCCACTGCGCCACCGCCACCCCGTTCCGCTGCGCCGGGGTAAACGGCGCCTCCTGAATCGCGCGCCGGAGCCGGTCGCACCAGCCGCCGGCCGCACATTCCATCAGGAAGGGTCGCGTCGGGTCCACCTTGCCGTCCGGCCCGACCACGAACTGCAGGTCCGCACGGAGCGGACCGCTACCCGCCGGCGCGTCGGTGTCCCCCACGACGCTCAATCCCGACGTCAGGTCGGCCGGCAGGTCCACCTCGTCTTCGAGGTACGCGGTGTCCGTCGTCGCACGCAGCGCCCCCTGCACGCGCTCGCGCGCCTCGTCCGCCCCCTCGCGACGGTGATCCCGCGCCGGACGCGACCAGATGGCGATCACGCCGCAGGCTTCGAGGTTGCGCGTGGTGTTGAACTCCATCGGCACCGTCGCACTCGAGCGATAAATCTCGATGCCCTCCACCGTGCCCAGGTCGATCATATCGAGATCGAACTCGCCCGCCGCGGCCGGCGCACCGTCGAGCACCACCAGCGGTGGACAGCGCTGCCCGCGAAAGCGCACGCCCCGAACGAACGGATTCGGCGAGATCTGCACGCCGGGCACATTCCGCAGCGCATCGGTGAAGCGACGCGTCTGCAACTGGTCCAACCGTGCCCGCGTGATGAACACGCCCGAGCCGCGTTGCGACCGCAGTTCGAAGCCCGCCAGTCGCGCCCGCGAGGGATCGGGTCGCGCCATCACCTTCACCGGCAACAACGGCAACGGAATCGGCACCAGACGCACATCCAGCGTGGCCACATCGGTCACGTGCGCCACCGTGAACTCGGCCGGCCGGAATCCCAACCGCCGGAACACGAGTCGCGCCGTGTCGCCGCGCTCGGGATCGAACCGGAACGCGCCCTCGGCGTCGGAGCTCACCGCGCCGCGCGAGGCACCGGCCTGTGTGACCTGCACCCCGCGCACGGGGCGACCGCCCGAGTCCCGCACGATCCCCCGCACACTCCACGCCGAGCCCTGCCCTGCTGCGGGCGCGGCCAACGTCGCCAGGAGGAGCAGCGCGTAGCGCACGGTGTGTTACCGCGTCTTGGTCCAGATGAGGACCACGCCGCACTGATTCGCCCCCGACTGGAACTCCGGGGGCGTCTTGGCGAGGCCGCCGTGCACTTCGATCGCCGCCACCGACTGCGGCGGGATGTCATCGACCTGCCCGTTGCGATCGAACAGCAAGCCGTCCACGTACACGTACGGCACGCAGAGATTGCCCATCTGCATCCCGCCGCGCACGCGCACCTGATTGCGAATCGACTCGCCGCGGCGGCCGGTCGAGACCACCTTGACGCCCTGCATCACGCGCAACCAATCGCTCGTCTGTGACGCGGCGATCTTGTCCCCCTCCGCGGCGGTGATGAACGAGTTGATCGGGTAGATCTTGGAATCCATCCGCGCGTAAAAGCCGCGCAGGTTGGTCTGCTCGATGCGCGGCGGACGGCCTGTGACCTGCACCGTGTCGAGCTCGTTGGGATTGATCTCGAGCGGGAAGGGTCGACAGGCGCGGTCGCTGCCCGAGATGACGACGGGAAACCGGCCGGGCCGGAACCCCAGACGACGGATCTGCACGACCTGCTGACCGATCGGGATGCCCGCAATACCGAAGCGGCCTTCGGTATCGGTCATCGCCGTGTCGGGTCGGCCGTCGACCCAAACCCGCGCCGACGCCAGCGGCCGACCATTCGGGTCCTGCACGCAGCCCGCAAGCAATGCGGACGCCGCCTCCTGCGCGCGCGCCACCGAGGCACCTGCCATCGCCACGAACGCGACCAGCACCGGCAGCGCGACGCCTCGACGACGGAGCGGGAGGGCCGATCGACGCGTGCACATCATACCGCGAAGCTAGGACGGGGACGGACAGACGGCAACGACAACGGGGCCGGAACGTGACGTTCCGACCCCGTGCCGTGCTGCGGTGTGACGCCCAGCGGCCTTAGTTGAACGCCGGGTTCGTGGAGGTTTCGGCAAACGGCACCGGATAGCAGGTGTTGTTGCCGATCGGGGCGAAGCCCGGCTTGAAGTACGCCGCGCCGGCCACCGGCACGCCCACGATCGCCGTCGGCTGACGGCGGAAGTCGGCGATGCGCTTGCCTTCGAGGAAGAAGTCGAAGCCCTTCTGCAGGAAGAACTCCTGCAGCAGCGGCAGACCCGTGGTCGCGCCAGCATAGGCCGGCAGACCGGCCGCCGTGCGACGGGCAGCGATCAGCGCGAGCTTGTCGGCGTCGGTCCCGATCTCGGCGCGGATGTAATCCGCTTCGAGACGGCTCGCGAGCCGGATGGGCGTGTTGTACGCCGGGTACTTGAGCTGCACGAAGAAGGTCCCCGACAGCGGGTCCTGCGCGCTCAGCACCGGGTTGAACGTGAGGCCATCCTGATACGGCACGCGCGGATCCGCGGGCGTCGTCCGGAAGGTGCTCGAGACCGAGATCGAGCCACGGTCGCGAGTGAAGATCCACATCTGGTTGGCGAGGCGATTCCGCTGCGCCAGGTCGTCGATGTGGTTGAGGTTGAAGTTGAAGCCAGCCGGCACCGAGTCCGTCGCGGTGAGCGCCAGCGCGTTGTTGCCGCGCTGCAGCTGCGCCCGCGCGAGCCCGACGAAGGCTGCGTTCTTGTACGCGACGCCGGTGGCCGTGCCATTCGCGCGGCCGACGGTGATCGCGAGGTTGAACGACGCGATGGCCGAGTCGAGCATCGCGTTGGTGTTCATCCGCGGGCCCGGCTGCGTCGTGCTCAACGCAAACGTGCCTTCGCAGAACTGCTCCGCCATGTTCAGGAAGCTGAACCCGGCGAAGAGCGCGGCCTGCGCGCGGCTGATGTTGGTCGTCGGCGTCGGCAGGTTGAGGCCGAGGACGAACCGCGCCGAGGACAGCGCGCGCTGCAGCGGAACCCACAGATCGCCGTTGAGCGAGCCGTTGACGTTCACGATGTCGCGCCGCCCGAACTCATTGCGGGTGGGGAAGGTCTCGGCGACGATCGTCTCGCCCACGAACCAGGACGAGTACATGATGCCGAGGCCGTTGAAGACGACGTAGTTCTGCTGGGCCGAGTTGGCCAGCGTGGCGGCGTCCTGCACGGGGTCGATCGCGCTGGCGTCGATGACGGTCGGGTTCGGCACCGTCAGGAACTCGCTGCAACCAGCGGCGACGACCGCGAGAGCGGCCACACCGAAGCGTCGGACTCGGGCGGCCAGATGCGTGGTATTCATCATCGTGGGCTCGCTCAGTAGTTGAGGTTGACCCGGAGCGTCAGACGCTTCGGGGTAGGCATCGTGAGGAAGTCCGTCCGGTCGAAGGCGCTGCCGATGTTCGTCAGCACTTCCGGATCGGCGCCTTCATAGGCGGACCAGAGGGCCAGGTTGTTGCCGGCGATCGTCACCGAGCCACCCGTGGCCTTGATGTACTTGGTCCAGCTCTCCGGGATGTTCGCCGTGACCGCGAGTTCGCGGAAGCGGACGAAGTCGGCGGTCTGGATGTACGCTTCGCGCACTTCGTTGACCGTCGTGCCCGCCGTCGCGGCCGGACGCCCGATCTGTACGAAGGCCGGCTGACCGGCGGTCGGGTTGCCGTAGCGACGGAGGCGCTCGTAGTTCGAGATCACGCCCGTCACGAGACGGCGGTCCGAGCGGACCAGCTGCGTCTCACGGAAGAAGTCCGTGAGGTTGTAGATGCCGAAATCGCGCTTGGTGTCGATCGACGCGGTGACGGTGAGGTACTTGCCGACCTTCACCGAGTTCCACAGCGCGGCCTCAAAGCTCGGCAGCGGGCTGTTGACCATCGTGAAGTTCGAGTCGACCTCGACGACACTGGTGGTCTCGTTGATGCTGCGGATCTTCTTCGTGACCTGCGCACCGATCGGCAGACCCTTTTCCACGCGGCCAACGTTGCCGGTGAAGAAGGGGCTGATGCCGCCCAAGTCCGTCACCTCGTTCTTGAGCGTGTTCATCGAGTAGCGGAGATCCCACGAGATGTTCTTCATCCGCAGCATCTGGGCGTTGACCGCGAACTCGATACCGGAGTTCTTGAGCTCACCCAGGTTGACGAACGGGAACACCGCGAAGCCGAGCGACGGCGGGAGCGGCTGCTGGAGCAGCTGGTCACGCGACGTCTTGTCGAAGTACGTCAGCTCGAAGTTCGCGCGATCGCGGAACATGCCCCAGTCCACACCGAACTCGATTTCCTCGCCGCGCTCGGCCTTGAGGTTCGAGTTGCCGGGGTTGTTCGGCACGACGCCCGACGACGAGGCCGAGCCGGCGGTGAACGGCGCCGCGGCGAAGGTCGTGAGGGCAGCGCCCGGCGTCGGCGCGCGGCCGGTCTGACCCCAGGCCGCACGGAGGCGCATGTTCGAGACCAGCGGAAGCTTGAACCACTTCTCTTCCGAGATCACGTACGACGCGCCGAGCTTCGGCAGGAAGAACGAGGCGTTCGGGTCACCGAACGACGAGAACTGGTCGACGCGACCGGCCGCCTGCACGAAGAAGCGGTTGAAGAAGCCGACCTGGAACTGGCCGAGGTAGCCGACCTGCGTCTGCTCGGCGTAGCCCTGACCGCCCGACGTCAGCGCAGCCGAGCCGATCGTGTTATTCGAGTTGACGACGAAGCCTTCGCCGTTCGCCGACAGCGATTCGTTGCGGGTCGAGATCGTCTGCACACCGAACGAGGTGTTGGTTTCGATCTCTTCCTTGCCGCCGAACGTCTTGCGGATGTTGCCGAGGTAATCGAAGGTGTAGCGCTCGAAGCCGACGCGGGTCTGGCCGTTGCTGCCGTTGTTGAGCGCAGCCGCGTAGGAGCCGGTCGAGTTGCGCGGGAAGAAGCGCGTGAGCTCGTCACGGACCAAGTCACCACCGAGGGTGATCTTGTTCGTGAACCACGACGTCGGGTTGTAGTTGACCGTCAAGCCGTAGATCGAGCGGTTCGTCAGCTGCGTGTTCTGGATCGCGGCGATCGCGGCGTTCTGACGGGCGAAGCCGAACCAGCCGTCGTTCGCCGGGAGGCCGGTATCGTTGCGCGAAGTCGGCGTGCCGAGCAGGCCGCCACCGAGCCAGCCGTAGATGTTGTTGTCGTTGTCGGGCAGCTGCGTGAAGGCCCGGGTGTAGCCGACGCTCGCGTCGACCGACCACTCCGCGCTGGGCACGAAGTTGAAGTTGACGCGGCCGTTGTAGCGGTTGAAGTCGTTGCTCGGCAGCGTACCGGTGTTGCCGTCGTAGCTGCCCGAGACGAAGAAGCTGTAGTTCGAACCACCGCCACGGCCGGTCCACGAGCCGATGCGGTTCAGGCCCGTCTGGAACGCGTTCGTGCGCACCAGCGGGTTGTCACGCACGATGTCGCCGACGGCGCGACCGCGGCAGAGCGGGTTCGTGCTGGTCGCCGCGACGAGCGCCGCGGTGCAGGCGCCGAAGTTGTCGGGCGGCGTCCAGCCGGCGTCGATCGTGGTGTACTCGTAGCGGAAGTTCTGCTTGAAGGCCTGCTGACCGGCCTTGCCGCGCTTGGTGATGATCTGGATCACGCCCACCGAGGCGTCAGCGCCGTAGAGCGTCGCCGCGGCCGGCCCCTTCACGACTTCGATCGACTCGATGTCGTCCGGGTTGATGAGGTTCATCCGGTCCGTCTGCTGACCACCGACGCCCGGGCCGCCCTGCGCTTCGGACACGCGCACACCGTCGATGAACATCAGCGGCGTGTTCGAGAGCGAGATCGACGAGACACCGCGAATGCGGATCTGGTTCGCCGTGCCGGCCGAGCCCGACGTGCGGTTGATCGCGACGCCCGGCGTACGTGCCGTCAGCAGTTCGCCGACCGTCGTGATCGAGGCCTGCTCGGTGATGCTCGCGGCGGTGATCGAGGAGACCGTCGCGGCCTGCGCGCGACGCTCCTGGTTGCCGGCCGTGCCGGTAACGACGACCTGCGTGAGCTCGAGCTTGGTCTCGGTCAACGCCTGGTTGTGCGTCGTGACCTGGCCACCCTGCACGATCACGCGAATGCGCTCGGCCTTGTAGCCGATGCGCGAGAACGACAGCGTGACCTGCCCAGCGGGCACACCCGTGATGCGGTATTCACCGCGGGCATTCGTCAGCGCGGCGAGCGCCGTGCCCACCACCTGCACCCGGGCATCGCTCACCGGGGACTTGGTGCCGGCATCCGTCAACGTGCCAGCCACCGTACCACTGGTACCCTGCGCCGTGGCACTGGTCGCGAGGCTGCTAAGCAGCACCAGCGCACCAACCACGAGCCGTCCAACAAACCACCGTCGCATCTGACCCTCCTCATCTGCGAAGGCGTTCATAGTGTCGTCCGGAGTTCAGCAGCAGCACCGCATCGTGCCGGACGTGACTCCCGGAGTGGAGCCAAGCCACTCATCATAGCGATTCTCTCAGTTCTGCAACACCTCCGTATGGGGGAGGTATCAGTCGGGAGCTTCGCCCCCGCACACGCACGAGGGGCTCCGGCGGATCACCGCCGGAGCCCCTTGCACTGCCGTTCCACGTCCGATCGGGGCCTCACCCCGGCGGCTCAGCCCACCGTCGCCTTTTCGGTCACCACTCGCACCACGTTATCGACGACCTGCAGGAAGCCGCCTTCCACCCGAATTGCCGGCGCGTTGCTACCGGTGATGCGGAGCGGGCCGGTGCCGAGCAGGGTCATCAGCGGCGCGTGGCCGGGCAGGATGCCGACCTCACCGTCGAACGCGGGGACGACGACCTGCGAGGCCTCGCCTTCGTACAGCGTGCGTTCCGGCGACACGACCGCCAAGCGCAGAGTGGCCACGGCTCAGCCCTTCGCCAGCGCGTCGGCGTTCGTCTTGATGTCGTCGGCGCCGCCGCACATAAAGAACGCCTGCTCGGGGTACTGGTCGAACTCGCCCGCGCAGAGGCGCTCGAACGACGAGATCGTCTCTTCGAGCGGCACCTGCTTGCCGGTGCGGCCGGTGAACTGCTCCGCGACCGAGAAGGGCTGCGACATGAAGCGCTGAATGCGCCGCGCGCGCGACACGGTGAGCTTGTCCTCTTCCGACAGTTCGTCCATCCCGAGGATGGCGATGATGTCCTGGAGTTCCTTGTAGCGCTGCAGGAGGCGCTGCACTTCACGCGCGACCTTGTAGTGGCGCTCGCCGACGTACTGCGGATCGAGGATGCGGCTCGACGACGCGAGCGGATCGACCGCGGGATAGATGCCGAGCTCCGAGATCGGACGCGAGAGCACGACCGTGGCGTCCAAGTGCGCGAACGCCGTGGCCGGCGCCGGGTCGGTGATGTCGTCGGCCGGCACGTAGATGGCCTGCACCGACGTGATCGAGCCGTTCTTGGTCGACGTGATGCGCTCCTGCAGTTCGCCCATTTCCGTGGCGAGCGTCGGCTGGTAGCCCACCGCGCTCGGCATACGGCCGAGGAGCGCGGAGACTTCCGAGCCCGCCTGCGTGAAGCGGAAGATGTTGTCGATGAACACCAGCACGTCCGCGTTTTCCTTGTCGCGGAAGTACTCGGCCACCGTCAGCCCCGCGAGGCCGACGCGCAGACGCGCACCCGGCGGCTCGTTCATCTGCCCGTAGATCAGCGCGACCTTCTCGAGAATGCCCGCTTCCTTGAACTCGAGGTAGAGGTCGTTCCCTTCGCGCGTGCGCTCACCGACGCCGCAGAACACCGACTTGCCGCCGTGCACCTTCGCGACGTTGTTGATCAGCTCCTGGATGACGACGGTCTTGCCGACGCCGGCGCCGCCGAAGAGACCGATCTTGCCACCCTTCACGAACGGGGCGATCAGGTCGATGACCTTGATGCCCGTCTCGAAGACCTGGGTCTTCGGCTCGAGGTTGACGAAGTCCGGGCGCTGGCGGTGAATCGGCCAGCGCTCGGCCGAGGCCGGGATGTCGGCGCCGTTGTCGACCGGCTCGCCGAGCACGTTGAGAATGCGACCGAGCGCCGGGGCACCGACGGGCACGGTGATCGCCGTGCCGAGATCGAGCGCCTCCATCCCGCGCTGCACACCATCGGTGGTGCTCATCGCGACGGCGCGGATCTGGTTGCGGCCGATGTGCTGCTGCACTTCGGCGACGACCTTGGTCGCGCGACCATCGGCGTCGGTGAAGTTGATCTGGATCGCGTTGTAGAGCTCGGGAAGGTGATCGTTCTCGAACTCGACGTCGAGGACAGGCCCGATGATCTGGACGACCTTGCCGGAGGTGGGGGCGGCGATGGCGGTCATTGGAGTCAGCTGGAAAGAGCGGAGGCACCGCCGACGATTTCGGCGATTTCCTGCGTGATCTGCGCCTGGCGGGCGCGGTTGAACGTGCGACGGAGATTGCCGAGCAGTTCGGTGGCGTTATCGGTCGCGGCCTTCATTGCCGTGCGGCGGGCACCCTGCTCGCCGGCGACGGTTTCGACCAGTTGCCGGTACACGGCGTTGCGCACCGCGAGCGGCAGGAGCTCGCCCAGAATCGCTTCCGCGCTCGGGGCCAGCAGGTAGTCGCGCGCCGGGCCCTTGCGGCTCGGCGGCGCCACGGGAAGCACGCGCTCGGCCGTCGGCGGCGTCGAGAGCACGGAATTGAACTTGGCGTACACGACCCACACGGCATCGAGCTCGCCGGTGGTGAAGCGCTCCATCAGCCCGTCGACGAGCGATGCGGCATCGGCCGCCGTCGGCTTGTCGGTGAGATCGGTGCGCTGCGACGCGAGCGCCCGGCCCACGTACTTGAAGTAGCCCACGCCCTTGCGACCGACGACGTGCATTTCGACCGCGACGCCTTCGCTCTCGAGCCGCTTGAGCAGGACGCGGGTCTCCTTGAGCAGGTTCGCGTTGAACGCGCCGCAGAGACCGCGGTTGGTCGTGAGCAGCAGCACGGCGGCCTTCGTCGGCGCGGCCGGCTGCCGGAGCAGCGGATACTGCTCGGCGAGATCGGGGGAATAGAGATCGGCGATCACGTCCGACAGCGCCGTCGCAAAGGGGCGCGCCGCGGACACACGGTCCTGGGCGCGCTTCATCTTCGACGTCGCCACCATTTCCATGGTGCGCGTGATCTTCTTCGTGTTCTCCACGGACTTGATCCGTCCGCGGAGCTCGCGGCCCTTGGCCATCGGTTGGCTCCTCGCCTCGCCTTACTTGGCCGCGACTTGCTTGTACGCCGCGATCCCCTGCTTGAGGGCGGCCTCGGTGTCCTTCGAGAGCGCCTTCTCCTTGGTGATCGCCTGCGCGACCTGCGGGTACTGGGCGGCCATGAACTCGTGGAAGCCCTTCTCCCACGCGCGGACCTTGGTGGTCGGCACGTCGTCCAAGTGGCCGTTGGTCACGGCGTAGATGATCATCGTCTGCGCTTCGACCGACATCGGCTCGTACTGACCCTGCTTGAGCACTTCGACCGTACGCGCGCCGCGCTCGAGCTGCCGCTTGGTCGCCGCGTCGAGGTCGGAGGCAAAGGCCGCGAAGGCTTCGAGCTCGCGGTACTGCGCGAGGTCGAGGCGGAGACGACCGGCGACGCCCTTCATCGCCTTGATCTGGGCCGAGCCACCGACGCGTGACACCGAGATGCCGACGTTGACCGCCGGACGAACGCCGGCGTAGAACAGGTCGGACTCGAGGAAGATCTGGCCGTCGGTGATCGAGATGACGTTCGTCGGGATGTAGGCCGACACGTCACCGGCCTGCGTCTCGATGATCGGCAACGCCGTCAGCGAACCGCCGGGCGCGAAGATCGTCTGGTTGTCGACGACCGACGGATCGTTCGAGAGCTTGGCCGCGCGCTCGAGCAGGCGGCTGTGGAGATAGAACACGTCACCCGGGAAGGCTTCGCGGCCCGGCGGACGACGGAGCACGAGCGACAGCTGGCGGTACGCCGCGGCCTGCTTGGTGAGGTCGTCGTACACGCAGAGCGTCGGCTTGCCCTCGTGGTACATGAAGTACTCGGCCATCGCGCAGCCCGAGTAGGGCGCGATGAACTGCATCGGCGCCGGATCGGAGGCGTTGGCGGCGACGATGATCGTGTACTCCATCGCGCCGGCCTGCTTGAGGCGCTCTTCGACGCCACGCACGGTCGAGGCCTTCTGGCCGATCGCGACGTAGACGCAGATGACGCCCTTGCCCTTCTGGTTGATGATCGTGTCGATCGCGATCGCCGTCTTGCCGGTGCCGCGGTCGCCGATGATGAGCTCGCGCTGGCCGCGGCCGATCGGGATCATCGCGTCGATCGCCTTGATGCCGGTCTGCAGCGGCTCCTTGACGGGCTCGCGGACGATGATTCCCGGCGCCGGCGACTCGACCTTGCGGGTCATCGTCGTGCGGATTTCGCCGAGGCCGTCGATCGGGCGACCGAGCGGATCGACTACGCGGCCGATCATCGCCGGACCAACCGGGACTTCGAGCACGCGCTTGGTGCGACGGACGTCGTCGCCTTCCTTGAGCTGCAGGTAGTCGCCGAGAATGACGGCGCCGATGTTGTCCTCTTCGAGGTTGAGCGCCATCGCGGTGATGACGTTCTTCGTCTCGGACGAGGTGATTTCGAGCATCTCGCCGGCCATGCACTGCGACAGGCCGTAAATGCGGGCGATGCCGTCCTTCACCTCGAGGACCGTACCGACTTCCTCGACATCGAGGGCGGCGAGATCAGCGGCCTCGATCTCCTTGAGGAGGATGTCCTTCAGTTCACCGGGGCGGAGCGACGTCTGGGTGGCCATATGGCGGCAAAAGCGGAAATGGCGATCGATTGGGTCGGGGGTGCGGCGCTTGCGCGTCTCCGGCGACGTACTCACGGACACCGCGCAAAACACCGCAGACAGACAAAGTTACCCGATCGGGGAGGTCGCTTCAACCGGTGCGGGTGGGATTTTGCTCCAACCGCCCGATCGGACCGGCGGTTCGACCCTAGCCGCGGGACCGCGAGTGGCCGCGCGCGAAGTGCTCCGCCAATTCCCCGGCCCGGAGCCGCGACAGCGAGGCCGGCGTCAGCCCGACCACTCGGCGCGTCGTCGTCGCCAAATGGCTCGCCGAGGCGAAGTCCAGCACCCGGGCGACGTCGCCCGTGTCGTAGAGCGGGTTCTTGGCCAGCGTTGCCGCCGCCAGGAGGCGGACGAGATCGATCACCCGCTTGAGATTCGGTGCCCCGTCCGCCGAGAACGCTCGGCTCAGGTGCTCGCGACTGACGCCCAGCTCGGCGGCCAGCGACGAGGTCGTCACAGGACGCCCTCCAGCGGCGACGATCAGCCGCCACGTCTTGTACTGCAGCGGCGTGGTCAGCCGGATCACGGCCGGCGGGTCGTCGAAGGCCTGCGCGAATCGGGTCGTAAAGGCGTCACGGGCGACCAGCGGCAGCAGCGCCGCATCATCGACCCCTTCGGCGAGCACATCCACCAATCCCATCCGTGCGGCGCGGTCCACGGCGGGCGCGTCGGCGGCCCGCCACCCGGCCAGCCCGAACCACGGGGCGCTGCCCAGCTCCGCCGCGAGGGCGGCGGCGTGCCACGGCGCTTCGCCGGGCCCGAGTTCCACGATGACCGCATCGACCACCGCCGCGCGCAGCGCGGTCCGGAATGCCGCCACGTCGGCGGTCAGGGTCACGTGCACCCGGCGACGCGGGAGGCGCTGCAGGAGGGTCCGCGCCCGCTCCCGCGCCGCGAACGCCACGACGCCGAGCGGCGGCCCGACGATCGCGCTCACGCCTGATCCGCGATCGCGCGGCGGGCCTGGTCCAGCACGGCACGCGAGTTCGCGTAACCGAGCAGCTGTCTCGCCTCGTCGAAGGACACCCAGCGGCAGTCGGTGATGCCTTCGTCGATCTGGGGGATCGCGTCTCCGCGGTCGGCACGCATCAGGAAGAAGTGGCAGATCTTGTGCACCACGGCGTCGCGCGCGCGGAAATGCCAATCGATGGTCTCGAGGGTGGCCTCGACGACGACCTCGCGGAGGCCGGTCTCCTCGGCGACTTCGCGCCGCGCGGCGGACTCGGCGCCTTCGTCTCCCTCGAGATGGCCCTTGGGGAATCCCCAATTGCGATACCCGTCGCGGATCAGCAGGACGACCGGGCCTTCGGCGCTGTGGCGATAGACGACGCCGCCCGCCGAGATTTCCTCGCGCGCGCCAGCCCGGCGCCGTGGAGCAGGCGAGGGCGCGGACATCAGACGCCGGCGGGAGTCTCGATCGACGCCTTCCCTTCGATGAACTGCCGCACGAGCGGATCGGCGCTGCGACGGATTTCGTCGACGCTGCCGACCTGTCGCACCTTGCCTTCGTAGAGCATCGCGATGCGGGTGCCGACGTGATAGGCGCTCCGCATATCGTGCGTGATGACGATGCTCGTCACGCCCAAGCGATCGCGCATCCGCACCATCAAGTCGTCGATCACCGCGCTGGTGACGGGGTCGAGGCCGGTGGTGGGTTCATCGTAGAGCAGGTACTTCGGGCGCATCGCGATCGCGCGCGCAATGCCCACGCGCTTGCGCATTCCCCCGGAGAGTTCGGCAGGGTACTTGTCCTGCACGCCGGGCAGATCGACCAGCGCGAGCACCTCGTCGACGCGGTCGGCGATCTCGGGCTCGCTCATCGTGCCGAGCTTCTTGAGCCCCATCGCGACGTTCTCGCCGATCGAGAGCGAGTCGAAGAGCGCGGCGAATTGGAAGACATAGCCGATCTTCGACCGGAGGGCGTAGAGGTCGCGGCGCGGGAGCGCGGGCACCTCCTGCCCATCCACGAAGACGGTACCGGCGTCGGGCTCGAGCAAGCCGACGATGTGCTTGATGGCCACCGACTTTCCGGTGCCGGAGTAGCCGATGATGACCATCGTCTCTCCTTCCTGGACGTCGAGCGTGAAGCCCTGCAGCACCTTCTTGTCACCGAAGGACTTGTAGACGTCTTTCAGCTGGATCATATGCGGAGTCTACCGACCGTCGGACGATCACAAAAGAGTACGGGCCCCCGGCGTGCCGGGGGCCCGTGCGCTTTGCCGCGTGCGTGCCAGCTCAGCGCAGCGGGCAACCCTGGCGGTTGAACTGCCGGAAGACGTTGCGCTGGTTGAGGATGGCGGTGCGGGTGCCGGTGGTCATCGCGGTCAGGTGGGCGTGCGACGCCCTCCTCACGATATGGTCGTTCGATTCGACCGGTCTACGTCGTCTCGCCATCGCGCGCGAACGCGACAGGGCGCCCGCTTGCGCGAGCGCCCTGTGGACTGCAACCAAGCGGAACGGCCTGCCGACTTAGTTGAGCGGGCAGCCCTGCTCGTTGAACCCGGCGAACACGTTCTTCTGCTGCTCGACGGTGCGGGTGGCCACCGCGGTGTTGAACGCCGAGATCACCGCGGCAGTCGTGAGATCATAGGAGACGGGTCCCGAGGCGGCGTTGAGCAAGGCCGCGACCGCGTGACGACCGAGGGCATTCGTGCCGCCGCCGCCCGCCGAGACGACCTGGAGGAGCGTGCGATTGCCAAACACGGTGGAGCCGAACACCGAGGCGAACGTCGTCGACGGCGTGTAAGGGGCCGTCCACGAGTCGAAGTGCTGCGACTGCTTCCAGTAACCCGGCGTGCAGCCCTGCCCGCCTTCCGTCGGCGGCGGCGGCGGCGGGAGCACTTCATTCCGGTTGGAGATCTTGATCGCGGTACCGCGCGTCACGTCGACGTCGATCGTAAACGTCGGCGACGTGATCGGAATGAAGTCCCACTGCTGGATGTCCGTGCGGAATCCATAGTAGGACCCCGAGACGAACTTCGAGGCGCCCGACTGGTCCTCCGAGATCGTGATCCGAGTGTTCTCGGTGCCTTCCCAGAGATACTCGCAGTACTCCTCGTCGAGTTCGAGCGTCGGGAACAGCACCGTACCACTGGTCGCCGTCGTGGTGAAGGTGCCGCGGACACCGACAGTGGGGTTCAGGTTGGCGGCGCTGATGTCGCGGAACTTGCAAATCTTGACCTTGCCCGGCTCAGGATTCCGACCGGGCCCTTCGTAGTGAAGCCAAGCCAAATCGGCAGGTCCGGGGAGGACCTGATCGGGGTTCATTGGAGCCGAACCGTCCGCGCAGGCCGCGGCCAGGACCAAGGCGGCAGTGGCCGCGATCGACAGGGAAGACTTCATCACGACAAATACTCCGGCGAAAAGAGGGTAGGACGCATGTTCCAACCTCCACGCTTCGCCACTTCCGTGCCTCGATTGCCGGCGGCTTCGCGGTCCGTCGACAGCGGCGGAAGTCATTGTGTGACAACAGCTTCCTGTGGAGTGATACCCCATCGACTGGAATTCACCCTCCGTACATTTGCGCCGAGACAACAGTTAGGTGTAGCGCGAACGCAACAAGGCCCTCGCTCTGGCGAGGGCCTTGTATCACCGATTCGCTGGCTAAGTCCTTCGCCGTCGGCGATCAGGCGGCGAACGAACCGAGGGCGCGGCCGACGTCGCCTTCGCGGAGGCGCTTGAGCGCCCGATCACGGAGCTGACGCACGCGCTCGCGGGTCACGCCGAGCATCGAGCCGATTTCTTCGAGCGTATGCTCCCGCCCGCCCTCGAGCCCGAAGTAGAGGCGCAGCACCTTGGCGTCGCGCGGCGGCAGCGTGTTGAGCGCGGCTTCGATCTCGTCGGTGAGGAAGCGGTTCATCGCCTCTTCCTCGGTGTCGGGCATTTCGTCGGCGACGAAGCGCTCGATCAGCGACCGATCGCCTTCCGGATCCATCGGGGCGTCGAGGCGGACGTCGCCGGTGTTGAGCGCGGCGAGCGACTGCACGACGTCGACCGAGAGGCCAGTGACCTGCGCGAGCTCTTCGGGCATCGGCTCGCGGCGGAGCTTCTGCCGGAGGATTTCCGACGCCTTGATGATGCGCGACAGATCGGCGGTGCGGTTGAGCGGCACGCGCACGGTGCGGCCCTGACGCGCGAGCGACGACAGGATGGCCTGACGAATCCACCACACGGCGTACGAGATGAACTTCACGCCCTGATCGGGATCGAACTTCCGCGCGGCGGTGAGGAGACCGACGTTGCCTTCGCCGATCAAGTCGATGAGCGGCAGCCCGCGATTCTGGTACTTCTTGGCGACCGAGATGACGAAGCGCAGGTTGCGCTTGACGAGCTCCTGGAGCGCGTCTTCGTCGCCCTTGCGGATCTTGCGCGCGAGTTCGATTTCCTCGTGCGCCTTGAGCAGGGGGTAGGTGGACACCTCGTAGAGGTACTGGTCGAGGATGTCGCGTTCCGGCTCGTTCGGGGCAATCTCCGCCGGGGCGGAGCGCTTCCGGCGGCGCTTGGTTTCGGTCATCTATGCCTCAGAAGGATCAGCTTAGGTCGGGACGAGCGGTGGGACGCGCCCCGGAGTATCGGCATCGGACGCGGGCGATTGGCGGCGCGAACCGAAGGCTTTTGAAAAACGCGGTGAAGCCCTACAAGATAGGCCCCAGACGCCACTCCGGAAGAGGCCCTCCGATTGACATACGCCGAACGGACTTCTAGGTTCCCGCCTTCTCACCCCGGTCGTTGACCGGGGCGGGGACCCGGGGGCGTAGCTCAGTTGGGAGAGCGCTACAATGGCATTGTAGAGGTCAGGGGTTCGATTCCCCTCGCCTCCATCGGGATCGCCGGACGACTCAGTGGCGGCGGAACCCGGCGTCGGGCAACCGACGGTGGGACATTGCGGGAGTAGCTCAGTTGGTAGAGCACAACCTTGCCAAGGTTGGGGTCGCGGGTTCAAGTCCCGTCTCCCGCTCTCGGTGCTTCGGCACCGAACGATGGCCGGGCGGTTAGCTCAGTTGGTTAGAGCGCCACGTTGACATCGTGGAGGTCACAAGTTCGAGTCTTGTACCGCCCATTTTCGCGCCCCGCGGGTAACAACCCGCGGGGCGCGTCGTTTTTGGACGGCTCGCCTCGTTTCGCGGTCCCGCCCGACCGGGTAGTTTGTCCGCGATCGCGGGGGTCGTGCCCCGTGCCTCATTGCCTTGGCTTGGAGTGCCTGTTGATGCCTGTTCCGTCGAAGCTTCGTCTGTCGTCGGCCGCCCGCGCTGCGTGGGTCGCCGCTCTGCTCGTGGGACTGCCGGCTGCCGCCGGCGCCCAGTCCGCCCCGGACGTCAGCGCCCAGTGCGACGTCGATGAATCCAAGCCCACCGCGATCACCTTCGCGCAGCTGTCGATCTCGAAGGCCGCCAGCGCGCCCAACGCGACGGAGCGCCAGAAGGCGATCCGCGAAGGCACCAAGCGCCTCGGCGAAATGCGCACCGCCGAGAATCCTGCCGGCAAGGCCTTCGCCTACGGCAAGTTCGCGGTGCTGTGGCTGCAAGACGCCGCCACGCCCGACAAGGCGACCTTCGGCGACTTCAACATCCCCGGCGACAAGGCCGCCGTGCTCGACGTGACCGCCTTCGCCGACTCGAACCTCAAGGTCGTCGAGACGCTCAATCCGAAGTGCGAGCCGCTGGTCGCGCAGTGGCGCACACAGCAAGCGTGGTTCCGCTACATCCAGGCGGCCTTCGCGGCGATCGGCCAAGACGACATCGCCAAGGCCGAAGACCAGGCGCGCCGCTCGCTGCTCCTCAACACCAAGAGCGCCTACGCGCCGTACATCCTCTCGAACGGGGCGGCCCGCCGCTACCAGTCGGCCAACGGCGCGGCGCGCTTGGCCGTCGCCGACACGGCGTTCTTCTGGATGGACGAGACGGTCAAGCAGGCCGGCAGCGACACGGTGTACGGCGACATCAAGAAGCGCACGTTGCTCGACGCGAGCCGACTCCGCGTCGACATCTTCGAGACCGCCGTCGCGACCGACCTCAAGACGGCGTGCGCGAAGTACGCCCCGCCGGCGGCGGCCTCGTTGGTGGCCTTCACGGCGGAAACGCCCAACTCGCCGGACGCGCCGGGCGCGCGGTCGTCGTTGTCGAACCTGCACCTGAGCTGCGGCGACACGGCCAAGGCCGAAGCAGTGTATGACGCCGTGGTGAAGGCGCCCACCAGCTACGGCGACATCGAAACCACCTCGGCGGGCGTGCTGATGTCGCGCATCAATCGCGCGCAGAAGGCGATGACGCTCTTCGAAGGGGCGCTGGCGGTCAATCCGGCGCAGCGCGACGCGCTCAACAACCTCGCGGCCACGTACTACACGGCGAACAAGTACACCGAAATGATGCCGGTGGTCACGAAGCTCGTGCAGATCGACCCGAACAATCCGGACAACTGGCTCTGGTACGCCTACGCGTATCAGGGGCTGATGAAGCCGCTCAAGCCGGCAGATCCGAAGCGCAAGCTGTACTCCGACTCGCTGTCGTACTACAACAACCTGAGCGAGACGATGCCACTCAAGGTGTCGTTCAGCGCGTTCTCGCGCGGGGACACCGAAACGAAGCTGGCGGGCACGGTGGAGTTCCGGCAGTTGACGCCGCCGGCTCCGGCGCGTCGCACGCCGGCCCGCGCAGGCGCAAAGCCCGCCGCGGCAGCGGCGGCGCCAGCGACCAAGGACATCACGATGACGGTGGAGTTCCTCGACAAGGCGGGTGCGGTCGTCGAGCAGGTGGTCGTGCCGGTCGGCGCCATCAAGGCCGGCGAAACCAAGGAGTTCCAGGCCGCGACGAAGAAACCCGGCGCGGTGGCCTTCCGGTACGCGAAGCTGAGCTGAGTGTCCACGACGTCGCCGAGTGCCTGGTACTTGCCTTGAACTCGGCGACGTCGTTGGATATAATTCGGGTCTGCCCGGGTGAACCTACGCGGGCAGGCCGTTGGATTGGGGTTCGTAGCTCAATTGGATAGAGCATCTGACTACGGATCAGAAGGTTGGGGGTTCGAGTCCCTCCGAGCCCATTCCATACGCACAACCGCTGTCACGCGGGGTGTAGCTTAGCCCGGTAGAGCGCCTGCTTCGGGAGCAGGAGGTCGCTGGTTCGAATCCAGTCACCCCGACCAGTGTGATCACCCCCGGTACTCGGCTTGAGTGCCGGGGGTGGTTAGCTTCACGAAGCGTTGTTGTCCGCGTAGCTCAGCTGGATAGAGCGTCGGCCTCCGGAGCCGAAGGTCACAGGTTCGAATCCTGTCGCGGACGTTGCACCTGGCGGAACACCTCGAGCGTGAGAGAGGCCGTCCGTCGCCACGAAAACGTTGCTGCCCGCGCCCGGCCCATCTCGATGCGCCGGGCGCGCGTGCGCTCGGCCTCGGCATCGGGAGCCACCAGCACCTGCATCGTCGCGGCCAGCCCGTCCACATCGTGCGGCGCGACGATCCACGCCGCGTCACCGGCCACCTCGGGCATTGACGCCGCGCCCGTGGTCACGACCGGGAGCCCGGCGGCCATTGCTTCGAGCACCGGCAGTCCGAAGCCTTCGTAGGTGGACGGAAACACCAGCGCGGACGCGTGCGCGTACAGCGTCGCCAAGGTGGCGTCGGCGACGAAGCCGGGCGTAATCAACCACGCGGCGCCATCCGGCTGTGCGGCACGGAACGCCGCGACGCGCTTTGCGAGGGCTCGCCCCGGTCCAAGCAACACGACGCGAATCGGCGTGCCCCGACGGGCCAACGCCGCGCCGGCGTTCAGCAACAGGCTCACGTTCTTCCGCGCGTCGGCGGCGCCGACCCCAAGCACATACGGCGTGCCGCCAACGAAGTCCGGCACCGTGGGCGCCGGAGGGACCGCGAAGTGATCGGCCGCCAACGGCGTGGCTCGCAGCGGCTGACGCGGCGTGCCGAAGACCCGTCGCACTTCGGCGGCGGTGAACTCCGAGTTTGCCAGCAGCGCATCGGCCGTCGCGAGCACGCGGCGGTAGGCGCGCGCGGCGCGTGGCGCGATGTACAGCCGGCGCCACAGCGTGGGCGCAAAGAGCATCGGGACGAGATCGTGAATCGTCACCACCACCGCCGCCTGGGGTGGCGCCCAGCGGATGACATTCCACGGGTACCACACGACGTCGGCCGGGCGGGTCGCGAGCGAGGCGAGCGTCGCGACGCGCACGCGGTCCGCGTGCGACGTCCAGGTCGGGATCTCGCGCGCTACCGTCGCGAGGTCCGCCGCATTCCGCACGAACAGCGTCGCCACCAGCGCCGGCTCCAGCGTGAGCAACTCTGCGAGCACCCGCCGCACGTATCGGCCGATGCCCCGATGATCCCCCGCGAGTTGCGCGGCTTCGATGGACAGCTGCATAGCAGTGAATCATACCGCCGCGCGCCGATGCTAGCTTTCGGCGATGCGCAAGATCGTGGTCCTGCACGCGGACGTGAGCGAGATTGGCGGCGCCGAGCTCCTGATGGCCGAGCAGGCGAGGTATCTGCGCGACCGTGGGCACGCGGTGCGCGTCTGCGCGTTGCGCGCGACGGGCACCGCGTGGCAACGCGTCCTCGGCGACTTGCACATCGAGGTGTTGGCCGATCCGCCGAAGCTGGAGCGCCTCAACACGCCGGCGCGGATGGCGCCCCTGCTGTCGGTGGCCCGTCGCGCGCTAGCCGAGGCAGAGGTCGTGTTGGCGCACAACTTCCCCACGGCACCGATTGCTGCGCGCTCGGCGCCACCGGGTGCGCGGACGGTCTGGTACTGCCACGAGCCGTACCGCGCGCTGCACCCCGAGGCCACGTACCCTGCTGCCGCGGCGCGCAGCGCGCGCGGCGGCGGCGATGATGGGCCCACACGGCAGTTCGCGCGCCGCGCGCGTCGGCGCGCGGTCGCGGGGTGGCTGTTGCCCTGGACCCGCGTCCGCCGTCGCGCACTGGCCGCGTGGGACGCCGAAGGAGTGGCCGCGCTCGATGCGGTGATGGCGAACTCCGCCTTCAGCGCCGCGATGCTGCGCGCCGCGCTCGGACGCGAGGCTGATGCGATCGTGCCGCCGGTGGTGACGATGCCCACGCTCGATCCCGACGCGCTCCGCACACGGCGTTCGGTCGACCGCCGCGCCCCGCAGTTGCTGGCGCAGACGCGGCTCGGCGTACCGAAGAACCTCGATATGCTGATTCGGGCCGTCGCACTGCTGCGCGCGACACACCCCGGCGTGCACCTGCACATCGCCGGTGACGGCGCACAACGGCAGCCCTTGGAATCGCTGGCGCGCGCCGTGGCGCCGGACGCGGTGACGTTTCACGGGTATGTCTCCCGCGAGCGAATGGACGCGCTGGCGGCGGCCTGCGATGTCTTCGCGCTGGTGCCCGTGGACGAGCCGTTCGGGATGGTCTTTCCCGAAGCCGCCGCGC
Source organism: Gemmatimonadaceae bacterium (assembly GCA_033763905.1). Lineage (GTDB taxonomy): Bacteria > Gemmatimonadota > Gemmatimonadetes > Gemmatimonadales > Gemmatimonadaceae > JAJTHG01. The sequence continues at coordinate 30,990 of JANRJP010000066.1, forward strand.
GCGGGCTGTTGCTCGTCGGCCCCGACCACGGTGGTCCGCTCGAGATTCTGGGGCGCGGGCAGTTCGGTGCCGTCTGCGACGCGTTCTCGCCAGCGGCGGTCGCGCAGGCGATTCGCGACCTGCTGGCGAGAGACGACGCGGCGTTGGCCGCGTTGCGCGTGCAGGCGGCGACGGCGATGCACGAGCGGTACGCCGCGTCTGTCGTGTTGCCGAACTTTGAACGCTGGGTCCTCGGGGCCAGCGCTTGACCTGCGCGGGCGGTCGCCCGTAGCGTTCCGGTGTTCGCGATCCGCCGCGTGGCGGATCACCGGTGCCGTGATCGGCACCTTCTTCGACCCGGCGTCACGCGGTCCGCTTCGGCGCCAGTTCCCCTCACCGCCCAATGCTCGCGGTGGAATCTCCCGAGACTCCGACCACCCCCGAACGGCCCGCGCCGATCGCGATCGCCGACCTTCGCCGCCTCGCGCTGCCCGATCTCGTGCGCTGGGCCGAGGTCCTGCAAGTCGAGAACGCCGACATTCTCGGCCGCGCCGAGCTGCTGGCGCGGCTGCAGCGCGCGATGCTCAGGAACGGGCAACCGCTGATCGCGTCGGGGGTGCTCGAAATCGTGAAGGAGGGGCACGGCTTCCTGCGCTCGCAGGACTGGAGCTACCTCGCCAGTCCGGATGACGTGTACGTCTCGCCCTCGCAGATCAAGCGATTCGACCTGCGCACGGGCGACCTGCTGTCGGGTGACGTCCGCAACCCGAAACCGTGGGAGAAGTTCGTCGGGCTCTCGCGCGTGCACGCGGTCAATGGCAACGCCCCCGACGAGTCGCGCAAGCGCCCGCAATTCGACCATCTGCGGCCGGTGTATCCGGACTCGCGGATCCGTCTCGAGGACGGTGATCTGTCGATGCGCGTGGTGGATCTCCTGTCGCCGATCGGCAAAGGCCAGCGCGGCCTGATCGTGGCGCCGCCGCGGGTCGGCAAGACGATTCTGCTGCACAAGATGGCGAACGCCATCCTCAAGAATCATCCGGAAGTCACGCTGATCATTCTGCTGATCGACGAGCGGCCGGAAGAGGTCACCGACTTCCGCGAGTCCTGCCCGGGAGCGGAAGTCGTGGCCAGCACCTTCGACGAACCGGCGAAGCGGCACGTCGCGGTGGCCGAAATGGTGGCCGAGCGCGCACGACGGCTGGTGGAAGAAGGCCAGGATGTGGTCATCCTGCTCGACTCGATCACGCGACTGGGTCGCGCCTACAACACCCTCGCGCCCTCGCGCGGGCGCATTATGTCGGGTGGCGTCGAAAGCACGGCGCTGCAGCGGCCGAAGCGATTCTTCGGCTCCGCGCGTCGCTGCGCCGACGGCGGCTCACTCACGATCGTGGCGACGGCGCTGATCGAGACCGGCTCGCGAATGGACGAAGTGATCTTCGAGGAGTTCAAGGGCACCGGCAATATGGAGCTCGTGCTCTCTCGGGCGATCGCGAACCGCCGGATCTATCCGGCGGTGGATATCGGCAAGAGCGGGACGCGACGCGAAGACCTGCTCTTCGACGAAACCGAACGCAATCGGATCTTCCTGCTGCGACACTTTCTTGGCGGGATGGACGAAGAAGCGGGCATCAAGTTCCTCGTCGATCGGCTCAAGCGGACGAAGGACAATCGCGAGTTCTTCATCTCGATGCAGGAGTAGTCGCGTGCCGCCCCTGCCCCGCTACCTCGCGGTCGACGTTGGCGACAAACGGATCGGCCTGGCCGTCGCCGACGGACTCGGGATGCTCGCCTCGCCGGCGGGCTTCATCGAACGGCGCGTCGGCAAGCGGATGCCCGTGGCCGAAGTGTTGCGCCGCGCCGAGGCGCTGGAGGCGCAGGGGTTCGTGGTGGGACTCCCGCTCGACACCGACGGCAGCGAGACGCCGCGCTGCGCCGAGGCACGCGACCTAGCGAGCGCGCTCACCGCACGCAGTGGGCTGCCCGCGCACCTGGTCGACGAGCGATTCACGACGGCGATCGCACAGCGCGCCATCAAGGCGATGGGCGGCGGCACTCAGGGACGGAAGGGCGATGTCGATGCGCTCGCCGCGTCGGTCTTGTTGCAACACGCACTCGACTCCGCGGCGCTGGTTGATGCCACCGCCCCCGCGTCCGATGCGCCCGCCACCGCGGACGAGGCGTCCGGTGATGCGTAAGGGGCTGTGGCTCGTGGCCCTCGCGGCGGCGCTCGCCGCCTGCGGCCCAGCGCGCGCGACGCGCGTGGTGATTCCCAAGGGGTCCTTCCGCTCGGCGACCGATTCGCTGGTCGCCGCGCGGGTGATTTCGTTCGGTCCCGTGTTCCGCGCGTATGCGCGGGTGCGGGGCCTCGATCGGCGCATTCAGGCGGGCACGTATGTCTTCAAGCCCGGCGCGTCGTGGAGCGACATTCTGCGCGACCTGAATGAAGGGCGCGACATCGAACTCTCGGTGACGGTGCCCGAAGGCTTGCCGCTGGCGCAGTCGCTGCCGTTGATCGCCGAGAAGCTCGAGGTGCCGCTCGACTCGCTGGAACTGGCGGTGCGCGACCGCGACGCGATTCTGCGCGTCGGATCGCCGACGGGTACGCTGGAGGGCTATCTCTTCCCCGACACGTATCGCTTTCCGCCGGACGCCAACGCCGAGGCGATCGTCGACGAGATGCTCAAGCGCTTCGAGGCGCAGTGGACGCCGGCGATGAAGGCGCGGCTCGACAGCACGCGGATGTCGCGCCACGCGATTCTGACCTTGGCGAGCATCGTCGAAGAGGAAGCGCGGGTCGACAGCGAGCGACCGGTGATTGCCGGGGTGTACCTGAACCGGATCGCGAAGAAGATGCCCCTGCAGGCCGATCCCACCGTGCGCTTTGCGCTGGGGAAATACACCGATCGCGTGCTCTACCGCGATCTGACGGTGGATTCGCCGTACAACACCTACAAGGTGAAGGGCCTGCCCCCCGGACCGATTGCGGCACCGGGCCGCAAGAGTCTGGAAGCCGCGCTCTGGCCGGCGAACGTGCCGTGGCTGTTCTTCGTCGCACACCCGGACGGCCATCACGTGTTTACGCGCACCTTCCGTGAACACAGTCGGGCGATTCGCGCCGTGAAGGCGGCGAAGGCCGCTACTCGTACGCCAGATCCGGCCTGAGCGTGGTGGCGCGACGCAGGTACACGTGGCGCGGCACGACGTCGGCGTCGAACTCGATGTGGAGCAGGACGCGGATGCATCGCTCGAGCGACCCGGGCACCGGGATCTCGGTCGCGCAGAGCACGGGCAGCTCGGTCCACCCGAGCTGCCGCGCGGCGGTGGCGGGAAAGGCGGCGCGGAGGTCGGGCGTAACGGTGAAGATGGCACTGATCAGCGAGGTGCCGTCGACACCGTTCTCGCGCGCGAGGGCCGTGAGCAGTTCCGCCGTGGCGCTGAGAATCTCACCCGCGTCGTCGGCGGTAACCGTGGTGGCGCCGCGTACGGCGCGTATCCGAGGTTTTCTGTCCACGTGAGCTCCGCGTTCGATCCGGCTGCCTTGCGGCTGATGGGAATCACCGATGATCTCCGGGATGGCGGCGACGGGCTTGCGGCCCGCGCCGCTGCCGCAGTGCGCGGCGGAGTCACGATGCTCCAGGTGCGCCTCAAGGATGCCGATTCGCGCACCGCGGTGGAAGTCACGCGGGCCATCGTCGCCGTCGCGGCGACGTTCGACGGGCCGCGGGTGCCGGTCATCGTGAACGACCGACTGGACGTCGCGCTGGCCGCGGGTGCGCACGGCGTGCACTTGGGGGCCGACGACCTGCCGGTGAAGGCGGCGCGAGCGATCGTCCCCGCGGGGTTCATCATTGGCGCCAGCGTTGGTGCCCCGTCGGAGGTCGCGAACGCGGCCGAGGCCGACTATGTGGGCATCGGTCCGGTGTACGCGACGGCGACGAAGGCGGACGCCGGCGCGGCGATCGGCGTCGAGGGCCTCGTGGCGCTCGCGCGGCAGGTGGCGCATCCGGTCGTGGGCATCGGCGGCGTGACGGCGGCGAATGCGCGGGCGATCGTGCACGCTGGCGCGCAGGGCGTGGCCGTCGTGCGGGCCATTTTCGGCGCCGCAGACGTGGAGCGGGCTGCGCGGGCGATCCGCGCGGCTCTCGACAGCAAGGAATGAGCGAATGACACAGGCCGTGGTCAGCAATCGTGGGGTCGCGCGCTGGACGCGCGGACATCCGTGGATCTTCACCGGCGATGTCGTCGAGCGGCCATCGGGTGCCGCCGGTGTCGTGACGGTGCGCGAGACGTCGGGGCGCGTGATCGGCGACGCACTGTTCTCGCCGCACAGCGAGATCACGCTCCGGATGCTGACGCGCGGCGACGTGCGCGCGGACGCCACGTGGTTTGCCGCGACGGTGGCGGCGGCGGTGCAGCGCCGAGCCTCACTCGATGCGGTGGCGTCGGCCTACCGGCTGATTCACGGCGAAGGGGACGGCGTGCCGTCGTTCGTGGCCGACCGCTACGACCGGTGGATCGTGGTGCAGTTGTTGTCGGCCGGGCTCGAGTCGCAGCGGTCGGTCTTGGTGGAGGCGCTCCGCGCCGCCGCGCCGTGGTGCGAGGGGATTCTGGCCCGCCACGATGTGCCGGTGCGGAATCGCGAGAAGCTCTCGCAGGACGTCGAGGTGCTCTGGGGGGACGTCCCGCGCGAGATTGCCGTGCAGGAGCACGGCGTGACCTACCTCGCGGCCCCGTGGGACGGGCAGAAGACCGGCGCGTTTCTCGATCAACGGGAGCATCGCGCACTGATCGGCGGCCTGGCGCGCGGTCGCGGACTCGACTGCTTCTCGTACCACGGGTCGTTCGCCTTGCATATGGCGCGACGCTGCGAGTCGGTGCTGGCGCTCGATGTCTCGGCGCCGGCGCTGGAGCGAGCCGTCGCCAACGCGGCACGCAACGGTCTGACGAATGTCGTGCCGGTGGTGGCGGACGCCTTCGAGGAACTCAAGCGTCGCGAGCGACTCAAGGAGCGCTTCGAGACGATCGTGGTCGATCCGCCCGCGTTCGCGAAGAATCGCTCGGCGCTGGCGAACGCCGTGCGCGGCTACCACGAGGTGAACTTGCGCGCGATGCGGCTGCTGGCGCCGGGCGGGACAATGCTGACCGCGTCCTGCTCCTTCCATCTGTCGAAGCCGGACTTTCTGGCGATACTGGAGGGAGCCGCGAAGGACAGCGGGCGGCGCATGGCGCTCCGCGCGCTGACCGCGCAGGGGGTCGATCACCCCGAGTTGCTGACGGTGCCGGAGACCGGGTATCTCAAGGGCGCCGTGCTCGTCGCGCTGGACTAGCGACGCGGATCGGCGCGGTCAGCGCTGACAGCCCGGGCAGTACCACGTGCCACGACCGGCGTGCACCACGCGGCGAATGGTGCGGGCGCAGCGGTGGCAGCGCTCGCCGTCTCGGCCGTAGACCATCAGTTCGTGCGACGACGCGCTGCCGACCGTGGTACCGAAGACTCGCCCCGGTTCGTCGAGTCCGCGTTGCAGGGCGTGGCGCACCCCGGCGAGGAGTCGCGCGGCGCGATCGCGGCGGAGGGACTTGGCTGGTCGATCGGGATGCACCTGCGCGTGCCACAGGCCCTCGGCGGCGTAGATGTTGCCGATGCCGGCGATGAGGCGCTGGTCGAGCAGCACGAGCTTGATGGCACTGCTGCGACGGGCGAGCGCGGCGTGCCAGGCCTCGTCAGTGAGCGCGGGGTCCCACGGCTCGGGACCCAGCTCGGGCATGGGGTCGTCGCCCGCGGCGTGGAACGTGACCGTGGCGAAGGCGCGCGGATCGAGCAGTGCGATGCGCGTCCGATCGGTGAAGTGCATCGCCAGACGTGCGAATCGCGGCAGCGGCGCGTCGGCGGGGCCGACGTGCCAGTCGCCATCGAGCCGAAAGTGCGCCACGAGCGACGCGCCGGAATCGAGGACGAAGCGCTGATACTTCCCGCGACGCGTGAGCGCGCTGATGGACGCACCCACGAGCGCCGAGGCGCGGCGGGCGGCGAGGGCGCGCTGCGTCGCGGCGTGCAGGCGTTCGATGCGCGCGACGGTGCGCCCTTCGACGTGCGGTCGCAGTCGCTGGACCGCGTGTTCGACTTCGGGAAGTTCAGGCATTGGGTGATGAAGGGCGAATGCTGCCGCAGTTGTTTCGCGGTGATGCGGTGCTGCTGCCGGGCATCCGGCTTTCCACAACCCTCAAACGAATGTTTCCACAGCGAAGCGTCATCTTGTGTGCAATCACTTGATTTGACGACACTTGGGCCTTGCGCGTCAATGTGGAAAGCATAGCTTCGCACCAGTGGCGCGTGCGCCCACGTGCCGCGAAGGAGACCCGGATCGTGCTGCTTTCACCACAGTCGCTCACATCCGAATACGCGCTCTTCGTCGAGCGCGAAATCGAGGACTACAAGGACTCGATTCCGCGA
>JANRJP010000093.1:0-93647 GCA_033763905.1 Gemmatimonadaceae bacterium
GCGCGCTCCTCGAGATTGGCCCGCAGTTCGAGCAAGCGACGCTGACTCAAGCCGGTGAGCTCTTGAATCGTGAGCAGCTGCTGCTGCATCGCGTACAGCTCTTCCTTCTGATCGCCCTGCCACTTCGCGACCCGCTGCGACAGCGCGCGCAGCGAATCCCCCGTGGTGCGCAACGCGCGAACCGCCTGCAGCACCTCGTTCACCTGCCGAACGCGCGCCGAATCGTTGCGCGCGGCTTCGGCGCGGATCACCGCCAAGTCCGCCTGCAGGACCCGCAAGTCATTCCGGGTCGCCACGCAGCCGGACAGCGAGATCCCCGCCGCCGCCAGCACGACGAGCCGACGCCGACACACGGACATCACTTCGCCGGGACGAGGGTGGCCGGTCCGGCGACGATCTCGAACTCGGCGCGACGGTTCTTGATGAAGCAGCCTTCGTCCGCATCACCGCAGACGGGACGCTCTTCGCCGAAACTGGCCAGCAGCATCCGGTCTTCGCTGATGCCGCGCTGCGCGAGCCACCGCTTGAGGGCCGCCGCGCGGCGCTGACCGAGCGCCAAGTTGTACTCGTCCGAGCCGCGGTCGTCGGCGTGGCCGCTGATGCGGATTCGGACGCCCGGATTCGCGGCGAGCACCGGCACCTTGGACTCGAGCAGGCTCCGCGCGTCGTCCCGGATCTCCGAGGCGTCGTAGTCGAAGTAGATCGTCGCTGTGATCGTCGTGCGCGCATCCACCGAGGCGGCCGCGCTGGCGGCATTGGCTCGCGCCGCCGCGGCCGAGTCGGCGGCCGCGCGACTCAGCGCGGCTTCGCGCGCGCGACGGTCGGCATCACTCGGCGCGACCGGCGCGGTCGTCGCCGGCGCGGGCGTCGTCGGCGTGGCGGCTGCGCCCGCGGCCCCAGCCCCGGCGAGCGGCGTCGGCGCGGGTGGCGGCGGATTCTTCGCACCGCAGGCCGCCACGGTCGCAGTAGCCAGCACCAGCAGAATGTGTCGCGTCATTGTCTCACCGTATGCGTGCAAAGGGTGAACGTCAGTTGTCAGGGCGTCAGATCCGAGGACCCCACGCCGCCATCCGGGCACCGCCGCCGCGCGTCAACTGCCGCAGCCGGCCGGACTCGGTGTCGAGCACCCACAGCTCGCGCGTCCCGCTACGCGTGGAGGTGAAGACCAAGTGCCGACCGTCCGGCGCCCACGAGGGATCTTCATTCTCGCCGTCGCTCGTGTGCTGCTTCGTCGTGCGATCCCGCAACGTGATCGTGACGATCTGGAACCGTCCGTCGAGCTGCGACTGAAACGCGACGGCGCGACCATCGGGCGACCACGACGGATTCGACCGGTAGGCCCGGTCACCAAACGCGAACGCGGTCAACAGCTCCGCGTTCGTGCCATCCGCGTCCGAAATATACACCTCGGGATGCCCCGATCGGCCCGACGTGAACGCCAATCGCCGACCGTCCGGCGCGAACGTCGGCGACACGTTGTCGGTGCCGCGCCCGACGGTCACCGGCACCGTGGTCGCGTCACCCGTCGTGCGCGCGACGAGATCCGTGCCATCCCCATCGCCGGTCGCCCACACGAGGGTGGCCCCATCGGGGGACCACGCCGGCGTGATGTGCAGTCCACGCCCGGTGCCCGCCACGGGCTTCGGACTCCCGCCGAACTCCTGCGTGACGAGCCGCGTCCCCTCGCTCGCGAATTGGCTATAGGTGAACTGCCGTCCGCTCGGATGCCACGCCGGCGACAGGGCGCCGGCGTCGCTGACCGGTGTTGCGTTGGCACCGTCGCTGTCGATGCGCCACACCCGCCGGTCCTTGACGAAGAGCACGCGCGTCGCCGCGATGCCGCGCACCCCGGTGATGCTCTGCTCGACTTCGTCCGCGATGCGGTGTACACCCTGCCGCCACGCGTCGCCGAAGAGCGGCGTCGGCAACGGACCTTCCCGCGTGTCGGCCACCTTGCGTAGCCCGACGTCGTGCACCTGCACCCGAACCCCACCGCTGGCGGTGATCACCGCTTCGACGACCGCCGCCACGCGCAGGGTCGCGTACAACCCGTAGTTGAGTGCTTGCGATCGGCCGTTGACCGTCAACGGCGGCGGGCCATCGCCGGCAATGATTTCGACGCGATCGCCGTTCTCCAGATCGCGCTGCAGCATCACGCGAATCGAATCGCCGCCCAGGCCACGCACCGGCAGCACCATCACGCCGGGCTTCACGCCCGCTTCGTAGGTGAGCCCGATGCGCACCCCCGGGTCCTGCGCACCCGCCGACGCCGTGAGCAGGCCGACGCCGACCGCGACGGCGCCGACCGCGCGACACAGCGCGGGACAGGCCGCGCGGATCCCTCGGGCGTTTCCGCGTCGCGTCCCGCTCATCGCACCACCCGGGGATCGAAGGCGAACGTCACGGGCAGCACGTCGTCGGCGAAGCCCGCCGGGAGCGGACCGAACGCCCGCGCGGTGCCTGCGGCCTCGACCGCGCCCTGCGCTTCGAGGTCGAACGCGTAGGAACCGGAGCGGGTCACGAAACGCACGTTGGTAATGCTGCCGTCACGGTGAATGAGAAACGCCACATCGGCCCGAAGCGGTGCGTTGGGATTGCGCGGCTTGAAGCGCACGGCGATCTGCCGCACGATGTTCTGCAGATACCCGGGGAATGGGAACGCGATCCCGTCCGTCTTCACACTGACGACCTCGCTCCCCGTGCCGCCTGTCCCTGCCGGCGCGCTCGGCGGCGTGGCGGGCGACGCCGGCTTGGTCGCGGGTGCCGACGCGGTCGGGGGCGCGGGCTTCGGGCGCGCAGGCTTCGCCAAGGGGAGCGCAGGCTGTCGCGTAGCGGCCTTGGGGGATGGCGCGACCGCCGGCGTCGCGGCCGGCGGCGTAGGGATAGCTGGCGCCTCAGCGGGAGGTGTCGGCGCCGGGCGGCGCGGGGCCCCCACCAGCTCCACGCGGTACACCGGCGGCATCACCGGAGGCTGACGGCGCGCGGCAATCACCGCGCCCACCAGCAACGCCGCGTGGGCCGCCGCCGAGAGCAGCAGCCCCGAACGCAGCGACGCTGGCGTCGACGACGGCCACGCGGCGCCCGACGTCACGGCGCGTCCGGCTCCGCGACGAGGCCGACATCCTGCACGCCCGCCGCGCGAATGATCGCCAGGACTTGCACCACCGTCCCGTAGGATGCGCGCGCATCGGCGCGAAGGTACACGCCGTCTCGGGCACGTTCCGCTGCGATCGCCTTGAACGAGCTGCGGAACTCGCGCAGCGAGAGCCGCGCCTCATCGACAAAAATCTCGCCGCGGGCCGACACCGTGATGGCCAACCCGCTCTTCGGCGTCAGCGGCCGCGCTTCGGCGCGTGGCAGCGCCACATCGACGCCGCCCTGCATCATCGGAGCCGTGATCATGAAGATCACCATCAGGAGCATCATCACGTCGATCAGACTGACGACGTTGATCTCGGCATTGAGCGGCGTCCGATCTCGGCGACGCCGACGCAGTCCCGCCATTCTAGAGGCGTCCTTCGCGCGCGAGCCGCGCAATCAACTCGCTCCCGAACCCGTCCAGCCCGCTCTCGAGCCGCGAGAGGCGGCTCGCGAACAAGTTGTAGCCGAACGATGCCGGAATCGCGACCGCGAGTGCCGCGGCGGTCGCGATCAGTGCCGTCGCGATGCCGGGAGCCACCGCCGCCAGATTGCCCGAGCCCTTGGTGGCGATACCCAGAAAGGCGTCGATCACGCCGAGCACGGTGCCCAGCAGGCCGAGGAGCGGACTCACCGACCCGATCGTCGCCAGCCACGGGACAAAACGCACCAGGCGCTCGCGCGCGCCGTCGGCCTCGGCATCCAGCAGCAGCTTGAGCGCTTCCACCTGCGTCGCCGACAGCGCCGTTTCGCCGCGCGCGCGGTTCGCCAGGGTCGACTGCTCGAGGAACTGCGCCGCCCGCTGCGTGATCTGCGTGTAGGGCGTCGGCACCGACAAGCGGGCGGTTTGCACCACTTGGTCGAAGCGATCGGACGAGGCCGCCTCGGCGAGAAACGGGGCCGCGTCCCGCGTGAGCGCGGCGAACTCCCGCCACTTGGCCAGCATAATCGCCCAGCTCGTCAACGACAGCACGGCGAGGAACAGCAGCACGACCTGCTCGATGCCGGTCGCCCCGGTGACCATATCGAGCGCCGACGATGGCACGGCGCGCCCGATCTGGGCGAAGAGCAGGCCCGGCATCAGTGACCGCTGGCGGCCGCGCGGCGCGCGAAGAAGTCGAACGTCTGCTTGAGCCCGTCGGCCAGCGGCACTTCCGGACGCCACCCCAGCTCACGCGCCCCCTTCTCCACGGCGATCGCGCTCCGGCGCTGCTCGCCGGGTCGCGCAGGCGCGTGTTCGATCGGGACGCGCACCCCTGTGGCCTCCATCAGCGTGGAGGCGAGGGCCAGCACGCTGGTCTCGGTGGTCGTTCCGACGTTGTAGCTCCGGGCATCGAGCGCCCCGGCCGGCGGCAGCGCGGCCGATGCCGCCAACAGGTTCGCCCGTGCGACGTCACCGACGTAGACGTAGTCGCGCGTCTGCTCCCCATCACCGAACACCTTCACCGGCTTTCCCTCCAGCAGCTTGCCGCAGAAGATCGCGACGACTCCCGCCTCGCCGTGCGGATCCTGGCGCGGGCCGTACACGTTGGCGTACCGCAGCGTCACGTACTGCAGACCGTGCACTCGGCCGTAGAATCCCAAGTAATACTCCACCGCCAGCTTGCTGATCCCGTACGGCGACTCCGGGTTCTTGGCATCGGTCTCCACCGATGGCACCGGGGCGAGATCCCCGTATGTGGCGCCACCGGTCGACGTGTTCACGATGCGGGTCGCGTAGCCGGACCGACGCACCGCTTCGAGCAGGTTGAGGGTGCCGAGGATGTTCTGCGTCGCGTCGTACGCGGGATCCGTCACGCTGCGCCGCACATCGATCTGCGCCGCGAGATGGCAGATGACGTCGAATCGCCCGCCCTCGACCAGCGCGGCCGCCTCGGGGGAGCCGACACTCGCGTGCACAAAGGTCGCCGCCGCCGGCAGGTTCTCTCGACGGCCGGAGGACAGATCGTCGAGGATCGTGACGACGTCGCCGCTCGCCAGAAACGCGTCCGCGACGTGCGATCCGATGAACCCTGCCCCACCCGTCACCAGTACCCGACGACCCGACATGCTGCACCTCGTTTGGAGTGATTCCGCGCCGTCGCGGACCAAAGCAAAAGGGCGCCGCGGCCTCAGCCGGGCGCCCATTGGCAATCTAGCGAGGACTCACCCGCTCACGGCATCCGGTGACTGATGCGCGCCGGCGTCCCGGCATCGAACCGCGCGGCCACCTGCCCGATGATGATCGCGGTCGACCCCTGCTCCGTCACCCGGATGACGCTCAATTCGGCGAGTTCCGTGTCGGGAATCATCGCGCTGCCATTGCGTCGCGCCGGCCGGAAAACCGAGAACCGGTCGCCGGGGCGAATGCCGTCGCGCGTCCCGAGCGGCAGGAACACGAAGTTCTGCACCGCCGGCACCAACTCGTCTCCGTACACGTCGAGCACGCGCGTCGTGCGCCCGCCACTGACCGGCACCGGCGTCAGCGTGTCGCGCGAGCCCGCTTCGTACGCCATCACGCGCTGCCCGGCGACCACCGTCTCGAACTGACGGACGATCTGGGCCGTTGGGGCGCGGCCGGCCACCACACGATCCACCACCAGCACGGCCGTGGGCACGACGATCTGGCGACCATCGATCGCGCGATCCAGCCGGAAAGCGATGTAGCGCATTCCAACGGCCGGAGCCGCGCCCTGCGGCGGAATCACCGAGACGAGATCGCGCAGCTGGAAGCGCCGCGTATCGAGGCTCGCGGTGTTCTCGGTCTCTGGCATATCGATGCCGCCAATCAGGCGACCAACGCCCGTCGGCCCACCGGGTCGCGACAGGAACGGCGCCGAGGCGTACTCGCCCTCGCGGACGGCCGGCCCGTCCACCATCGCGACCGGGGCCGTCCGGGGCGCGGTCTGCTGGCGCACCGCGGCGGTGGCGAAAATCGTCGGCGTCTCCCGACCCGCGGACACCTGCACCGGCTCGTTGTCGCTGTTGTCGGTCAAAGCGGTGGTGCCCGCATCACCCGAGGCTGCGGGACGCGCACCAGGCAGCTTGAGGATTTCGCCGGGATAGATCTTGTGCGGATCCTCGACGACGTCGGTGTTGAGCCGATAGAGCTCCGGCCACTGGAAGGCGTCGCCCAGGTACAGCTTGGCGATATCCCACAGCGTGTCTCCCTGCCGCACGGTGTGCGTGCCGGGGTTCGACGCCGGACGCGCAGGCGCGGCGGCATCCTGCGCGAACGCCGGGGTTACACCTGCGGCGAGCCCGGCCGCCAACAGCGTGCCGAGCAGAACGGGGCGACGCGCGTCGCACCAGGCGGGGATGAGAGGGAGCATCGGTCGCATTGGTGTGGAACGTGGCGCACCAGTCCCCCGCGCCGCAATCACGCCGCGGGCGACTGGTGTCCATCAGCCAACAGACGAACGAGCCCGCGGGACGGCAACCGGCCCCGCCTGCGGCGCGGTCCCGGCAGCCCCGGGACCGCACCAACCGGCTCAGAACGGGAGGTCGTCGTCCTCGGCCTCGGCGCCGGACGGGAAATCCTCGAAATCGGATCCCGACGCCTTCGGGGCCTTCGTCGCGCCGGCGGAGGCCGGCGCACGCCGCACCGGCGCCCCGCCCTCGTCACCACCGCGCCCCCCGCCCAGCATCACCAGATCGGTGACCTTGATGTCCGTGGCGTACCGCGTCTGGCCTTCCTTGTCCTGCCACTGCCGGTACTCGATCGCCCCTTCGATGTAGACCTTGTCGCCCTTCTTGAGGAAGCGCTCGACCACATCGACCAACCCGCCGCTCTGCGTCCCGCGGCTCCAGACGACGCAGCGGTGCCACTCGGTCTTCTCCTGCTTCGAGCCGGACGCGTCGTTCCACGTGCGAGACGTCGCCAGCGAGAACTCGGCGACCCGCTGGCCACCGGTCGTCGAACGGATTTCGGGATCCTTCCCGAGGTTGCCGATCAAAAGCACCTTGTTCAAGCTCCGGCTCATACCTGCCTCCTGAAGTGAATGCGTGACGGGACGTCGCGAACAGTGCAGGAGCGGCGCACACCACACGGGGGCGCGACGCCCCGAATTGGAGCGATCTATTGCGGCGGTCTGACGGCGGGCCCCCGCCGCAGGACCAGAGCATCTTCGTCCGGATTCCGATAGTAACGGGTCCGCCGCCCGACCTCCACAAATCCGAACGCGGCGTAGAGTCCCCGCGCCGCGGCGTTGGACGGGCGCACTTCCAGAAACACGGCCAGCGCGCCGCGCGCGCCCGCGACGTGCAAGGCGTGCTGCAACAGCGCTCGGCCCGCACCGAGCCGACGCGCTGACGGCAGGACGGCGACGTTGAGGATTTCCCCTTCGCCCGCCACGACGCGTACCACGACGTAGCCGGCCAGCGAGCCGTCGACATCGGCGACCGCCACGAATACCTCGGGCGACTCCAGCGCATTCGTGAACGCGGCCCGCGACCACGGATCACCGAACGACGCCCGCTCGATCCCGTGAATCGCCGAGACGTCCGCCGATGTCGCGTCACGAATCGTGACCGCCAGTTCGCGCGCGGCCATCAGCCCAGTGCCGCCGAGGTGCGGGGCAACGGCGTGCCGTGCGTGGCTTCCCACTGCACTTGCGCCTCGGCCAGACGGCCGTACGACGGCTCCCACTTCGCGAGATCGACGACCCGGCGCTCCATCGGCGACACCGCGCGCAACGCCGACGCCTCCGCGCGCTGCCGCTGCCCATCGACGACGTCGGCCCCGCGTGCTGCCGCCCAGGCCGGCACCGCTGCCGCCGCCAACACGAGCGGCGCCCCGAGCGCGTGCCAGCCACCCGCCGCGCGCTCCACCAGCTGCGCGTACACCTCGCCGCGAAGCGCATCGAGCGTGGCAAGCCGCCGCGTTCCGACCGGCGCGTCGTCCGCAGCGGCGATCAGCACCAACGACGACACCGACTCGAGCCGCAGTGACGACGCGTGGGCGAGCCCCTTGGCGGTGGCGGCCGCGATGCGGAGCGAGGTGAAGGACCCGGGCCCCTCGCCGACCACGAGCGCGGTGAGCGCGTCCCAGCGCACATCGGCGCGGGCGAGCACGTCGACCAACAGCGGCAGCAACGGCTCGCGCCAGCGATCCTTGAGCATCACGTCCCCGCGGGCCAGCAGGCGTTCGCCGTCGAGGCACGCGGCCGTCGCCACACTCGTCGAGGCGTCGAAGACCAGCACGGGCATCGTCGTCATTCGCGGGCGAGGGTCACGCGACGCGCACTGCCCGACGGCGTGGACTCCAGTCGCAGATGCCAGGCCCCCTCGGGTAGCCGACCGGCCGCGCGCTCGGGCCACTCGACCAGCACCACCGCGTCGCCGCCGACGTGCTCGTCCCAGCCCAGCGTATCGAGCTCGCGCGCGCTGCGCAGTCGGTACAGATCGAGATGGCGCACCGGGCCCACCGCGCCGACGTACTCGTGGACAACCGTGAACGTCGGGCTCGTCACCGGTTCCGTCACACCGAGCCCGCGACAGATCGCCTGCGAGAGCGTCGTCTTACCCGAACCGAGGTCTCCCGAGAGCAAGAGCACATCGCCAAGGCGCAGGGCGCGGCCCACGGCCTCGCCCCACTGCTGCATCGCCTCGAGCGCCACCGCCTCCGTCGGCGCGGCGGGCATCGGCTCGCGCACGACACTCATCGGCGACGCGCCTTGCTGCGCCCACCCGATGCCGACGCCTTGGCCGTCGGCGTCCGCAGCGGGTCTCCCGCCGCCTTGAGCTCGAAAATCTCGTCTCGCAGTCGCGCCGCGGTTTCGAAATCCAGATCGGCGGCGGCCTGCTGCATCTCCGCTTCCAGCTCGGCAACCCGCGTCGCCAGTGCGGCGGCATCGCCTTCGATCAACCGGCGTCCAACTGCGACCGGCGCGGCCACGTCCTTCTCGCGCGCATCGGCCACGCGCGTCAGCACCCGAATCTGGTCGTGACTCTTCTCGACGCCGCGCGGCGTGATGCCGTTGGCGAGATTGTGCGCGACCTGCTTCTCGCGACGCCGCGCGGTTTCGTCGAGACAGCGCCGCATCGAGTCGGTGATGCGGTCGGCGTAGAAGATCGCGCGACCGTTCACGTTGCGGGCCGCGCGGCCCACGGTCTGAATGAGCGAGCGATCGCTGCGCAGGAAGCCTTCCTGGTCGGCATCGAGCACCGCCACGAGCGAGACCTCGGGCAAGTCGAGGCCTTCGCGGAGCAGGTTGATGCCGATCAGCACGTCGAACTCCCCAAGACGCAAGCCGCGAACGATCTCGACCCGCTCGATCGCGTCGATGTCGGAGTGCATATAGCGCACCCGCACCCCGACCTGCTGCAGATAGTCGGCGAGGTCCTCCGACATCCGCTTGGTGAGCGTCGTGACGAGCACGCGCTCACCCTTGCGTTCGCGGATGCGGATCTCGTTGAGCAGGTCATCGACCTGTCCGCGCACCGGACGAATGTCGATCTCGGGATCGATCAGCCCCGTGGGCCGGATGACCTGCTCGACCACGACGCCTTCCGACAACTGCAGTTCCAATTCGCCCGGCGTCGCGCTCACGAACACCGCCTTCGGCGTCAGTGACAGGAACTCGTCGAAGACCAGCGGTCGATTGTCGAGCGCACTCGGCAACCGGAACCCGTAGTCGACCAGCGTGAGCTTTCGCGCCCGGTCGCCGTTGTACATCCCGCGAATCTGCGGCAGCGTCACGTGCGACTCGTCGACCACGACGAGGAAATTCTCGGGGAAGTAGTCGAAGAGACACGCCGGCCGTTCACCCGCCGTGCGGCCGGCGATGTGCCGCGAATAGTTCTCGATGCCTGCGCACGTGCCGATCTCGAGCATCATCTCGATGTCGAACTGCGTGCGCGACTCCAGCCGCTGCGCCTCCAGCAGCTTCCCTTCCCCGCGCAACACGGCCAGACGCTCGGCGAGCTCGAGGCGAATCGCGCCCACCGCCCGCTCGAGCGAGGGACGCTCGGTGATGAAGTGCTTGGCCGGGTACACCGCCGCGCGCACGAGGTCCGCCACCCCTTGCCCGGTCACGACGTCGATCTTGGTGATCCGCTCGATCTCGTCGCCCCAGAATTCGATCCGCACCGCCTGCTCTTCGTAGGCCGGCAGAATCTCCACCGTGTCGCCGCGCACGCGGAAGGTCCCCCGCTCGAGGGCCACATCGTTGCGCAGATACTGGATGCGCACCAGCGCGCGGAGCAACTCGTCGCGCGCCATCCGCTGGCCCTTCTCGACCGTGACCATCGATCGGCGATACGACTCGGGATCGCCCAAGCCGTAAATGGCCGACACGGTGGAGACGATGATCACGTCGTCGCGCTCCATCAGCGACGAGGTGGCGCGCAGCCGGAGTCGATCGATGTCCTCGTTGATCGACGCGTCCTTCTCGATGTAGGTGTCGCTCGAGGGGACGTACGCTTCCGGCTGGTAGTAGTCGTAGTACGAGATGAAGTACTCGACCGCGTTCGACGGGAAGAACGACTTGAGCTCGCCGTAGAGCTGCGCCGCGAGCGTCTTGTTGTGCGACAGCACCAGCGCCGGCGTCCCGTGCTTGGCGATGACGTTGGCCATCGTCATCGTCTTGCCCGAGCCGGTGACGCCAAGCAGCGTCTGGAAGCGGTCGTTGCGGCCGAGCCCGGCCATCAGTTCGGCGATGGCGCGCGGCTGGTCACCCGCCGGGGCGAACGGGGCTTCGAGGCGGAACGGGGCGGCGGAGCTCACCCCTGAAGTATAACACCCGCTTTCGGCTTTTCTACGGTCCCTTTGCGGCCCGCCTGACCGATCGGCCAAACGCGGGGATCAGTCGCCGTCGGAGATGCGCTCGCGCCGAGCGACCGACGACACGCCCTTCACGCGCCGCACGGCGTTCACGACCTTCTCGAGGTGGCTCAGGTGCTCGACTTCCACCAGCACCGCCCCAATCGCCCGACCGTCCACGGTCTTGAGCTCCATCTGCTTGATGTCGGTGCCGGTACTCGTGACCGCGGACGCGACATCGGCGTACAGGCCCCGACGATCGCTCCCCTCGAGCGCCAGCCGCACCACGAAACGCTCGCCTGCCTGCTGCTGCCAGTCGATCTCCAGGCGACGCTCCGGCTCGTGCGCCAAGAGCAGCACGTTCGGACAGTCGCCGCGATGGATGCTGACTCCACGACCGCGTGTGACGTAGCCGACGACGGGATCCCCGGGCACCGGTTGACAGCACTGGGCATAGCGCACCATCAACCCGTCGGCGCCCTGAATGCGAATGCCCTTCGAGGTGCCGCGCATCCGGTCGACGATGCGCTCGACGACGGTCGGCTTGGTCGTCGTCTCGACGGCATCATCGAGATGCGGGAAGATCTGCTTGAGCGCCATCGTGACGCTGACGTCGCCCTGTCCGACCGACGCGATCAGGTGATGCGCGTCGCGAAGGGACAAGGCCCGCGCCGCGCGCAGCAGGTCGGCATCATCCACCTTGCCGAGCCGCCGCCGGCGAATCTCGCGATCGAGGATCTCGCGCCCGATCTTGGCCGCCGTCTGCTGTTCCTCGTGCTTGAGCCACTGCCGGATCTTGTGGCGCGCCCGCCCGGTGCGGACGTGTGAGAGCCAGTCGCGACTCGGCTTGGCCAGCGTGCTCGTGAGGATCTCGACGGTGTCGGAATTCTTGAGCTCGCGCGAGAGCGGCGCGATCTTGCCGTTGACCTTGGCGCCCTGGCAATGCGCGCCAACCTCGGTGTGCACCGCGAAGGCGAAGTCGATCGGCGTGGCGCCCTTGGGCAACTGGATCACGTCGCCCGTCGGGGTGAACACGAAGATCTCGTCGGCGTAGAGGTCGAGCTTGAGGAACTCGAGGAACTCGTCCGGACTCTTGGCATCGAGTTGCAGCTCGAGCACCTGGCGGAACCAGCTCAGCGCGCGATTGATTTCGTTGGCGTCGCTCCCGCCGCCCTCCTTGTACAACCAGTGCGCCGCGATGCCGTACTCCGCCGTCCGGTGCATCTCGCGCGTGCGGATCTGGATCTCGTAGAGCTGGCGACCCGGCCCGAAGATGGTCGTGTGGAGCGACTGGTAGCCGTTCGACTTGGGCTGCGCGATGTAGTCCTTGATGCGCTCCTGCACCGGCGTCCAGCCGTCGTGAATGACGCCGAGCGCGTGGTAGCACTCGGGGACCGTGTTGACGATGACGCGAATCGCCAAGAGGTCGTAGATGTCCTCGTACGACTTCTCGCGCGCCTCCATCTTCTTGTGGATCGACCACAAGTGCTTGACGCGTCCCGAGACTTCGACGACGTCGATCTTGGCGCGCTTGAGTTCCTCTTCCAGCGGGCCGCGCAGCTGGGCGATGAGCGACTCGCGCTCGACCCGTTTCTGCTGCACGGTCTTCGCGAGCATCTTGTACTCGTCCGGCTCGAGATGCTTGAACGAGAGATCCTCGAGCTCCCAGCGGATGCGGGCCAAACCGAACCGATGCGCCATCGGCGCGTAGAGATCGAAGGTCTCCTGCGCGATGCGGCGACGCTTCTCCTCGGGCATCCAGTCGAGGGTGCGCATATTGTGCAGCCGATCGGCCAGCTTGATCAGAATGACCCGCGCGTCCTTCGCGATGCTCAGCAGCAGCTTGCGATAGTTCTCGACCTGGCGCTCGAGCTTGGAGGTCAGCGTGAGCGCGCCGATCTTCGTGAGGCCGTCGACGATGTTGGCGATCTCGCTGCCGAACTCGCGCTCGATGTCGGCAACCGTGATCGAGGTGTCCTCGACGACATCGTGCATCAGGCCGCAGGCCACGGTCACGCTGTCGAGCTGCAGCTCGGCGAGAATGCGGGCGACTTCGACGCAGTGCGTCACGTAGGGATCGCCCGAGCGCCGGACCTGCCCGGTGTGCGCCTTCTCGCTGAACTTGTAGGCGCGCGCCAGCAGCTCGGCGTCGAGCCGGTCCCCCAACTCGGGCGGGAGCTCCCAGCCGGGGATCACATCGGAGAGCGCAATCGCCGTCACGCCGGACTCCCGCCGGTCGCCCGACGATCACGAGCAGGGGCCGTGCTCACAGCAACCCCGCTTCGGCGAAGCTGACATAGCGCCCGCGGCCGATGATCACGTGGTCGTGCACCGGGATATCGAGCAAGCGACCCGCCGCCACCAGTTGCTGCGTGACGAGTCGGTCCTCCTGCGAGGGCGTGGGGTCGCCGCTCGGGTGGTTGTGGACCAGGATCACCGCAGCCGCCCGCTCGGCAATGGCCTCGCGAAAGACCTCGCGCGGGTGGACGAGCGACGCATCGAGCACCCCGCGGGTGATCGTCACGTCCCGTTCCATCCGGTGCTGCGCGTCCAGGATCGCCACGTGAAACTCCTCCACCACCAGATCTTCGAGCCGGCCCGCAAACGCGGCGGCTACATCCTTCGGCGACCGCATCGGCACGCCTTCATCCCGATGCTCGGCGGCCAAGCGACGCCCCAGCTCGAGCGCGGCGTGAATCGCCACGGCCTTCGCCGGTCCTACCCCGTTCAGCGCCGTGAGGGCCGCCAGCGGTTCCCGTCCGAGCCGCCGAAGCGACCCGCCGGCCCAGCCGAGCACCGCGTGTGCGACGCCGAGCGCGGAATGCCCCTGTCCGCCGGTGCCGATGAGCAACGCCAGGAGCTCGGGTGTGGACAGGGCCTGCGCCCCCAAGTGCCGGAACCGCTCACGCGGTCGGTCCTGCGGGGGCAACTCTCGTATGTGTAACGCGCCGTGAACGACGGGGCCAGAGCGCATCGCAATCTCCCGGGGTGAAGTCACCGGAAGTGTCCCCCGAATGCACGCGCGCACCGTCGGCAAAACGGTGCGCGCGGGTGCAAATCGCTACTTCTTCCCCTTCTTTTTCGGCGTGCCGTCCGGCGCGTCGGCGGGCACGAGCATCCCGAACTCGTTGTACCTCGTGCCCGGCGGCGGCGCCGGGGGACGCGACATCGGCGGCGGCGGTGGCGGCGGGGCTTCTTCGAAGACCAGCTGCGCGCGCAGGAACCGCTCGGTGAAGGTGTGGTGGATGTCGTTCAGCAGATCGACGAACATCGAGTACGCCTCCTGCTTGTACTCGAGCAAGGGGTCCTTCTGCCCCCAGGACCGATACTGAATGGCATTGCGGAGCTGATCGAGATCGTGGAGGTGATCCTTCCACTTCTCGTCGATCACCCCGAGCATCACGAAGCTGAGCAAGCGCTCCGAGAAGCCCTTGCCGGTGTCGTCCTTCACCGAATCGAGGTCCGACAGCTTGCGCTCGTACGTGGCGAGCGCGGCCTCGCGCGCCGCTTCGAACACGCCATCACGCGTGCCCGGCGCGCTGTCGCCTTCGAAGGCCGGCACCGTCACCAGATACTGCTGCTGCAGCTCCTGCTTGAACAGCGAGGGCTCGAGCGCCTCCTCGGGCCCGATATCCGCCAGCAGCGTCTCGATGCGACGGGCCACGGCCTTGTCGATCATCGTGCGCGCCTCGCCCTTCAGCTCCTCACCGCCTTCGAGCGCGAAGGCGCGGAGCGAGTACACCACCTCGCGCTGCTGATTCATCACATCGTCGTACTCCAGCAGCCGCTTGCGGCTCTGGAAGTTCGACAACTCGACCCGCTTCTGCGCCTGCTCGATCGACCGCGTGATCAGCGGGTGCGTGAGGACTTCGCCCTCCTTGGCCCCGAGACGATCCATCAGCTTGGCGATGCGATCGGAGCCGAAGAGCCGCATCAGGTCGTCTTCGAGCGACAGGAAGAACTGGGTCGCCCCCGGGTCGCCCTGACGCCCGGCACGGCCGCGGAGCTGCCGGTCGATGCGCCGCGATTCGTGGCGCTCCGAGCCGATGATGTGCAGACCACCGCACTCGTTGACCTGCTGTTCCTTGCCTTCCCAATCCTTGACCACCGACGGCTTGGGCTCGCGGGTGTCGGGGCCGAGTTTGATGTCGGTGCCGCGGCCGGCCATGTTCGTCGCGATCGTGATCGCGCCGGGCTGACCCGCCAGCGCGACGATCTCGGCTTCGCGCTGGTGGTACTTCGCGTTGAGCACGTTGTGCGGCAATCCGGCGCGCTTGAACATCCGCGACACCGTCTCCGACGCGTCCACGCTGGTCGTACCAACGAGGACCGGGAAGCCGAGCTTGTGCAGGCGCTCGGTCTCGGCGACGATCGCGTCGTACTTCTCCTTGCGCGTGCGGTACACGAGGTCCTGCCGGTCATCGCGGATCGGCGGACGGTTCGTCGGAATCACCGCGACTTCGAGCCCGTAGATCTGGAAGAACTCCGTCTCTTCGGTCTCGGCCGTGCCGGTCATTCCGCCGAGCTTCTCGTACATCCGGAAGAAGTTCTGAATGGTGACGGTCGCGAGCGTCTGCGTCTCGCCCTTCACCTGCACGCCTTCCTTGGCTTCGATCGCCTGATGCAGGCCTTCGCTCCAGCGGCGGCCCGGCATCGTGCGGCCGGTGAACTCGTCGACGATCAGCACCTGACCGTCCTGCACGACGTAGTTCACGTCCTTCTCGTACAGGGCGTGCGCGCGGAGCAGCTGGTGCACGATGTTGAGCCGCTCGCTCTTGAGCGCGTACTCGGCTTCGATCGCGCGCCGGTGTTCGATCCGCTCTGCTGGCGTAAGGGACTCGTCCCGTTCGAGCGCCCCGATTTCGAGCGAGATGTCGGGGAGCAGGAAGGCCTCGTGATCGGACGGCGACATCGCGTCGACGCCGCGATCGGTGAGGTGCACGGTGTGCCCCTTCTCATCGAGGACGAACAGCAGGTCCTCTTCGATGTGCCGGTACTGCTGCTTCGACGCGGTGAGCTTGCGATCGGCGATGTGTTCCAGCTCGGTGGCCTGCACCAGCGCCTTGACGCCTTGCTCCTGCAGCGCCTTCTGAAGCCGGCGGTTCTTGGGGCCACCCAGTCGCGCGGTATAGAGCAGCAGCCCCGCCTTGGCCGTGTCGCCCGTCTCGAGCGCCCGTTCACCATCGGCGACCAACTTGTTGACCAGCTCCATCTGCTGCCGCACGACGCGCGACACCGCCTGGTTGTGGTCGGCGTACTGGGCATCGCCCTCGTTGCCGACCGGGCCCGAGATGATTAGCGGGGTCCGGGCTTCGTCGATCAGGATCGAGTCGACTTCGTCGATGATGGCGAAGACGTGCGGCCGCTGCACCCGCTGCGACAGGTCGGTGACCATGTTGTCGCGCAGGTAGTCGAAGCCGAACTCGTTGTTCGTGCCGTAAGTGATGTCGGCGTGGTACGCGGCGCGGCGATCGGGCGTGCCCGGCTCGGTATCATCGAGACAGGCCACCGTAAGGCCCAGCCACCGATAGAGGTGGCCCATCCACTGCGAGTCGCGGCGCGCGAGGTACGAGTTGACCGTCACGAGATGCGCGCCACGCCCGGGGAGGGCGTTGAGATACAGGGGCAGCGTGGCGACGAGCGTCTTGCCTTCGCCGGTCGCCATCTCGGCGATCTTGCCGAGATGCAACTGCAGGCCGCCGATCAGCTGCACTTCGTAGTGCACCATATCCCACTGCAGCGTCTGGCCGGTCACCTGCACCTGCGTCCCGACGAGCCGCCGTGCGGCCTCCCGCACCGTAGCGAAGGCTTCCGGCAGGATCTCGTCGAGCGTGTCGGCGATGGTGCTGCGCAACTGCCCCTCGAGACCGCCGCGGGCATCGGCCCCGGTCAGCTGGCGGTCGAGGGCCTCGCGGTCCGCCGCGTCCGGGGTGGTGCGCTTCTGCTCCTTGAGCGCGGCAATCTGTGCTTCGAGCGCACTGGTGCGCTCCGACAGCAGCCGACGGAACTTCGCCGTCTGCCCCTGCACCTCGGTATCGGACAGGCTCTTGAGCCGCTCCCCGTGCGAGTGAATCGCATCGAGGATCGGTCGAATCCGCTTGAGCTCGCGCTCGTGTCGCGTGCCGAAGACCTTGCTGATGAGTCCCTTGATCATCGCTCTGCGGCAGGGCCGCGGTACAACCCGTGTCCCGCGATGTACGCGGCCACGGCATCTGGAACGAATCCGCGGATGGGCCGCCCTTCGGCCAATCGCGCCCGGATTTCGGTCGAACTCACATCGAATCGGCGTGCTGCCAGCACGAGGGGCTCCCCCGCGCCGGCCACCGCCAGGGCTCGCACCGCCTCGGGCACCGTAGCCCCCAAGTCGCCGCGTCCCACTACCACCAGTCGCGCCAGCCGCAGCACTTCGGCCGGCTCCCGCCATTTCGGGAGCAATTCCACCGCATCGGTGCCGAGCAGCAGATGAAAGTCCGCTCCGCGGTACCGCCGGTGCAAATCCCGCAACGTGTCAACCGTGAAAGATAACCCGCCCCGTTCCACCTCAGACCCGTCGAGGACGAACCGGGGGTCATCCCCGATCAGCAGCGCGGTCATCGCCAAGCGCTGCATCGGGCTCGCCCCACCACGTCCGTCTTTGAGCGGCTGCCGGTAGGCCGGGACGAAGATCACCCGGTCGAGGGACAGCCGTTCGACGGCGTCCGAGGCCAGCAGCAGGTGTCCGAAATGCGGCGGATCAAAGGTCCCGCCGAAGACACCGAGCCGCACGGCTCAGGCGCCCGGCGGCGTCGGCGGAGGCTTCGCGCCGACGGTGGGCAGGACCGCCGGACAGGCGGCGGTCACCCCGGCGTCGGTCGGCCAGCCCTTCCGCAACTTGTCGCAGAGCTCGGTCGCGTCGTCGAGGTACTTGATGGTCCGGTACACGTCGACCAGCGCGATCCCGGCCCGACGCGCCGCATTGGTCGTCGGGTAGAGATTGAGCACATCGCGCAGGTAGATGATCGCCGAGTCGGGCGCGCCGCGCCGCTTGTAGTGCAGGCCGATCTCGAGATCCTTCGAGGCGAGCCACTCATCGAGGCGAGACAGTTCCGCCGTCGCCTGCTCCTTGAGCGGCGAGTCGGGGTACGCCGAGACGAGGGTGCGCAACGTGGCCTGCGCGAGCAGCCCGTACTGCTGATCGAGCTCCGGCTTCCCCCACATCTTGGCGTACGCCAAGCCCTGCTCGTACAACGCGTCGTCGGCCAGCGTATCGTCGGGGAACGACTCGGAAATGCGGGAGAACGTGTTGGCGGCCACGAGGTACTCGCCGCGACGCACGTACGCCCGCGCGAGATACAGATACGCCCCGGGCAGCAGCGGATCGCGCGCCCCCAGATCGATCGTGACCTTCTCGAAGCCTTCGACCGCGTTGTCCCAGTGCTTGCGCTGGAACTCCAGCAGCGACGCCGCGTAGAGCGCGTCCGGGGTCGGGTAGCTGCGCAGCTTCCAGCCGCCCCCGCCACAGGCGGCGACGGCGAACACCAGCCACCACAGGTGGGACCGGGCGCGATCGGTGAGCCCGCGAGCCGTCACAGCGTGCGTGCCTCGGCCGGCGCCTTGGCCAGCGCGTCACGGAAGTACGCAATCGTCGGCACGAGGCCGTCCTTCAGGGCAACCTTCGGCTCCCACCCGAGCATCGCTTTCGCCCGCGTCAGATCCGGCTGGCGGACCTTCGGATCATCCGCCGGCAGCGGACGCCGATCGATCGTGCTGGCCGAATCAGTCAGCGCAATGACGAGCTCGGCCAGTTGCTGTACCGTGAACTCGCCCGGATTGCCGATGTTGCAGGGCTGCGCGTCTCCCTTGTGGAAGAGCTGGTAGATGCCCTCCACCTCGTCCTCGACATAGCAGAACGACCGCGTCTGCGAGCCATCGCCGTAGACGGTCAGCGGCTGGCCGCGCAGCGCTTGCACGATGAAGTTCGACACGACGCGGCCATCGTTCGGACGCATCCGGGGGCCGTACGTGTTGAAAATGCGCACGATGCGGGTGTCGAGGCCGTGGAAGGTGTGGTACGCCATCGTGAGCGCTTCGGCGAAGCGCTTTGCTTCGTCATACACCCCACGCGGCCCGATCGGGTTCACATTGCCCCAGTACGACTCGGGCTGCGGGTGCACCAGCGGATCGCCGTAGACCTCGCTCGTGCTCGCGAGCAGGAAGCGCGCCCCCTTCGACTTTGCGATGCCGAGCGCGTTGTGCGTCCCGAGCGACCCGACCTTGAGGGTCTGGATCGGCATCTCCAGGTAATCCACCGGGCTGGCCGGCGACGCGAAGTGCAGCACGCCGTCGAGCGGACCGCTCACGTAGGTGTACGTCGAGATGTTGTGCTCGACAAACTGGAACTTCGGGTTGCCGATCAGGTGCGCGATGTTGTCGGGGCTGCCGGTGAGGAAATTGTCGAGCCCGACGACGGTGTGCCCGTCGGCCAGGAACCGGTCGCACAAGTGACTGCCGAGGAATCCGGCGGCACCAGTAATGAGAATGCGCATCAGCGTCCGCGTCCGATCGAGTCGTAGGTGAAACCCAGCTGCCGCATCTTGGCCGGGTCGTAGAGGTTGCGCCCGTCGACGAGCACCGGCTGCCGGAGCAGCGACTTGATGCGCGCGAAATCGGGATGGCGATACTCGTTCCAGTCGGTGACGATCACGAGCGCGTCGGCCCCGTCGCAGGCGGCGTACGCGGTCTTGGCGTACTCGACACGGTCGCCGATCCGGCGCCGGGTCTCGGGCATCGCGACGGGATCGTGCGCGACGATCCGCGCGCCGGCTGCCAGCAACTCGTCGATCAGGACGAGCGACGGCGCCTCGCGCATATCGTCGGTGTTCGGCTTGAAGGCGAGCCCCCAGACGGCAATGCGACGGTCGGCCACCTGTCCGCCCAGCGCCCGATGCACCTTGGCCGCCAGCACGTGCTTCTGCCGCTCGTTCGCCGTGTGCACCGCGCGCACGACCGAAAGTTCGGCGCCGTACTCTTCACCGGTGCGGACCAGCGCCTGCACATCCTTCGGAAAGCAGGACCCGCCGTAGCCCGGCCCCGGAAAGAGAAAGCTCGGACCGATGCGCGCGTCGCTGCCGATGCCCTTCCGCACGAGATCCACGTCGGCGCCGGTCTGCTCGCAGAGCATCGCGATCTCGTTCATGAACGAGATGCGCGTGGCGAGCATCGCGTTGGCCGCGTACTTCGTCATCTCGGCCGACGGGATATCCATAAAGATGATCGGGCGACCGGTACGCACGAACGGCGCGTAGAGCTCCTGCATCACATCCCGCGCGTAGGCGGTCGCCACGCCGACCACGACGCGATCCGGCTTGAGGAAATCCTCGACGGCCGCCCCTTCCTTGAGGAACTCGGGGTTCGAGCACATATGAAACGGCAGCGTCGTGAACTCGCGGATCTTCGCTTCGACCTTGGCCGCCGTGCCCACCGGGACGGTGCTCTTGGTGACGACGACGAGCTCGCGCGTCATATGCCGGCCGATCGACTCGGCCACGCCGAGGACGTACGTGAGATCGGCGGAGCCGTCCTCATCCTGGGGCGTGCCGACGGCGATGAAGACGACATCGGCCCCACCGATCGCGTCCTTCGCGTCCGTCGTAAAGACCAGCCGGCCCTGCGCCTGATTGCGCTCGACCAAGGCATCGAGGCCGGGCTCGTAGATCGGCAGCACGTTCTGCTTGAGCCCGGCGATCTTCTTGGCGTCGATGTCCAGACAGGTGACGTCGCTACCTGTTTCGGCGAGGCACGCGCCGAGCACGAGTCCGACGTACCCCGACCCTACGACCGTGATCTTCACGTGGTATCCTGGCCGACGCTCAGGCGGTGTACGCCGGCGCGCCGGTGTGCGCGTTGAGCAGCCCACCCGACAGCGGCACGATGCGCGCGCGACCCGGCTCAAGCGCCGCGAAGACGTTGCGCGAGTCCACGACCAGGGCGGCCTCGTCGGCCACGAGCTGATAGTTCACGGCCTGATGGTCGGTCACCACCACGACGGCATCCACGGCGCGCAAGAGCTCCGGCGTCAGCGACACCGAGAAGCGCAGTTCGTTGTCCTCGCGGAACTCCTTCACGAACGGATCGTGATACATCACCTGCGCGCCTCGCTCCTCGAGCAGCTTGATGATGTCGAGCGCCGGGCTTTCGCGCACGTCGTCGATGTCGCGCTTGTACGCGACCCCGAGCACGAGGATCGACGACCCGTTGACCGCCTTGCGCTCTTCATTGAGCGCCCGGCTCACCTTGCGCACCACGAACTCGGGCATCTCCGAGTTGATCTCGCTCGCCACGTCGATGAAGCGCGTCCGGTAGTTCAGCGTCCGCATCTTCCACGCGAGGTAATGCGGGTCGAGCGGAATGCAGTGGCCCCCGATGCCCGGGCCGGGCGTGAACTTCATGAACCCGAAGGGCTTCGTCGCCGCGGCGTTGATGACTTCCCAGACGTCCACGCCCAAGCGGTCGCACACGATCGCCATTTCGTTGGCGAGCCCGATGTTGATCGAGCGGAACGTGTTCTCGAGCAGCTTGACCAACTCGGCGGCCTCGGGGCTCGAGACCGGCACGACCACGTCGATGCAGGCGGCGTACAAGGCCGTCGCGGTGCGGCTGCACGCCGGCGTCAGCCCCCCGACGACCTTGGGCGTGTTCTTCGTGTGCCACGTCGGGTTGCCCGGATCGACGCGCTCGGGGCTGAACGCCACGAACACATCCTGCCCCGGCACCAGCCGCCGCGCCTCCAGTTCGGGCAGCAGCAGTTCGCGGGTCGTGCCGGGGTACGTGGTGCTTTCGAGCACCACCAGAGCCCCTGGCTTGAGCTGGCGACCGATCGCCTTCGCCGCCGACAACACGTAGGACAGATCCGGATCACGGGTCTTGGCCAGCGGCGTCGGGACGGCAATCGAGATGGCGTCGCACTCCGCCAAGCGCGACTCGTCCGCGGTCGCGATGAAGCGCCCAGCCTTCACCTCGGTCGCGACGGTGGCGGCGGGAATGTCCTGGATGTGCGAGCCGCCGCCGTTGAGCAGGTCGACCACCCGCTGGCTCACGTCGTAACCGATCACCGTGAAGCCGGCGTGCGCGAACTCCATCGCGAGCGGCAGTCCGACGTAGCCCAACCCGATGATTCCAATGACCGCCGTCTTGTTGTCGAACTTGGCGATCAGCTGCTGCTCACGGTCCTGCATAAGACTCCTGGTTAGCGGCCGAAGAAGCCGCGGACGGCGGCGATGACTTCGTCCAGCTGGGTCGTGGTCAATTCGGGGAACACCGGCAGCGAGAGCACTTCCTTCGACGCGCGCTCGGCCTCGGGAAACTGCCCCGCCTTGTAGCCGAGATACGCGAAGCACGGCTGCAGGTGCATCGGCAACGGGTAGTAGACGTTGCAGCCGATGCCCTTGGCCTTCAGGTGCGCCTGCAACTCGTCACGACGCGGCGTGCGGATCGTGTACTGGTTGTAGATGCTCTCGCTCTCGGGGGCGATGTACGGGGTCGTGATGTCGGCGACGTCGGCGAAGGCCGCATCGTAGTAGGCCGCATTGCGCCGACGCGCGGCACTCCACGATTCGAGGTGCGGCAGCTTCGCCTGCAGCACGGCCGCCTGCAGCGTGTCGAGCCGCGAGTTGTAGCCGACCTCGTCGTGGTAGTACATCGTGGTGCCACCGTGCACACGCAAGCGCCGCAGGCGCTTTGCGATCTCGTCGTCGTTCGTGACCATCATCCCGCCGTCGCCGTAGCCACCGAGGTTCTTCGACGGGAAGAACGAAAAGGTGCCAATCGTCGCGATCTGGCCGGCGCGGACGTACTCCCCGCAGACGTGGCGACGTGCGCCGATGCTCTGTGCGCCGTCTTCGACGACCGGCAGGCCGGTCTTCTCGCGAATCACCTCGAGCGGCGCCATCTGCCCGAAGAGATCCACCGGCACCACGGCCTTGGTCGTCGAGGTCTTGGCGGCCGCCGCGGCGTCCGGATCGAGATTGAAGGTCTTGGGGTCGATGTCCGCGAACACCGCGCGGCCGCCCACATTGTGGATGGCGCCGACGGTCGCGAAGAACGTGAACGGCGTCGTGAGCACTTCGTCGCCACGCCCGATGTCGAGCGCCCGGTAGGCGAGCAGCAGCGCGTCGGTGCCGTTGGCGCAGCCGATGGCGTGCTTGGTCCCCGACAAGGCCGCCACCGCCGACTCGAGTTCGGCGACCTGCGTACCCAGAATGAAGGTCTGGTCGTCCACGACACGCATCATCGAGGCGACCACATCGTCGCGAATCGTCGCGTGCTGCGCCTTCAGGTCAAGAAGCGGGACGGGCATCGAAAATCGGGCTGAATACGGACTGCACGAGTCACGAAAGTTCGCCGATTGCGCGCCCCCAGTCAACGATAATCAGGACAACGACTTGCGCCGATTCCAGCGCTCCGACGCCCTCGTCGGCCCTACCGGAGCGGCAGCGGCACGTCCCGGCCCGTCCGGGCGGACTCGTAGATCCCCAGGATCAGTTCCAACGACTTCCGACCGGAGCGCCCGTCGGTCTCGGGAATCGCTTCGCCCCGCAGCACCGACACCACGTTCCGGTAGTACGGGACGTGGCCAAAGCCGTACACACTCGTCGGTGCGGTGTTGGCCGCTTCGATCAGCCGGTCGTCGTCGTCGTAGTCGGCGAACTGCCAGTGCTCGATCTTGTTCACCGCCGTGCCGCCGATGCGGACGGTGCCCTTCTCGCCGATGATGGTGAACGAGCCTTCGAGGTTGCGGGGAAAGGTGAGCATCGTGACCTCGATCACGCCGATCGCCCCGGAGCGGAACTTGATGACCGCCGCACCGGAATCCTCCGCCTCGATGCGCCGCGCCAGCGTGGCCGTCTTCGCGATCACGCTTTCGACCGGCCCCATCATCCACTGCATCAGATCGACATAGTGCGACGCCTGATTCATGAAGGCCCCGCCGTCGAACTCCCAGGTCCCCCGCCAAGGCGCCTGATCGTAGTACTCCTGCGGCCGCGACCAGCGCACGGTGCAATTGGCCATGAACAGCCGGCCAAAGCGACCCTTCTCGAGCGCTCGACGCACGAACTGCACCGAGGGGTTCAGCCGATTCTGCTTCACGACGAACAACTGCACGCCCGCATCGTCACAGGCCTTCACGAGGGCATCCGCCGCCGCGAGCGAGATCGCCATCGGCTTCTCGGAGATCACGTGCCGACCAGCGCGCGCAGCCTTGATGCCGTGCTCCGGGTGCAGGCCGCTCGGCGTCGCCACCGTGACGATGTCCGAGGGCACCGTCGCGAGCATCTCGTCGATCGACGTGAACCACGGCACCTGCTGCGCCGTGCCCGCCTCTCGCGCGCGGGCCTCGACGCTGTCACAGACCGCCACGAGCCGTACGCCCTCGACCTCGCGAATCGCGTCGAAGTGGTTGCGCGCGATGCGCCCGCACCCGACGAGCGCGATGCGGAACTCGTCGAGACCGCTCACGGCTCCTCCAATCGCATCTGGTCGCCATCCAACCGGTACTGCTCGCCCGTCGCCGGGCAGCGGAAGCGCCGGACGCCGTCGGCCGCCATCGGCACCGGCACCAGCTTCTCGCCGTGCCGAGACATCCAGCCGGTGCGCTTGGCCGGCACACCGGTCACCAAGGCGTAGGCCGGCACATCCCGGGTCACCACCGCGCCGGCGCCAACGAACGCGTAGGCGCCAATGGTCGTCCCGCACACGACCGTCGCGTTCGCACCGATCGTCGCGCCGCGACCGACCCGCGTTGTCCGGTACTCGTTCTTGCGCGAGACGGCGCTGCGCGGATTCATCACGTTGGTGAAGACCATCGACGGCCCGCAGAACACGTCGTCCTCGAGCTCGACGCCTTCGTAGACCGACACGTTGTTCTGGATCTTCACGTTGTTGCCAATCGTCGTGCCGTTCATCACCACCACGTTCTGGCCAAGCGAGCAGCGCTCACCGATCCGTGCCCCACCGAGGATGTGGCAGAAATGCCAGATCTTGGTGCCGGCGCCGATCACCGCGCCCTCATCGACGTAGGCCGACTCGTGCACGAAGGCAGACTCGTGGACGCTCATCC
Organism: Gemmatimonadaceae bacterium; assembly: GCA_033763905.1. Taxonomy (GTDB): domain Bacteria; phylum Gemmatimonadota; class Gemmatimonadetes; order Gemmatimonadales; family Gemmatimonadaceae; genus JAJTHG01. Next base: position 24,975 of record JANRJP010000093.1, read on the forward strand.
CGGAGCTCCCGCAGGAGTGAGCCGCGCGGGCAACTCGGTGTGCCACGACTGCAGACTGCGCACCCCGACCGTCTCGGTGGCTGCGTCGGCAATGGCTTCCACCGCCGCGCGCGCCGCTGCTACGGTCGTGGCATACGGCACCCGGGCCGAGACCGCCGCCTGGCGGAGGCTCAGGTCATCCCGCTGCGTGGCGCCGCCCAGCGGCGTGTTGACGATGTAGGTCACGTGGCCGTCGCGCAGCAGGCGCGCGGCCCCCGGGCCACCCGCGTCGAGGCGCGCGACGCCCTGCACTTCGAGGCCGGCCGCGCGGAAGACCTCCGCCGTCCGCGGCGTTGCGGCGATCGTGAAGCCCAACTCGGCGAATCGACGCGCCACCGGCACCGCCAGCGGCTTGTCGGTGTCACTGAGCTTGAAGAGAACCGTGCCGGCCGACGGCAACGCGTTGCCCGCCGACACCTGCGCTTTGAGGAACGCCACCGGCGGCGCACGATCAATCCCCATCACTTCGCCCGTCGACCGCATTTCGGGACCAAGCACGGGATCGAACTCGCGGAACTTGTTGAAGGGGAACACGGCCTCCTTCACGCTGGCGTAGGGCACCGCGACTTCCTGCACGAAGCCGATCTCGCGCAGCGTCTGCCCCACCATCACGCGCGCGGCCAGGCTCGCCAGCGGCACCCCAATCGCCTTCGAGATGAACGGAATCGTGCGGCTCGCGCGCGGGTTCACCTCGAGGACGTACACGGTGTTGCCCTGCACGGCGAACTGCACGTTCATCAGGCCCTTCACGCCGAGCGCCTTGGCCATCGCCACGGTGCTGCGGCGCATCTCGTCGAGCAGCGCTGCCGGCAGATTCCACGGCGGGAAGACGCAGGCCGAGTCGCCCGAGTGCACGCCGGCCTCTTCGATGTGCTGCATAATGCCGCCGATGACGACATCGGTCCCGTCGGCGATCGCATCCACGTCCACTTCGACCGCGTCGTTCAGGAACCGGTCGACCAGCACGGGCCGGTCTTCGCTCACCTGCACCGCGCGCTCGAAGTAGCCGCGCAGGTCGTCTTCGGTGTGCACGATCTCCATCGCGCGACCGCCGAGCACGTACGACGGCCGCACCAGCACCGGATAGCCGATGCGCGTGGCGATCGCGACGGCTTCGGCTTCACTGCGCGCGAGACCGTTGGGCGGCTGCGCGATGCCGAGCGAACGCGCGATCTGCTCGAAGCGCTCGCGGTCTTCGGCGATGTCGATCGCGTCGGGACTCGTACCGAGAATCGGCACGCCCGCCGCCTCCAGCCCGCGGGTGAGCTTGAGCGGCGTCTGGCCGCCCAACTGCACGATCACGCCGAGCGGCTGCTCGCGATGCACGATCTCGAGCACGTCCTCCAGCGTCAGCGGCTCGAAGTAGAGCTTGTCCGACGTGTCGTAGTCGGTGGACACGGTCTCGGGGTTCGAGTTGACCATAATGGCCTCGTACCCCTGTTCCCGAAGCGCCAGCACCGCGCGCACGCAGCAGTAGTCGAACTCGACGCCCTGCCCGATGCGGTTGGGTCCGGAGCCCAGGATGATCACGCTCTTCCGGCCCGTGCGCGGCGACTCGCTCTCGTCGTCATAGCAGCCGTACAGGTACGGCGTGCTCGACGGGAACTCACCAGCGCAGGTATCGACCATCTTGTACGCCGGTCGGACGCCGAGCGCCCAGCGCTGCTCACGGACCGCAATCTCGGTCTCACCGCGAAGCGCGCCGAGCTGGCGGTCCGAGAAGCCGAAGCGCTTCATCCGACGCAGATCATTCGCGCTGACGCTGCCGAGCCCGGCGTACCAGCGCTCAGCGTCGATCAGCTCCTGCAACTGCGCCAGGAACCACGGGTCGATCTTCGACGCCGCGTGGATCTCCTCGAGTGAGATGCCCGCGAGCATCGCGCGCTTCACCTGGAAGATGCGCTCCGGTGTCGGAATCGCGATCTGCGCGAGCAGGGTCGAACGCGCATCGTCCGCCAGTCGGTCATCCGACAGGCTGGCGCCGATCGTCCAGCCGGCCCGGCCCGTCTCGAGGGCGCGCAGGCCTTTCTGGAAGGCTTCCTTGAACGTCCGGCCCATCGCCATCGACTCGCCGACCGACTTCATCTGCGTCGTCAGCGTGGCATCGGCGGTCGGGAACTTCTCGAACGCGAAGCGCGGCACCTTCACGACCACATAGTCGAGCACGGGCTCGAAGCTGGCCGGCGTCGTCTTGGTGATGTCGTTCGGGATCTCGTCCAAATGATAGCCTACGGCGAGCTTCGCGCCGATCTTGGCAATCGGAAAGCCGGTCGCCTTGGACGCCAGCGCCGAAGAGCGCGACACGCGGGGGTTCATCTCGATGACGATCAGATCCCCGTTGTCGGGGTTGACCGCGAACTGGATGTTGCAACCGCCCGCTTCGACGCCGATCTCGCGAATGATCGCCACCGCAGCGTCGCGCATCACCTGATACTCGCGATCGGTGAGCGTCATTGCCGGGGCCACGGTGATCGAATCCCCGGTGTGGACCCCCATCGGATCGAGGTTCTCGATCGAACAGATGATGACGACGTTGTCGGCGGTGTCGCGCATCACTTCCAGCTCGTACTCCTTCCAGCCGAGGAGCGAGCGTTCAATGAGCACCTGCGAGATGGGCGATTCGGCCAGGCCGCGCGTGACGATGCGCTCGTATTCCTCGGGCGTGTAGGCGACGCCGCCGCCGGTGCCCCCGAGCGTGAACGCGGGACGAATGATCGCGGGGAGTCCCGCGAACTCGGCGATCTCCTTCGCCTCGGCCCACGTGGTGGCGATGCGCCCCTGCGGACACTGCAGGCCGATCTTCTCCATCGCCTCGCCGAACAGCTTGCGGTCTTCCGCGACCTTGATCGCGCGGGCATTGGCGCCGATGAGCTCGACCTTGTAGCGCTCCAAGACGCCGCGTTCGTGCAGCGCCATCGCGACGTTCAGGGCCGTCTGGCCGCCCATCGTCGGCAGGATCGCGTCGGGGCGTTCGGCGGCGATGATCTTTTCGACGTACTCCGGCGTGACCGGCTCGATGAAGGTGTGGTCGGCGAACTCCGGGTCGGTCATAATGGTCGCCGGATTCGAGTTGACCAGGAGCACCTCATAGCCCTCCTCACGGAGCGCCTTGGTGGACTGTGTCCCGGAGTAGTCGAATTCGGCGGCCTGACCGATGACGATCGGTCCGGATCCGATGACGAGAATCTTCTTGAGGTCGGTGCGCTTGGGCACTGGGCAGGAGCGTCAGATAGTCGGATGCGAAAAAAGGGGGGCCGACGGCCCCCCTTCTTTGGATCAATCAGTCGGCACGTCGATCGGAGTCAGGCGACCCGTGCGGCACGCGGGGCGCGCTGGATCTTGCCCGCCGCGAGGCAACGGGTGCAGACCTTCACCTTGACGATCTTGCCGTCGAGCTGGATGCGAGCGACCTGGAGGTTGGGCTTCCAGGTGCGACGCGACTTGTTGTTGGCGTGCGAGACGTTGTTCCCGAAGGTCACGCCCTTGCCGCAGGAGTAGCAGCGGCTGCGATTGATGGCCATTGGTCAGTTCTCCACGAACTCGATGCGCGCCATCTCGGCCCCGTCACCCTTGCGGTGTCCGACCTTGAGGATGCGCGTGTAGCCGCCGGGACGCGAGGCAAACTTCTTGCCGAGCTCCTGGAACAGCTTGTCAGCGGCCTCACGCTTCTGGACGTGACGGCCCGCGAGGCGACGCGCGTGCAGCGTGCCGGCCTTCGCCTTGGTGACGAGCTTTTCGACGAACGGGCGGAGTTCCTTCGCCTTCGCCTCGGTCGTTTCGATCGCCCCGTGCTCGATCAGGGACGTAGCCAGATTGCGGAGCAGCGCGAGCTTCTGCTCGCTCGTGCGCCGGAGCTGGCGACCAGCCTTGCGGTGACGCATTGGTGTTACTCCTCTTCGTCGTCGGGCGCGTTCGCCGCAGCGCGGCTCGGCGGCGTGCCCCAATCGGTGATGCGTACGCCGTCGCCGTTCTCGTCCCAGCGCATGCCGAAATTCAGACCTTCCTTTTCGAGCAATTCGGCAATCTCGGACAGCGACTTCTTGCCGAAGTTCTTCACCTGCAGAATCTGCCCCTCGGTCTGGCGCACGAGGTCGCCAAGCGAGCGGATGTTGCTGTTCTTGAGCGAATTCACCGAGCGGACGGACAGCTCGAGATCGTCGATCGGCGTCTTGAGGAGCTCCTTGAGGCGGAGGCCATCGGCGCCGGTGACTTCCCCGCCGGTCGCCGCCGGCGCGGAGCTGTGCGAGCCGAAGCTCGCGAAGTACTGGAAGTGCGTCTGTGCCAGGGCGGCCGCGTACGACACGGCCTCTTCCGGCGTGATCGTGCCGTTTGTCTCGACCGTGAGGACGAGGCGATCGTAGTCGGTCCGCTGCCCGACGCGGGTTTCCGCGACGGTGAAGTTCACCCGATTGACCGGAGAGTAGATCGCGTCGATGCGGACGAGATCCACCGGCAGGCCGCGATCGAGCGGGTGCAGATCGGCTTCGATGTAGCCACGGCCCTTGTTGACGTAGAGCTCGACGTTGAGCTCGCGGTCATCCTGGAGCGTGAAGAGGTGGTGCTTGCCGTTGACCACGCGCACGCCACCGGAGACTTCGATGTCGGCGGCGGTGACGGCACCGGCCGTCTTGCGGTGGATGCGGAGCACGGCGGCGTCGACATCGTCGGCCAACGCGAGCGTCAGCTTCTTGAGGTTCGCGATGATCTGGTGGACGTCTTCGACGACCCCGGACACGGTCTGGTGCTCGTGCACGACGCCGTCCATCCGGAACGCCCATACCGCCGAGCCCCGGAGCGACGAGAGAAGCATCCGGCGCATCGCGTTGCCGAGCGTGTGGCCGAAGCCCCGCTCGAGCGGCTGCACGCGGAATTCCGCGATATTGGGATTGTCCTCACGACGAGCCGCCTCGACAAGCGTGGGGCGCACAAGGCCGCGAAGGTCAATGGTATTCGACATTCCGTTCCGTCTCCGTAAGGTCCGATGGTGCGACAGTCGCACCATCGACGCCCGGCCCCGCCCCTGACGCGCGGCCGGCTCGTTCGGGCGTCAGGGGCCCGACCGTAGTGGTTACTTCGAGTAGAGTTCGACGACCAGCTGTTCCTGCGCCGGGATCGGGATCGCCGCGCGCTGGGGCTGCTCGAGCATCCGGCCGCTGAACGTGTCGCGGTCCACCGCGATCCAGTTCGGGGCCTGACCCTTCTTGGCCTGCTCCATCGCGCCGAGGACCGGCACGAATTCACGGGCGTGCTGCCGCACCCGCACCTCGACCCCCGGGGTCACGGCGTACGACGGGATGTCGACCGTCTTGCCGTTCACTTCGACGCCACGGTGACGGATGATCTGGCGCGCGGCCTTGCGGCTCGGCGCGAAGCCCATCCGATACACGATGTTGTCGAGGCGGCTCTCGAGGGCCGCGAGCAGGTTGTGACCGGTGATGCCGGGCAACGTCGCGACCTTCTCGAACGTGTTGCGGAACTGACGCTCCGAGAGGCCATAGATGCGCTTGATCTTCTGCTTCTCACGCAGCTGCTTGGCATACTCGGACATCTTCTTGCGACGAGCCGCCTGCTGGCCGTGCTGGCCCGGCGGATAAGGACGCCGCTCGACCGGGCACTTCTCGGTGAAGCACTTGGTGCCCTTGAGGAACAGCTTCGTGCCTTCGCGACGGCACTGCCGGCAGGCCGGCCCCGTATAGCGCGCCATCGGTTAAACCCTCCGCTTCTTCGGAGGACGGCAGCCGTTGTGCGGAATCGGCGTGACGTCCTTGATCGACTTGACCTGGAGCCCGGCGGCGGCGAGCGCCTGAATCGCGGACTCACGCCCCGATCCCGGACCCTGCACCTTCACGTGGACTCGCTTCATACCCGCCGAGAGCGCCTCGCGGGCGGCCTGCTCGGCCGCGACCGTGGCCGCAAACGGCGTGGACTTCTTGGATCCCTTGAAGCCCGCCTTGCCGGCCGAGCCCCACGCGACGGCGTTGCCGTTCGCGTCGGTGATCGTGATGATCGTGTTGTTGAAGGTCGCGTTGACGTGCGCGAGCCCTTCGGCATCCACGACCTTCTTGGTCTTCTTGCCCGTGGCCATTACTTGGTCACCTTCTTCTTGCCGGCGATTGCGCGACGCGGACCCTTCTTGGTGCGCGCATTGGTGTGCGTCCGCTGCCCGCGAACCGGGAGACCGCGGCGATGCCGGATCCCACGATACGAGCCGATGTCCATCAAGCGCTTGATGTTCATCGCGATCTCGGTGCGCAACGCACCTTCGACGCGATAATCACGCTCGATGACCTGACGGAGCTTGTTGACGTCGGCATCGGTCAGGTCCTTGATGCGCAAGTCCGCGCTCACCCCGGTCTTCTCGAGGATCTCGCGGGCCGTCACGCGGCCGATTCCGTAGATGTAGGTGAGGCCGATCTCGACGCGCTTCTCGCGCGGAAGATCAACACCGGCAATACGAGCCATTCGGGTTGCTCCGGGGGTCAGCCCTGACGCTGCTTATGCTTCGGGTTTCGCTTGCAAATGATGCGAATCACACCGTCACGCTTGACCACCTTGCAGTGTTCACAGATCGGCTTCGCACTCGAACGGACCTTCATCGAAATACTCCGGACAGGAGGTTTTGTCCGAGACGCAAATCCGGACAGACCCGGAACATAGACAGCCGAGGGGTCGGATTCAAGGCCCCCCGCTTGACAATTTCTGGCGACTGACGTGTACAGCGTGTGTTCGGTGTTCGTTCGGGCCTGCCGAACGCCCCGCTTTACTCGGCGAGATCCGCCAAAACCGCCGCCATCGCGGCCCGAGGATCCGTCGCTGCCGTCACCGCGCGACCCAAGACCACGTACCGCGCCCCTCGGGCCGCCGCGTCGCGGGGCGTGACCACCCGCGACTGATCGTGCGCGGCGCCGCCAGCCAGCCGCACGCCGGGCACCAGCGGCCACAGGGCCGGCGTCGACGAGCGCACCGCCGCGACTTCTTCGCCGCTGCAGACGATGCCGTGACACCCAGCCCGCGCCGCCACGTCGGCCAAGCGCAGCACCTCCGCCTCGACCGACGGGACCGGCTTGCCGGCCGCCGCCGCGTACTCGTCGGCACTGAAGCTGGTCAGCACGGTGACCGCCAGAATGCCGCAGCCGCTCCCGTCTTGCGACGACGCGCCCCCCGCCCCGTCCACCGCCGCCTCGAGCATTCGCGCCCCACCGGCCGCGTGCACCGTCAGCAGGCTCGCGCCGTGCGCGGCCACGCTGCGCGCCACACCACGGACGGTGTTCGGGATGTCATACGCCTTGAGATCGACGAACACGCGCTTGCCGGCAGCGCGCAGCCAGTCGAGCACCCGCGGCCCGTCGGCCGCATAGAGCTCCAAGCCCACCTTGTAGAAGTCGCAGGACGCCCCGAGCGCGTCGACCATCACGCGCGCCTGCGCCAGATCGGGGTAGTCCAGCGCGACGACGGGCGTCGCGCGCAATGTCGGTTGTGTTACGTCGGCCATTCCAGCGTTCCGATGATGTCGGCGATCGTCGTACGGTGCCGGTCGCACCAGCGCGCCAAGCCCCGCACGATGCGTTCGGGGGCGCGAGGATCGCGCATCCCCGCCGTCCCCACGCCCACGAGCTGCGCGCCCGCAAGCAGATACTGCAGCGCGTGCTCCGCCGTCGAGACGCCGCCCAGCCCGATGATGGGCAGCGACGGCAGCGCCTTGCGCACCAGATACGTCGCGCGCACCCCCACGGGCAGCAAGGCCGGACCCGAAAGCCCACCGGTGCCGAACCCGAGCATCGGGCGTCGATGCGCGACGTCCACGACGAGCCCGGGCATCGTGTTGGTCAACGTGACCGCGTCGGCCCCCGCGTCCACGGCCTGTCGCGCCACATCCGCGATGTTCGGCAACGCAGGCGAGAGCTTCACGACCAGCGGCTTGCGCGTCGCGGCCCGCGACGACGAGACCACGGCGCGCAGGGCCGCCGGATCGGCGCCGAACTCCATGCCGCCCGCTTTCACGTTCGGACACGACACGTTGAGCTCGTAGCCGGCCAACACCGCCGCGTCATCGAGGTGCGCGATGACGGTCGCGAACTCGTCAACACCAAAGCCCACGATGTTCGCGAGGACGTTCGCGCGCCGGACCAGCGGCGCCAATTGCGGCAGATGCGTCGCTTTGACCTCCGCCATCCCGGGGTTCGCGAGACCGACGGCATTGATCATCCCGCCGTCGAACATCCCGACCCGCGGCGCTTTCGCCCCGTGCCGCGGCTCGACCGACACCGCCTTGGTGACCAGTCCGCCGAGGGCGTCGAGGTCGCACACCTCGGCCAGCTCGTGGCCGTAGCCGCAGGTGCCGCTCGCCAGCACCACGGGATTCTGCCAGACGCGACCCAACGCCGAGACCGAGAGCGTCATCGGCCGCCCCCAGCCCCGGACACCCGGCGCTCGTAGCGCTCGAGGTACGTGACCGCGGCCTCGGCGATGGCATCCGCCATTCGTGACTGCTCGCGGCGATCGGTCATCCACGACGCCTCGCGCGGGTTGGTCCCGAAGCCGATCTCGATCAGGACCGCCGGCATAAAGGCGGTCACGAGCACTCGGAATCCGGCCTGCTTCACGCCGCGGTTCGGTCCCGGATGGACGCGTCGCAAGGCGCCCTGCACGAGCTGCGCGACGTCATTCGATTCCCGCAGGTGCTCGTTCTGGGCCATATCGTTGAGGAGGAAACTCAGGTCGTCGCCCGCCGGGGCGTCGGCGGTGGTCTCGAAGCGGACCGCTTCGTTTTCCATCTGCGCGACGCGGCGTTCGTCTTCGGTCTTGGCTTCGCTCAGAAAATACGTCTCGAAGCCGCGCGCGGCGCCCGGCGACTTCCAGCGCGGATTCGCCGCATTGACGTGGATGCTCAGGAACAGGTCGCCCTTCGCGCGGTTCGCGATGCGCCCGCGGTCGGACAACGCAATCAACGTGTCGGTGGTGCGCGTCATCACCACGCGCACCCCGCGCGCGCGCAGTGCGGACGCGACCTCGCGCGCGACGTCGAGGGTGATGTCCGCTTCGTACACGCAGGCGCTCCCGCGGCAGCCCCAGGGCCCGTGCATCCCGCGGTCCGGGCCACCGTGGCCGGCATCGACGATGACGGTGCGCTGGCTCGGGGGCCCATCGCGGGTCGGTCGCGGCGCCCCGATCGTGCGGTTCGGCGGCTCGGTCGGCGGCGTCCGGCGCGCTGGGATCGACGTCGTGACCGGCCGCTCGGCCACGGCGCGCTCCGGGACGGCCATCCGGAACACGCGCAGTTCGGTGCGCGACGGTTCGTACACCACGCCCGGCACGACCCGTGGCAGCACGTCGGTGGCGACTTGCGACGGCACCCAGAGCTGGCCCTCCCGCTCGCGCGGCGCATCAGCCAACGGCACGAGGTCGTCATCGGCTCGAAGCCACCGAAGATCGGCATCGACACTGATGGTGCGCGGGCCGAGGACCAGCGTGCGCGCCGCCCCGGGCCGGTCGCGGTACACGGCACCGAGGGCGGCCGCGAGTTGGTCGGCACGAAGGAGGCGCACGCCGTCGATCTCGCGCGTCGTGACCCGCGTGACGCGCTCGCCGGCGACGACGATGATCGACGGCACGCCGACGACGGCCGTCGGCCCTGCCACCGCGCCGGCGGCCACCTGCAGCGCCAGCGCGACGCCGATCACCGACGACTCCGCATCGCCCGCGCGATATCGCGGGCGGCTTCCTTCTCCTTGAGATCTTCGCGCTTGTCGTGCGCCTTCTTGCCGCGCCCCAGCGCCATCCGGATCTTGGCGATGCCGTTGGGCGCGAAGTACAGCTCGAGCGGAACCAGGGAGAGCCCCTTTCGCTCGAGTGCCCCGATCAGCTTGGTGATTTCGCGCTTGTGCAGCAGCAGCTTGCGCGTGCGGGTCGGCGCGTGATTGCTGTAGCCGCCCTGCGCGTACGGATTGATGTGCGCGTTGAGCAACCAGAGCTCGCCGTCCTTGATGACGCCGAACGCATCGGTGATGTTGGCGCGCCCGTCGCGCAGCGACTTGACCTCGCTACCGGTCAGCACGAGGCCGGCCTCGACCGTGTCGAGGATCTCGTACTCGTGCCGGGCGCGGCGGTTCTGCGCGACCGGGATCTTTTTCGGTTCGTCGGCGGGAGTCGTTGCCACGCCGAAAGTTACCACGCCGACGTTGAATTGACGCAGCGGCCCCCAGCGACTAGACTTGAAGTTCTGCCGGAGTGGTGGAATTGGTAGACGCGCTGCGTTCAGGGCGCAGTGGGCGACAGCCCGTGTGGGTTCGAGTCCCACCTTCGGCACGTACGAGATGGTGCAACAGCCTGACCGCGGCGGTGTGTCCTTCGGGATGCACCGCCGCGCGGCGTTTCGGGACCGTCAGCCCAGAGCCTGCGATGGGGCGACGTCTTCTGGGAGTTGGGCGGTGCCGTAGGCCGCGCGGAGGAGATCGGCCGCCTGTGTGCCGTAGCCGCTGAGGATGCTGCCCGCGCGACTGATCGCCGCCTGGTGATCCCCGGTAATCGCGCCCGCAAACGTGAGCAGTTCGCGCGCCATTCGCGCCGCGACGGGCTCTTTGCCATCCCGCTTCGCCATGGCGGCCCGGTACGCAGCGAGTCGCGTCTGAAACTGGGCGAGCGCCATCTCGAGCCGATCGGCCGCGATGTGCGGATCGCGGGAGAAGCTGGCGATGAGGGCCGCCGAGACCTCCTGCGCGGTCCGATCGTTGAGGGCGTCGCGCTCGGCGATCAGCAGCCCGACCGCACGGCGCGCGTAGCGCAGCTCCCACGCGGCGTGGTCTTCGTCGCGGCGAAGCATCAAGGAGGCCAGCCACTCGATGTCCGCCGGCTCCGGCGCCACGTGCAGCCCGCTGATCACCTGCTCCGCCGCGCGTCGCGCAGGAGCAGACCACGCCTTGAAGAGTCCGGACAGCACGCGAACGGTCAGCGCTGCAGCACCGGCAACGCCCGGTCTTCCACCCCGAGGTGCACGCGCACGTCCCGCTCGTTGTGCAGCAGTTCCGCCAGCGAGACGCCTTCGAGCACATCGTCGATCTTCTTCTGCAGCATCATCCACACCGGCCGGATGGAGCAGTGGGCGTTGTCGCCGCAACGTTCCTCCGACACCGGATGGGCCACGCAATGGAGCTCGAAGGTCTGCAGTTCGGAGGCGGCGATCACATCACGCACCGTGAGCGCTTCGGGCGGCTTCGCCAAGGCGTATCCGCCGCGCGCCCCGCGGGTGCTGTTCACGATGCCCGCGCGGCGGAGCCGCAGCAGGATCTGCTCGACGTAGTCGGCGGGCAGACGTTCCTGCGCCGCGATGTCGCGGCCAGTCACCGGCCCTTCACCTGCGCGCCGCGCCAGATGCAGTGCGCAGATCAGTCCGTATTCAGCCCAAGTCGTGATGCGCATACGTGACTGTAGAGGAATCCGGGAAAGTGTTCAAGTGGGGATTTCCTTACCTCCCGTCGGTGCCGAACGCAGCCCGACAACCGGCGCCAAGGCCGCGCCAAGCATCGCCGCCCCCAGCACCGCCACGCTTACTCCGTGCAAGCGACCGAAGGTGGCCCGCCGCGGATCCTCCGGAGGCACCGATTCGAGATTCGCCGGGAGCTGTTCGCGCAGCGCGCGGATGCGCGGCGCAATGCCGAATTGCGCGACGCCACAGCCGAGCAGACAGCAGGCGAGCCCGAGCTGCCACCAGCGACGCAGGCGCATCGGGCGGCGGGCCGTGAGCCCCAGGGCCATCAGCGCCACGACGATGCCGCTGAGGAAGATGACGGGCAGCACCTGGCCGACCACCGCCCCGGCCAGCATCCGCGCTGGCAGCACGCGAAACGCGGCGGGCGCGACGACCGCGGTGAACAACACGCTCGCGCCAAGCCACGCCGCGAGCAGCAGATTCGCGGCGGCGATCACGCGGCCCCACCGACCACGCGAGCCGCCCCAGACAGGAAGGGGTTGGTCGCGCGCTCGCGGCCGATCGTAGTCGTCGGCCCGTGACCGGGATGCACCACGGTCTCGGACGGAAGGGACGCGATGCGGGCCAAGGACGTCTGCATCGCCGCGGGATCGCACATCGGCAGGTCGGTACGTCCGATCGACCCTTGGAACAACACGTCGCCGCTCAGCACGACGCCATCCCCGACGAACATCACGTGCCCCGGCGCGTGTCCGGGGACGTGCTGCACGGTGAAGCGATGCGCGCCCACCGACAGGACATCCCCCTCGCCGATCATCACGTCGGCCGGCGGCGGCGTCTCGACCGAGAGCCCCCACCGCGCGGCCGCCGCACCGGCCAGCGCCAGCAAGGGGGTGTCGGCGCTGTGCAAATGCACGGGCACCTGCGGATGCTGTCGCTTGATACCGGCGATCGCGCCGATGTGATCGAAGTGCGCGTGGGTCAGCCAGATCGCACGCAACGTCGCTCCGGCGGCCGCGACCGCCTCGAGCAGCCGTTCCGCTTCGTCGCCAGGGTCCACGAGCACGGCCTCCCGCGATGCGGGATCGACGAGGAGCCAGCAGTTCTCTTCCAGCGGGCCGACCGTGATGCCAATCGGCTTCACGCGCCGTGCCCCGCCGCGATCGGCGCGGGCTTGGTCTCGCCAAGCCCGTGGTGCGCCAGCCAGCGTTCGGCCTCGAGCGCGGCCTGACAGCCCGAGCCCGCCGCGGTGATCGCCTGCCGGTAGTAGTCGTCGGTCACGTCGCCCGCGGCGAAGACGCCGGGAATGCTCGTGGCCATGCGGCCCGGCTGCACCGCGAGATACCCGGCGTCGGTGAGGGTGAGCTGGCCGTTGAGGAAGCCGGTATTCGGCGTGTGCCCGATCGCGACGAAGAGTCCGCCAACGCTGAGTTCGCGCTGCGCGCCGGTCACCGTGTCCGCAATCGTGAGCCCGCGAATCTCCTGTTCCCCGAGCACCTCGACCACGCGCGTGTTCCAGAGCACTTCAACCTTCGGGTGGTTGAGCACCCGGTCGGCCATCACCTTCGACGCGCGGAAGCTGTCGCGGCGATGGAGCACGTAGACCTTCGATGCGAACTTCGTGAGGTACATCGTCTCTTCCATCGCGGTGTCCCCGCCGCCCACGACCGCGAGCACCTTGTTGCGGTAGAACGGCAGGGCGCCGTCGCACACCGCGCAGGCACTGACGCCGCCACCCGACTGGGCCAGGCGCTCCTCGTGCGGCACGCCAAGCCACTTGGCATACGCCCCGGTGGCCACGATCACGGTGAGCGCCTGCACCGGCTCGGAGTAGTTCGGCGTGACGGTAAAGGGATGGCTGCCGAGCGCGACCGCCTTGACGTTTTCGGACATCACGCGCACGCCGAAGCGGAGCGCCTGCGCCTTCATCCGCTCCATCAGCTCGGGGCCGGTGATGCCTTCGGGAAAGCCCGGGAAGTTCTCGACCTCGGTCGTGGTCATCAGCTGACCGCCCGGCAGCACAATGCCCTGCGGCTCGCCCTCGTACACCACGGGACCGAGGTTCGCGCGGGCAGCGTAGATGGCCGCGGTCCACGCGGCAGGACCGGACCCGATGATGACGACGTTTTCCATTCGACCCTCGTGAGACGTGCAGCGGACAGTGTGGCGCCGCCGAAATCTACCGCGACGCCGCGCCCGAGAGGGGGAGCAGCGTCCACGCGCCGTGACAATGTGACACCGTGGCGACCAGCAGATGGTCCGGCGTGCCATCCCGGTCCGCCGCGACCTGCCGGACGGCGTCTGCGGCAAGTGCGGCGCCCGCTTGCACGGCGCGAACGTCGAACATCCCGACGCCATAGGCCCGGTGCGCGCAGTGCAGCACCACCGGCCCCGCAATGGGACGACCCCGCTCGCGTTCCGCGGCCACGTACGCCGCGACGTGTCGCGGCATCGACCAGGTGCGCGGGCCCGCGATCGCGGGGCACACGGCGGGCTCGACGCAGTTCACGGGGCACATCCACTCGGCGAAACTCACGTAGTGCGTGCCGTCCTCGCCCGCCCGCTGCCACGGCGTGCTCGGGATACGGGCGAGCGGCACCGGCCGCGGCGCCGCCCCGCGCTGCGCGTCGCCCGGCGTCTCGCGCTGCGTCTGGCTCTGCGTCTGGCTCTGCGTCTGGCTCTGCGTCTGGCTCTGCGTCTGGCTCTGCGCGTCGCCGATGCGGCGGGCAATCCACTCGGCCATCAGGTGCGGCATCAGTGGCGACGGCACAATCGCGTCGCGATCGTCGGCCGCGCGCGGCGTGGCGAGCCACTCGTCGAACCACGGGCCCCACTCCGCGCACGCCACGACCAGATCGGGCACTGCCGGCGCCTCCCGCACCACGCGACACTGCGGGTCGCGATCAACGACGATCAGGCGCTGCCAGCTGAGGGCTCCAGCGGCCCGGGCACGCGCCAATTGCCGCACGTAGTAGGACCCGTAGCAGCCGCCGCCGACGACCACGACGGTCGCGTACGCGTGTGTGGGATCCTGCACGGGCACGGGAGACGTCCTCACCGACGCAGGTGCCGTCCCCCGTCGACGTGCACCATCTCACCGGTGATGTACGGTGCGTCCGCGAGCCAGCAGACGGCGTCCGCGATGTCGGCGGGGGTCCCCAGCGCCGCCAGCGGCGTCTCCTGCGCGAGCCGGTTCGCCAACTCGGTGCTGGCGTCGTCGGGCAGCAGGACGACGCCCGGTGCCACCGCGTTCACCCGCACGTCCGGCGCCAGCAGGCGCGCGAGACTGCGCGTGAGGGGATCGATCGCCCCTTTGATCACCCCGTGAGCCAGCGTCGTGGACTCGGTGTCGTACGCGAGGTGGTCGGCGATGTTGATGATGCACCCCTGCTGCTCCGCCAGATGCGGCGCCGCCGCCTGCGACAGCAGCAAGGGCGCCCGCAGATTCGTCGCGAACGACGCGTCGAGCTGCGCCGCGGTGAGCTGCCCAAAGGGGGTACGCAGCCAATTCGCGGCAGAGTTCACCAGCACATCGAGTCGTCCGAACGCCTGGAGCACGTCGTCGATCAGTGCTGCCGCTCCGTCGGGTTGTTCGAGATCCCGCCCGAGCGCGATCGCCTGACCACCGGCCGCTTCGATGCGCCGCACCGTCGCCTCGGCGCCCTCGCGCGACGCGCGGTAATGCACGGCGATTGCGCGCCCCTTCATCGCGAGCCCGAACGCGATCACCTGGCCGACCCGGGTGCCGGCGCCGGTCACCAGCGCGACCGGACGAGCGCTCACGCGGGCACCGCGCGTTCCGCGACGCGACGATCCTGCGCCGCGAGCCACGCCAGCGGAACCTGCTGATTGCCCAACTGCCGCGGCCCCTCGAATTGCCCGTGCCAGTCCGAACCGCCACTCAGCAGCAGCGCGTGTCGCTCGGCGAGCATAAACAGGCGGGCCCGATCATCGGGCGAGTGCCCGGGGTGCAGCACTTCCAGTCCATCGAGGCCCGCCTTGGCCAGCGGCTTCACCAGATCCTGCGTGCCCAACCGCCCGGGGTGCGCCCAGACGGCCAGCGCGCCGGCCTCGTGCAGCAGCGCAATCGCAGCGGCCGCGTCGAGTTTCTCTTTCTCGACGAACGCGGGCTTCCCCGCCCCGAGATACTTGTCGAAGGCCTGCCGCAGATCGGTGACGTAGCCGCGCGCGATCATGGCGCGCGCAATGTGCGGCCGCCCGAGCGAGGCCCCGTGCGTCTCGCGCAGCACATCGTCCATCGTCAGGGCGATGCCCAGCGCCCCGAGACGTTCAACGATGAGCGCGGCCCGATCCCGTCGCGCGTCGCGAATGTCCCGCAGCCGGTCTTCGAGCCACGCGGTCTCGCGCACGTGCAGGCCCAGGATATGCAGCTCACGCCCGTGCCAATCGGTGCTGAGTTCGACACCGGCAATCACCCGGAGCCCGAGGGGCGCAGCGGCGGCCCTCGCCTCGTCGAGGCCAGCCAGGGTGTCGTGATCGGTGAGCGCCATCGCGACGAGCCCAATGCGGTGCGCGTGCCGCACGACCTCGGCTGGCGGCAGCGCGCCATCGGACGCCGTCGAATGCACCTGCAGATCCACACAGGGCCCGGCCGGCGAGACCGCGTCGGGCGCCTGATTCACGAGCGGTAGCCGAGTTCGGGCGAGGTATCGGACGATTGTGACTGCGCGAGCAGCGCCTCGAGTTGCGCATCGGACATCTCGGCCAGCGAGGCCTCGCGCGAGCGCGTGCCGGTCGGCGAATATCGCGCGAGTCGCACTGTGGTGCCGTCGGACCGGGTGAAGACCAGCGCGAATTCGTCGCGGTCATACTGGGTGATGCGCCCCGACGGCGTGACCCGCCACTCGACGCCGCGTACCACAAGTCGACGCGAGGGCACTCAGCGGACTCCGACTTCGACGTAGTGCCGCAACGCGCCCGAGGGCGCGTCGGTGGTCGCGGCGTGCGCCTTGCTGAGCGTGGCCGCGTCGTTCGCTTCGCAGAACTCGACGAACGCCCCCGGCAACGAGGCCTCTTCGAACACCCAGTACCGGACATCGTGCGCCGAGTAGTGCGCCTTGCGGGCCGCGACCCGCGCGAGGAACGCCTCGCGCTGGTCCGCGGACACCGTGGTGCGCCCGATCGTCAGGACTTTCGGCATCAGGCCTCGGGGAAGGCCTCGCACGTCTTCTTGACGTGCGTGAGGAAGCTGTCGGCGTCGGCGCCATCGATGATGCGATGGTCGAACGACAGCGCGAAGTACGCGCAGGTGCGAATGGCGATGGTGTCTTCGCCGTCCGGACCGGTCACGACCTTGGGTCGCTTTTCGATCGCGCCCAACCCGAGAATGGCGACCTGCGGCTGCGGAATGATGGGCGTGCCGATCAGCGACCCCTTCACACCGTAGTTGGTGATGCTGAACGTGCCGCCCTGCACTTCGTCGGGCGTGAGCTTCTTGGTGCGCGCGCGCTCGGCGAGATCGTTGATGCCGCGACCGAGCCCCAGCAGCGAGAGTTCGTCGGCCCGCTTGAGCACGGGGACGATCAATCCCCAGTCGAGCGCCACCGCCAGCCCGATGTTGATGCTGTTGCGGTAGATGATCTCGCTGCCACGCACCGCCGCATTGAGCACGGGATACTGCCGGAGCCCGCTGCACACCGCCTGCACGATGAACGGCAAGTAGGTGAGCTTGACGCCCGCCTGCTCGAACTCCCGCTTGCGCGCGGCGCGAAGGCGGCTGATGCGCGTGAGATCGACTTCGAAGACCGAGGTGACGTGCGCCGAGGTGTGCTTCGACTCCACCATCCGGTACGAGGTGATCGCCCGAATCTTGGACATCGACTCGACACGGTCGCCGGGCCAGGGCTCCGGCAACGGCGTCGGCGAGACGTTGCCGGGATTGGCGATGCCAGCCGGCGCGAAGTGCGACGCGCCCGGGGCCGGCGCCACCGCGGGCGTGCCCGACTTGGCCGAGGCCGCCCCCGATTCCAGCGCCGCGACGAGGTCCTTCTTGGTCACGCGGCCGGCGATGCCCGAGCCCTTCAACGTGGTGATGTCGACACCGGCTTCGGCGGCCATCTTGCGCACGAGCGGCGACGACTTGGTGCGCAACCGTTCTTCGAGGCTGCCGGCGGGATGCGCCGGCGCGGCGGGAGCACTGGGCGCCGGAGCCGACGCTGCCGAGGCGCTCGCGGCGGGCGCGCTGGCGGTAGGCGCGGCGGCCGGCGCCGGCGCGGCGCCGGCGACGAAGGACGCCGCGTCGGTCTCGAGACGGGCGACCACCGTGCCCACCGGCACCGTCTGGCCCGGCTGCACCAGAATCTCGGCCAGCACGCCGGCGGCGGGCGCGGGGATCTCGGCGTCGACCTTGTCGGTCGAAATCTCGAAGATCGTCTCGTCGCGCTTCACCGCATCGCCGATCTGCTTCACCCACTTGGACAGGGTGCCTTCGGCGATGGATTCCCCCATCTGGGGCATAATGACGTCAACGCGGGCCACAGTCGGTCCTCTAAGTCTTGGAGCGGTCGCCGCGCGCGCTCGCGCGCAGACGCCAGAAAGCTAGCGACGGAATGAGCATCACGCCGAGCACGGCGCCGATGCCGGCGTAAATGTGCCAATCGCAGGCGGGGAGCCCCTCGCCCGGATTACAGTTGTTGTAGGACCCCACGAACTTGCTCACCATCGTGCCGAGCATCCCGCCGCCGGCGGCGCCGACGATGGTCGTGACACAGCCCAGCGCCACGCGGGACGCCAGTTGCTCGGTGGGAGTCGGGACGTACTCGTCAGCCATTGCCGGTTACCAGGCGATCAGGTGCTTCACCGCCTTCACCACGTCGGCCGTCTGCGGCAACACGTAGTCTTCGAGCGGCGGCGCGTACGGCAACGGCACATCCGCGGCGGCGACACGCAGCACCGGCGCGTCGAGCCACGCGAAGCAGGTCTCGTTGATCCGCGCCGACAGTTCGCCCGCGATGCCGCCGGTCCGCGTGTCTTCGTGGAGCAGCAGGACGCGATGCGTCTTCTTGACGGTGGCCTGAATGGCCTCGTCGTCCAGCGGCAGCAGGGACCGCAGGTCGAGCACCTCCACCGACACGCCCTCCGCTGCCAACTGCTCGGCGGCTTCGAGCGCCTTGTAGACCGTTGCGGCGTAGGTGATGATCGACACGTCGGTGCCGGCCCGCGCGATGCGCGCCTTGCCGATCGGCACCACGTGATCCCCGGCCGGCATCACGCCCTTCACGCGGCGGTAGAGATACTTGTGCTCGAAGAAGAGCACGCAGTCGTCATCGCGGATCGCCGCCTTCATCAGCCCCTTCGCGTCTTCCGCCGTGCTCGGGTAGACGATCTTGAGCCCCGGCGTGTGCAGGAAGGCCGCCTCCGGATTCTGCGAGTGGAACGGGCCGCCGCGGACGTAGCCGCCCGACGGGCCGCGCACCACCATCGGGCACGGCAGGAAGGCGCGATAGCGTGCGGTCGCGACGTAGTTCGTGAGGATGTCGTACGCGCACGAGATGAAGTCGATGAACTGCAGCTCGCAGACGGGACGCATCCCCATATGAGCGGCACCGGCCGCGGCGCCGACGAAGCCGGCCTCGCTGATCGGTGTATCGATCACGCGCGACTCGCCGTACTTCGCGAGCAGGCCGTCGGTGACCTTGAACGCGCCGCCGTAGGCGCCGATGTCTTCGCCCATCAGGAAGACATTGGGGTCGCGCTGCATCTCCTCGTCGAGCGCCTCGCGGATCGCTTCGAGGTACGTGATTTCACTCGCCACCGGAGGTCCCCCAGGAGGCTGGACGTTCGTGCCGATCGACCGCCTTGGTCACGCCCTCGCGATACCACTCGGCGGGCATCACCGGCGGGTCGGCATAGACGCCCACCAGCGCGTCCGGGCCTTCGGGCATCGGGGAGCGTTCCGCTTCGTCGGTGGCGGCGTCGACCGCCGCCGCGATGCGCGCGTCGATCGCGGCCAGCTCGGCGGGCCGCACCTTGAACTCGGTCGTCAAGCGCTCGACGTAGCGGTCGATGGGATCGTTGTTCGCCGCCCACCACTCGAGCTCGCCGGGCGGGATGTAGCTCTGATTGTCGTGCTCGGCGTGTCCCTTGCGGCGGTAGGTCACCAGCTCGACGAGGGTCACGCCCCCACCGCTCCGCGCCCGCTCCACCGCGTCCTTGGTCGCATCGTACACCGCCAGTACATCATTGCCGTCGGCCCGCACGCCGGGAATGCCGTACGCGGCCGCCTTGTCGCTGAACCATTCGCCGGCAAACTGCTTGCGATTGGGTGTCGAGTAGGCGTAGCCGTTGTTCTCGACGATGCACACCAGCGGCACCTGGTTGACCGCGGCGAAATTGAGGCCTTCGTGAAAGGCTCCGGTGCTCGTGGCGCCGTCGCCCACATACACGAGGACCACGCGGGGCTCGTTGCGCAACTTGAACGACAGCGCGACGCCGGCCATCACGGGCACCATATCGCCCAAGTGCGAAATCTGGCCGACGAAGCCGCGCTCGAGATCGCCGAAGTGGATGTTGAGCTCGCGTCCGCGCGTGGGCGAGTCGCCCTTGGCCATATACTGCCGCAGGATCTCGAGCGGCGTGGCGCCCTTGACCAGCATCGAGCCCATATTGCGGATCAGCGGCGAGAGGATGTCCCGCGGCCGCAGCGCGTAGGCGGAGCCGACCGCATCGGCCTCCTGGCCGAGCGAGCGGAAGAGCCCGCCGACGACCTTCGTCTGCTTGTACAGGGCGACCAGGCGCTCTTCGAGCGTGCGGGTCATCCGCATCCACGAATACAACTCGAGCCGCTGGGCATCGGTCAGCGCCTTGCTCCACCGACCGAGTGGGGTGTTCTGCGGCAGACGCGCGAAGATGCCCGGCGGTACGCCGTCGGTCCTGGCGCTTCGACGCGGGCCGGTGGTGCGCTTCGGAGGCTTCGCCATCAGTACGACGCCTCGGAGACGTGCCGCGGATCCGCCGCGCGATGCACCTGCACGAAGAACGCCTTCAGCCCGCGATCCAGGCGACTTTCGCCCATCTGGTCGCTGTGCGCTTCGATGAAGGTGTAGTGGCCGCCTTCCATCTCGACGCGAATGCGCGCCGTGCCGATCGGGCCGGTGTAGCCGCGCGCGCGCTTGTCGCGGGTGGTGGGCTGCATCCCGATCGTGGGGAAGAATCGATCGGCGATCTCGAGGACCGCATCGGGCCCGAGTGACGTGCGATGAAAGTGTTTCACGGGGGCTGGGATTACGTCCCTTCGGGGCCAACCGGTTTGCGGACGCCCTGCATCCAGTCGACGCGCTGCAGACGAGCGGTCGAATCGCGACGGAACTGGATCGCGATCGCCCAATCGCCGGCGGTGAGATAGTTGAGCTCGCCGTAGTAGGCGCCCGGCTCCGGACCCGGCAGCAAGGCATCCCACGTGTTGATGCCATCGCGACTCGTGGCGAAGATGCGCCCCTCGCCATTCTCGATCGGCGTGCCGGTCTTCTTGTCGCGCACCACCACCTTGTACCGAATCTTCTCGCGCGCGACGGGCGGCATCGGCGTCATCGACACGCGAAACGCGAGGTCCTGCGTCCAGTGCCGCAGGTCGCTGGCCTTCTCCTGCTGGGTGCACGCCGCCACACTGGCGGCGAGCACCACACGGGACACAAGACGTCGCAGCATCACGGGGCGAATTCGGTGCCGAGGTGGGTGATCTGCTCCTCACCGATCAGGAAGCGGATCGTGTTCTTGAGCTTGGTCTGCTGGATGAACAGATCGTGCTCGGGGTGCATCCCCGCGGGCGCCATCGGGCTCTTGAAGTAGAACGAGAGCCACTCCTGCATCCCGCTCAGGCCGGCGCGCGCCGCGAAATCCATGAACAGCGCGAGGTCGAGCACGATCGGCGCGGCGAGGATCGAATCGCGGCAGAGGAAGTTGACCTTGATCTGCATCGGGTAGCCCAGCCACCCGGTGATGTCGATGTTGTCCCACCCTTCCTTGTTGTCACCGCGCGGCGGGTAGTAGTTGATCCGCACGACGTGCGAGAAGTTGCCATAGAGCTCGGGATACACATCCGGCTGCAGGATGGTGTCGAGCACCGAGAGCTTCGACTGCTCCTTGGTCTTGAACGAGGCCGGATCGTCGAGCACTTCGCCGTCGCGGTTGCCGAGGATGTTCGTCGAGTACCAGCCGGCGAGGCCCAGCATCCGCGCCTTGATCGCCGGCGCGATCGCGGTCTTCATCCACGTCTGGCCGGTCTTGAAGTCCTTGCCCGAGATCGCCACGCCCTTCTGCTCAGCGAGCTGCTGCAAGGCCGGCACGTCGACGCTCAGGTTGGGCGCGCCGTTGGCGAAGGGTACGCCCTCCTGGATGCAGGCCCAGGCGTAGAGCATCGAGGGCGCGATGCCGTCGTGATTCGCCGCCATCCCGGCTTCGAAGGCCTCGATCGTGCGGTGCACCTCGGTGATCGCCGTGTAGGCTTCGGTCGAGCCGCACCACACCGCGACGCCGCGGCTCGATCCGTGCGCCTTCATCGTGCTCCGGATGTCCTCGCGCAGCTGCTCGGCAATATCGCGCAGCGTCTTGCCCGACTTGACGTGCGTGCCGTTGAGTCGCGTGACCCACTTCGGATCGAACGCGGCCTTCATCGGGATGATCGTCGACAGGAATCCGGCGACTTCGTCGAGGTGCTTGGCGTCGAGCACGCCGGCGTGGCGGGCCGCGGCCGCGGCGTCATCGGGAATCGGATCCCACGCGGCGAAGCGGAGGTCCGCGAGCGAGGCCAGCGAGATGACGTCCTTGATCTTCGGTGAGCGCCGCTCGCCGCGCTTGCCGAGCCGGATCGTCGCCAGCTGCGACAGCGACCCGATCGGCTCCGCGTGCCCTCGGCGGATCAGCTCCACCCCCGCGATGAACGTGGTGGCGACGGCCCCGAGACCGGGGAGAAAGACGGTCAGCGGGCCCGTGGCGGGGGCGATCGTCGGCGGCGTGTTCGGCAGAGGCATTGGGGAGGTCAGACGGTACGGCGCTGCATCTCGCGCATGCGTTGCGCCACGGTAACCCAGGACGTCAGTGCGAGCAGGGCAATCACGAACCGCAACACCCAGCCGTCGAAGTCGGTGCCGAAGAAGGCCTGCGGCGCCGCCAACAGCGTGATGCGCTCCGGCCGTTGCAACCAGCCGGTCTTGAGATCCTGGCCCAGCGACTCGCCGCGGGCCCGGGTGTAACTGGTGACCTGCGCGCCCACCAGCGCGAGCGTGGCCACACCAACCATTGCCGGGCTGTTCAGCGGCCCCGGCGTCGAGAAAAAGATCGCCAAACCACCCAGCAGGGCGCCATCGGCCACCCGGTCCAGCGTCGAGTCAAAGAACGCGCCGAACGTGCTCGCCGTGCCCGTCCGCCGCGCCACGGTGCCGTCGAGCACATCCCACAGCGCGGTCAGCCCCAGGAACCATCCACCGGCCCGAATATGACCGGTGGCGAACAACCCGCCGGCGATCACGCAACACAACGTGCCGATCACCGTGATGGTGTTCGGCTTCACCCCGCGGGCCACGAGCCAATCGGCGACGGGCCCGATCAGCTTGAGGTAGCCGCGGACAATGGCCTGCCAGAGTGCCACGGTCAGCGATAGAGCAAGAAGGGCGCAACGCGGCGACGGAACGCCGTCACCGCCGCGGAGTCACGCGCCAGCACGGCGCGCGGCGATTCGCCCGCCAACAGCGCCTGACGCAGCGCGGCTGGTCCGAAGGTGCGATCGAACCCTTCGTCGCGAACCTTGAGCGAGTCGGGATGGGCTTTGGCAATCGCCCAGAACAGCGAGGCGAACAACGACACGCTACGCAGCTGCTCACGGTCGGTGACGGTGATGCGCAGCCCGCGCACCACCCGACCGTCGTACTTGCTGTCCCCCGGCTTCTGCGGGGTGAAATCCTCGGCGGCGAGCCGGACGCCAGCCATCGGTATCGTGTCGAGGAGCGCCAGCACACGGGCGGGGTTCATCCACGGCGCGCCGATCAACTGGAAGGCCGTCGGCGTACCGCGCCCAACCGACACGTTGGTCGGCTCGAACGCCACCATCCCGGGATACAGCATCGCGCTGATGAGCGACGGCATATTCGGGCTCGGGCGGATCCACGGCAGTCCGGTCTCGTCGAACCACGCGGCTCGCCGCCAGCCGGCCGCTGGCATCACGCGCAGATCGGCGCCAAGCCCGAGCACGCTGTTGTAGAAGCGCGCCATCTCGCCCATCGTGAGCCCGTGCCGTAGCGGCACCGGGTAGATCGCCGTCGGACGCGCCATCTTGGGCGGCGCGTGGACTTCGTGGTTGGTCAGCGCACTATCGGCGATCGGCCCCTCGACGATGTGCCCGCCGATCGGGTTCGGCCGATCGAGCACGATGATCCGGAGCTTGTTCTTCGCCGCCGCGCGCAGGGCATAGAGCATCGACGCGGGGAACGTCCACGGCCGAGCGCCCAGGTCCTGCAGATCGACCACCAGCACATCGACATCACGGAGCAGCGAGTCCGGCGGCGGCATCGGCACGCGACCATACAGCGAAATCACCGCCAGCCCGGTCTTCTGATCGATCTCGTTGCCGATGTTGATCCGATCTTCGGTGCCGCGGATGCCGTGCTCCGGCGCGAAGAGTCGCACCAGCTGCACCTTGGCCGCCTTCGCCGCCGGGTCCGCGAAGAGTCGATCGATGTCCGAGATGCCCGCGGCATCGACACCATTCTGATTCGTGAGCAGCGCCACGCGCTTTCCCGCGATCAGGGCCAGCGAATCCTCGAGCAAGACCGCAATCCCGGGCCGCGTCGGTACCGTCGCGCGGGCCTTCAGCGAGTCCGCCGGAAAGGTGAGGGGCGGCACCGGCATTCCCTGCGCCGGCGGGGCGGGTCGAACCGCCGGTGCCTGCTCGGCGGACGCGGCGGTGGTACCGGAGCAGCCCCCGAGCAGGGCAAGCGCGACAAGGAACCGGCGGAGGGGTTGTTGCATAACTGTTAAGTTAGTGCATCATCAACGGATCGGATTAAATCTCGATGAGGTTGTGCGGCGCCTGCGCCGCCCTCCCTTCAGCGAGTGCAGACCCGCTTGG
Source organism: Gemmatimonadaceae bacterium (assembly GCA_033763905.1). Taxonomy (GTDB): domain Bacteria; phylum Gemmatimonadota; class Gemmatimonadetes; order Gemmatimonadales; family Gemmatimonadaceae; genus JAJTHG01. The sequence goes on from JANRJP010000093.1 coordinate 49,520, forward strand.
CAACGCTTGTCCGCCGCGTTCCCGAGCGTTACATTCGGATTTAAGCAGGCGGAATCCCTTCCCCATCGACGGAGTCCTCATCGTGAGCACGATCAACCAGCCCGAAGTCCTGATGACGCTGACGCCCGCAGCCTGCGTCGAGGTCAAGAAGTTCATGGCGAATGACAACGTCGACGCCAACGTCGGCGGGCTTCGCGTGAGCGTGCAGCCGGGCGGCTGCTCGGGCTTCAAGTACGGTCTCGTGATCGAAGACGCCGCGGCGGACGACGACCTCGTGATCGACGCCGACGGCTTCAAGGTGTTCGTCGACCCCTTCTCGGCGCAGTACATCGGCGGCGTGACGGTGGACTACGTGAGCTCGATGCAGGGCTCGGGCTTCACCTTCAAGAACCCGAACGCCACCGGCGGCTGCGGCTGCGGGTCGAGCTTCTCGGCGTAATCGCCTCGGCGCATCGCGCCGGCGCGGCGGCCTTTTTTCACGGCCCGCTCCCGTTTCGGGAGCGGGCCGTGTTGCTTTCGCCCCCGTGACTCTCCTCGACCTCTTCGTTCTCGTCGCCTACCTCGGCGGCACGACTTGGCTCGGCCTCCGCCTCGGCCGCCAGCAGAAGGATGCACGCGACTACTTCGTCGCCGACCGCGCGATTCCGTGGTGGGCGGTCTGTTTCTCGATCGTCGCGAGCGAGACGAGCGCGCTCACGTTCATTTCGATTCCCGGGCTGTCGTGGGCGGGCAATCTCGGGTTTCTGCAGGTCGTCGCAGGCTACATCCTCGGCCGGTTCGTGGTCGCGGCCGTGCTGCTGCCGCGCTACTTCGAAGGGGAAATCGTCACCGCGTACTCGCTGCTTGAGCAGCGCTTCGGCGTGGCCACGCGACGCTTCACGTCGGTGGTGTTTCTCGTCACGCGTGCGATGGCCGACGCCGTGCGGGTGTTTGCCACGGCAATTCCCGTGGCGCTGATCATCGGTCCGGCCGTCCCGCGCGAGTGGTCGATGCCGGCTGCCGTGTTGGTGCTGGGCCTGCTGACCGTGCTCTACACCTACAAGGGCGGGATGCGCGCGGTGGTGTACACCGAGCTGGTGCAGGCTGGCGTGTACGTGCTGGGCGGGCTGTCGGCGCTGTACCTCATTGGCGACGCCGTCCCCGGCGGGTGGACCGCCATTCTTGCGCGTGCCGGCGAGGCGTCGAAGCTGGCAGTCCTCAACACCAGTGTCGACAAGACGCAGCCGCACACGATCTGGGCGGGGCTTCTGGGCGGCGGCTTCCTTGCGATGGCGTCACACGGCACCGACCAGTTGATCGTGCAGCGGCTCCTGTCGTCGCGGTCGCTCCGGGACGCGCAGAAGGCCATCATCGGCAGCGGATTCGTGGTCTTCGCGCAGTTCACGCTTTTTCTGTTCGTCGGCATAGGCCTCTGGGCGCACTACGGGGACCGCGTGTTTTCGGCGCCCGATCAGGTCTTCCCGGCGTTCATCGTCGAGTCGATGCCACCCGGACTGCTGGGGCTCGTGCTGGCAGCGATCATCGCCGCGACGATGAGCACACACGCCGGGGCCATCAATTCGCTGGCGGCCGCGTCGCTCCACGATTTGTACCTGCCGCTCACCGGGCGTCGCGCCGACGATCCCGCCACCCTGCGGACGGGCAAACTCCTCGCGCTGATCTGGGGCGTGGGGCTCACGCTGGGGGCGTTGCTGTTCAAGGAGCAGGGCACGCCGGTGGTGGTGATCGCGCTCTCGATTGCGTCGTTCACCTACGGAGGCCTGCTCGGGGGCTTTCTGCTGGGGATCCTCTGGCGCCGGGCGGAGCAGCGGGACGCGATCGCGGGCATCGGCACAGGCATCTTCGCGATGGCGCTGATCGTGTTCGCGAAGCAGTTGTCGGAGGCGGTTCCAGCCTTGGCCAGCACCCTGAGCCCCTTCGTGGGGATCGCCTGGCCGTGGTACGTGCTGATCGGGACGGTGATCACCGTGACGACGGGCGTGCTGGTCTCGTTCCTGCCGCGCGGCGCTTCGTCTGCGGCGCGGCCCCGCTAGATTTCCACGGCTATGACGGCAATCGTGATCGGAGTGGACGGCGGCGGCTCGCAGACGCGCGTGCAGATCGCCAATGAGAACGGCAAGGTGATCGGCTCGGCCGACGGCCCGGGCAGCGCGGTGCGCCCCGGCGCAGCCGAGCTCTCGGCGGATGTCATCGCGGCGGTGGTCGCCGAAGCGATGGCGCACGCGTCACTGACGGACGTCACGCCACGCGTGCTGGTGGCCGGCGTCGCCGGCACTGGTCGCGAGGCCGAGCGCGACGCCCTGCGGCAGGCGCTGCGCGGGCGGTCGCTGGCGAGCGACGTCGTCGTGCACACCGACGCCGGCATCGCGCTCGACGACGCCTTCGGCGACGGCCCTGGCATTCTGCTGGCCGCCGGCACCGGCTCGATCGGGATTGGCCGTTCGCCCGCCGGCCGCACGGCGCGCGTCGGCGGCTTCGGGCCGGTGATTGGTGACGAAGGCAGCGCGACGTGGATCGGACACCGGGCACTGTCGAGCGTCTGCGCCGCCAGCGACGGCCGCGAGCCCGAGACCGCGCTGACCGGAGCGATTCTGACGCATACCGAGTGCGACGACGTGCAGGCGCTGGTGCATTGGGCGGCACACGCGTCGCGTGCCGATCTGGCGGCGCTCACGCCGGTCGTAGTGCACTGCGCCGAGCAGGGCGATGTGCGCGCCAACACCCTGCTGGCGCTCGCTGTCGAAGAACTGGCGCTGCACGTGCGGGCATTGGCCCGCGAACTGTTCGTGGACGAACGCGCCGCCTGCCCGGTGGCGCTGACGGGCGGCCTGCTCGGCCCCCGGTCGTTCCTGCGCCGGAAGCTCGAGCATCGGCTCAAGGGCTTCGTGCCGGGGGCGGCGGTGAAGTCCGGGGAGATCGTCCCCGTGCGCGGCGCGGTGAAGGCCGCGCTCCGCGCCATCGGCGGCTGAGGACGGCGCTACGCGCGATCGGCGGCGGGAGGGGAGAACTCCCCTTCCCACCGCGCCATCACCACGGTCGCGAGGCAGTTGCCCAGCAGGTTCACCGACGTGCGCGCCATATCCATCAGCGCGTCCACGCCGAGAATCACCGCAACGGCTTCGAGTGGCAGCCCGAACATCGTGAGCGTGCCGCTCAAGATCACGAGCGACGCGCGCGGCACCGCCGCCACGCCCTTCGAGGTGAGCATCAGCGTCAGCATCATCACGACCTGCTGCCCCACACTCATTTCGACGCCGGCCGCCTGCGCGGCGAAGACCGACGCCATCGCCAAGTACAGCGTCGAGCCGTCGAGGTTGAAGCTGTAGCCGGTCGGCATCACGAAGGCGATGATGCGCTTCGGCACGCCGAACTCCTCCATCCGCTTCATCGCGATCGGCAGCGCCGCTTCACTTGAGGCGGTGCTGAAGGCCAGCAGCCAGGGCTCGCGAACCTTCCGGAAGAACTCGCGCAGCGGGACCTTCGCGATCATCGCGACCGGCACCAAGACCAGCACGATGAAGATCACCAGCGCCCCGTAGAGCGCCAGCACGAGCTTGCCAAGCGACAGCAACACGCCGAGGCCGCTCTTGCCCACCGTGTACGCGATGGCGCCGGCAATGCCGATCGGCGCGAACGACATCACGTACCCGGTGAACTTGAACATCACCTCGACGATGCCTTCGAAGAACGCGAGCAGCGTGTCCTTGCCGCGGCTCTGAGGAATCGTGGCCAATCCCGCCGAGAACAGCACCGAGAAGAACACGATCTGCAGCACTTCGTTGTGCGCGGCGGCGTCGAAGAAGCTGGTGGGAATCGTGTGCTCGAGCACACCACTCAAGGTCACCTTGTTGCTGGCGAACTTGGCGCCTTCTTCGGCCGATGCCGTCGAGAGATCGACCCCGAGGCCCGGCTGCACGAGGTTGACCACGACGAGCCCCACGACGAGCGCGAGGGTGGTGACGATCTCGAAGTAGAGGATCGAGCGCCACGCGAGGCGCCCCACCTTCTTCATATCGTCGCCGTGGCCGGCGATGCCGGTGACCAGCGTGGACAAGATGAGCGGAACGACCAGGAGCTTGATCATCCGCAGGAACAGGTTGGACAGGACCTTCGCGCCGTCGGCGGCGCCGGGGAACTGCCATCCCACCAGCGTACCGACCACCATCGCGATAAGAATCCAGCTCGACAGCGAGATCTTCTTGAACACGGGACTCCGTCAGGGCGAGGGCTCGGTGCCATCACTCGGGACCGCTCGTCCCGTGCGCAACACCGAATGCCGGAAACCGTACACGACGTAGATCGCCAACCCGATCAACAGCCAGACGCCGAACGCCACCCACGCACTCGCCGGCAGGCCCTTCATCACGAAGAGGCAGGCCGCGACGCCACCGAGCGACACCGGCCACACGAAGGGTACCCGGAACGGCCGCGGACGGTCAGGCTCACGAATGCGCAGGGCGAGCACACCGGCGCACACCAGCGTGAACGCCGCCAACGTCCCGATGTTGGTCAGATCGTAGGTCGCCGCGTCGTCGGCGACGAGCGCCCCGATTGCGACCAGCACGCCGGTCAGCGCCGTCGTCACCGTGGGCACGCGTCGTGTGGGGTGCAACTTGGCCGCGAAGCGCGGCAGCAGGCCGTCGCGCGCCATCGCATAGAAGATACGCGGCTGGCCGTACTGGAAGACCAGCAGCACGGCGGCCATCGACACGACGGCGCCCGCCGAAATGATCCACGAGGCCGTCTCGAGCCCCGCGAGCGTCAACGCCTTCGCAAGCGGGTCCGCCGACTTGAGATCGGTGTAGGGCACGATGCCGGTCGCGACGAGTCCGACGATGACGTAGATTAGGGTACACACGCCAAGGCCGGCCAGAATGCCGATCGGCAAATTGCGCTGCGGATTCTTCGTTTCCTCGGCGGCCGTCGAGATGGCGTCGAAGCCGATGTACGCGAAGAACACGATCGCGGCGCCCTGGTGGATGCCGCGGAACCCGTTCGGCGCGAAGGGTGTGTAGTTCGCGGTGTCGATGTGCTGCGCTCCGACGATCACGAAGATCGCGAGCACGAGCAGCTTGATCGCCACCATTACGTTGTTCGCGCGCTTCGATTCCTTGACCCCGAGCAGCAGCAGCCAGGTGATCAGCGCCACGATCGCGAACGCGGGCAGGTTGAGCAGCACCGGAATGCCCGCCACCTGCGGCGCGCTGTCCATCAGCGCGTGAATGGCAGGGTCCGAGGACTTCGCCACCTGGAAATAGCCGTGTGTCAGCCAGCCGGGCAACGCGACGCCGAAGCCTGAGAGCAGCGACACGAAATAGCCGCTCCACGCGATCGCGACGGCCACGTTCCCGACCGCGTACTCCAGAATGAGATCCCAGCCGATGATCCACGCGAGGATCTCGCCGAGCGTGGCATAGCTGTAGGCGTACGCGGAGCCGGCCTGCGGAATCATCGCGGCCAGCTCGGCGTAACAGAGGGCCGCCAACCCGCAGACGGCCCCCAGCAACAGGAAGGACAGGATGAGCGCCGGGCCGGCGCCGTAGCGCACCACCGTGCCGTCGGCGAGCGTCTCGCCCGCCGCGGCGGTGCCCAGCGATGCGAAGATGCCGGCGCCAATCACGGCGCCGATCGACAGCATCACCAGGTCCAGTGCGCCCAGCTCCCGCTTGAGCCCGCCAGCCTCGTGCCCGTCAGGCACGAGGTCGGCGATGGGCTTGCGGGCGAAAAGGGAGACCTTCACCTCAGATGAACAACGGGGCCAGCACGAGCGTGATCGTCGAGAGCAGCTTGATCAGCACGTGCAGCGACGGGCCGGCGGTGTCCTTGAACGGATCACCGACGGTATCGCCGACGACCGCCGCCTTGTGGGCGTCGGACTTCTTGCCGCCATACACACCGGTCTCGATGTACTTCTTGGCGTTGTCCCAGGCGCCGCCGCCGTTGTTCAGGAAGCCCGCCATCAGAATGCCGACGACCGTCGAGATCATCAGGAAGCTCGCCACCGCCTCGGCACCCAGTCGCTCGTTCGGGCCCGAGAGATACTTGAAGACCACGCCGACGACGATCGGGAAGATCACTACCAGCGCTCCCGGCAGCACCATCGCGCGGAGCGCGCCCTGCGTCACGATGTCCACCGCGCGACCGTAGTCCGGCTTCTCGGTGCCGGCCATAATGCCCGGCTTCTCCTTGAACTGGCGACGGACTTCGGTGATCACGCTCTGCGCGGCCTTGGAGACGGCCGTCATCGCGAGCGAGGCAAACCAGAACACGAGCATCCCGCCGAGCAACGCGGCCACGAAGACCTGCGGCTTGCTCAGGTCCACCGTCAGCGGCGCGCCGGTGTAGTTCTTCACTTCATCGAGGTAGGCCGAGAACAGCAGGAAGGCCGCCAGTGCTGCCGAGCCGATCGCGTAGCCCTTGGTGAGCGCCTTGGTCGTGTTGCCCACGGCGTCGAGCTTGTCGGTCTTCTCGCGGATGTGTTCCGGCTGCTGCGACATCTCGACGATGCCGCCCGCGTTGTCGGTGATCGGGCCGAAGACGTCCATCGCCAGGATGTAGCCGGCGGTCCCGAGCATCCCCATCGTGGCCACGGCCGTGCCGAACAGCCCGCCGATCAGTTCGCCTTCGGCGTTCGTGAGGCCGCTGGCCCGCCCGAGCATAAACGACGAGACGAGCGCGATGGCGATCGTGATCACCGGCAGGATCGTGGACTCCATCCCGACCGAGAGACCCATAATGACGTTCGTGGCCGGACCCGTCTGCGACGCCTCGGCGATGCTCTTCACCGGCCGATAGCGGTACTCGGTGTAGTACTGCGTGATGAACACGAAGGCGATGGACGTGATCACGCCGATCACGCCGGCGCCGAAGAAGTACATCCACGCGCCGGGATTGCCGGGCGAGGCGAGCAGCCACTTGGTCGCGACGAACAGGCCGCCGGTGGCCAGAATCGCCGTCACGTAGAAGCCGCGGTTCAGCGCGGCCATCGGATCTTCGACGCCGTCGGTCTTCACGATCATCACGCCGATGATCGACGCGATCAAGCCGAAGGCGCCGATGACCAGCGGGAACAGGATGCCGGCGACGCCGAACACCTTGAAGAGCGTCACGCCGAGAATCATCGCGCCGATGTTTTCGGCGGCGGTGGACTCGAACAGGTCCGCGCCGCGGCCGGCGCAGTCACCGACGTTGTCACCGACGAGGTCGGCGATCACCGCCGGGTTGCGCGGATCGTCTTCCGGAATGCCCGCTTCGACCTTGCCGACGAGGTCGGCGCCGACGTCCGCGGCCTTGGTGTAGATGCCGCCGCCGAGCTGGGCGAACAGCGCCACGAACGACGCACCGAAGCCGAAGCCGACGATCAGGAAGGGGATCTTCTCCGCCCACAGCAGCGGGTCCATCCCGTCCGGCGCGAAGAGTGTGATGATCGCGTACAGGCCACCCACGCCGAGGAGCGACATCGCCACCGTGAAGAGCCCCGACACCGCCCCGCCCCGAAGCGCCGTCTGCAGCGCGTCGTTGAGCGAGTTCATTGCGGCAGCCGCGACGCGGATGTTGGTGCGGATCGACACCCACATCCCCATATAGCCGGCGATGCCCGAGGACAGCGCGCCCAGCAGGAACGAGAGCGTCACGAAGAGCGCGAGCACCTTGGCGTCGCTGACCGGGTCGGCCGCCGTCGTCGAGCGGACGAAGCCGTAGCCGATCGCCAGCACCGCCGCGACGGCGATCGCGAGCGCGCCGATGGTCTTGTACTGACGCGCGAGATAGGCCTCGGCGCCTTCTTGGATGGCGTTGGAGATGACCTGCATCGCTTCGGTGCCGCGGCTCTTGGCCAGCACCCAGCGCGCGAGCCACACCGCGAAGACGAGTGCGAAGGCGCTCAGGCCCAGCACGATCGCGAGGAGAGAAGACTGCGTCGGGGACATCAGAGGGTCTGGAGGACGGTCGGTGACGGCTTACGCCGCCGGAGTGCTCCGCCCGGCCGAGCGCCAGGCGAAGTAGACAGGGACACCGAGCAACACGAGGACCAGGCCCGAGATGGCCTGGGCGCGCGTCTTGTCGGCAATCAGCAGAATCACCGCCACGCCGGTCGCGAGGACGATGTACAACGCGGGCAGGAACGGATACCCAATCGCCTTGTACGGGCGCGGCGCGTCGGGGCGCTTCGCCCGCAGGATGAACAAGCCGATCGTGGTGAGCGCGTAGAATGCCAAGGCGGCGAAGATCACGTAGTCGAGCAGTTGCCCGTAGGTGCCGGTCAGGCACAGCAGCGAGGTCCAGATGCTCTGGGCGACGAGCGCCCACCCGGGAACGCCATTCGCGTTGAGCGTGCCCGCCTTGGTGAAGAACAGGCGGTCCTTCGCCATTGCCCAGTACACGCGCGCGCCCGACAGAATGAGGCCGTTGTTGCACCCGAAGGTGGAAATCAGGATGGCCACCGCCATCACCGTGGCCGCCGAGGCGCCGAACATCGTCTCGGCGACCGCGACGCCGACGCGATCCTGCGTGGCGTGCGTGATGCCGCGGGCGAAGACATCGGCACCCTCGGCCGTGCCGGCGAAGGGCAGCACATTGAGGTACGACAGATTCGTCGCGAGGTAGAGCACCGTAACGAGCCCCGTGCCAAGCACCAGCGCGCGCGGGAGGTTCTTCGCCGGGTCGCGCACTTCGGCGGCCGCGAAGGTGACGTTGTTCCACGCGTCGCTCGAGAACAACGAGCCGACCAAGGCCGCACCGAACGCCACGATGAACGACGGCCCCAGAGTCGACATATCGCCGAAGAATCCGGGGCCGAAGTTGAGCGCGATGGCATCGGCGTTGCGACCGAGCGTGAAGCCAAGCAGCAGCAGGAAGGCGAGGGCGCCGGTCTTGGCAATCGTGAGCGTGGTTTGGACGAACTTGGCTTCCCGCACCCCGCGCAGATTGATGAACGTCAGGATCCAGATCGAGATCAGGGCGACGAGACGCTGCGGGTTGAGCCCGAGTTCGATCACGCCCCCCGGTGTCTGGACGTCGAGCTGCGGGAACCAGCCGAAGCGTTCTGGGCTGATCGCGGGCCACAGCACGCCGAGGAATCGGCCGAAGGCGACGCCGACGGCAGCAATGGTCCCGGTCTGGATGACGATGAAAAAGGTCCAGCCGTACAGAAAGCCCATCAGCGGACCCATCGACTCGCGCAGGAACACGTACTGTCCGCCGGCCTTCGGATACATCGCCGCGAGTTCGCCGTAGGCGAGGGCGCCGAGGAGCGTCATCACCCCGGTGAGCACCCACGCCATCAGCAGCATAAAGGGCGAACCGACGGTTCGACCGATGTCGGCCGAGACGATGAAGATGCCGGAGCCGATCATTGAGCCGGCGACCAGCATCGTCGCGTCGGTCAATGTAAGCGCCTTGACGAAGCCGTCGGCACGCGTGGTACCGTCGGGCGTCTCGGGAGCGGCCGTAGCGGACATTCGGACTCGACAGAGGGATGTGCTCACGGCACCAGCGCCGCGATGCAATCCGCACAAAGTACCCCTGTGTCACGGCGGTAGCTACGGCGTCACGGCCGTGCCGCCGAAGCCCGGTTACGGGGCTTCTGCCGAGATTACGGCCGTGTCGCGGACCGCCGTCCCGTCGCGCCGCACCGCTGGCCGAAAGCGAATCTCGGACAGCATCTCCCGAATGCGCCGGTTGTAGCCGCCGTCTCTCGGGGGATTGTACGAGAGCAGCTTGGCGTTCCCGCGTTCGTCGACGTCGAAGTAGGCGACGAGCTTGTACGGCCGGACGTTCGCGGGGACGGGGATCGGCAGAATGGCCAGGTTGGTCACCACCGGCGGGTCGTGATCGGCGCCATCCCCGCCGGTGCCACTGCCCTGCCCGCTGCCCGCGCCGGTTCCCTGCCCCGTGCCGGTGCCGCCGCCGGTCCCAGGGCCGTTGCCATTAGTCCCGTCGAGCCCCGAACCGGAACCGCCCGCGCTCGAGGTGGGGGTCTCGGCCGCGGGCGGAGTGGCAGGGGGCGTCGGGGGCGTAGCCGGCGGCGTCTCGAGGGGCTTGGGCTGTGGCGGTGGCGGCGTCGGCAGCGCCACCTGCGGCTGCTCGGGGGCTGGGCTTGGTGCAATCTGCACGTAGCGAAGCCGCTCGGCCCCACCCGAGAGCCCGTCCGCACCGCGGCCGCCGCCGCCCCCGCCGCGAGGGCCACGGGTGCCCGCCGACCGACTGTCGGCGTCGAAGACCTGCGTGAGCAACGCCGGCAGAATCAGCGCGAGAATGATCGCCGAGTGCACGAACACCGAGACGATGATGCTGCTGAGCGTGCGCTTTTCCCCCCGTTCGGGGATGCCGATCGGCGGCCGATACGGCCGTCGCGCCTTGGGCAGGTTGGGAGAGGAAAATTCAGTCATCGCGGAACCCATACAACGTAGTACGGCGGACGCCCCCGTTTGGGTTCGTCCGCCGCACACCGTTTTGGGCGGAGCCGGTCAGTTCGTGGCCGGATCCTTCGGGGTGATGCCGATGACCTTCACGCCGGCGCCTCGAGAGGCATCCATCGCGAAAATCACGTCCTGATACGTCACCGCCGGGTCGCCCTTGATGAAGATGAGCTTGTCCGGACGCGGCTCGAAGATCTCCTTGAGCCGCTTGGTGAGCTGATCGGGGGGCACGTTCTCCTTGTTGACCGAGAACACGCCGCCGGGCAAGACCTCGAGCACGATCTGAAGCGACGGCTGTCCCGGGGGGGCCGGCGCCGGATTCGGATCGGGGAGCTGCACGTCAATCGCCTTTCGCGCCATCGGCACCACGATCATGAAAATGATCAGGAGCACGAGGAGCACGTCGATCATCGGCGTGACGTTGATGTCGTTGTTCAGCCCGCCTTCCCCACCGCCTGCAGACATTCCCATCGGTCACTCCTCCGGCGGCTTGACCGGGGCAGCCCCTTCGGTGCCCGGCGCGTTCTTGTCTCCCGCCACCGAGGACTCGGTGCCGGGCCGCTGGTCGGAGATCATTCCCGTCATCCGCACGCCCGCCTTGCCGGCAATGTCCAGGGCATCCTGCACCTTACCGTACTCGATCGCGCCGTGCGCCTTCAGGTAGATGATCTTGTCGACCGTCCGAGCGTCGTAGATCTCCTTGAGCTTGCCCGGCAGCGCTTCCGCGGTGATCTCGCGCTTGTCGAGATACAACGCACCCTTCGAGTCGATGCCGAGGAGGATTTCGCCGGGCTCTTCCGGACGCGTCTTCAGGTTCACGCCCTGCGGGGGCGTGGCATTGAAGCCCGCGTTGATCGCCGGCACCACGATCATGAAGATGATCAGGAGCACCAGCATCACGTCGATCATCGGGGTGACGTTCGGCTCAGCCTTGACGCCACCCCCCGTGCTGACTGCCATACCCATCGGTTGGTCCCGGTTGGGGTGATGGGAAAGGACTTACTGCGAGACCGGGCCCGAACCCGCGGCCTGCGTGTTGAACTCGCGGGTGAAGCGCGACCGGCCGAACTCGCCCGAGACGCCCTTGATGAGGTAGTCCACCATTTCCTTGGCGGAGTACGTCATTTCCGCGGCCAGGTTGTCGTTCTTGGTCTGGAAGTAGTTGTAGGCCCACACCGCCGGAATCGCGACGAGGAGACCGAAGGCGGTCGTGATGAGCGCCTCGGCGACACCGGCCGAGATCGACGCGATACCGCCCGAACCCGACGCGGCCATGCCCGTGAAGGCGTTGACGATACCCATCGTGGTGCCGAGCAGACCGACGAACGGCGCGGTCGCACCGACCGTCGCGAGCACCGCCAGACCGCGCTTGAGCTTGACGAGCGTCATCAGCATCTCACGCTCGATCGCGCGCTCGGTGCTGTTGATGTCGCTGACCGTGACCGAGCCGTCGGTGATGAGGGGCTTGATCTCTTCGAGCGCGTTGCCGAGCACCGTGGCGACGTGCGACTTCTTGTACTTCTGGGCGAGCGTGATCGCCTCGGTGAGGTTGTCTTCCTCGAGGAACTGCGAGAACTCCGGAGCGAACTGGATCGTCTCCTTCTGCGCCTGACGGAGCATCCACCACTTCTGGATCATCACCGTGAGCGAATACATCGACATGATCGCCATCGTGACCACGATGCCCTTGGCGAACATACCCATCTGGCCCCACAGGTCCATCATATCCATTTCCATAACTGCCTCCTCGAAGAGATCGGTGTGTCGCGGATGTGATTACTTCTGGATCGCGAAGACGAACGGCTGCTGCACGAGCTGCTTCACCTTGCGCCCGCCGACTTCCGCGGCGATGAAGCGCATATTCGGCAACGTGTTGCGGACCGTCGCGGCGAAGAGTTCGTGGGTGGTGCGCAAGACCTTGAAGGTGCTCAACTCGGCGCGGCCCATCGTGTCGACGACGAACTGCACGAGCGCCTCGCCCTCGACGCCAGCCGAGCGGAGGATGTCGGGATACCGCGGCTGCGCCGACCCGGGGGCCGCCATCGCCGGCTTCTCGACCTGGAACTCGAAGAAGGGCTGGTTCGCATCGACCGGGGGACCGTCACCGACACCCTTGCCGGTACCGCCGGCGACACCCTTGCCGGAGAAGTCGCCTTCGTCGATGACCTTCTTGGTAAGATCGACGTCGGGAATGACGTCCGGGATCTCGATCGGCGCGGTGAGCACCTGGAAGCCCTTCGGGGGCGTCGGCGCCACGACGACATCAGGCGGTGGCGGCTTCGGCTCTTCGGGCTTCGGCTCTTCGGGCTTCGCCTGCTCCACGAACTTCACGTCCTCGACCTTCGGCCCGTCGTCTTCCATCGCGCCGCGCGCGGTGGCATAGACGGCCGCAACGATCAGGACCGTGTGAAGTACGAAGCTGACGATCGCCCCACCCGTGGACCGCTGCTTCTGCGGCTTGGACTCCAACAGGTTATTGAACAAGGGGCCTCCGGTGTACGGTCTCTTCCTTCGCCTCATTCGAGGCGACGGTAGGTTACGGTCCGTGAATGAATTCCGTATGGGCCGAAGATTAGGATTCCATTAGCGCCGAATTAGGAGTCGCTAAGGGACCTGCAGTCGGGGGGGCGCCCCCTCCCCGATCGAATTGGTACCCGGAGTGCAACAGTCAGGGCGCTCCCGCCCGCCCGCGCCAACGTGTGCACCGCGTCGCGCGACCGCTACGCGGACGCTTCCTCAGGCGCCAAGGGGAACGTGGCGGTGAAGATCGAGCCGCGCCCGAGCCGCGACTGCACCGCGAGCGTGCCGGCGTGCGCCTGGGCAATCCACTGCGAGATCGCGAGGCCCAGCCCGGTCCCCGCGCGCTCACCGCCTCGCGTGCGCGCGCGATCCGCTCGCCAGAACCGATCGAACACATAGGGCAAGTCGGCCGCCGCGATGCCGATGCCGGTGTCCTTCACCGTGAACGCGATGCCATCGAGTCGGCGCGAGAGCGTCAGCGTCACCGTCCCGCCGCGCGGCGTGTACTTGATCGCGTTCGTGACCAGGTTGAGCATCAGCTGCCGCATGCGCTGCGCGTCGCCGAGCACGACGCCGTCCTCGATGATCGGCAACTCGACCGTGAGCCCGGCATCTTCCCCGAGAATCAGCGCGGTCTCGTACACGTCGCGGACGAGTGCTTCGAGCGGTACCGGCTCGCGCACGAGGTCGAAGCGCCCTTCGTCCGCCCGCGCAAGCGTGAGCAGGCCATCGACGAGATCCGCCATTCGCGCACTCTCGGCCAGCGCCTCCTCGAGCGGCACGAGCTGCTCCGCCGGTGCGCCGGACACGGACATCGCGCGTTCGATATCGGCGCGCAAGACGGTGAGCGGCGTCTTGAGCTCGTGGCTCGCATCGGCGGTGAAGCGTCGCAGCGCGGCGAACGACGTTTCGAGCCGCTCGATCATCTGATTGAGCGTCACCGACAGCCGCGCGAGCTCATCTTCGGCGGGATCGGTCCCATCGGGCACGTGCAGACGCCGATGCAGTGATCGGCCGTCGGTGATCGCTTCGGCGTCGGCGCGGAGACGTTCGATCGGTGCGAGCGTGCGTCCGGTCATCAGCCAGGCCGCAAACGCCGCGATGAGCAGCACGATCGGCACCAGCAGGATGATCGGCCGCAGCAACTCCGGCGGGAACAGATCGAGTGGGCGCGTGGATGCCCCCGCGACGACGCGCCGCGATTGCCCGTTACCCGATCGTGGCACTTCGCGGGCCACGATCAGCAGCTGCTCGTCGGACAGGCGGACCTTCACGGCCGGCCGCGTCTCGGAGAGGGCCAGCGACGCCTGCAGCAGCTGCGCCAGGTCGTCCTGTCCGAGCTGGCGCACCGCAAAACTGGCGTAGCGGGCGCGACCCGAATCGTCGAGCACCACCAGCCAGCCGGGAAAGCCTTCGAGCGTGCTGCGCAGGAGCGCGACCGCCGAGGCGCGCACGGTGTCGCCGTCGGCGGGCAACTCGTTGGCCTTGCCGATGAGCCGGACCGCGAGGTCGGCTTCGTCGAGTACCTGTCGCTGCAGGGCGATCGTCGCCTGCTCGCGGCGGACGGCCGCGAGCAGGCTCGTGAAGACGAGCAGGGTGACGCCGATCAGCAGGGTCACCGCGACCGCGAGGCGGGCGCGTAGCGTCCGCATCAGCCTTTCAGGACGTAGCCGACGCCGCGAACGGTCGTGATGAGCTTCCGCTCGTGCCGGGCGTCGATCTTCTTGCGCAGATGGGTGATCACGACGTCGACGATGTTCGTCCCGGGATCGAAGTGGTACCCCCAGGCATACTCGGTGATCAGCGTGCGACTCATCACCTTGCCCGCGTGGCGCATCAGATACTCGAGCACCGCGTACTCTTTGGGCGTCAGCTCGATCAGCTCGCCAGCCCGCCGCACTTCGCGCGCATCGGAGTCGAGTTCCAAATCGGCGATGGCCAACTTGGGCCGGGCGAGCGTCCGTGGACGTCGCGCCACCGCTTCGAGACGGGCGAGCAGTTCTTCGAAGGCGAAGGGCTTGGTGACGTAGTCATCGGCCCCCGCGCGCAGCGCATTGACCTTGGCGTCGACCGCATCCTGCGCAGTGAGCACGAGCACGGGACGATCGACGCCGCGTCCGCGCAAGCCGCGCAACACATCGAAGCCCGACTTGCCGGGTAGCCGCATATCGAGCACGACGACGTCGTAGGCGCCCGATGCGGCGAGGGACTCGCCCGTCTCTCCATCGGTCACGAGATCGACGCCGAACCGTTGCTCCTCGAGGCCCCGCTTGAGAAAGGCGCCGACGGTCGGATCATCCTCGATGACGAGGACCTTCATCGGCCACCGGAGGGGCGTTCGAGCCCGTACTCGCGAATCTTGCGATAGAGCGTCTTGGCCGAGATCCCGAGCACGGCCGACGCGCGCCCCTGGTGCCAGCCTTCGCGCCGCAGCACGTCGTGAATGTGCCGCCGCTCGAGATCGGTGAGCGAAAGCGCCGCGTCATCCGGCAGCGCCGCATCCTGGAGCACGGGCACCACGCCGAGCGTGTGCGCCTCCACGACCGGGGCCGTCGCGAGCAGGGCCGCGCGTTCGATCACCGTCCGGAGTTCGGTCACGTTGCCCGGCCAGGCGTATTGCTGCATCGCGGCGATCGCGGCCTCCGAGAAGCGCAGTCGCGGCCCGCCATAGAGCGCCAGGAAATGCTGTGCGAGGTCGACGATGTCACCGGGCCGATCGCGCAGCGCCGGCAGCGCGATCGAGAACGCGCCGAGCCGGTACGACAGGTCACTGCGGAAGGTTCGCCGCTCCACCGCGTCGATCAGCCCGGTCCCGCTGCCGTTGCTTGTCGCCGCGAGGATGCGCACATCGACGTCGAGGCGCCGCGTCCCGCCCACGCGAATCACCGCACCGTCTTCCAACAGGCGAAGCAGGCGCCCCTGCGAGCGCAGATCCATCTGCTCGACATTGTCGAGGAAGACAGTGCCGCCGTGCGCCGTCTCGAGTCGACCCGGACGAGCGCCACTCGGCCACGCCGACCCGGGCCCTTCGACGCCGAAGAGTTCCGCCTCGAAGGCCGCCGGATCCCCTTCCCCGCAGGACACCACGGTGAAGGCGCGCGACGCGCGCGGCGACAGCCGATGCATCGCCTCGGCGATCAGATGGCGTCCCGTGCCACGCTCGCCGGTGATCAGCACCGGCGACGCGGTCGGCGCCAGCTGCTCGACCATCGACAGCACCTCGCGCATCCGCGGGTCGCTGGTGCGCACCTCGGTCACCCGATCGGCCCGCGCCAAGCGGTCGGTGAGCAGCGAGTTCTGCCGGAGCAGTTCGCGCTTCTCCCAGGCCCGCTTCACCTGCATCTCGATCTCGAGCATCCGGTAGGGCTTCGACATATAGTCGTAGGCCCCGAGCTTGAGCGCGGTAATGGCCGTGTCGATCGTGCCGTTGCCGGTGATGATGATGGCTTCCGGCGGCTCGGCGCTCTCGCGGAGCGCGCGGAGCACGGTGAGCCCGTCCATCTCGGGCATCACGATGTCGAGCAGCGCCACATCAAAGGCCTGCGTGGCCAGGGCGTCGAGCGCCGCGCGACCATCGGTGACGTGCACCACGTGATGGCCACGCTGCGTCAGGTAGTCGCTCAGAATCGTGCCGAGCGCGCGCTCATCTTCGGCCAGCAGGACGCGGATCCGCGGCTGATCGCTCATACGCCCTCCGAGGCCGGCAGAATCACGCGGAACGTGCTGCCGCGACCGGGCGTGGAATCCACTTCGATCCGACCCTGGTGATCGTGAATGATCCCGTAGCAGATCGACAGCCCGAGGCCGGTCCCTCGCCCCGGCGCCTTGGTCGTGTAGAACGGCTCGAAGATCTTGTCCTGCTCGCTTCGTGCGATGCCGACGCCGTCGTCCACCACCTCGACGATCACGGCTTCGGACTGGGCACGACCGTGACGCGTGCGCACGATCACCGTGCCCTGGTCGGCCACCGCATCGACGGCGTTGAGCATCAGCGCCATCACGACCTGCACGAGCTGCTCGCGGTTGGCGTAGACCAGCGTCGTCAGTTCGGGATCCAGATGCGTGGCCACGTGCAGCTTCTTGAAGCGCACGTGATGCTTGAGCAGGAAGAGCGTCTGCTCGACGACGTCGTTGACGTGCACCAGTTCCTTCGAGACCGTCTTTGGCCGCGAGAAGTCGAGCAAGCCATCGACGATGCGCTTGCAGCGGTGCACTTCGTTGTCGATGATCTGGAGCATATCGGTGTGGTCCGGCTTGAGCGGCCACCCGTCGTTCTTGAGATCACCGAGCTTGAGTTGCAGGCTTTCGGCGCACGCGGCGATCGTCGCCAGCGGATTGTTGATCTCGTGCATCACGCCAGCCGCCAACTGACCGATCGCGGCGAGCTTCTCGCCCTGCATAAAGCGCTTCTCGGCTTCCTTCCAGTCGGTGACGTCTTCGCCGATGGTGATGACGTGGGTGACGCCGCTGTCCGAGAGCCGCATCGGGATCTTGCTGATGCGAAAGGTCCGCGTGTCACCGGTGGCGGTGGACTCCATCTGGAACTGCTGGATGCGCCCGGTGCGGAAGACTTCCTCGAACTCGCGTCGGAGCAGGTCGCCCGGTTGGCGGTGGAGAATCTCGAAGATCGTTCGCCCGATCGCCTCTTCGCGGCTGACGCCCTGCATCCCGGTCTCGCGCTTGCGGTTCCAGGCGCGAATCCGGTACTCGTGGTCGACGACGTAGAGCCCCACCGGGAGCGAGTCGATGATCTTTTCTGTGAACCGTCGCTCGTCCTCGATCTCGCGCGTGCGGGCGGCGACCTGCGCTTCGAGTTCGGTCGCGTGCTGCGCGTGGGCGACGAGCGGGGCCAGGACGGTGGCGAGCGTGAGCACGATGCGCTCGGCATCGATCGGCTCCCGGGCCTCGCGGACGAGCAAAGCGCCCAAGCGACGGCCCACGACCGCCAACGGCGCGAGCTGCGTACCCGTCGGCGGACCGTCGATGAGCATCTGCTGCAGCGCATCGGCCGACACGCGGAGATCACCCTCACCGGTATGCAGGCGCCAGCCATCGACGTGCTCGAGCCACAGCGCGACTTCCGACGCGCCCAGGACCTCGCGAACGAAGGCCAGGGTCCCCGGCACGGTGTCATCGAGGGACGGCGAGCGGGCAAGCCGCAACGCCGCCTCAGCGATGACGCCGAGGGCTCCCGCTGCGGTATCCAGTCCGTCTTGTCCGGCGCCCTGTTCGGTGATTCCCAAGTCTTCCTCTCGGATGTGCTAGGAACGTAGGGGCAATCGGGGGGCGCGTCCATTGTCCTTGGCGGCGAGCTTGCCGAGACGACAGCAGGCCCGCCAAATCGACCGGCGGATCGGCCTCGGTGACGCACCCCGGGTGGCATTGCCGATGCGATACCGGAACGTGCGAGCGGCCGTGTCGCCGCCCGCCCCACGTCTCACTTCGAGGACCATATGTCGTATCGTTTTGCCCGTCCGACGCGCTATCGCGGGACCAGCTTTGACCAGCTCTTCGACGCCGTGTTCTCCCCGATGCCGACGTCGGCTCATCGGAACGGCACCTTCGCGCCGGCGGTCTCCGCTCGCGAGAGCAAGGACCGTTACATCGTGGAACTGGAGCTGCCGGGTGTCTCGCCGGAGCAGGTGCAGGTCACGGCCGAGCCCGGCGCCTTGACGGTCAAGGGCAACCGCCCGGCGCCTGGCCAGGTCGAGGGCGAATCCGTGCACATCGCCGAGCGCGCCTACGGCGACTTCCGTCGGCAGTTCCGCCTCCCGGATGCCGTCGACACGTCGAAGATCGACGCGACGTTCTCGCACGGCGTGTTGACGATCACGCTCCCGAAGCGGGAGCCGTCGGTCGCCCGGACCATCGAGATCCGGACGACCTGAGCGGTCAGCCGAGCTGCGCGATCGCCGCGAGAATCTCCGCGTTCTCGCGGCGCTGGCCCGGCGTCTCCTCGACGTGCGCCCAGCGGACGATGCCCTGCTTGTCGACGAGGAAGTAGGAGCGATTGGCGAAGAACGTGTCGGCGAACAGCACATCGTACGCCGCCGCCGCCTGCCGCTTGAAGTCGCTGAGCAGCTCGACCTTCATCGCGTACTGCTTCTTGAATTCCTTGAGCGACGGAATCGCGTCGACGCTGATCGGCAGGACGACCACGTCCTTGCTGGCGAAGGCATCGTAGTCGTCACCGAACGAGCACAGCTCGGTGGTGCACACGCTGGTGAACGCCATCGGGAAGAAGGCGATCAGCACGTTGGAGGTGCCACGGAAGGACGAGAGGGTGACCTCCTGTCCGGCGGTGTTGGTCAGCGTGAAGTCCGGGGCCGTGGTGCCCACGGCCGGGCGCGTGCCGATCGTGATCGTAGGAAGCGTGGCAGGCATTGGAGAGGAAGCAGAGTCAGAGACGGAACCGTGCGAGAAAACTACTCGGTCGCCAACGAGTGGATGCGGCCCGCCAGTTCCTTGAGCTCCGCAGGCGCGAGCCGCTCGACGGGCAGGGCCCGCAGGGCGTCCACCCGCCGGGCAATCGCGTCGTAGGTCCACGCGAACGCGGCACGCGCGGCGGCCGGCTCGGTCTCGTCCGCCGGGTCCGGGAGCCCCCAATGCACCATCGCCCGCGCTCCGGGATAGTAGGGGCAGGCCTCCTTGGCGTTGTCGCAGACTGTGATCACGAGGTCATACGCCACTCCCTCGACGGCATCGAGTGTCTTCGGTTCGCGACCTTCCCAGGCAATCCCGTGCGCAGCGAGCGTCTCGATGGCGTACGGGTTCACGCGCGCGGCCGGGCGTGAGCCGGCACTGGCGGCGGCGAACCGCCCCGCCCCGCGGACCGCCAGCAGCGCTTCGCCGATCTGGCTCCGCGCGCTGTTCCCGGTACAGAGCACCAGCACACGCCACGGCGCGGACGGTACGCGGAGATCCCGGTGCATCACGGTGGCGGTGTCGGGACAGGCGGTCGTGAACTCCACCGAGGCCCGCACCGCCGCCGGCACGTCGTCGCGCGTGCGTTCCTCAAAGCCCAAGCGGGCGAAAAACGGCGCGGCGGTGGTCGTCAACAACACCAGATCTTCGACACCGCTCGCGACGGCCGCCCCGATGCGATCACGAACCATCGCCTCGCCGAGGCCGCTGCGCCGGGCCTGCTCGTGCACGACGACGCTGCGCAGCAGCGCCGCCGAGCCGTAGCGCTCAAAGCCGGCCGCGCCCACGAGTACCCCGCCGTCGGAAGCGACCACGAGGTTGGGCCACGCGCGGTCGAGCCCGTCCACGGGCAGCGCGTTCGCGCGCAGGAGTTCCTCGACGGCGCTGCGATCCGCGTCGGTAGCGACGCGCAAGACGCGAAGACTCACTGCGGCTTCCTCCCGCGCACGAAGGCGCTCAGGACCTGCCCGTCGAGCGCGCGGACCAGGGCATCCGCATCGAGCCCCGCCGCGGCCAGCAGTTCCCGTGCATCGCTCGCATCGTAGACGCGGGTAGGCTCGATGTCGGCGTCGAGGAATCCCGCCTCGGTCAGGAGGGTGCGGAACTCGTCGATCGTGAGCGCGCCCGCGACGCAACCCACCCAGAGCGCGAGACTCTCGCGCGCGGCCTCGGGCAGCGGCTGCTGCAGCACCACGTCGGACACCGCGAAGCGTCCGCCCGGCTTCAGGACGCGGAAGGCTTCGGCGAGCACGCGCGGCTTGTCACCGCTCAGATTCACGACGCAATTGGAGATGATGACGTCGACACTCGCGTCGGGCAGCGGAATCGACTCGATGTGTCCCTTGAGGAACTCGACGTTCGTCGCGCCGGCCTGCGCCGCGTTGTGCCGCGCCACCGCGAGCATTTCATCCGTCATATCCAGGCCGATCGCGCGCCCCGTGGGCCCCACGCGACGGGCCGACAGCAACACGTCGATCCCGCCACCGGAACCGAGGTCGAGCACGGTCTCGCCGGCTCGCAGTTCGGCCAACGCGGTGGGATTGCCGCAGCCCAGCGAGGCCAGCACCGCCTGCTCGGGGAGCGAGGCGGTGGTGACCGCGTCGTAGAGATTGCGCGTGATCGGATCACGCAGTTCGAGCGTCGTGTCGCTGCAGCAGCCGGAGCCCGGCGCGCAGGAGGCGGCGCCAGCGCCCTCCAGCACGCGGAGGGCTGACTGGGCGTAGTTCGCCCGCACCTGCGAGCGAATCGTGTCGAGTGCGTCAGGCGTTGTCGTCATTGATGCCTCAGGTACAACAGGAAAACCACTGGGTCGCCGGCCGGTCGGTCGGCGTGAGCAACGCATCGAGCGCCGCGCGCGTGGCGGTCAGCACATCGGCGTCGAGGCGATAGTGCACCCAGCGTCCCTCTCGGCGATCCAGGACCAACCCGGCGTCCTTAAGCACCTTGAGGTGAAACGACAGGCGCGACTGTGCGGCTTCGAGTGCCGAGGTGAGATCACAGACGCACTGCTCCCCAGCCCGGAGCCGCTCGAGAATCAGCAGGCGGGTCGGGTCGGAGAGGGCGTGGAATCGACGGGCGGCGACGGCGGCCGGGTCGAGTCCGTCAGGGGCGAGCGTTGCTGTCATAACGAAAACATACCAACAAATCTTGATAAATCAAGATCTGTTGGTATGTCTTCGTTTGGTCGGTGAGGTCAGGCTGCGCGCCGCAGCCCCCCTCCACCTTCGAGTGTGAACTCGTCGACCCGACTGCGCGACCGCGCAGCAGCAGCTTCGAGCTCCTTGGCGGCGGCAGCAGACTCCTCACTCGACGCCGCGACCCGCTGCGTGAGTTCGGACACCGCCTCCAGCGCGTTGGTGACCGACTCCACGCCCTGAGCCTGCTCGGCGCTGGCGGCCGCAATTTCATCCACGACCGCCGCCACCTGCTCCACCCCGGATCCGATCTCTCGGAAGCGGCTGACGGCGTCAGCGGCGAGCGCGGCACCTTCCTTGGCGGACGACACGCTCGTGTCGATCAGTTCGGACGTCTGCTTCGCTGCCTCGGCGGCACGCTGGGCCAAGGTCCGCACTTCGTCGGCAACTACGGCGAAGCCTCGTCCGGCATCTCCTGCCCGCGCCGCTTCGACCGCCGCGTTGAGCGCGAGGAGATTCGTCTGGAACGCGATCTCGTCGATCGTGCGCACAATGCGCCCCGTGGATTCGCTGGTCGTTCGGATGCGGTCCACGGCGCCTGCCAACTGCTCCATCGCCACCACGCCCTGCTGCGTGCGCGTCTGTGCCGTGAAGGCGACATCGCGGGCGGCAGCCGCACGGTCGGCGACGAGGCGCGATTGTGCCGCCGTCTCCTGCACGGCAGCCGAGACCTCTTCGATGCGCGCCGCTTGCGACGCCGACGTGTCGGCCAGCGACGCGGCCGCCTCCGAGATCTCCGACGCGGCCGACGAGGACGCGACGGTTTCGGTGCGCAACGCCCGCAACGCGTCTCCCAGGGACTGCGCGGCACGATCGCAGGCCTGCGCAATCCGAGCGTGGTCACCGCGCCAGTCGCCCTGCACGCGGGCGGTCAGATCCCGCGCGGCCACCGCCTCGAGGGTCACCAACGCCGCTTGAATGGGCTCGACAATCGCGTCGATGGTCTGATTCACCCCCGACACCACATCGCCATAGGCTCCCGCGTGCGCCGCCGCTTCCGCTCGGCGACCGAGATCGCCGACGCGCGCCGCACCGGTGAGTGACCGGATGTCACTCAACACCAATTGAACCGCCGCGCGCGATCGCTCAAAGTCCTTGACGGTGGCCTGCGTGTTGAGGACGATCTGGTCGACCTGAGATGCCAATTGCGCGAGTTCGTCATTGCCTGGCAGGTGCAGCAACTCGGTGCCGGTCACCATTTCGGTGTCGAGATTTCCCTCCGCCAAACCGGACAGCCCCGAGCGCAGTGACGCGATGCACTTGTTCGCCAGCGACTCGACCCGTCCGCGAATGAGCGTCATCGCTTCCTCGATGCGGCGTGCGGCACGCCAGCCGAGCCACAAGCCCGCGAGCACGGTGAGCAGGATGAGCGCAAGCCCGATCCATTGCAGCGTGCGGAAGAAGGTCTCCGCTCGAGACGACTCGGCGATGGCCAGCGCGCCAATCGCGTCACCGAAGGCTTCACCCTTCTCTTCGAGCGCACTGAACTGTTCGGTGAACGCCCCGAGCTTGACATCGGCCGCCAGCCCGGGGGTGCGCGACGCCGCGATGGCCTCCTCCGCCGATGTGATGTAGGCGTCCACGGCCGGTCGCATCGCAGCGAGTTCGTCGGCGATGCCGGTCGGGGCCAACGAGTCCACGGCGTCGAGGCTGCGACGGAAGCGCGCGGCGTGCTCGGCCAACTCACGCTCGGCCGCGGCGATGCCATCGAGGTTCTGACGCAGACTGGCGTTGCCCGCGGCCAGCACGTCGCCCCGGATGGCATCGTGCATCATATCGGCATCCATCTGGGCCCGCTGCGCCAAGCCGACGCGCGTGATGGCGGCCGCCGTGCGATGCGCCTGTTGGAAGCCGTAGGAGCCGGCCAGGCCGACGAGCAGTGTCCCCACCGCGCCGACGCCGACCATCACCATAAGCCGTACGCGGAGACTGATTTCGGCCTTCATTGTCGGCTACCAGCGATGGGAGAGTCCGAGCCCGGTGAAGAAGTCACCGCGACTCGGGGACGGACCGCGGCCAGCGCGGATATCCAGTTGCAGATCGTTGGTCAGCAGCACGGTGACACCACCGTTGACGTAGTCCCGCTTGACGAGCTGCTGCATTCGCTCACGAAAGGCGAAGGCCTCGGCGTAGAGCCCAAGCCGCTCGGTCAGCGCGTAGGCCACGGATCCGCTAGCGGAGTACTCGTTGTGCTGCAGACCATCTCGGGAGGCGCGGGCCCAGTTCAGGTTCGTCGCAAAGCCAACGCGATCGCTCAGCTCCCAGGCCGAGATGAACTTCACTTCGGGTAGCGTGCGCTGTGAGGACATTGCGCGCGCGCCCGTGGGCAACGACACGGCGCCGATCACGGCCATCTGCGGACGCCAGCCGCGGGCGGCGTCGGTGATCGCGAACTTCACGCCGAGACTCGCGTCCTCGAAGCCCGTCCCAATCACATCCTGCTCGCGAATGAGTCCGTACGAGTTGGCCGCGACGCGCAGTTCGAGCCGTTGGTTGAGCCCGACGCGAAAGAGCGCCTCGCCGAGGCTCAGGTAGTGGCTGCCATCCTCGCGTCCGAACGTTTCGCCAGCCTCGAGCTGAATCCGGCCGCGAGCCACAACCGCCGGGCTCTCGGTGAAGTCGGGGCGGTCGGTGATGAGGGGCTCATCGTCGATCGCTTCCTGGGTCGCCTTGGCCGTGCTGGCGGTTGAGGCCGCAGGGCGATCACCGCGTCGAGCGCTCGGCGACGGCGCGGCGTTTCGGGCGACGCGAGCTGCTGGGGTAACGCAGGCTCCGGTGACTACGCACAGAGCAAGCAGCGTCAGGGACCGTATCGGATACGTCATCGGTCGGGTCGGGTCAGGGGATACCTTACGTATCGGACCTGCCCGCCTAGACCTTGAACACCAGCCTGTAAAGAGAAACAAAACCGCCCGCCGTGTGACGGCGAGCGGTTTCACTTTCCTCAAGATGGAGCCGAGGGGGATCGAACCCCTGACCCCCTGCTTGCAAAGCAGGTGCTCTCCCAGCTGAGCTACGGCCCCTGATGCGCGTGAATCTAGCGAGGTGCGGGTGAAAAAAAGAGCGGGAGAGGAGGACACGGAGGAACGGAGGCACTCGGAGGACCTCCGTTCCTCCGTGTACTCCCGTTCCGCTCTTCTCAAATCAGAAGGGCGCCCCGGCGTGAACCGGAGCGCCCCTCGTCGTGTCTGCAGCCACCGATTACTCGTGCGCCGGCAGCGGCTCCATCGTCTTGGCGTCGACCGGGACCTGCACTTCGTCGCGGAACTTCGACGTCATCATAAAGACGCGCATCTTCGGGAAGGCATCCATGAACTGCATATACGACCAGGCGTGGAGACCCAAGAAGCCCAGCCCGATGCCGATTTCCCACATCCCGAACGGAAGGTGGTCGATCTCACCGTAGATCGAGGGATAGATCTCGATGTAGCGCTGCAACCAGATGCCGAGCAGCGACGTCGTGGCGAAGAGTACCATCGTCGGCGTGAAGAGCTTCGGCGCCTTGCCCAGGAGGCCGAGGAACGGCGCACCGAAGGTCAGGAAGGCGATCGACACCGTCATCTGCTTCCACGGACCCGAGAGGCGCAGGTTGAAGAAGTGGGTCTCTTCATACCAGTTGCCGAACCAGATCACGAGGAACTGCGAGAACGTGATGTAGCCCCAGAACGCGGTGAACGCGAAGCAGAGCTTGCCGATGTCGTGCAGCACGTTCTGCCCGATGATGTCGTGCGTGTCGTTCAGGTGCTGCTTCCACCAGCGGACGAGCAGGGCGAAGAGCATCATGTTGTTGAGCCAGCCGCCGAAGAACACCTGCCAGCCG
Organism: Gemmatimonadaceae bacterium; assembly: GCA_033763905.1. Lineage (GTDB taxonomy): Bacteria > Gemmatimonadota > Gemmatimonadetes > Gemmatimonadales > Gemmatimonadaceae > JAJTHG01. The sequence goes on from JANRJP010000093.1 coordinate 74,896, forward strand.
TACATCGTGGACTGGAAGTGGACGTCGGCCGACATCGACAGGTCCCACGCCAGGATCGGCATGAAGACGCCGAAGCACATGATGACCGCCACCGCGACCTTGCCCTGCAGCGAGTGCTGGGTGTGCAGTTCGCGTCGCTCGTCGCCGAAGCCCGCGCGCATCTTGGCGCGGATGCCCGCGGCCCACGAGGACCCGTGCTCGGGCAGAATCGCGACGTCGAGACGGACGCTGTTGTAGACGAACCAGACGCCGAAGAGCGTGATGAGACCGAACGCAATGATGTCGCGCGGAATCAGGAAGCTCTTGGCCAGATACAGCGCCTTCTCCGGCACCGTCGGGGGCGTCGTCGCCCACGGGAAGACGTGGTCGAGGCCGAAGAACAGCATCACCAGCAGCAGCACGAACGAGAACGGCAGGAAGGCGGCGTGGCCTTCCATAAACCGGATCGCCGGCCGCGACCAGCGCGCGGTGACGATGCGCTGTACGGCGCTGAACGTCACGCCGGCTGCGGCGAGGATCGAGAAGTACATCCAGTTCATCTGGAACGCCTGCCACGCCCGGTTCTCACCGGTGGCCGCGCCGAAGATGAAGAGACCGAAACCGAGCGCCGCCAACACCAGCGCAATCGTCTTGTAGGACGACGGGATCGGCTTGTCGACGATGAGCTTGGTGAGCTCTTCGCGCGTCGGCACGTGGCCGTGACCGTGACCGCCACTCATTAGTTCTTCTCCTTAGCTGCGCCGGCAGCCGCCGCGGCATCACCGCCGACAGCGCCGCGAACGTCCACACCCGTGAACTGCGACGGCTTGACGAACGGCGACGGACGGGTCGGCGCCATCTCCGTGGCGCCCGGCAACGCATCGCCAGTCTGCCCCGGGAAGCCCACCGGCCCCTGCTCCACCTGATACATCCCCTGCAGCCCGCGCACGTAGTTCACCACGTGCCAGCGATCTTCTTCTTCGATGCGGTTGTAGCTCGGCATCAGGCCGCGCCCGTTCCGGATCATCCCGTAGATGTAGCCGTCGGAGCGCTGCTTGGTCATATCGGTCGCGATCGGGAACGCGAGGCCGTACTGCGCCACCAGCGTCTGCGCACCCATCCCGTTGTCGCCGTGACAGACGGCGCAGTTGATCTGGTAGTACTTGCGACCGAGCTCGAGCGATTCCTTCGTCGGCGCCTGCGGGTTCTTGACGACCGCGCCGATCGAGTCGATCACGCCCGGCAGCGCCGTGTACGACACCTGCCACGACGCCAGGTACGTGCCCGTGACCGGTACCGACTCGGTGGGGTTGCCGCGGAAATGCAGGTTGACGCTGTCTTCATCCATCGAACGGGTCAGCACCAGGCCGTCCCCGTCCTGCCAGTAGAGCTTGGCGTTCGTGTCCGGGGAGATCGTCATATTCTCCCACGGCTCGAGCCGCGGCTGGTGGCGGAAGGTCGTGAACCAGTCGCAGGCGGTCAGCGACGATGTCAACACCACCATCGCCGACGCACGGAGCAGACGCTTAGCGAGCACGCTGCACCTCCGTCGCCCCGGCCTTCTTGAGCAGTTCCATTGCCGCGCTCTCCTTGTCGGGGGCGCAATCCACGTGGATGCCGTAATCGCCGTTCGAGAACGGCGCGCGATAGGCGGGATCCACGACGATGCGCGGAATCCCGTTGAGAATGAACATCCCGAACACCGTCGAGAGCGCCCCCACCATCACCATCATTTCGAAGCCGATGATCGTGTAGGGGATCCAGCTCGCGATCGTCTTGCCACCGACGACCAGCGGCCAGTACTCCGACGTCCAGACGGCGACCCAGTAGCCGAAGCTCACACCGAGCAGGCCGCCGACGAGGGTGAAGCGACGCACCTTCGAGATCGGGGCGTCGATCGCGTCCTCGAGCTCGTGGTGAATCGTCGGGGAGTAGACAGTGAACTTGCCGACCGACGACGACTTGAGCGCCTTGATCGCGTCAATCGTCGTGTCGAGTTCGCGGAAGTTCGCAACGATACCGAAGGCCATTAGTGGGCTCCTCCGTGACCAACCGCCGCGTGCTTGCGACGAGCCGGAACGATTTCCTTGACTTCGATGATCGCCATCACCGGCAACTGCCGGACGAAGAGCAGGAACCACATGAAGAACCAGCCGAACGAGCCGATGATGAACGCCACGTCCACCCAGCTCGGCAGATAGGCCGTCCACTGCCAGGGCTCGAACTCGTGCGAGAGCGACGGCACGACGATCACGAAGCGCTCATACCACATCCCGATGTTGATGAAGATCGAGAGGATGAAGAGCCAGGTCGGATTGCGCCGCAGCTTCTGCGACCACAGCGACATCGGCAGCGCCATATTGCAGATCAGCATGATCCAGGCGCTCCACCACCACTGACCGAACACGCGGTTCCAGAAGTAGCTCTGCTCGACTTCGACGCCCGAGTACCAGGCGATGAAGAACTCGATCAGGTACGCGGTCCCGACGACCAGCGACGTGAACAGCACGACCTTCGCCGTCGCGTCGAGGTGGTTCAACGTGATGTAGTGCTCGAGCCGCCACCACTTGCGCATCGGGATCGCGATCGTCCACACCATCGCGAAGCCCGAAAAGATCGCGCCGGCCACGAAGTACGGCGGGAAGATCGTCGCGTGCCAGCCCGGCGTCAGCGCCATCGCGAAGTCGAACGACACGACCGAGTGCACCGAGAGCACCAGCGGCGTCGAGAAGGCCGCGAGGAACAGATACGCGCGGGTGAAGTGGCGCCACTCGACATCGGTGTTGCGCCAGCCGAGCGACAGGATGCTCAGAATCAGGCGACGCGTCGGATTCTTCTCGCGGTCACGGAGCACCGCGATGTCGGGAATCAGACCGATGTAGAGGAAGGTCGTCGAGATCGTCAGGTAGGTCGAGATCGCGAAGACGTCCCACACCAGCGGCGACTTGAAGTTCGGCCACAGCAGGCGCCAGTTCGGATACGGAATCAGCCAGAAGAACTTCCACGGGCGCCCGATGTGAATGATCGGGAACAAGCCCGCGGTCATCACGGCGAACACCGTCATCGCTTCGGACACGCGGTAGATCGTCGTGCGGAAGCCAGCGCGGAACAGATACAGAATCGCCGAGATCAGCGTCCCCGCGTGACCGATACCGACCCAGAACACGAAGGTGATGATGTACACACCCCACATCACCGGCGGCGTGTAGCCCGCGTTGCCGAGGCCGGCGTAGATCTGGTAGGTCCAGGCACCGGCACCCACCAGCATCGCCACGATCGACAAGCCAAGCCCCATCAGCCAGCCCTTGGAAGGGCCGAGCGTTGCGGCAATTTCGTCGTCGACCTGCTCGAAGCTCTTGACGGCCGGCAGCTGGATGTCAGCCGAGGCGATGTTCGGACGCATCGGGCCCTTCACGGGCTGTGCGAGCGTGGCCATTAGTGCGCCCCTCCCGACGACGACGGATTGATCTGCCCGTCGCCGATATGGTTGACCTTCTTCAAGTAGACCACCGCCGTGAAGGTGTTGAGTTCCTCGAAGACGTGGTACGCGCGCTTGTCTTCGACCAGCTTCGACACCGTCCAGCTGGTGTCGGCGGCGTCACCGAAGACGATGGCGCGGGACGGACAGGCCTGCGCGCAGGCGGTCGTGAACGAGTCGCCCTGGAGCGCCGTCCCTTCGACCTGCGAGCGGTTTTCGGCCTCGCGGATGCGCTGCACGCAGAACGTGCACTTCTCCATCACGCCCTTGCCGCGGACGGTGACGTCCGGGTTGAGCTGCCAGTTGAGCGGCTCGGGGAAGGCATACTGGCGGCGATCGGGTTCACCGAAGCCGAACCAGTTGAAGTAGCGGACCTTGTACGGGCAGTTGTTCGAGCAGTAACGCGTGCCCACGCAGCGGTTGTAGACCTGGACGTTCAGGCCGTCCGGCGAGTGGTACGTCGCGTACACCGGGCAGACCGGCTCGCACGGCGCGTTGCCGCAGTGCTGACACATCATCGGCACGAAGCGCGTGTCGAAATCGCTCGAGCCGTCCTCACCGCCCTCGAAGTAGCGCTCGAGACGGATCCAGGCCATTTCGCGGCCCTTGAGGATGTTGGCACCCGGACGGGCGTCCACCGCGCCGGAGAGCAGCGTGCGACCCTGCCACGGCGCGCCGACGGTCGGGATGTTGTTTTCGGAGTAGCAGGCCGTGACGCAGGCCGAGCAGCCCGTGCACTTGGCCAGGTCGATCGTCATCGCCCAACGGCGCTTGGCCATCGGGACGAGATCGGTCGGGTCGTCGGGGTTCAGGACGTTGTTCGGGTCATACAGCCCCTGGTCCTTGCCCTTCGCACCGGTCGGCGCGAGTTCACCCTGCGCGTCCGCCGCCACCGGCGACTTGAGGCCGCGCTCGAAGCGCGGGTCGGGGTTGCCCGCGATGCCGTGCTTGCCGGCGAAGGCGCCCAAGGCCGGCGCGAGCGCCGCCCCGTGATCCCCTTCGGCCGCGGCATCCGCGCCGTGCTCACCGCCTTCCGCGCCGTGATGCTCGACCGGGTTGTTCTCGGCGTACTTCTCCTTCGGCTCGTCGCGCCACACCCGGCCCTTGAGCTTCGAGAGTTCGGCGACCGTGACGGCCTGACCGATGCCGCGGTCGTGCTGACGGGCCGACCCTTCGGTCGTCACCAGTTCTTCCTGACGGCCGACCTTCGACACCGAGCCCTTCGTCGCGGTGAAGACCAAGCCACCCGACTTGCCTTCTTCCGCCACCGGCAGCAACGCCATCGCGTTCACACCGACGTTCTGGGCGTAGCGCCCATAGCCCGTGTGTCCGCGGCCGGTCGCGATCGCCACGACGTCTTCGCGCACGCCGAGGTACGGCCAGACCGGCGCCTGAATGCTGCCCTGCGCCGTCTTCACTTCGACCACGTCGTGCTCACGCAGACCAAGCTTGCGGGCGGTCAGCGGATGGATTTCCACCCACGACTGCCAGGCCACCTTCGAGACGGGGTCCGGGAGTTCCTGCAGCCACGGCTTGTTCGCGCCACGACCGTCGGCACCGAGCAGCGCCGAGGGATACACGTGGACGAAGAACTCGCCCTGCGATTCGCCGAGCGCCGGCGCCGCCTTCGGGGCGGCGTGCGCGGGCGCGGCGCTCTTGAGCGTGCTGCCCGTCGCGATGCCGTTCGGGAGCGCGGCGACCATCGCCGACGCACCACCGGGGAGGCGCGCGGTCAACCACGCGCGGTAATTCTCGGCCGGATACTTCGAGGCGTTGCCAACGTCCGCCTTCGCAAGCGTGATCAGCACATCGGCCGTCGCGCGCGTGTCGAACACCGGCTCCATCGCCGGCTGCTGCAGGGCGATCTTGCCACCCGGCGCATCGGCGTCACCCCACGACTCGAGGCCGTGGTGGTCAGGGAGGATGAGATCCGCGAGCATCGCGGTCTCGTCCGGCACGTTGGTGAAGGCGACCTTGAAGGCCACCTTGCCGAGCGCGTCGGCGGCCTTGAGCGCCGTCGGCAGCGCGTAGGCCAGGTTCGTGCCGCGGACGAAGACGAGCGGCACCGAGCCGGCGGCCATCTTCTCAACGGCGGCGCGGATGTCGGAGAACGTCGCGAGGCGATCGTAGTTGCCGATGCTCTCGGACGGCTTGATCGTGTTGCCCACCGAACCGGCCGCCTTGTTCAACTCGGCGACCGCGATCGCGATGTCGGTCGCGTTCGGCGTGGTGGCGCCGGCAATCGCCAGTAGCCCACGGCCCGCCTTGGCGACGTCCTTCTTGAGGCGCTCGAGCTGCGCCGGCTTCACGCCAGCGGACTTGGCGGCCTCGTCCGCCGAGATGGCGCCGCGGAGGAAGCGGGCGATCTCGAGCTCGCTGCCCGGGCTGGCCGGGATCCACTCATCGGCGTTGAGGCCGGTGAGCGAGCGACGCGGCCCGATATAGACGTGGCGCGGGGCGCCTTCGAGCTTGGCACGGGCGTCGGCCCAACCGAGCTGCTGCGGGACGACCTGGCCCCAGGTGTCGAGGAAGTCGGCCGAGAACGAGAGCACGAGCGAGGCTGCGCCGAAGTCGAGCGCCGGCCAGGCGGCGCCGTACGCCGCCTTGTTGCCGGCGATGACCGGGAGTTCGGCATCGAGATCGACGCTCAGGTGCGCCGGCATCCCGAAGTTCGCGAGCCACTGGTCGAGGAACGCCGGGAAGGAGCCCGCCTCGTGCTGATTGAAAAAGATCGCGTCCTTCGCGACCCCCTTCGAACGCGCTTCGCCGAGCTTCTGCCCGAGCAGCTCGAGCGCCTTGTCCCACGAGATCGGCTTGAGCGCGCCGCCCTCGCGGACCATCGGGCCGCGGAAGCGATCCGGATTGTAGAGGCCCTGCACGCCCGACTGACCACGCGCGCAGACCGCGCCCTGGTTCACCGGGTGATTCGGATTGCCTTCGACCTTGATGACGCGGCCGTCGCGAGTCTCGGCGATGAGACCACAGGCGGCGGCGCACTCGCGGCAGGTCGTGGCGTAGTACGTCGAAACACCCGGAACGGTCTGGTCCGGGTTCTGGAGGTAGGGCACCAGACGCTGAATGCCGTCGGTGTCGCACCCTACGATGGTCGTGGTGGCGCCGGTGGCGCCCAGGACCTTGAGGAATCGGCGGCGGTCCACGCCGCGCGTCGTCGTGTCAGTGCTCATAGGGCGACTCAGTAGTGGCAGACGGCGCAGTCATAGCGCGCCTTCTTGAGCGAGGACGACGCCGCGGAAGCGGGAGCCGCTGCGGTTTCCTGCGCGTGGGCTTCACGGACCACGGAGCCCATCACCTTGCCGAAGAGGCTCTTCGAGGCCGGCGCCGGATTCGACGCGAGGCTGAAGCCGCCCTTGCCGTCCTTGGAGTAGCCGGAGGCGATTTCGCCCTTGGCCGGGTCATAGCCATTGACGTGGCAGCTGACGCACCAGCCCATGTTGAGCGAGCTGTACTGATAGACGCGCTCCATCTTCTGCACCTGCCCGTGGCAGGTCTGGCAGGTGACGCCCGTCTTGATGTGGCGCATATGCGGGAACTGGACGTAGTCCGGGATCTTGTGGATGCGGACCCACGGCACCGGCTTCTTGTCGGCCCAGTACTTCGCGAGCTTCTGGATCTCGGGGCTCTGCGTCTTCACGACCTGATGGCAACCCATACAGGTGCCCACCGCCGGCATCCCCGGATCGGGCGACTTGTTCGCCGCGAAGTGGCAGTACTGGCAGTTCATCTTGGCCTTCTGCACGTGAACCGGGTGCGGAAAGTTGATGGGCTGCTCAGGGGCGTAGCCCTGCTTGGACGAGGCGCCCGAGTATCCCCAGGGGCCGTGCTTGGCGTCCAGCTTGGTCGTGGTGTCGGGTGTTGCGTCCTGCGCGGCGGCGGGTGCCGCGGCGAATGCCAGAGAGAGGGCAGTGAACGCAACCGCTACGTGCTTCCAGCTCACAATCATCGCGGAGGGTGTGGTGAGCCCGCCCTTAAGGGCGCGGGGCTTGTGAAATTTTTCACAAGGGGCAAACGACTAAGACGCGAAATTTCTCCCCGTAAAGACACGGAATCAAGGGAGCCCTGCGTTAATGCTTCGTGCGGCGCGCACACCGCACGTGGTCCGTCAGTCCGAGTCCCTACCGGAACCTCGGGGCGAATGCAGGGGCTGGCCCGTCAGTTCCCGATGCTGCCGATCGAACGATCGCACCACTTCGATCACCATCGCCCGCAGCAGTTCGATCTCCCGCGCGTCCGGTGAAGTACGGAATGCGAACGACCGCACCGACCGCATCACGTGGTCGGGATTCCGGGTCTTCAGGAAGTCGATCGTCTGCAGGGCGCGCAGCGCATCGGCGAAGAGCCGCTCGTACGCCTCGTGGCTGGCGGGTGGGGCGTCCTTCCGCGGCCGCTTCGGCGCACGCGTGGCGTCCCCAGCCAGGAGATGCAGTTCGTACAGCCCCACCAGCACCGCCTGCGCCACGTTCAGCGAGGCGTGCTCCGTCGTCGGGATCGTGACCGCGAGCGACGCCCGGTCGATCGCCTCGTTCGGCAGCCCCCAGTCCTCGCGCCCGAAAAGCAGGGCGACCGGTGCCACTTCTGCGTCTTCAATCAAGAGCTCCGCCGCCGCCCGCGGGGTCCGCAACGGCCACTTCGCCGCGCGCGGCTTCCCGATGAACGCGGCCACCCGCACGCAATCGGCGATCGCCTCGTCGAGCGTATCGTGCACCCGAATCGCATCGATGATGTCCCGCGTGCCGTGCGCGATGCCTTCCAACCGATACGGATCGTACGGACAGGGCTTCACCAACCGCAGATCGGACACGCCCATATTCTTCATCGCCCGGACCGTACCGGCGATGTTCACGGGGTCCTGCGGCTCCAGCAGGACGATGCGCACGCGATCGAGAATCGACACGGCACGAAAGTAGCACGCCCCGGTCGGTCGAGGCACCGTGACCGATGCGTTGCCCTGCCGCGCTGGAACGCCCGATTAGCTTTCGCGCACGATGCTCGATCTTCTTCGCGAACTCTTCGACAAGCTCCGCGACCTGCCGGCGCTCGTGCAGTGGGCCGGCTACGTCGGCGTCACGGCCATCATCTTCGTCGAGACGGGGACGCTGTTCTTCTTCCTGCCTGGCGACTCGCTGCTGGTGACCGCCGGCCTCGTCGCGGCGCAGCCGTCCTTCGGCCTCAACGTCTGGTGGCTCGGCCTGCTCTGCTCGGTGGCCGCCATCGTCGGCGACACGATCAGCTACACGATCGGCCGCACCCTCGGCCCGCGCCTCTTCACGAAGACGGACTCGTTCCTCTTCAACCAGAAGCATCTCAAGACGGCGCACGCCTTCTACGAGAAGCACGGCGGCAAGACGATCGTCCTCGCTCGCTTCGTGCCGATCATTCGGACCTTCGCCCCGGTCGTCGCCGGTGCGGCGCAGATGCAGTACCGCTCGTTCGTCTTCTACAACGTGACCGGCGGGCTTGCGTGGATCTGGAGTATGCTGCTGCTCGGCTACTGGCTCGGCAGCGTGATTCCGGGGCTCGACAAGCAGGTGGATAAGCTGGCGATCGTCATCGTGTTCATTTCGATCCTTCCCATCCTGTGGGAGTGGTACAAGGAACGTCGTCGCGCGGCCGCGTCGGCGAGCTGACACGTTCCGGTTTGCAGGCAGGTTTTCATCACTTCACCGTTCTACCTGGAGCAACTCCAATGGCGCACACGTTGCCGGCCCTGCCCTACGCCCCCGAGGCGCTGGAGCCGCATATCGACGCCCAGACGATGCAGATCCATCACGGGAAGCATCATCAGGCGTACGTCACCAACCTGAACGCGGCGATCGAGAAGGCGCCGGAGCTGGCGAGCTGGTCGCTGGACGAACTCTGCACGAAGATCGCGCAGGTGCCGGAAGCCGTGCGCGGTGCGGTGCGCAACAACGGCGGCGGGCACTGGAACCACTCGATGTTCTGGCAGTGGATGTCGCCCAAGGGCGGCGGTGAGCCCACGGGCAAGCTGGCCGACGCGATCACGGCGTCGTTCGGCAGCTTCGCGACGTTCAAGGAGCAGTTCCAGCAGGCCGGTATGACCCGCTTCGGCTCAGGCTGGGCCTGGCTCGTCAAGGACGACGCCAAGCTCGCCATTCTCAGCACGCCGAATCAGGACAACCCGGCGATGGAAGGCAAGCACGCGCTCCTCGGCGTGGATGTGTGGGAGCACGCGTACTACCTCAAGTACCAGAACCGCCGCGCCGACTACCTCGCCGCGTTCTGGAACGTCGTGCACTGGGACGCGGTCGCGTCCGCGCTCTGAGCTGCTCCGGCGAGCTCAGCGCTCGCCGGCCACCAGGTCATCGATGCCGCCGTCGCCGGGCTGTGCCAGCCGGTCCGGCGGCATCGGTCGTTTCCGGGCCAAAGCGCCCAAGAGCGGTGGCGTGACGAACGTCGTGCCGAGCACCATCAGCATAATCGCGCCGAACTCGCCCGCCGCGATGGCGCCAGAGGCCAAGCCCATCTGCGCGAAGATCAAGCCGACTTCGCCCCGCGGGACCATCGCGACGCCGATCAGCAACTTGTCGCCACGGAACCACCAGGGCGCGTAGCCGGCCAGCACCTTCCCCACGACGCCAACGAGCAACAGGGCGCCGCCGAACGCCAGCGCACTCGGATCTGCCAAGGCGCGCAGATCGACCGCCGCACCGACGCTCGCGAAGAAAATCGGGACGAAGAAGTGTCCGAGGTTCGTCGCGAAGTGTTCGATCTCTTCCCGCTGCCGCGTGGGATGCAGGATCACGCCGGCCGCAAACGCGCCGACGATCATCGCCGAACCCGCCTTGGCGGCGAGGTGGGCCAACCCAAAGGCCACGGCCAAGGTGAGCAAGCCCAGTGCACCGGTGAGCTTGATCCGCGAAATCGCCCGGAGATACGGCTTGATCAACACGCCGCCAATCACCAGCGCCGCAACGACGAATCCAATCGCCACCGCGCCGATGCGCACGACGCCCAGCGCATCGACGCCGGAGCCGGCGACAAGTCCGGAGATGACCGCCAGAATGATGAGCCCGACGATGTCGTCGAGCACGGCGGCACCGAGCGTCACTTGGCCCTCGGGCGTGTCGAGCCGACCGAGGTCCGAGAGCACGCGCGCCGAGATGCCGATGCTCGTGGCGGTCAGCGCGGCGCCGCCCACCAACGCGGGGATCTGCTCGAGACCGAAGGCGCGTCCCACCGCGTAGCCACCGACGAACGGCAGGATCACGCCCACGAGCCCCACCGTGCTCGCGGCGGCACCGACCTTGGTCAGGGACGCGAGGTCGGTGTGCAGTCCGATGGTGAACAACAGCAGCAACACGCCGAGCTCGCTCATCGCGTGCACGACCGGGTTGCCCGGGTCGAGCAGTGCCAGCGCCGAACCGCCCAGCACGATGCCGGCGATCAACTCGCCGAGGACCGCCGGCTGGCCCAGGCGCTGGGCGACTTCGCCGAACAGCTTGGTCGCCGCAATGACCGCAACGAGCGTGACGAGGAGCTCTTCGAATCCCCCTGCCCCTCCCGCTGCCGCCGCAACCGCCGCCGTCGCGGCCACGATCACGTCGGCGTTTCCTCGCCTTCGAGATAGGTGTAGCCTTCGAGCCCGGCGACGTAGTCGGCGATGAAGGTATTGGCCTCGGCCCGGGTGATCGTCGTGCAGCTCTGCACCTTCCGGCGGAACGTCGCGAGCAGATCGGCGGAGCGGAACTCGACGTAGTCGAGCACTTCGCTCACCGTGTCGCCGCGGACGAGGTCGGTGATCTCGTAGGCGCCGTTGTCGCGGAGCCGCACGTGCACCGCGTGCGTGTCACCGAAGAGGTTGTGCAGGTCGCCGAGAATTTCCTGGTACGCGCCGGTGAGGAACACGCCGAGCACGTAGGGTTCCCCTTCGCGAATCGGATGCAGTTCGAGCGCCGGCTTGTCACCGATGAAGCGGTCGATCTTACCGTCGGAATCGCAGGTGACGTCCTGCAGGGTGCCGCGACGGGTGGGTTCCTCGTCGAGGCGGTGGATCGGCATAATCGGGAACTGCTGATCGATCGCCCAGTTGTCGGGGAGCGACTGGAAAAGCGAGAAGTTGCAGAAGTAGCGGTCGACCAGCGTGTCGTCGACGGCGTCGGTGATGTCGGCGAACTTCTTGCGGTCGGCATCGACGATCTTCGCGACCGCGTTGATGGTCGCGAGGTAGAGCTGTTCGGCGATCGCCAGGCCGCGGAGCGAGAGCACGCCGGCGCCGAACAGCGTGCGCGCCTTCTCCTTGGCGTACTGCGCATCGTGGAAGATCTCGCGCGCGCGTCGCTTGTTGACCGCCTTGAGATCGGCGACCATCTCGTGCAACACGCTGTGATCGTCTTCGGTCAGCTCGGGGATGTCCCAGGCGTCCTGCCGCTCGACGTCGATGACGTTGATCAACAGCAGCGCGTGGTGCGCGGTCAGCGCGCGCCCCGACTCGCTGACGATGTGCGGCATCGGCAGTTCGTGCTCGCGGCAGGCGTCGGCAATGGCGTAGACCACGTCGCGGGCGTACTCGGCCAGCGTGTAGTTGATGCTCGCCTGATTGGTGCTGGCGGTGCCGTCGTAGTCGACCCCCAGCCCGCCCCCGACGTCGACGTGCGTGATGTCGCAGCCGGCGGCGCGCATCTCGACGTAGAATCGGGTGATCTCCTGCAGTGCCGACTTGATGAAGCGGATGTCGGTGACCTGCGACCCGATATGAAAATGGATCAGCTTCAGGATGTCGGTCGCGTTCTCGGCGCGCAGCTTGTCGAGCAGGCGGACGAGTTGCGCCGTCGTGAGGCCGAACTTCGACTTCTCGCCGCCGCTCTGCGCCCAACGGCCCGAGCCTTCCGAGGCGAGCTTGATGCGCACGCCCGCGTTGGGACGCACGTCCAGTTCGCGAGCGACCTGCAGCAGCGTGTCGAGTTCGCTCAGCTGCTCGATGACGATGAACACCTTGTGGCCGAGCTTCTGCCCCATCAGTGCCAGCCGCAGGAATTCCTCGTCCTTGTAGCCGTTGCAGATGATGAGGTGCTCGGAGTTCTCGACCAGCCCGAGGACGATCTGCAGCTCCGGCTTGGACCCGCATTCCAAGCCGACCCCCTTGTCGCGGCCGAATTGGACGATCTCTTCGACCACGTGGCGCTGCTGATTGACCTTGATCGGGTAGACCGAGGTGTAGGAGCCGGTGTACTCGAACTCCCGGATGGCCGCTTCGAAGCTTTCGTCGAGCTGGTGAATACGCGACGCGAGGATGTCCGAGAAGCGGAGCAGAACGGGCAGCCCCGTGCCCTGCGCCTGCAGGTCGTTGGCGAGGTCGTAGAGATCGACTTCGCGGGCGGCATCGCCGACGTGCGAGCGGACGACGACGTGTCCGCGCTCGTTCACGTCGAAATAGCCGACGCCCCAGCCTTCGATGTTGTAGAGGGCGCGGGAGCGCTCGACGGACCACGCGGGGAGGGTCGGCGCCTCGATCTTGCGGCGTTCGGCGGTTGGGGTGCTCATAGCGGGGAAACGTAGCGATGCCAGCCCCCCGCGAAAACGGCTCCCGGGGTGGTGCGTTGTCACGATGTCGTGCAGAGTTCTGTCGTCCCCGGTCGTTCCCACTTTCGAGGTCTCCGATGGCCCGCTTCGTCTCCCGTCTCGCCTTTCCGATCGCCTTCCTCGCGGCAGTGGCCCTGTCGTCGCCCGCGGCGGCGCAGCAGCAGAAGTCCACCGTGGTCTCATCGCGCGATGCCTCGCCGGCGACGCCGGTCTCGAAGGGCGAGCGCCAGCTGATTTGCCGCGGCGGGACGATCCCGACCGGCTGGATTCTGGTGGACGACGTGAAGGACCCGAAGTCGTGCGGCGGCGAGAACCCAGCGGTGCTCAACACCTACAACGTCTGGGCGATCGAGAAGTACGAGTCGCAGCCGTCGGGCGCGATGATCGATGTGTGCGCCGCGACGCCGACGCCCAAGGGCTGGGTGCTGGTGGACATCTACCGCGACAAGACGCGCTGCGGCCACCCGCAGGACAACTGGGGCGCGAACGTGAAGCGCATCCGGAAGCAGGGCTGAGGTCGGCGCCGCGCCGCGTGCCCCGCGGCGTGGTGCACTCCTGATGATCAGCCGCCTCGCGACCTGGTTCTTCAACGGGCTCGCCGTCGCCGCGCCACTCGGGGTGACGGTGTGGATCGTCGTGTGGGCGTTCCGCACGGTGGACGGCTGGTTGGGGCTCGAGTGGCCCGGTGCCGGCCTGGCGATCACCCTGGGCGGCATCACGCTGTTCGGCGCCTTGGCATCGAACGTCATCACGACGCGCGGCGTCGAGTTGCTCGATCGGCTCTTCGAGCGCCTGCCTCTCGTCCGCCTGCTCTACACGAGCATCAAGGATCTGTTCGAGGCCTTCGTCGGTGACAAGCGGCGATTCACCGTGCCGGTGCTGGTGCCGGTGTCGGCGCACGCCTCGGCCAAGGCGCTGGGCTTCATTACGCACGAAACCGTCGACGCCTTGGGCCTCGACGGTTTCGTGGCGGTCTACCTGCCGTTTTCGTACTCGGTGGCAGGTCGCGTGCTGTTCTACCCTGCGACCGACGTGACACGGGTCGATGTCGATGGCGCCGACGCGATGGCGTTCGTCGTATCCGGCGGCGTCACCGACCTCAAGCCCAAGCGTTAGTTCACCGGGTTCCCGTCCGCGTCGCGGACGACGATGGGCCCCACCTTGAGCGCCGCGAGCATCGGCTCGAGCGTGGCCCGATCACCCACGATCACGATCGTCAGTTTGGTCGGATCGATGTAGGTCCGTGCCGCGCGCTGCACGTCGGCGGCGGTGACACCGCCAATGTTCGCCGAGTAGCGATTCCAATACGTGAGCGGCAGGCCATAGGTCGCCAGCGGCACCAACTGCCCCGCGATGTCGCCGGTGGTCTCGAAGTCCCCGGCCAGTTGGCGCTGCAGGTAGTCCTTCGTCTTGGTCAGCTCGGCGTCGGTCAGCCGCTCCCGAATCGCGCTGAGCTCCTTGAGAAACTCCACCAGTGCGGAGTCGCTCTTCCCCGAGACGATCTCGGCGTTCGCGAGCCAGGGCCCCGCGCCACGACGCTGCGCGAAGCTCGAGCCGGCGCCGTAGGTATAGCCCTTCTTCTCCCGGAGGTTGTCGTTGAGGCGGCTCGTGAAGCTTCCACCCAACGTGGTGTTCATCACCTGTACCGCGAAGGCATCCGCCGAGCGCCTGGCGAGCCCAACGCCGCCGATGCGGAAGCTGGCCTGCGGGGCGCCCGGCTTGTCCACGAGCGTGATCGTGGTTGGCTGCGCCGCCGGTGCCGCGGGCGGCCGACGCGTGGGTACCGCCTTCTTCTGCCAGGTCCCGAAGAGCGCCGCCACGCGACGCTCGGCGTCATCGGGCGTGATATCGCCGACGATGATCATCGTGGCGTTGTTGGGCCGGTACCAGGTATCGTGAAAGGCCACGACGTCGGCGCGCGTAATGGCCTTCGTCGTCGCTTCGGTGCCGTCGACGGGACGGCCATATGGATGGGTCGGACCGAAGATCATTCGTGCCACCAGCCGCGACGCAATGACCGGCCCGCGATCCTTCGACTGCAGCAGTTCGGTCAAGCGGTTCGTGCGCTGCCGCTCGAGTTCGGTGTCGCTGAACGCTGGGCGCAGCAGTACATCGGCCATCAGCGCCAACGCGCTGTCGAGTCTCGCTGCCGGTACGTGCAGGCCGACCGTCGAGGACTCGAACGACGAGGTGGTGAAGAGCGACGCGCCGAGCAATTGCGTCGCGTCCGCGAGTTCTAGCGCGGAGCGCGTGGTCGTGCCTTCGTCGAGCAGGTTCGCGGTCAGGGTGGCGAGACCGAGCTTCGCCTGCGGGTCGACTTCCGGGCCGGCGCGGACCACCAGGCGCACATCGACCAGCGGCAGTTCGTGCTGCTCGACGACCCACAGCGTGAGCCCGTTGGGCAGCGTGCGCACCACGGTGGGCGGCAGCGTGAGCGCCCGCAGCGGGCCCAACGTCGGCGGTTGCGTGGGATACTGCGCCGCGAGCGGCGCGGCCGCGGCGACGACGCCGACGGCGAGCCGAGCGAGGATGTGGCGCATCACTGGGTCACCCCCGTGACAGCGAGCTCGGTCTTGCCCTGCGGCACGACGGTCAAGGTGAGTCGGGGCTTGAGGAGATACGCGCGGGCGACGCGCTGGACATCGGCCGCCGTCACCGCGCGGTAGCGGGCGAGGTCCTTGGCGAGGAATCCGGCGTCACCGGTCTCGTAGAGGTACGCGTTGAGCTGATCCGCCTTGCCGAGCACACCGGACACGCGATCCAACGCGGAGGTCTCCATCATCGCAATCGCGCGTTGCACCTCGCGTTCGGTGACGCCGGCGTCGACGATGCGCTTGAGTTCCTCGTCAAGGGCCTTGGCCATCGCGGCGGGGCGCTGCCCCGGGCGAGGCGTAATGCTGACCTGGAACATCCCGGCGAGCCGCTGCCCTCCCTGATACGCCGAGACCGACTGCGCCACCTGCTCGCGATACACGAGCCGCTCGTAGAGGCGCGACGTCTTGCCCTGTCCGAGAATGGTGCCGAGCACATCGAGCGCCGCGTCGTCGCTGTGATAGCCCTTCACCGTGTGCCAGGCGACATACAGTCGCGGCAACTGGACCCGATCTTCCAGCGTCAGAAAGGTGTCGCGCGCGGCGGTGATCGGCGCCGGCGACGGCCGCGCCGGCATCTCGGGGCCGCGCGGAATGCCGCCGAAGAGCGAGGTGATCATCGTCTTCGCGCTGTCGACATCGAAGTCGCCCGCCACGGAAAGCAGCGCGTTGTTCGGTGCGTAGTAGGTGCGGAAGAAATCCTTGACGTCGTCGAGCTTCGCGGCCGAGAGATCCGCCATCGAGCCGATCGTTGGCCACGAGTACGGATGCGTGGGCGGATACATCGCGGCGAGAATGGTCTCGTAGGCGCGGCCGTACGGTTGATTGTCGTAGGACTGGCGGCGCTCGTTCTTCACGACATCGCGCTGCAGATCGAGCTTGGCTTGATCCATCGTCGGCAACAGGTAGCCCATGCGGTCGGCTTCGAGCCACAGCGCCAGCGGCAGCGCATTCGAGGGCATCCACTCGAAGTAGTTGGTGCGATCCTGATTGGTCGTACCGTTGTTGTTGCCACCGGCGGCTTCCAGCCACTGGTCGAACTTGCCAACCGGCACGTGCTGCGAGCCCATGAACATCACGTGCTCGAAGAGGTGCGCGAAGCCGGTGCGGCCGGGCTTCTCGTCACCGGACCCGACCTTGTAGTAGACGTTGACCGCGACGACCGGTGTCGAGCGGTCCTGATGCAAGAGGACCTCGAGCCCGTTGGGCAGCACGAAGCGCTCGTGGGGAATCGAGGGGGCCGTCTGAGCGGCGGCGGCGCTGGCGGTGGCCAACCACGCCGCGCCGGCCATCACCGCCACGCGGGAAGCGACTCGCAGGAACACGAAGGGGTCTCCGATAGGGACCCCGAAGTCTATTCGATGCGCGTCAACCGAACGAGATCCAGCAGGGCGTCGTTGATGACGCCGTGCATATTGCGGTCGAGTGCGTCATAGCGCAGCTCCACGACGTGCACGCCGGGGACGAGCCGTAGCAGCAGGCGATTCGACCAGCCCCACTGCGACCACGCGCCGCCGCCACGCTGCGGCATCACCACCACGCCGACATCCCGCCCATCGACCCGCACGGTGCGCAGGGCCGTCTTGTCTTCGGTGTTGATCGGTCCGTTCCCATTCGCGTACCGCACCTCGAGCGCATAGGTGCCAGCCGACGGGACACGGAGCGACACGCGCGCCGTGTTGCCCTTGTGCGCCGCGAGCGTGAGATAGCCGGTCCCGCTGAACCCGCTATACGCGCGCTCACGCGCACTGTCCGGCTTTGCCGTGATCACGGCGGCGGCGGCCACGGTGCGCACAGGCTCACTCAAGAACGAAGCCACGCCATCGGCCGACACCGCCTCGAGCTGCCACTCCTCGGCGCGCGGCGTCGCGGGCAGCCGATACTGCCGCGCGGCACGGCTCAGCGTGTCCACCGGGCGTCCGCCCCGGTGTACGACGTAGCGCGCCGCCCCTTCGACGGCTCGCCACCGGAGCGCTCCACCGGCGCGGGTGAGCCCGGGCGTCGCTGGCGCCACGACATCGGCGACCGTCGTGACTGACGACGCCGGCCAGCGGCCGTCGAGCTCGACCTCGACGCGATGCGCGCCGGTCAGCGACGATGGGATGACCGCCGTCGGTAGCGGCACGCCGTCGAGCAGCAGGCGTCGAACCCCGTCGCCGCTCCCGCGCACGACCACCTCCAGCGTCGCGCCGCGCCACCGCAGTCCACGCAAGGTGCGATCCCCGGCGTACGCGGGCGGAACCATCGGGGCAAAGCGCAGGCCGTCGCGTTCGAGGCGCAGCCCGAACAGCACGCGCAGCTGCGCGGCGAGCGTGCCCGCGACGCTCCACAGCTGTCGATCGGAGTTGAGCGCCGTGCCTTCGAAATGCCCCGTTTCCGCGACGAGGTTCTCCTTGTTGGTCAGAAAGAGCGCGGGCGCTCGCGCCAAGGCGGCCAGCCCGTGCTCCACCGCTGCGGTGTGGCGCGCGTCGGCCGCCGCCCAGGTCCAGAACGCCGCGACGAACGGCCACACGGTGGCATTGTGGTAGAACGGCACGCCACCGGTGTAGGGCCAGAACGTCGGTGCCCCAAAGGCCACGACGGGCGTGTTGGCCACCAACGCCCGCTGCCGCTCCTGCGGGACGGCCCCCGTCAGCAGTGCCAGCGCGGCGCCCAGCGTCTCGGACCGTCGCGACAGACTCGACGCCAGCCGGCCGTAGCGGAACTGCGCGTACCGGCCGTCTGCGGCACTCCAGAGGTCGCGATTCATCGCTGACGCCGTCGAGTCACGCCACGCGTCCCAGCGTGTGGCATCTCGGCCGAGCGCGCGCGCCATCTCGCCCCCCACGCGATACGCACCGACGTGCACCGCGTTGGTCCCCACAGCCATCGACTGATAGATGTCCGCTGGCTGCATCCACGCCGGATAGCTCTGCTCGCGCCAATCGAGGAAGGACGACTCGCCGAGCATCAGCCCGGTTGCGGCATCCACCGCCGCGTGCCGATCCGCAGTCACGCTACGCTCCAGAATCTCGTAGGCCTGCGTGAGCCACTGCCGGTCGCCGGTCGCGGCGTACACCTCCCACGCGGCGAGCGCCCAGGTCATTCGGTCGGTGGACACCGGCCAGGAGCCGCCGGTGCCCGTGTCCTGAATGATGCGGCCCGAG
>JANRJP010000097.1:0-4291 GCA_033763905.1 Gemmatimonadaceae bacterium
CTGCTCCTCGGAACATCGCTCGCCATTACACGGCGGAGGCCCTCGTGAAGCGGCTGCTGGATCTGCTCCGCGACCTCGGCGCGGGCGCCGCGCTCACGCTCGCGTTGCCCACGTTCGTGGTGATCCTGATCCTTGGGGTCCAGTTTCGGTTCGACGCCCCGGACGCGATGCCGACGGATGTCGATGCCGCGGCGATCTCGCGCCAGTACGCCGCAGCGCTCGCCGCCGAGTCGGCGTCGGTGTGGCGGCAGCAGGCCCGACGCGCGGCACCGAACGGCACGGTGGTCCACCGGCCGACCGACGAATCCTCCGGCGCTGCGCGAGTGATCGACGAGGCCCTCGCCGGCCTGCAGTCCGCAGGACAGTTGCCCGCGTTCGCCCAGCCGATCGTCATCGAAGCGCGCGAGGCTGGGGGGTTGATCGCCACGACAACTGATGCGACCGCCTACCCCGGCGTGCCAACCCGATTCGTGTCGTTGCCGGCGACACCGAATGACGCCTGCGTCGTGTCGCTGCGCGTGCGCTTCACAGGCGACGATCAGGCCGCGATGCAGCGGGCACAGTACGTGGCCGATGCGGGGCCGTGCGTCTTCGTGTCGGCGTTCGGATTGCCGGGCACGGCCATCCGAGCGTGGCTCGACTCCACCGAGTGGATCGCGGCGACCGGCTGGCTTGTCCCGACCGTGCGCGAACCGGTGCAACGCGCCAAGAGATTTCCGGAGCGCAGTGTGGCCGCCACACTCCGCGTCTTCGACGCGCTGGATCCGTGGCGCGGTGCGGCGCGATTCGATGCCGCCCCCCTGCTGTCGTGCATCGGCGGTCGCGACACGGGCTGCGTCGACGCCGCGATGATGCCGCAACGCAGTCGACTTCCCGATGTCGCGCGCCCCGCGTTCGGCGTGCTGCGGCTGCCCATCTGGCGTACCTACGAAGTGCTCCCTGAGGTCGGCGCGGACGGCGAGCTGTACAACGGCGACCACCAGATCTTTGCGGCCGACCTCCTGCCCACGCTGTTGCGTGAATTGGGGCCGGTGCGCTTCCAGCGCGTGTGGCAGTCGTCGTTGCCGCTCCCCGAGAGCTACGCGCGCGAGACGGGCGAGCCCTTCGCGGCCTGGGCGCGACGGTATCTGCACGTGCCCGAGCACGCGGTGCAGCCCCCGCGTGGCGCCGATGTGAACGCGGCGTCGCTCTGGTGGATTACCGGCGCCGTGTTGCTCAGCGTGGGCGTGGTGGCACTCGGCTACCGCCGCACTCAGCTGGGCTGACGCATCATCCGGTGCGTGCGGACCGCGTCTCGCCACTCAGCGACGCGACCGCACGCACGACTTGGTCACCAGCCCGTTGCTCGAGCCCGAGCCGAACGGCGCGGGCGCCGTCGGCCAGTGCGGCGAGCGCGTCACGTGGCGAGGCGCCTCGCTGGGCCAAGAGGCGGTCAGCCTCGGCGAGCGCTTGGTCCATCGTCGGCAGCACGCTCGCCAGCTTCGCGCGCTCCACGCGCGGCATCTGCAGCAAGATGGCTGACACGATGCGCCGCTCGGTGGCGATGGCGTTGCGATGGCGCCGCCCTGCGCTCGGCGGCGGCGCGTCGGCCTGCGCCGTCGCCTGATTCGCGCGCGTCCACCGCTCGGCGACCGCGAGCGCGACGATGAGCAGGCCCGCCAGCGCCACGAACGGCGTGATCCGCACCGCGGCCAGTCGCCACTCGAGGACCCAGACCACCGCAACGACCGCCGCCGCGACCAGCGCCGTTCGCCACGCTCCACGGGCGGCGGCGGGCCACGAGGCGGGTGTTGGCGCGGCCGCGGCCGCACTCAGGCGCACCGACGCACGCCCCTCGCGCCCGTCACGCAGCGCTGTCGCCACCGCACCCGCGTCGGGGTATCGCTCGGTCGCGTCCTTGGCCAAACAGCGCATCACCACGTCGACGAGCCACGCCGGGCAGTCCGGTGCCGCCGCAGTGATCGGGGCCGGCGTCCCGGCAATGATGCGCCCCACCAGCTGCGTCACACTCGGCGCCGAGAAGGGCAGCTCACCCGTGAGCGCGCGGTAGGCCAGTACGCCGAAGGCCCACACGTCCGTCCGCAGGTCCACCGGCGCGTCGCCGGCGAGCTGCTCCGGCGCCATCGCCGACGGCGTCCCCAGCACGATGCCCGTGGCGGTGAGCGATTCGTCGATCCCGTCCAGTGCCTTGGCCACGCCGAAGTCGGTGAGAATCGCGCGTCCGGTCGCGGCGTCGAGCAGCACGTTCTCGGGCTTCACGTCGCGGTGCACCATTCCCGCCGCGTGCGCACAGGCGAGCCCGTCGGCGACGTCGAGCAGCAGGGGCACCACGTCGCTCGCCGCCAGCCGTCCCGACCGTTCGATGCGCGCCGCCAGCGATTCGCCGCGCACGAGCGGCATCACGATCCACGAGAGCTCGTCGCCTTCCCCGACGCCGTGAATGGCAATGACGTTCGGGTGCTGGAGCTTGGCGGTGGCGGCGCCTTCGCGACGGAAGCGTTCGCGAATCGCCGGCGAGTCGAGCTGCGGCTTGAGCGCCTTGATCGCGACATCGCGGTCGAGCGCAGCGTCGCGGGCGTGAAAGACCACCGCGCAGCCGCCGGCACCCACCACGCCACTGATCTCGTACTGCGGGGCGACGGCTCGGCTGAGCCGGTCCTGAAGCTGCGCGACCTCGGTCATTGCGCAGGAGTGTGTGGAGGGGCGGCGCGCTTGGCAACCAAGGCGCACCGTCGGGCCACGAACGACAACGGCCCCCGGACGAGTCCGGGGGCCGTGCGTTGAGAGCCACAGGTGAGGATTGAACTCACGACCGCTCGATTACGAATCGAGTGCTCTACCACTGAGCTACTGTGGCGTCCTGCAATCTCCGAGAGTGCCCTGGCTCGGACTCGAACCGAGATGCCTTTCGGCACCACCCCCTCAAGATGGCGTGTCTACCAATTTCACCACCAGGGCGAACCACCTGCGGTACTGCCTTTCTACCCTACAGCGGGAGCGACGGGGCTCGAACCCGCGACCTCTCGAGTGACAGTCGAGTGCTCTAACCAAACTGAGCTACGCCCCCAATCACGGCAGCGAACCACCGTGCCCTGCTCCGTCTTGAGCCCAAGACGGTCCTGCAACTGCACCAACACTGGAGCCAGTAGCCCCAACGGGAATCGAACCCGTCTCTCGACCTTGAAAGGGTCGCGTCCTAACCGATAGACGATGGGGCCGTTTCCCGTGACCAACCGGGGCCCTGCCACTGCACCAACACCTGCACACGCACCTTCCAAGTAGCGGTAACGGGATTCGAACCCGTGTTCTAGCCTTGAGAGGGCTATGTCCTAGGCCTCTAGACGATACCGCCGTGACCCTGCTGACCTGCTGCTTCGATTGTCGGCCAACCTGCGCCGCTTCTCTACAGGCCCGGAGGGAATCGAACCCCCAACCGCCGGTTTTGGAGACCGGTGCTCTACCAATTGAGCTACGGACCTAACCGCCGAGCGAGGGTGGCTAAGGGGACTTGAACCCCCAACCCCCGGAACCACAATCCGGTGCTCTAACCAGTTGAGCTATAGCCACCAGAACCCGTGACCTTCCACGGGAGACCCACAAACTAAGCGGACTGGTCGGCGAGTTCAACCGGGGGACGCACCCCCCATCGCTCGAATCAGTCCTTCGCCCGATCCATATACTCGCCGGTCGCCGGGTTCACCCGGATCTTCTCACCCTGCGAGATGAACTCGGGCACGTTCACCGTCACGCCATTCTCAAGCGTCGCCGGCTTGCTCGACGCCGTCTTCGTCGCCGTCTTCATCACCGGCGCCGTGTCGACGATCTCCAGCACCAGGTACTGCGGCAGCTGGATGCTCACCGGCTTCCCGTCGTACCACTCGGCCAGGATCTTCATTCCCGGCTGCATCCACTTCGCATTGTCACCCAGCGCTTCTTCGTCCAGCTCCAGCTGGTCGAAGTTCTCGGTGTTCATGAAGTGGTAGGTCTCGCCGCCCTGGTACAGGAACTCCAGCTCGTGCGTCTCCATCGACGCGCGCTCGATCGCGTCGTCCGCACGGAAGCGGTGCTCGAACGACGACCCCGTCCGGAGGTTCTTCATCTTCGTCTGCACCATCGCCCGCAGGTTGCCGGGGGTGTGGTGCCGGAAGTCCACGATGCGGCAGGGATCGTTTTCGAACACGATCACCATACCCTTGCGGATGTTCGTCGCGCTGAACGCCATACGGAATCTCGGAAAGGAATCAGGCCGGGGCGGCGAGCCGCTCGCGCCCCACAGGCCAGGATTGGCAAC